>NZ_JBPZHB010000009.1:0-517406 GCF_051857545.1 Larkinella fluvii | reverse complement strand
ATACCGAACAGAGCCGTTAAGCCCCGTTACGCCGATGGTACTGGAGTCACTTCCGGGAGAGTAGGTTGCCGCCACCACAGATTTCCTAAGCTCCCCGCATTAGCGGGGAGCTTTTTTTGTGACCTATATCTCGAAATTCGGTACCAGTTTCATTTCGCCAATTGAACCAATACATAATAAGCAGGATCGCTAGTTAACGAATCGATACCCGAGATGGGCAATGTCTGCCATTGCATAGTTGGGTTGAGGGTCTCGTTAGGACCGGGATTGTTTAAGCACACTTTTAACGGCATATTAAAGCCTTCGACACAATTCGTCCAGCGGTATTGGATCTTGTTTTTAATCAATTTATACTCCAACGTGGGAATGCGTTTATCGCGCAGGTATTGATCAAATACCTTCTGAAAATTGATGCCGGATTGTTGACTGATGTACTCCTCAATTTGTTTTCCATCAACGGTTTGGTGATAAAAAGTCTGGTTAAGACCCCTCAGAATTCCCCGCCATTTCGTATCATCACCGATAATTTGCCGGATTGTATGCAGCATATTTCCGCCCTTATAATACATATCACCTGAACCTGAGTGGTTTACGTTGTAGGTTCCGACGATGGGCCGGTCATTTCGAATAAGCGCCCGGGTACCCATTACATAAGCCGATCCCGCATCTTTTCCGTAGTAATATTCCGTGTAGAGGTTCTCAGAGTAATTGGTAAAGCTCTCGTGTACCCACATATCAGCAACGTCCCGGTAAGTAATGTTGTTGGCAAACCATTCGTGACCGGATTCGTGGATGATGATGAAATCCCAAAGAAGTCCAAAACCGGTTCCCGACAAATCGCGTCCCAGATACCCGTTCCGAAAGCGATTGCCGTACGTCACCGAACTTTGATGCTCCATTCCCAAATAGGGTGTCTCGACAAGTTTGTAACCGTCTTCGTAAAATGGGTACGGTCCAAACCAGTGCTCAAATGCTTTCAGCATGGGCTTTGCCTGTTGAAATTGCCGACGGGCCGAATCGGCATGTTCGGGCAGGGCGTAAAAATCCATGGTCAGCCGCCCCTTTTCACCCTGAAGTGTGTCTGCCCAATGAACATAGTTGCCAATATTGACATTGACGCCGTAGTTGCTAATGGGGTTACTCACAAACCAGTCAAACGTATGGGTTCCATCGTCGTGCTCAGTCACCCCGCGCAAACGGCCATTGGAAATATCCTGTAATCCTTTGGGTACGGTAATGCTGATAAGCATACTGTCGGGCTCGTCGTACATGTGATCTTTGCAGGGCCACCACGCACTGGCACCCAATCCCTGGCAAGCTGTAGCAATAAACCATTGCCCGGTTTTATCCCGTTTCCAGACAAAGCCGCCATCCCAGGGCGCGCGTTTGGCTACCCGCGGTTTTCCGGCATAGTGAACCACCAGCGACTCGGTTTGCCCAATTTCCTGCTTTTTCTGAAGCGTTATAAAGTAGGCATTTCCATCTTGCCTGAAAACCAATTCCTTCCCTTCCTGAACAATTTTCTGAATTTTAAGGGGACGTTGTAAATCAACTTGCAGCGTCTGGTTGGGTTTTAAAACCCGGTAGTAAATGGTTGTGCTGCCACTGATCGCACTGTCCGCCGGATTGATTTTTACCTGAAGATGATAATACGTCAGGTCCCACCAGATCCGTTCCGGGGTAATGGAACCGCGTAAGGTGTCATCGTGTGTAAACGCATATTTTTGGGCTTGAACCGCTAAGGAAAAAAACAGAGCTGCCAGCAGGAGCCCAGTGGATTTAGAAAGTTGATGAATCATGTCGTATTCCATTCGGAGTTAAATCATTTATATCCGCACTCAACGTGGCCCCGGAGGGCAGTGTTCCAGCAAATACCGGGTGTATAGACTGCGGAGGTGACGGCTGGTGCCTTCGCCTTCCGAAATACTATGCGTCCGGTTTGGATAGGGCATCACCTGAAATTGTTTGTTGTGTTTAATGAGTTCATCGATAAGGACTTCGGCATTGGAGTAGTGCACATTGTCGTCGCCCGTTCCGTGAATATAGAGGAGATTCCCGCGTAGATTTTTGGCATAGGTGATGGGTGAACCGGCCACAAAATCTTCCCGGTTTTCCTGGGGTAAGCCCATATACCGCTCCTGGTAAATGTTATCGTAGAACAATTGATTGCCCACAGCCGCCACGGCAATGCCGGTTTTATAGATTTCGGGATACTGAAACAGCAGGTGAAGCGTGGTTGCGCCACCGCCACTCCAACCCCAGACGGCGACCCGGCTGGTATCCAGATAGGCGTGTTGCTCGAACAGTTTTTTAGCCCCCATCGCCTGATCCCGAACGTTGATCCGCCCGATCTGCCGGTAGATGGCTTTGCGCCAGGCGGCTCCCTTCAGTGCCGGTGTTCCCCGGTTATCCAGGGCAACGTAGCAATAGCCTGCTTTGGCCATATCGCCGTCAAACTGCGCATTGCTGCCCGCCGAAAAGACGTCGCTGGTCGTGGTGGTTGCCGGTTCGCCGTAAACATAGAAAACGACCGGATATTTTTTGGTACTGTCAAAATTTTCGGGTTTTCGCATCCAGCCGTCCAGTGTAATCCCATCGGCGGTTTGAACCTTGAAAAACTCCACATTCCGGGGCGTTTGCGGGTTGGAAGTGGGGCGGGGAGACGCACGAACGACTTGGTTGTCGGACAAACGAATCCAGTTTGTGATCATCGGTATCTGGTGACTGTTGAACGTATGCTGGGCATATCGACCACTGGGGGCGATGTCGTAGGCATGGGTTCCTGTCTCATTTGCAGGAGAAATGCGCTCCGGTTTGCCCTTCCCATCCATTTTCGCACGGTACAAATACCGCTGGGTCGGATTGGAAGGGGAAGCCGTGAAATAAATGTACTGGTTTCGCTCGTCGGTGTAGTTGATGTTGGCAATGTCATACGAACCGGGCGTGAGCAACAGTTCTTTTTTGCCGTCGCGACTGATCCGATACAGATGCCGCCAGCCGTCCTTTTCGGAAACCCAGATAAATGCCTTACCACCGTCCAGCCATTCCCAACCGGCGGGATTGCCCCGGTTCCAGATTCCCTTCGTATCGATCCAGGTGTCGCTGGTTTCGCGGTGGATCGGCGTCACAGAGCTATTGTCGGGTTGAGCTACAAAAAGAATACTCTGGTTCTGTTTTCGGCTTAATTGTTCAATAATCAGCTCATTCGAGTTCGGAAACCATTCCATTCGCACGAGGTAATGTTGTTGCGGATCGCCCGGAATGGCCAGCCAGCGGGTTGATCCGCCCGTTGCCGCGACGACCCCAATGCGAACCGGTGAGGGCGACTCCCCGACTTTCGGGTACTCGACCGGAATGACACGGGAGTAAACCGAGTCCGTCGTATTGAGCATCAAATAGTCTCGAATTGTGCTGGCGTCTACCTGCCAGTAGGCAATTTGCCTGCTGTCCGGGCTCCAGCGAAAACCGTCGCGGCAGCCGAACTCCTCTTCGTACGCCCAGTCGAAGGTGCCGTTGATGCGTTTGCGGGTGCCGTCGGTGGTCAGTGGGGTGGTTTGTCCGGTCGCCACATCTTCCACGAACAGATTGTTTTTGCTTACATATGCTACCTTGGTTCCGTCAGGCGACAGCTTGGCGTAGAGCAGCGATTGACCAGGCTGGTCTTTTCCCACCTGCCGCAATCGATTACTTTTCCGATCGAGCAGATAATAATCGCCCCGGGTGTTGTAGCGCCAGACCCGGGCGGTATTGGTGAAAATAAGCACCTGTGAAGAATCGCGGCTGAACGCCAACTGGGCCACTGTCAGCGGTTTCGATGCGCCGGTTGGGGTGAGTTGTTCCCTGGAAATCAGGGTGGTTGCCTTCCCCGAAACCACTTCGGTTTGCAGAACCGCTTCCGGGGTAACGGTCAGATAGGCATTTCCGTCGGAGGTCCAGCGGACGCCCTGAAATTGCGCCCTTGCAGCTTGAAAACCGGTGAAGAAAAAGAGAATAAGGAGAAGTTTTCTGAAAATCAGTCTCATATTTTTTAGAAAATGGCTTTGATGTATTGACCCGGCGTCAGGCTCGTAATGAGCTTAAATTGACGGTTAAAGTTCGACAAATTCGTGTAGCCGCACGAAAAAGCAATCTGGCTGATCGGGAGTTTCGATTCCTGCAACAAACGGCAAGCGTGTTCGATCCGGACTTCATTCAGCAATTGTGAAAACGTTTTTCGGGTATGAAGACGAAAAAACCGGCAAAACGCGCTTTCGGTCAAATGGGCTTGAGCAGCCACTTCTTCCAGGGTGATGGGCGAAGCGTAGTGGTTCAGAATGTAGGTAAATACATTGTCGAGCCGCTGGTGATCGTCGGGACGGCGGGGCTGTTCGTAGGCTGTCATCGACAGCATTTCCCGTCTCGAATCGGTCGCCATGCAATCCAGAACGGTTAATAGTGCCATCACTTGATCGAAAGGACGAAGTGTGTGCAGTTCTTCCATGCAATGCGTGGTTGAAACCGGTTCGTTGAAGCGAATCCGAACGCCGTGCCGGGCTTCCTGAAAAAGCTGGCTGAGGTGGTTTAACTCGGGCATTCCAAAAAACGATTCTTTCAGGTGTTCAGGACGAAGATAGACGGAATAAGACAAGGCCCGCTGAGCGGATTTTGCGGAGAAATAAACCGGATCGTTGCGAAACACATGCGGTAAATTGGCCCCCAAAAGCAATAAATCGTAGGGTCGGAAACGGTCGATGCGGTCGCCGATGACCTGCGTACCCACACTCTCTTTGATTAACGTCAATTGTAGTTCGGGATGAAAATGAAGCCGGTCGTAAAAATGAGACCCATCATCGACCTGAACCCGAAACGAGCGATCCGCAACGGTGGGAATCCGGAACAGCAGCGGTTTCATTGGAAAGCCAGAAATGAAGGGTGGCAGGAATGAAAACGGGGGAGCGCTGACGGCTGCTCATGCGGGGAAATGATGGTCGAAATCATATCGATTCAAAATGGATTGTGTGATGAATAGAGACGGTGATGCAAAACAAAGTAGCGATAATTTTCGAAATTGATACAGAATTGGTCGTTTATTTTCTTTCAAACCCATAAAGTGGCAAAAAGAGTATCAGAATCAATCAATCTCCATGAAGTGAGCCATTCGTTATTTTGCCAAATTTGTTCTACCTGAAGCGTGCAGGTGGCACGCATCCAATCAACTCCGATCAATCCCTGATATTATGGCTATCTCCGTACCCTGGAAAGGGGTTTATCCCGCCCTGCTCACGCCTTTTACGGCCGACGACGAACTCGACTTGCCACTGTTCGCCAAAAACATCCTGGCTCAACTCGATGCCGGTGTTCACGGTCTGATCATCGCCGGCTCACTGGGAGAGGTCAGTACGCTGACTGGCCCCGAGAAACTTTCTTTGCTGGAAAAAGCATTGGAAACTACCAAAAACCGGGTTCCGGTGATTATGAATGTGGCAGAAGCGTCGACGCGAGAAGCGGTTCGGGGTGCGCGGGAAGCCGAAGCAAACGGAGCCGATGGCATGATGCTTTTGCCGCCGATGCGGTATTTTGCGGATTCCCGCGAAACCGTTGCGTTTTTCAAAACCATCGCGCAGGAAACGTCGCTGCCGATCATGATTTACAACAATCCGGTCGATTATAAAATCATGACCACTGTGGCCATGTTTGAGGAATTGGCGGTTTTGCCAAACATTCGGGCCGTAAAAGAATCGACGCGCGACCTGACCAACATTGCCCGGATGCGGAATGCCTTTGGCGACCGCTACAGTTTGCTGGGTGGGGTAGACACGCTGGCCTTGGAAGCCCTGGTGTCGGGTGCCGATGGCTGGGTGGCCGGTTTGGTCGATGCCTTCCCGCAGGAAACAGTGGCCATTTATGAGCTGGTGAAAGCCGGTCGAATCGACGAAGCGATCCGGATTTACCGGTGGTTTATGCCCCTGCTGGAGCTGGATATTCAGCCGAAACTGGTGCAATATATCAAACTTGCCGCCACGGCCACTGGCATTGGTTCGGAATACGTTCGTGCCCCGCGGCTGACGCTGGAGGGCGAAGAGCGGGAACGGGTGCTGGGCATTATTGAAGCCGCCCTGGCGATCCGTCCCGAACTGCAAACGGTGTAGTCGTCTCTCCGTATGAACTATAATTTTTATTGCATCGACGCCCACACCTGCGGGAATCCCGTCCGGGTGGTCACCGGTGGGAGTATTCCGCACCTCGTGGGTGCGACGATGAGTGCCAAACGGCAACATTTTCTGCGCGATTACGACTGGATTCGGAAGAGTCTGATGTTCGAACCGCGCGGCCACGATATGATGTCGGGCAGCATTCTGTATCCGCCCAGCGACCCCGCCAACGATGTGGGCGTGCTGTTTATCGAGACCTCCGGCTGTTTGCCGATGTGTGGTCACGGCACCATCGGAACCGTGACGGTGGCCATCGAGCAGGGGCTGGTTGTGCCAAAAACACCGGGCGTCCTGAACCTGGAAGTTCCCGCCGGCCTGGTTCGGGCCGAATACCGGCAGGAGGGGCGAAAGGTGAAATCGGTTAAAATCACCAACGTCAAATCGTATCTGGCGGCCGAGGGGCTGACGGTCGATTGCCCGGACTTGGGAACCCTGACGGTCGACGTCGCGTACGGTGGCAACTTTTACGCCATTGTGGACCCACAGCCCAATTTTGCCGGTTTACAGCATTTCAAGGCAGAACAACTCATCGCCTGGGCGCGCGTGATGCGGGAGCGGATGAACGAACAGTATACGTTTGTGCATCCCGAAAACCCGACCATCAACGGGTTGAGCCACATTCTGTGGACGGGCAAACCGCTGGCGGCTACGTCGATGGCCCGTAATGCGGTTTTCTACGGCGACAAAGCCATTGATCGCTCGCCCTGCGGCACCGGCACGTCGGCCCGGCTGGCGCAGTGGTATGCCAAAGGCTGGCTGAAACCGGGTCAGGATTTTGTTCACGAAAGCATTATCGGTTCCATTTTTACGGGCCGCATCGAGCAGGAAACCGAGTTGGCCGGAAAAACCGCCATTGTGCCGAGCATCGAAGGCTGGGCTATTATTCACGGCTTCAATCATATTATTCTGGATGAAGACGATCCCTATGTACATGGTTTTCAGGTAATATGAGACACATCGGTATTATTGGTGGTGGAGTAATCGGTTTATGTTCAGCTTATTATCTGGACAAGGCGGGTTACAAAGTAACGGTTTTCGATCAAAACACGCTGACGGACGGCTGTTCGTTCGGCAATGCCGGGATGATTGTGCCGAGTCACATCATCCCGCTGGCGCAGCCGGGCATGATGGCCAAAGGCATGCGGATGCTGCTGCGGTCGACCAGTCCGTTTTACATCAAACCACGTCTGAGTGCCGATCTTCTGCGCTGGGGCTGGCTCTTCTACAAACATTCGACGCCCGAGCACGTCGAGCGGGCGATTCCGGCGCTGCGTGACATTAGCTTGCTGAGTAAAAAACTGTATCAGGAACTCGCCCGGACCGATGGCCTGTCGTTTGGCTGGAAGGAAGACGGGCTTCTCATGCTGTATAAAACCGCTGCTGCTGAACACGAAATGGCGGAGGAAGCGGAAGTGGCCAACCGCGCCGGCATCGAAGCACTGCAGTTGTCGGGGGAGCAGGTTCAGGACCTGGAGCCGGATGCCCGGGTAGACGTCCGGGGGGCGGTATATTACCCCGGTGATGCGCATTTGAACCCCGGTCAGTTCATCCGCTCGCTGGTGACGTATTTGAAAAAAAGGGGCGTCACGCTGCTGGAAAACCAATCGGTGAGCGGTTTTGGCCGGTCGGGTTCCCGGATTACTTCCGTCAAAACGTTTACAGCCGAACACCCCGTTGACGAAGTGGTCATTACCGCCGGTTCCTGGTCACCGTCTTTGATGCGGTTGCTGGGGATTTCGCTGCCGTTGCAGGGGGGCAAAGGCTACAGTTTCATGCTGCAAAACCAGCGTCCGAACATCCGGGTTCCGGCCATCATGCTGGAAGCCCGCGCCACGGCCACGCCGATGGGAGCGGATTTGCGGTTTGCCGGTACGCTTGAAGTGGCCGGAACCGATTTGTCCGTTAATATGAATCGGGTGCGTGGCATTGTCAATTCCATCCAAAACTATTACCCCGATCTGCCGGCTCAACTGCCGGACGTGTCGAAGGTCTGGAGCGGATTGCGGCCCTGCTCGCCCGACGGATTACCGTATATTGGTCGGGTTTCGGGCATTGAAAACCTGACACTAGCAACCGGACACGGGATGATGGGCGTGAGCCTGGGACCCGCTTCGGGTAAACTGGTAGCCGACTGTCTCGACAATCGCGCACCGGCCATGGAACTGAGTCCATTCAATCCGGATCGGTTTCGTTAAAAAAGGGGTGATTCAAGTAAAATTTGTAGCCATTTTTGCCAGAATCCGTTCGACACAGAATAAAAAACGCTAAAACCGTAGATAAATAGGTGAAATTATACCGTTAGTGAATAAATGGTGACAAAGACTGTAAAAAAAAGTAACTTTCACAATCTAATTCACTTGCCGTATTTGAAATAAACCCTCTACTTTTGTGTGTTCGTGATTTTACCGATCCCATGCCATGAAAATCAGCCCGCCACAAGTTGGCCGATACTATTACGTCGGAAATGAACCGACGCTGTTCACTGAAAAGCTGTTGCAGGAAATCCTGCCACACCACCGTCCCCAGCCCATTCGGTTGACCAAGCAATGGTTGACCTCATTCGGCTTTCGTCCCGATGCCGCCCGTCACTTCTGGTTTTTTCAGGATCTGAAATTAGTCCCCGGTCTCAATTGCTGGCTGTGCGTCAGCAGCCGCCGGTATCTGCATTATGTTCACGAACTGCAGGAATGTTTTGCCGATATTTACCAGACCGAATTACCCCTCGAAACCCAGTCGTAGTGAGTACAATTCCTTATCGTTTCGCTACCTGCTGCAGGCTAACCTGCTTACACAAAAGAAATAAATAAATCCTTAAATTTTGTATCGAAATTAGCACGATATTTGTGCAGTAGTTGTCTGACAATTACAGGTTGTTCTGATTGATTTCCCCTCTTTTTTTTCGTTTGGATTCTGCTTCAAAACGCTGGTGCTGTTTTCGGAATAACCATGCTTTCCCGGACAGAATTTACGGCTTCGGACTTGTAGAACGGGTGTAAGAGAAACGGGCCGGTTTGGGAAAAGTAGGATTAATCAGAAAAAAATTCACCGTTATTTATCCGGAAGTTACCATTTAGTATACTATTTGTAGGGAAAACTACTTACGTATTCTGCTCTTGGAATGGATCGTATCGGCTTACCCACCTTACTTTTTTTACTGTCACACACGAATGAAACTGAATCAATCTGTTTTTGAAAACCAGGCGTGGTCGTCCTTGTCGGAAACGCCGGGTTTTTTGGCTGATAATGCCCAGTTAGTTTTGGCATTTGGTGAACGGTTTTTATTAGAAAAATCAAATGTTTACGAACAGCTTCGCAACCGCTATCCGGTGGCCGACATCGTGATCAATTCCACGGCTGGCGAAATTTACCTCGATAAGGTTCATGACGGATCGGTTATTGCCACCGCCATTGAGTTTGAAAAAACGCGGGTCCGAACCGTACAGATCGACATTCGTAAACACACAGAGAGTTTTCAGGCGGGCGAAAAAATAGCCCGGGAACTGGACGAACCTGATCTGGCGGCTATTTTTCTAATTTCTGATGGAAGCTGGGTGAACGGCAGCGACCTGACCGAAGCACTCAATCAGTTGCTGAAACGGCACATTCCCATTTCAGGGGGGCTGGCCGGTGATGCCGCCCGGTTTGAACGGACACTCGTGGGCCTGAACCAAGACCCGGCTGCGGGTAAAATTGTCGGTATCGGTTTTTACGGCACGGAACTCAAAATCGGGCATGGATCGATGGGGGGCTGGGATGTTTTCGGGCCGGAACGCGAAGTGACCAAAGCGACCTACAATGTGTTGTACCAGATCGACGGTAAACACGCGCTGGATTTATACAAGGAGTATCTGGGGAAATACGCCGAAAGTCTGCCTTCAGCGGCTCTGCTTTTCCCACTCTCCATTCGGGCCACGGCCGGCTCGGAACCCCTGGTGCGCACCATTCTGGCCATCGATGAAGAAGCCAAAAGCATGACGTTTGCGGGTGAAATGCCCGAAAAGGCCCTTGTACGGTTTATGACCGCTAATTTCGACCGGCTCATCGACGCGTCGGCCGAGGCTGCACACACCTCGTTGACCCAGCTCAACTTCGCACCTGAACTGGCAATCCTGATTAGCTGTGTAGGTCGGAAGCTGGTGTTGGGGCAGCGAACCGATGAGGAGGTTGAAGCCGCCCGCGAAGTGTTTGGAACCGATGCGGTGATGACAGGTTTTTATTCCTATGGAGAAATTTCTCCCTTGCAGTCCAACACCCGTTGCGAGCTACACAACCAAACGATGACCGTGACGGTCTTTTCCGAAAACTGACGCTATGGACACCACGAATTTCCATAAACTGCTGGCCCGACAAATCAATAAACACCTGACGGAAGAGTGTCTGAAGCATGAGCGTTTTCAGCAGTTTGTCAAGGCTGTCAATGAATCGTATCAAAACTTTGACCGCGACAAGGAATTGTTCGAGCATTCGTCATTTCTCAATGAGCGGGAATATGCCACGATCAACCAGAAGCTCAAGGAGGAAATCAGCCAGCGCCGGCAATCGGAAGAAAAACTGATCGAAGCCATCCAGTCGATGGAAATTCCGGAAGGGGATGAAATGCCGGAATTTGGCCCTGAGAATCTGGTTTCACTGGTCGATTTTTTGCAAAAACAGATTGAACACCGCAAACAAATCGAGCTTGAACTGCGGTCGGCAAAAGAAGTTGCGGAGAATGCCACCCTGGCAAAATCGGAATTTCTGTCCATGATGAGCCACGAAATCCGGACACCGCTCAATGGCATTGTGGGCATGACTTACCTGATGAGCCAGGAAGAAGTGCCGCCCGCTCTGGCCGAAAACCTCAAAACGCTGCAATTTTCGATTGAACACCTGCACGCGCTCATCAACGACATTCTGGATTTCAGTAAGATCGAAGCCGGGAAAGTGGAACTCGAAGAAACCAATTTCGATTTTAAACACCTGGTTTCCAACATCAAACGCGCCCACCAGTTTAAAGCCGAGGAAAACGGAACCCGCATCAAACTGATGGTGGACGACGACATTCCGGATTCGCTGATTGGGGATTCGCTGCGGATCGGGCAGGTCTTGTCCAACCTGGTTTCCAACGCCATCAAGTTCACCAAAAAAGGCACGATTACCATCGAACTGTCGCTGCTTCAGAAAGACGACGAAGTGGCTTCGATTTATGTTTCGGTGCAGGATACCGGGATCGGGATTGCGCCCGAAAAACAGCAGGCCATTTTTGAGATGTTTACCCAGGCCAATTCGGCCACGACCCGGCAGTTTGGCGGAACCGGGCTGGGGCTGGTCATTACCCGGCGATTGCTCGAACTGCACGACAGCAAGATTGAAGTGGAAAGCGAGGAAGGAAAAGGGGCAAAGTTTCATTTTACCCTTGATTTGCGCATCAGTTCCGCCGTGAAACAAGCCTATGTCCTTCCCGATGCCATCAACGACCAGACCCTGAAAGGCGTCCGGGTGTTGCTGGTGGAAGACTATCCGGTCAATGTGAAAGTTGCGCTCAAGTTCCTGAGTCGCTGGGGGGTTCTGGTGGATGTGGCCGAGAATGGACAGATCGGTGTTGAAAAATTTCTGGCGGGTTCCTACGATCTCATTCTGATGGATCTTCAGATGCCGGTAATGGATGGCTACACCTCCACGCAACACATTCGGGAAACGGACGCCAAAATTCCGGTGATTGCCCTGACTGCTTCGGCCACGTATAGCAACCGCGACCGCGCCATTCATGCGGGCATCAACGATTATGTGACCAAACCGTTCAACCCCAACGATTTGTTTCAGAAAATCGCCAAGTATTGCCAGCGGCTCAACTAACGAATACCGGAAAAACCGGACCCACCGTAACACATCCTATTTTGGTAGACATGACCCATTCCGCCGACAAGGGCATCGATCAACTGGACCGCGCCCGTCTGCTGCAACTGTATGAAGACGATACTGAAACCCTGATTTCATCGATCGAAATGTTTCTGGATGAAGTCGTTCCCGCTTTTCAGGTGTTGGAGAACCTGATAGAAGTGCAGGACTGGACGGGCGTAGGCGCAATGACCCACCAATTGAGGCCCTGGCTGGGCATGGTGGGACTTACCCGTCTGGAACAGCAACTGGAGGTTATAGAACGGCTGGCAAAGGAAAAATCGAATGATGAAATGATCCCGGATGCCTATCGTAACTTCATACAAAATCTGGAACATATGCAGCCAGTATTAAAAACCGAATTGCAGCAATTAACAAAATAAAAAGGATTATAGAACGACCTGTTCATATGCCAAAAAAGATCCGGTCAGAGTGCGGATACTCAGACTATAGGCTATTAAATTTCGATTAAAATAGCTCTCTCCCTTCGAAAAAAGAACAATATTCTACGAATTGACATTTATTTATCAGACAAAATTTAATGAAACCTCGATTTGTAGTATGATTTTTGTTACTACTTCGTATTGTTAGTATACGGTGCTGTTTACTGGTGCATTAAATAGTAAATTTGAATAACTACCTGTTGCGGACACATCTTTTAGTTTACGGGTACGATTCGTAGATAATTTATGGAAAACCAATACCATGTTCTGGTTGTAGAAGACGATACGTACATCCGTAAAGTTCTTCGTCATACATTGAAAGCGGAGTTTGAGGTCACGACGCTGAACAATGGCATTGAAGCGATGGACTGGCTGGAAGCGGGGAATCCAGTCGACATCATCATCACCGATCTGCAGATGCCGTATTTGAGCGGGCAGGACCTGATCCGGACCATTCGGGCCAGTTCGTTGCTGACGCAGGTGCCCATCATCGTGTTGTCGACTTTCACCGATAGTGCGACCAAAATCGCCTGTCTGGAGCAGGGGGCCGACGATTACATGATCAAACCCTTTAATCCGCTGGAAGTCAAGGCGAAAATAAATGCGATTCTGCGCCGAAGGGGCAGTCCGCAACCAACCCCGGCACCCGGAAACAAACCGACTTACTGATTCTTTTTAGCCCTCCCTTTGTATGCTGACGGTTTTAGCGAACGGAACAACGTTTCGGGTTTTATACGTCGAGGACGATCCCCAGATGGCCGCCGATTTTAGTCAGGCATTTGGGGAGACGGCATCCATTACGGTGGTATCCAGCCTGGAGCAGGCCCTTTTTTTT
Source organism: Larkinella fluvii (assembly GCF_051857545.1). Classification (NCBI taxonomy): domain Bacteria; kingdom Pseudomonadati; phylum Bacteroidota; class Cytophagia; order Cytophagales; family Spirosomataceae; genus Larkinella; species Larkinella fluvii. The sequence goes on along the minus strand of NZ_JBPZHB010000009.1, from coordinate 504,060 downwards.
CTGGAGGCCGAACCGGCTGTCGATTTGGTGGTTTTCAACGACCGGCTGAACAGCACCTCGTTCCTGAATGCAATTAAGGCCAAACCGCGTTCCGGAAAACTCTCCACCATTTTGCTAACGGGCGATTCCCCAACTCCCATCGATCTGACAGTCGAACCGTTTCGGGGGCGCGTCATCGATGTGTTCCACTACGGTTATTCCGAAGCGGCTTTTCAGACCCGGTTATCGTATCTGGTTCTGAAAAAACAGTATGCCGAAACCGGCGGAAATGCCCACAAGCCCGTTCAGGTTCGGATGCCAATCGGCAAACGGATCTTCGACATCGTGCTGTCGTTTTTCCTACTGTTGATGATTTCGCCATTGCTGCTGGTGGTCGCCATTCTGGTAAAACTAGACTCCAAAGGCCCCATTTTCTACGGTTCGAAGCGGGTCGGAATGGGGTATAAGGTGTTCAATATGTACAAGTTCCGAACCATGCGCACGGATGCCGACCAGATGCTGGCGAGCATGGCTTCCAAAAACATGTACAATGTCGCGAAAGTGGAAGAGGCAACGGATCAGCTTTGTGACACTTGCCAACTGGCCGGAACCGGGTGCCAGCAGCCGCTTTTTTTGGACGATAAGCAGGTTTGCGAAAAAGTCCATTTCCGGGCCGAAAAAGCCAAGGCCATGTTTTCGAAGTTCAAGGAAGACCCCCGCGTGACGCGGCTTGGCAAGGTGCTGCGCAACACGAGCATCGACGAACTGCCGCAGTTTTACAACATTCTCCGGGGAGATATGTCGTTTGTCGGTAACCGGCCGCTGCCGCCCTACGAAGCCGAAAAGCTGACGGCTGCGGGCTATGCCCGGCGGTTTGCGGCTCCGGCCGGTTTAACGGGACTCTGGCAGGTGACCAAACGCGGAGGAGCGGCCGTTTCGGATCAGGAACGCATCCAGCTCGACGTGCTTTACGCCAAAAAATACTCGTTCAAAACGGACCTGATGATTGTAATACGAACCCTGAAGGCGGTATGGCAAAAGGAGAACGTGTAGCCAGCGTGCCGCTGATTTCGCTGATTACGATCAACTACAACCAGGCCGCGGTGACCTGCGAGCTGCTGGAATCGACCCGACGGTTAAAATACCCCCGCTTTGAAATTATTGTGGTAGACAACGCTTCTACCGAAGATCCCACCGAGCGCATCCGGCAGGGAAATTATCCGAACGTGAAGGTCGTGGTTAGCCCCGAAAACCTCGGTTTTTCGGGCGGTAACAACCTCGGGATGCAACACGCCAAAGGTGATTATTTCTTTTTTCTGAACAACGACACGGAGGTGACGCCAGACTTACTCGATCAGTTGCTGGCGCCATTCCAAACCGATCCAAAGATTGGCATTACGTGCCCCAAAATCCGTTTTTTTGACCATCCAACGATTATTCAATACGCAGGCTATTATCCGCTAAACCGCTATACCGGCCGTACCTGGTCCATCGGGCTGGGTGAAACCGACCGCGGGCAACACGATCGATCCGGGCCAACGGCTTTTGCCCACGGTGCCGCCATGATGGTGAGCCGCCGGGCCGTGGAGAAGGGGGGCGCAATGGACGAATCGTTCTTTCTGTATTACGAAGAACTGGACTGGTCGATGCAAATTCAGCGGGCCGGTTTCCAGATCTACTACCAGGCTTCGGCCCTTATTTACCACAAGGAATCGATTAGTGTTGGCAAAACCAATCCGCTGAAGGTGTACTACCACACGCGAAACCGGCTGCTGTTTATGCGCAGAAACGTGAGCGGTTTTCCCCTGTTTTTTTTCTGTGTCTACTATTTCAGCTTTGCTCTCACCAAAGCGGCTTTTCTCTACGCCATCAGGCGGCAGAAAAACTACCTCATCGCGCTGAAAAACGCGGTTCTCTGGCATTTCAGCAACAAAATTCACCAACCGGCCAAAGACGTTCTGCCGCGCGTAGTGGCGACTACTTAACGAATCACTATGGATATTTTTCTGGTTGTCTGCGCAGGACTCGTGGTGTATACGTACGTCGGATACGGAATTTTGGTTTGGCTTCTGGTAAAAATCCGGGGACGCAGGCCGGCTTTGAAAACCGATGCGGTTTTTGCACCCGATGTCACGCTGATCGTGCCAGCCTACAACGAACTGTCGTGTCTGCCCGACAAGGTGGCGAACTCCTTTGCGCAGCACTATCCCGCCGATAGGCTTCATTTTCTGTTCGTTACAGAAGGATCGACCGACGGTTCTGCGGACTTCCTGCGCTCGAAATACGGCAACCGGGTGGCGATCATGGAAGGCACGGAACGCCGGGGCAAGGTGGCCGCCATGAACCGCGCCATGTTGCAGGTGAAAACCCCGCTGGCCATTTTTACGGATGCCAACACCATTCTGAACCCGGAGGCCGTGCAGAATCTGGTCCGCCATTTTCGGGATCCGAAGGTGGGAGCGGTGGCTGGTGAAAAACGAATTTTGACGAACGACAGCGAGTCGGCGGCTGGTTCGGGGGAAGGACTTTACTGGAAATACGAATCGTTCCTGAAGCGTCTGGACTCCGATTTGCACACCATCGTCGGTGCGGCCGGTGAGCTGTTTGCGGTGCGGACGGACTTGTATGAGCCGGTTGAAACCGACACCATTCTAGATGATTTCATCATTTCGCTCCGAATTGCCGGACAGGGCTACCGCGTTGCCTATGAGCCGGATGCCTACGCGATGGAGCGTCCGTCGTTTTCGATTGTGGATGAGCAGAAACGGAAAATCCGGATTGCAGCCGGCGGTTTTCAGTCCATTGTCCGGCTGACCTATTTACTGAATATTTTTCGCTACGGCTGGCTGACCTTCGAGTATGTGTCGCACCGGGCGATGCGCTGGGCCGTGGCGCCCCTGTGTTTGCCCCTGATTTTTCTGGCCAACGCCTGGCTGGCGATTCGGGAACTGGGGATTGCTCCGTCGGGACAGTATGGCTGGACGGTTTTGTTCGTGCTTCAATGTATTTTCTATGTGGCTGCCTGGGTCGGTTACCGGCTCGAAAAAAAGAATCTACGCTGGAAATTGCTCTTTGTCCCGTTTTATTTCACATTCATGAATGTCTGTGCGCTGGCCGGTTTGGTCCGGTATTTAAAAGGAAATCAATCGGGCACTTGGGAGAAGGTTCGCCGGGCCGGTGAAGTTGAGCGTACGTATGGGTTATAATCTGTAAAAACTGTTGTTAAGTAGGTATAAAAATCCGGTAATCAAGATCTGATTGCTGGCTTTTTAAAGTATAAAAATTCCAATAGGGTGTATTTTGCTTTAATTGGTTTTTAAGTAGATCGTCAATTTACGCTTCTTCGGGCAACCTTGACTCCGCATTAATACTTACCTTTCGGTTTGTAAAAGGAAATGCGCCGGGGATTATTCTGACTGCCCCTCATTCTTCATAAAAAGGCTTAAGATACCTCCTTTCCTTCTTTTTAAAATTTCCTGCTGCTGCACCTAATTCTGTTTGGTTTTTTTTTTGAGCACCAAAAAAAATCTGAAAAATGTAAAAAATAGTTGAAAGAATTTGCAAAAATAATTTCCTATTTCTGTGATTTTATTTTTAGAATCCGAAGGGATATTATTCTTGTTATTTAAATCAACTACTTAAAATTTGCAAAAATATTTTCATGTCTGATAATCGTGCAGACTGTTTTCATGATGAAAATCATTGAACTATATTGCTGATTCTGAGGTATATTTGATTGAAAGTGTTAGATTAAATAGTTGTTTTTCTATTCTAAATCAGCTTTCATTCTGTCAAACTTTATATTTCATAACACGTCCATTTAAGCAAGTAACTATGAAAAAAACTGTACTGACGCTTCTCTGTTTCATCACATCAATTGTACTTTTTGCGCAGGCGGAAGAACGCATCCGGTTTGTGTCTGTGACGCCGAGTGAAGAAACGGGTCAGGATTATTCACCCTGGCTAAACGACAACACCGACAGTTTGGTGGCGCAGGCCTGGACGAACAACTTCAAGTGGGTGGATGTGACACTGAAACTGGAAAAGAAAGCCCTCATCAGCCGCCTGTCTTTCTTCGACGCGGAAGGGGTGTTTTCCGACAAACCGGCCTCGATTTATGCCGTGAACGGCACCGAGAAAATTCTGCTCGGTACTTTTGAGGGACCCACCTATATGACCTGGATCGACATGCCGCTGGCTCAGGCGGTTTTTGCTGAGGCCATTGTTATTCATAAATACAGCAACAACATTCCGCAAAAGATCAAGGCGTTTGGCCAGCCCATCACGACTTTATCCGCTTTTACGCCCGTTCCGGGTCGGGTGGAAGCCGAGAGCTTTGCGGGAATGAACGGTATTCAAACCGAAAATACGGCCGATACGGGCGGTGGACAGAATGTGGGCTGGATCGACGACAACGATTGGATGGACTACCACGTCAAGGTGGCATCCGCCGGTGTATACACCCTTAAATTCCGGATTGCCAACGGGTGGGGAAACGGCCAGATTGAACTGAAGACCTTCAATGGCACGGTGTTGACGACGCTCAGTGTTCCGCAAACCGGGGGCTTGCAGGCCTGGCAAACCATTTCGACAACGGCTTATCTAAACGCGGGAGAACAGATTCTGCGGTTGAAGGCTGTGGCCGGTAACTGGAATTTTAACTGGTTTCAGGTCGAGGGCGCAACCGCATTACCTGGCAAAATTGAAGCGGAAACGTATTCCGGCATGAACGGTATTCAAACCGAAACAACGTCTGATGCGGGTGGTGGACTGAATGTGGGACGCATCGACGACAACGACTGGCTTGACTATAACGTCAATGTGGCGTCGGCTGGCCCCTACGCCTTTCATTTCCGTGTTGCGAAACAATATGGTGATGGCAAAATTGAAGTGAGAACTGCTTCTGGAACGGTATTGACCACAGTAGACATCCCGTATACCGGCGGCTGGCAAAGTTTTTCGACGGTGAGCGGCACCGCTACCTTACCCGCCGGAAACCAGATTTTACGCATTTACGCCGTGAAGGGCGACTGGAATTTTAATTGGGTCGATGTGCAGACAACCGCACCCGTGGCGGTGCCGTCGGTGATCACCTTTGCCGCTTTGTCGGACAAAACCGTCGGCGACGCGCCGTTCAATCTAACGGCCAGCAGCAACAACACCGAAACCGCCATTACCTTCGCTTCGTCCAATTCGGCGGTGGTTTCCGTTTCCAATTCAACCGGTTCCTGGAAAGCGACCGTGACCGGCGCGGGGACGGCAACGATTACGGCTTCTCAAACCAGCAATGCGAACTTCATTGCGGCCAGCAACGTGACGAGAACTCTCGTGGTTCAGCCTGCTCCAACGACGCCCCCAACCTCTTCCACCGCCGTTAAAATTCCGATTGAGGCCAAGCGCTGGTACCAGCTCAACAACGTCAATAATGGCCTGGAAGGGTTGTTTGATGGCGTGACGAACGTGGATGTCAACACGGGGTATGGCAAGGTCCTCAGCAACTTCGATGCCTATTATCCGCTGCAACCCGGAGAAACCATGACCATCGAAAGCATCAAGTTTTTTGATGGCTCCGGCATGATGACCGATAATCCGATGACGCTGTCTGTCATTACTGATCAGTGGCAGATCATCCCGATTGCGACCTTTACGGGGCAGGAATACAACGGTTGGGTGGGGCCGTATCCGACCCGGCCAACGACCGGTGACGCCAAATTCAGGCTGGATGTGCCCATCAGCAATGCCCGGTATCTGGTACTGAATGCGTGGTGGGGCTATCCGACCGAAATGGAATTGTATGGCAGCTATACGCCGACCACGGTTCCGGTAACACCGATTCCGCAGAAGTCCATTCAGTTGAAAAGTATGTTCGGTGCCAACGCCTTCGAGTGGGATTTTGAAGATGGGCGCAACCCGGACATCATCGACGAGACGAAAATGAAAGCCGTCAAAACCTTCCGGGGCATTCGGCATTACATGGATTGGGAGAAACTGGAAGCCAACGAAGGCAAGTTTACCTACAACCCGACCCACAGCGGAGGCTGGAACTACGACGCCATTTATGAACGCTGCAAAGCCGAAGGCATCGAGGTGCTGGCCTGTCTGAAAACCCTGCCGGGCTGGATGCTGGCGACCTATCCGGAGGACCAGCGGGATTCGGAAAATGTGCCGCTGCGTTTCGGTAGTGATTTTACCAACCCGGCTTCGTACATCGATCAGGCCAAAGTCGCGTTTCAGTACATGGCCCGGTATGGCTCCAACCCGAACGTAAACCCGGCGCTGGTCAGTGTGAACAGCACCCCGCGCTGGACCGGCGATCCCGTCAATACGGTGAAAATCGGGTTGGGATTGATCAAGTACATCGAGTGCGACAACGAACGCGACAAATGGTGGAAAGGCCGCAAAGGGTACCAGACTGCCCGCGAATATGCAGCCAACCTGTCGGCTTTCTACGATGGTCACAAAAACACCATGGGACCGGGCGTTGGGGTCAAAAACGCCGATCCGAACGTGAAAGTGGTGATTGGTGGGATGGCTTCGGCCTATGCCGGCCCCGACTACCTGCTGGGCATGATCGACTGGTGCAAGCAATACCGGGGCTACAAACCCGATGGCACCGTCAACCTGTGCTGGGATGTGATCAACTACCATTTGTATCCCGACAATTCCAATTCGTCACAAAGCGGAACCTCTTCGCGGGGCGCGGCTCCGGAGATTTCTTCGGCGGTGAATGTGGTACAAAAATTTGTGGAAGCGGCTCACAAGTATGCGTATGATATGCCGGTTTGGGTCACCGAAACGGGGTATGATGCCAACCAGGGCAGTCCGCTGAAAGCCATTCCGATCGGCAACAAAAACGAATACCAGACCCAGGCCGACTGGATTTTGCGGACGGCGTTGTTCTACGCCCGGTCGGGGGTGGAGCGGGTTTTCTTCTACCAGATGTACGATGATAACTTCCTGAATCCAACGCAGTTTGGTTCTTCCGGTCTGATCAACCAGGACTTCACGCGCAAACCGGCTGCTGACTTTATTTTCCAGGCCAACAAGCTGTTGGGGGAGTATACCTACAAACAGACGATCAGCACCAATCCGATTGTCGACCGGTATGAATTCCAGGGCAAATCGGCCTACGTGCTGGTAGTGCCGGATGAAGTGGGCCGGACGGCGTCGTATACACTGGATCTTGGAACGGCGGGGCATGCCAAAGTCTACACGCCCCAAATGGGACGGGACACGGCTGACGTTCAGACAATTCCTACAGTTGCCGGTAAGGTGACGTTAACGGTGACGGAAACCCCGATTTTCGTGATTGCTTCCGATCAGGCGGTGACGTCGGCCACGTCGACCACCGCAACGGCCCGGCTGGGTTCGGCAGAATTGACAGACCAGTCGCTGAACCAATCGGTTCGGGTATATCCCAATCCGTCCGTCGATTTTGTTACGGTCGATGTGGCCAATGAAAACGCCGGACCCGTCGAAATCAACGTGTTCAGCGGCAGCATGGGAACCCTGCACAAGCAGGTGAACGGGGTGAAATCGTCGGGTGGTTATTCGCGCGAAATCAACGTGTCGACCCTGCCTGTGGGGATGTACATTCTCGAGATCAAACAGGGCAACGAGCGGACCTTTCGGAAAGTGTTGAAAGCGGATAAATAGGGCGGTTCTGTGGGAGAAGAGCAGATTTAGTCGTTCATTTCCTGTTCATAACCAGAGTGCTCAGCGGTACCGGAGTCATCCGGTACCGCTTCTTTTTTAGGAAGGGGCCGGAATGGATTTCGGAGAACTGTTGAAACGAAAAAAGCCGCTGGTGAAGCGGCCGGTTGGTTCATTGGAGTGAATAGCAGTCAGGAAAACAGCAGATCGTAATTGTACTTGACCTGGCGATACAGGGCGCGCCCCCAGACGACGAAGAAATTGGTATTCTCGTGTTTCCAGTTGCTGCGCGTAACCGTGCTGGGTTCATCGTCGGAGTTCTTCTGTTCGAACATGGCGTTAAAATCCGTCAGAAAAACGCCTTTTCCTTTGTTTTTGATAAACGAAAGGCACATTCGGTACTCGGTTTTATCGGACTTGATGCCTTCCACATACCGGCCGAATTTATCCAGAAACGAGCTGCGTCGCAGGTGCGGATGGTCGCTGTAGTAGTAGATTTTTGTATAGTTGGTATACCACGGTTTGTAGTGCATGTGGGAAAAACCGTTTTTGAAAGGCGTCAGATACGGATACGGATAATAGGCGTAGAACCGGACAATGTCCAGATCCTTGTCCTGATTCATCATCGCCAGAGCGTCCTTGAAATAGGCCGCAAAGGTGGGCTTGGGAATAAAATCCTCCTGAACATACAGCGTATACGGCGTCTTGACAGCTTCCTGCCCTTTGTTGATGTTGTTGGCCAGCCCTTTATTCTGCGGAGTGGTGATGAGCCGAAACGTATACTGTTTTTTTAGGTCGCGAATGGCCTGTAAATGCTCTTTTTTACTGCCATCGTCGGAAACTACAATGTCATCAAACGAACAGTTTAACGCTTTAAATGTACGCAATAAACGCTCCAGCGAACCGCTGCGGTTGTAATGCGTGATCAATAGCGTGACGTCTGAAAAGTGCGTTGAGTGGGAATCCATAGGCTCAGTATTTACGGTGGGTAACTCGATTCGGTGTGGAAGAAAACGGTTCACTCTTTCAACAGGGCTAATTCGAACGTATTTTTAAGAAGCCGGTATTTTAAATACCACCAGCGGGCGAAAAGCAGGAACGGGTTGGTGCTTTCCCGCCAGCTTGCGCGGTAAAATGTGCTCGGTTCGCTGGCCGAATTTTTCTGATCGAATACTGTCGTAAATTCGTTAAAAAAAAGCCCTTTTCCTTTTTTCTGAATCACGGAAAGACACATCTGGAATTCGGTGACATTGACATCTTTTCCTTCCACATACCGACCGAATTTCTGAAGGAAATTACTCCGTCTTAAATGCGGGTGATCGCTGTACAGATAAAATTTCAGGTGATTGGCATACCAGGGGCCGGGTTTGTAAACCATGCGTGAAAAGCCTTTGCCATACGGTTCGAGATAGGGGTAGGAAAAGTAGGCGTAAAACCGGACGAGGTCGAGGTCTTTCTCCTGATTCATGATGTCCAGCGCGTCCTTGAAGTGGGTTGCAAACGCGGCTTTTGGCACAAAATCTTCCTGAACATACAGCGTATACGGCGTTTTGACGGCATCCTGCCCCTTGTTGATGTTGTTGCCCAGTCCCCGGTTTTTCGGCGTGGTAACGAGCTGAAAATCGTACCGCTTCGTCAACTCGGTGAGGGCCTTGACGTGTTCCGGCTTGCTGCCGTCGTCCGAAACCACCACACCGTCGAAGGAACAGTTCAGGTCTTGGAAGGCCTTTAATAAACGCTCCAGCGAACCGCTGCGGTTGTAATGAGTGACCAGTAGGGTTACGCCCGGAAAGTGATTTTCCATAGTTTTAAAGTGATTTAAATCGATGCGATCAGCGTCTATAAAAACCGGATTTCAGCGCAATAGCAGTACCTGACCGGTTTTTATAGACGCGCTGGTTTTCTGGTTGGGTTCAACCGACTGATACGTTATTTTCCAGGGATAAACGCCTTCCATACATGGTTTTTCCTGGTACATTCCGTCCCATCGGGGTCCGTTGGTGTCGGTTTTAAAAATGACACTGCCCCACCGGTTAAAAATTTCTAATTCAAACGATACGTTGTCTTCGTGGTAAATAACCAGGACATCATTAATTCCATCCTGATTGGGTGTAAAGGAATCGGGTACATAAATTTTAGGACCCCGACATTCCGACGCCCGAATCGGTGTAATGCTTAACGCATTGGACACGGTTTTGCAGGACGTATTCTGCTCCGTTATCGCATTCGGAAATTGCGTACACACCAGGCGGTAATACCGTTTGTCGGCGTACGTAACCGGAATCACATATGTTGAACCCGTTGCGTTGGGAATCGCTTCCCACCTCACACTATCCCTGCTTTCCTGCCATTGATACACCGGTTTGTCATAACCGGGGCCCAGCGACGAGGTCACCAACTGCGTTGTATTCGCGCAAACATCCAGGTTTGAACCGGCGTTGCCGCTGTGGGCAATCCGGAGCAGCGGGTGGCAGGGCCGAAACTGAATATCGTCCAGTGCCAGGTCGTTGCCGCAACCGCCCGGCCCGTTGTTGATCAGCTTCACCACCACCGTATTGCCATCCGCCGGCATCGTAAACAAAATCGAATACCGGATCCAGGTGGGCGTCATGGATCGCCCGATGGCCCCCGTGTTGATCACCTGAATGCTGCTGCCGTCGGCCCGTTCAATTTTCATGGTGATATTCGGGTCCAGCGGTACCGGCTCAATCGGATTGCAGCCATTAGCCCGGATAGGATTCATCAAATTCAGAACCCAAACCGAAAATTCGTACGTAATGCCCTGACACAGACCCGGAACCGGCTGACTGTAAAACTCACCGGCTTCATAAGACGCATTCACAATGGCCATCACCCCATTGTTGTCATCCGGCGTATGATCTTCTTCAACCGTGTGCCAGGTCGAACCGTAGCAGTGGGTCGAATTCGCCAGGATGTATTCACCGTCACCCGGACAGCGGTCGGCTACAAATTGATACGTCGTTTTGCCCGCTTCCAGGGGCGTGACCACGCTGCGGCCGAACGTCTCGTTGATAATGGCCTCCCCTAAAACGCCGTTGCAGGACTGCGCAAAACCGGTTGTCAGAAAGCCCGTACCCAAGAGCATCATCAGGATGGTTTTACGAAATAGCATCTGTCCTGCCGCCATCCGATCAGTAACCATAAAACGGAATTCGGATCAGGACGGTGTGGTACCGGACGCAGAAAAGGGCAGTCTCAAATCGCGGAGAGCCTGCCGGACGCGGGTCGTAAAGGCTTTGGTGAGGCTGCCGTCGGCGATCAGCCGCCGGTCGCTCGTCCAGACCCGCGCATTCGGATCGGTAACCCGAACCGTACGACCTTTTCCCTGCTGTTGCAACGACAGCGACATCCAGCCGTCTTCGCACTTCCCGGAGGGCGGGGGTTTGATCCCGGCGGCCACCAATTCGGCCACCGAGCCTTCGCGGCCGCTATCCAGCGCAAAACCGCCCACCGCCAGGGCATCGGCCCGGCGAAAGGCAAAGTTGAACCCGTAGACATTCATGAACACCTTGTCGCGGTTTCGAATGTTGTTGACGAGCTGCGCCGTTTTTTCGTAGCCCCACAAGGCCAGCCGCGACGATTTCTGACTCGGCAAAAACGAATACAGCCCGTAGGTACAGGCAATGTCCGGATTGTGCAGAGGGGCCGTAATGGCCTCCGCCCAGCCCGAGGGATACAGACAATCCGCATCGGCATTGGCCATATAGGTTCCCCGGGCCGCTTCCAAACCGGCCTGCCGGGCAAACGCCACACCGGGCCGGCGTTCGATAATGGAACGAACCCCGCACTTGTCGAGCAATTCCTGCGTACGGTCGGATGAGTTGTTGTTGACCACCAGCAGTTCTGCCGAATGGGAAAGTTTCTGATCGGCCAGCGACGATAGCGTGTGCAATAAGTTAGCCTCTTCGTTGTAAGCCGGAATGACGATGGAAATCTCCGGTTTATCGACGGTATACTGGGCCAGCCGGGAGCGTAACTCCTTGAGTTGTCCCGAAGTAACACTTTCCGGATAATAAACAAATGAATGTTTAGAAAGCCAGTCTGGTAAAAGTAGATTGCTCACGGGCTTACAGGTTGAAGTTCTGACTTATTGAGCTAACAATTTCATGCGGCACTCGCCATTTTTAACCGTAATCACACCCGACCACGAACGGCTTTTCGACTGGGCATAAAAGCTGTAGTTTCCGTCGGTATTCTGGAACGTAACATTGCCATCCAAACCGCAGGATGTGGGGACTCCGGAGGTCTGAACGGTGTTGATAACGCCCTGCATGGCGTTCGCTACGTACACTTCAATGTCCGAGCCGTCGCCCCGGCCATTGGTGTAGAACATCACACTGCCTGAGGTCGGTATTCCGGTGATGGAAACGCTTTTGGAAACCTCATCGGTGCTGTTTCCATTCTTGGCAATTAACCGCGCGGAATAAATGCCGTTGGCTTTAAATTCGATGGTCGGATTGGCATCGGTCGAGGCCTGTCCGTCGCCAAATTCCCATTGGTAACGGTCGGCATTCACGGATTTATTGGTGAACTGGATGCGACTCGCCGAGCCACTAACCGGGGCAAAGTCAAAACCGGCCGTTACGTATTTTACCAAACCACCGATCTCGATGCTATTGGAAACCTGGTCTTCTCCAACGTCATTTTTGGCCGTCAGCACAATCGTATAGGTGCCGTCGGTTTTGTATTCGATTTCCGGCGCTTCATCCGTCGAAGCACGCCCATCGCCAAATAGCCACTGATAACGTTTGGCATTGAGCGACTTGTTGGTCAGCTTTATTTTTCCCGGCGATCCGGTTACTTTTTCAACCGAAAAATCAGCAACGGGTTGGGGCGTAATTGTGGGCTGACAACTGATCGTAACGAAGACGAGGGTGATCAGATACACAACGGAGTTGATGATAGAATGCGACTTTATTTTCATGAATACTTCTTTTTGACTTCCCTTTTTCTGAACACTTTCCGTTAACTTATTTTTGAAACCACCTTCTTTTTTCCAAACGAAACGGCCTTGATGCCTTTGTTGAAACGCATTTCAATGTGGTGATAGGTCCATTGTGACACGATATAGATCAGGTAATAATTTAAGAAAACCAGATAGACATAGGCCGAAGGAGGAAGCTTGAGCAGACGGATAAAAATCACATTGAACAGACTCAATAACAGCGTATGGGTCATGTAAATGGAATAGCTGTACGTTCCAATGTTTTTTAAGACGTTCGATTTTTTTAATAAAGCCGAAAGGAGGCCCCGTTCGAATGAAAAGGTCAAAATGGCAATGAAAAAAATCAGTTCATAAACGAATCCGATTGCTTTTAATTCTTTTCCAAAATAAATCATGGTGGCCAGAACCAGCATCGACAGGATTTCAACTATTGAAAAGAATCCTGATTTTAGGGTAACCAATACCGGATAAAACCGATTGAAAACGTAGTAGCACAACGAACCGGTAAAAAAACCGATGACCCCTCTTAAAAAACCGTAGTCGAAGCTATAATTGATTTCATACCGACCCGTTATTACAACCAGAATAAAGAGTGCTATGATCGGCAATAAACCAAAAAAAAGGTATTTCAGCGCTTGCAATCCGGTTTTGAACAGCATCACCAACACGGCACCAAAAAGCAGGTAAGAAACCATTTCTGCACTGATCGACCAGCTTGGAATGTTCCAGCTCACGTCGTGGACACCTGGCATTTTAACCGAATTCAGCAGGAAAAGGGAGGTGAAAAAGGTAAAGACGTTATTGCTTTCATTAAAAGGCTGATTGATGTGGATATAGCTTGAAAAGTAGAGCTTGATATTCTCGATAATGACGAAACAGAACAGTAAAATAAAATGCAATGGATAGATTCGAAGCAAGCGCTTTTTGATAAAGGTTCCGAACTCGGATCCGGTCGCCATCGTGGGATAACTATACGTAATGACAAAACCGCTTAATACAAAAAAGAAATCGACAAACATGTCCGAGTTATCAACAAAAGGATTGTTGAGTAAGGGTGTGTCGGCAAAAGGTGATGCATGAAACAAGACCACCATCGAAGCAAAAATGCCCCGGAATATATCGAGAACCTGGAATCGATGTTTCATGAATGGATTCTGGTCTGTTTACAACGACTGTCGGAATGTCCTGATTTCCGGCAGGGTTACTTTATACCGCAACGTCAGGGTTAAATAGATCAAGCCGCCAATGGCAACTTCCGCTATGGTATTGAGCACCCCGGCATAACCGACAAAATATTTATAGGCAAAGATCATCAGCACCATCAAGGCACAGAAACTAAGCGGTTTAATAATGTTCGCTAAAAATTCTTTTATAAAACTTCCAATGAGTGAATGAGCAATGTAAAAATTCAGGATTAAACTGATGAAGGTGGTCGTCAGATACGAAAAAGCAATACCCGTCACGTGCCAGTATTTCCCGAAGAAATACAGCAACGGCACCTTGATCACCAGGGTAGCCAGGTTTAAGTAAAACAGCAGGTTGGGTTTCCCTTTCGTGAAGGCCAGGGTGAACAGCGGGTGGGCCAGACAGCCAAAAAAACTTTGGAAAACAAAGATCTTGATCAACGGAATGGTGTTGTCCCAGCCCGGCCCGTAAAACAGCGGAACAACGCTTTCAGCGGTGATGTATAAACCGGCCAGTAACGGCAGATTCAGGTAACTGATGATGTCCAGAATTTTCAAATACGAGTTTTTTAATTCCAGATCATTGCCCTTCATCTTCGCCAGAACCGGGTAGGCTACCTGCAAAATAATGGGATTCAGTTTATTGATGGGAAAAACCGCCAGTTGATAGGCGATAGTATAATAGCCCAGCGACGTTACACCCAGCAAACTGCCGACGATAATGTTATCCGCATTCCCCTGAATAAAACCAATTAAACCGTCACCGACATTGAACAACCCAAACCGGAGGTGTTCTTTAATGATGCTGAGGTTGAAATAAAATGAAGGGATGAAATACTTCAAACCGAGGATAATCGACAGCGCCGTTCGGACCACGTGCATGATCAGATAACCAATGATGAGGGACGTCTCGGCAAATCCATTATAGGCCATGGCAATGGCAATGGACGTACCGGTAAAGGTGCCGATGATTTCAATAATGGCGACCGATTTAAATTGCAGTTCTTTCTGGAGAATGAACAGATAAATCTGGCCTAAATAATTAATAATGAAATAAAAGGAAGCCAGCTTAATGACTTTGTCCAGCCGGGGTTCGCGGTAAAACGAGACGACGAGCGGGGAGCTGAAATAGACGATCAGGAAGACGGTTCCTCCCAGTAATAAACCCATAAAGTACAGGGTTGAAAGTACTTTGGGGTCGCTTTCCTGCTTGGAAATGATGGAGTTGGAAAAGCCTAGATTGCTGAAAATGAAAAAGAAATTGATGATCAGCGTGCTGACGCTGACCACGCCAAAAATTGACGGTTCCAGAATGCGGGCCAGAATGGAAACCTGCAGAAACTGGAACACCGTCGAAATTACGGTGGAAATTGTGATCCATTTCCCGCCACTGATGGCCTGTTGTTTCGTACTCATGTTCCTTTAAAAATCAGCTACGATAGTTTTCCGTATTGAAGCGTCCGCTGGTTTTCCAATGAACGGAGGGTGCGTTGTACTTCCACCGAATGCTCGGGCTGAACCGGTCTTTGCTGGGCATCGGCCTTGCTGGGGGCGTCGATGTAACTGCCGTCGACCCGGTTCAAGACCGTTACGACCGTGTGGGTGGCAATTTTCAGGTACATCTCCAGCACTTTCCGCTCCGTTCGGGCCCAGATGCTGTTAACATCCGTCACCAGAATCGAAACTGTACTTTGATCGATCAGATAAACCGGGATCGGACTGCTGATGAGCGCTGGTATTTCCAGAATGATCCGGTCGTATTGGGAGGCATCGAATTTGGTTTCTTCATCGAACAGGTAATCGATTTCCGTGACGTTCATCAGGTCCGAGCGCCGGGTGTAGGGGAAAAATGTAACGCCTTCCTGCTCGATTTTCTGCTGCTCGTCGTTCAGGCGCGGATAACAATAGGCGACCTGCTGGCCGGCTTCGGCATACATCCGGCCGAGGCTGTTGGCCACCCAGGTTTTCCCCTGTTTCGACCGCACGCTGAACAGCGTGATCAGGGGCGGATACGGTTTTGTCGCGGTGGTTTTGATGATCTCGAAATTGATCGCATTGCACAATTGCTCGAACATGCTCAGGGCCGTCCGTCCGGCTTTGGAGTCGATCGTAAACTTGCGAACTGTCGGGAAAACGGCGGCAACGGGTCGTCCGATCAGTGACTCGGCCTGTTCCGGCGAGCTGATCCGGCGGTCGATCCAGAACCGGATGGCGGTCAACAACAGGGCAATGAACAAGCCCACGCCGAAGCCCAGCGCAATGAACAGCCACCGTTTCGATTGCGCATCATACGGAAAATTTGGGGCATCCAGCGTGGTCAAGGCCCCTTCGACAGAAATGTCCTGGCGGTGCGTAATGGCCTGATTCAGATAGTGTACCGACGCTATGTGGTCTTTTTCGGCCTGTGTCAAATCCCGGTTTAGCTGCCGAAGTTCGGATTCCAGCGGGCTGTATTCCTCGGTTTTGGCCTGGTATTCGCCCATGCGGGATTTGTAGACTTCGAGCCGGGCCGACGATTCTTCAAAGTCGATTACCTTCTCCAGCCACTCGTTCAACAGGGTGCGTTGCGGGATGGATTCGGGCGTACTTTCGGCCGCCGTATAGTTGCGGGCGGTTACTTTCAGGGCTTCCGAGGCCTGTTCGACCCGGTTCTGCAACCGCGTAACGACATTTTGTGGCTGTCCATACGCCTGGGCGTTGACCAACTGATTCTGCGCGTCGGTTAAATCCGCCTGTTTGGCTTTCAGATCTCCATTGGCCAGCAGCAGAGGCCCCAGTTGCCCCAGGCGTTTGTTCAACGCATCCATGGACGCCTTGGCAGCTTTGTTGGTCATCAGCTCCTTGTTGTAATCACCGGAAAACAGCTCCCGCGAAGCCGCGACGTTTTTCGATTCTTCCTCGAAATTCAGCAATTTATGCTGCACACTGAAAGCCCGGAGTTTGTTTTCGGCCTCATCCAGTCGCTTCTTTGTTGCCTTTGTCTGTTCTTCGTAATAACTGACCACCGAGTTGGTCTCGGCGGTTTTCAGGGTCGTATACCGTTTATTCAGGATGGTAATGGCATAACTCAGGGTTTGCTGCGCCACCGCCGGATCATAGGATTCATACTCCAGATCAAGCATATCGCTGGGGCTACGGCGCGTTGCTTTTAACTTTTTTCCAATCGTTGCGATCGAGCAATAGGCGTACGATTTCATCAGGACAAACTGAACGGGGTTGTCGGTAGCGGTGCGGGAGAGGCTGTCGATCCGGGCGTGCAGCGTGGCTTCGTCCGCATTTTTGGTCAGCGAAAGCCGCAGATTTTCCGGAATGTACAGACGCAGTTCCTGGAAGGCCGGTTGTGACAGAATTTTACCGTCCGGCTTGTCGAGCGGCAGATGGCGGGTCAGCAAATCTACCCCAATTTGACGCAGGGTTTCCTTGGAATTGAGGGTAGTCAGCAAGTTTTCAAAAGCAGCCGCCGAGTGGTCGATAAAACCGGCCTGCTGATCCGAAAGCAACGAGTAGCCGGATGCCAGCCCCGTGTAGAGGGTTGCCTGGGATTTAAAAACCCGGGGGTCATCTTTCGTAAAAAAATAGACTGAACCCGCCGTCAGAGCAGGAATCAGAATAAACCAGAGCGCATGTTGTTTTAATAGACGCAGGAAAACCCGTGGTGTCATTGACGAGATTGGAGTTATTTCCGTTTTAGTTGTTGAATCGGAACGCCCACCGTTGCTTCGAGGTAGAAGACGTTTTTCAGGAATTCACCACGTGCCTGTTCGGCAATGGACTTCGTTTGGGCATAGCCATTGCTGGCCGTGGCCATACTTTTCGGATCGATGCGTCCCTGCTGGGAGTCGGCTTCGGCAATTCGGTAAACCGCGAAAGCCGCCTGTTCATCCTGAATACGGATTTTCAACACCCGCTGCGAGGTCATCAAGTCCTGATAGACGGTAACCAGATCTTTTTTTAATTGCAACTCGGCAATTTCCTTTTTAATTAGTGATGTCTGATAATTGGCGCGGGCCTGCCGGATTTTATGCCCTCTGCCAAACAGGTCATACAAACTGATCTGAAGCCCGACGCCCGTCCGGTATCCATTGGCAATCTGCCCCAGTGCATCTGCCCCAAAAGAGGTGTTCGACAGAATCGCCTGGTTCCCGAAGGAATAATTGGTAAAACCGGTCGCCGACTCCAGAATCTGAATTTTAGAAAGTTTGTAATCGGCATTTTGGGTTATAATCGATTCATTTTCCAGCCGGATCAGGGGAGACCGGGTGAGGGCGAGTTTGTAGATTTCTTCAAAAGGCAGTAGTTGGGTAGACAGATCCTGGGTAATGTCGAGGTAGAGGGTATCGTTGGTTGCCGAAGGCGCTTGAGCAGCGGGCGTTTGGGCGGTGGGAGCCGTCGTTTGACCGTAAAGCAAAGAGGTTATAAATAGACAACAGAAGGGCAATATGATACCCTTTCGATGTGTATTGAATACTAAATTTAATAATCTGGATGTCATCACGAAGGATCGGCCCGTCGAAGGTCGCATGGTATAATTAACAGAATACTGGTAGCAAAAACAGTACCATTCTGTGGTTGCGGGGTTTGTATTGCATCCGCAGGGATAAAGTAGGTATTTATATTAACTAATTGTTTTTCTTTATATTGTAGGCGGATGAGTCTTCGTATAGATACAGAGTTACCCCGCTAATATTTATTTCGAAAATGATTTGAGCCTGTTCCAATTCAAATTATCAGACAAATGATCAGATACGTTAGTCATCCGAAAATTAAGCATACTATTTGCTCTGTCCTTCCTGGAAAGAGAATGGTGAAGATGTTGTTTATCAGACATAAATAAAAGATCATCGAGAAAGTCTAATCAGGTATCATACGGAATCATGAATAAGTTGTCTGGCAGAACGAATTTTGTCATCACTTCCCGGCAGCCCTGGGAGGAAAAGCAGTTGGGCAGCAACATTCGGGACATGGCCCGAACCTTGTCCGAAAACCATTCGGTGCTGTTTGTCAACGAACCGCTGGACTGGTCGGCGCGGCTTTCCAAAAAATCGGGCCGCGCGCAGCGACGCGATGAATTTGTGGCCGAAAACCAAGGGAAGCACCTGTTTCAGGCCGAACCGAACCTCTGGGTGTTGTCGCCCCGATCGTTGTTAGGCTCTTTCAACTGGTTGCCCGATACGCCCCTGTACGATTGGGCCAACCGCTACAACGGGACGGTTTTGTCGAACGAAATCAAGCTGGCGGTGAAGGAGTTAGGTTGGAAATCTTTCGTGCTGATCAATGACAATGACATGCTTCAGGGCTTTTACCTGAAGGAATTGCTCAAACCGGCGGTGTATGTCTACTACCTGCGGGATAATTTTCTGGCGGTCGATTTCTGGAAACGGCACGGCGAACGGCTGGAACCGCTGCTGATGAGCAAGGTCGATCTGGTGGCCAGTAATTCGCTCTACCTCGCCAACCAGGCGGCCCGGTACAACCCGCGTTCGGTTTATGTGGGGCAGGGCTGTGATCTGAAAATGTTCGATCCGGCGGCTATCCACGAAATACCGGCCGACATGGCTGCGATTCCTTATCCCCGCATTGGCTACGCCGGCGCGCTCACCGGTTTGCGGCTGGATGGTGGTCTGATCGAAACCGTAGCTCGCCAGCGGCCTGACTGGCAGATGGTTCTGATTGGCGCCACCGACGACTCGTTCCCCACCGAACGGTTGAAAGCCCTGCCCAATGTGACGTTTCTCGGTCCCAAATCGCCCCATCAGATTCCGGCCTATCTGGCGGCTATGGACGTATTGATCAATCCGCAGGTCCTGAACGAAGTGACCATCGGGAATTATCCGCGCAAAATTGACGAATACCTGGCGATGGGAAAACCGGTGGTTGCCGGTAAAACGGAAACGATGGCGTTGTTTGACCGACACGTTTACCTGGCCGAAAACGCAGAGCAATTTGTTGCCCGCATCGCCGACGTTCTGAATGGTAAAATCCTGTCGTCGCCCGACGAACGGATTGCCTTTGCCTGGGAGCATACCTGGGCTAATTCGGTGGGTGCCTTAACCGATGCCATTGATCAACTGCTTGTTTCTCAGCCCCAAACCACCTGATTCGTTTCTGAAAACCGTATGAAAGCGTTCATCGACCGCAACCCCCGGCTAAAACACCTGATCCACTGGCTGTTGATCCCCCGGCATGAGGCCCGGCCCCGGCGATGGGTGAGCTGGTTCGTGAATCCGTTCATTCACAAACGGCACCGGACGTCGATGATCCGGTCGTCGGTGCGGCTCGATGTGCTGCCTTTCAGCCCGTTTGCGCTGGGTTCAAACAGTGTGATCGAAGCGTTCAGTGTGATCAACAATGGCGTGGGACCGGTTTTGATTGGGGATCGGTGTACGGTCGGCATTGGGTCGGTGGTGATTGGACCAGTGACGATCGGGACGGATGTGATCATTGCCCAGCACGTCGTACTGTCGGGCCTGAACCATTCCTACGAAGACGTGAGCCGGTCGATTCGGGAACAGCCCGTCGTTACCCGGCCAATTGTGATTGAAGACGAATGCTGGATTGGCGCCAATGCCGTCATTACGGCGGGGGTCACCATCGGGCGGCATTCGGTGGTGGCGGGGGGGAGTGTCGTGACGCGGAACGTTCCGGCATATTCCGTGGTGGGTGGAAACCCGGCCCGCTTGCTGAAGCAGTATGACCCGGTCGAAAAAACGTGGACAAAACCGGCGGTTCAGGTCTGAAAATGTCAGCGTTTCAGGAATGAAGCGTCCAGAATGTCCATGATTTCGGGTTCCGTCGTGCTGTTGAATTTTCGGGCGAAGAGCTTCCCGGAGTTCCGCAAGGCGGTTTCATCCGCGATAGTCAGCGTTTTCGGGCTCGCGTTTCCTTCCGACCAGTCGATGTAGCGCAGGTTCTCGTTGCGCATCGCCGGTTTGAAAGCGGAATTATACAGAACGGTTTGAAAAATCAGTTCGTCGGCCCCCCAGGTCATTTTAAAAAAGCGGACGACCTTCGGATGTTCCCGGAGATACAGCAGAATGTAGCGAACAGCGCCTAAAGTAATCGTAAACCATTGAGAACGGCCCACAAAGGTTAGGTTTTCCGGGGCTTTCCGGTTGGGTAATACCGCATTCAGCAGCTTTTCGACCGCGTATTTTCCGGAAAAAGAATAATTGATGAGGTGGTATTTTTTCACCCGGGGCAGAGCCTCGTGCCATTCGTAATCTACCGACAAAAACTCCATGAACTGCGTTCCGGCGTTTTCTTTCAAAAAATCATGGATAAAACCGGGTGGTCTGAGCGGATAATCCTGACCACTCAGCAGATTGATGTATGCATACGGAATGCCGGAAGCAACGATTTCTTCAAACCCGTTCAGCGTGGCCTGAACAATGCTGTAGGCTCCCCAAAACACCTTTTCCCGTTTTCGGATGAAGAAAACGTTCAGGTTTTTCCGCATTTTCAGGAAAGGCGTCAGATCGGTTTTTTCGTCAATGTGAATGTAAAAATCCGCATTTGGGTGCTGCAATGACTGAATCAGGCGGCTGAGTTGCTCGGGTTGTCCGTGGGCCAGAATCAAATGGGCCAGTTTCAGGCGGTCGTTCGCTATCATCTACAGATTTAATTTCTTCAGTTCAGAAACCGCATGGGCGCAGGCGCGGGCCGTCAGCGCCATGTAGGTCAGCGACGGATTCTGGCAGGCCGACGAGGTCATGCAACTGCCGTCGGTAATATACACATTTTTGACATCGTGCATCTGGTTGAAAGCGTTGAGCACCGACGTTTTGGGGTCGCGGCCCATCCGGGCGGTTCCCATTTCGTGAATGGCCGAACCCGGTGGCTGGTCGAAGTAGAATTTTTCCACCTTTTTGAAGCCAGCTTTTTCGAGCATTTCTGCCGCGCTGTTTTTAATGTCCGACCGCATGTTGATCTCGTTCTCGCGGTACTTAAAATTAATTCGAACGAGGGGTAAGCCCCATTGGTCGCGCTCCTCCGGGTCAATGGTCACCCGGTTGTCGTCGTAGGGGAGGGTCTCGCCCCAGGCCCCCATCACCACGTTCCAGGGGCCGGGCGTCGCGAGGGTGGCTTTCAGCGATTCACCAAAACCGCTGGTGCCCCGGTATAATTCACCCCACTCGGCCCGTTCGCCCCGGCCCTGGTAGCCAAACCCGCGCAGGTAGTCTTTGCTCCGGGTCTCGGGACTAATGTTTCGGAAGCGGGGAACGTAAAAACCGGTGGGCCTCCGACCGCTATAGTATTGATCCTGAAAGCCTTCAAACTCGCCCTGTGCTCCTCCCATCATGAAATGATCCATCAGATTCCGCCCGACCTGATCGCTCGAATTGCCCAATCCGTTGGGAAATCGGCTGGAAACGGAGTTCAGCAAAATCGAGGCTGTGGCAATCGTTGAGGCATTCAGGAAGATGATCCGGGCAAAATAATCGGTCACTTCGTTCGTGCGGGCATCGATCACCCGAACGCCGGTCGCCCGGTTTTTGTGTTCGTCATACAGCACTTCGGCGACGATGGAATCCGGCCGTAACGTCAGGTTTCCCGTATGGGCAGCTGCGGGTAATGTGCCCGAATTACTGCTGAAATACCCACCAAACGGGCAGCCCCGGTTGCACAGGTTCCGGTGTTGGCAGGGGCCACGCCCGTTCCAGCCGCGCGTGAGGTTCGCAACCCGGCCAATGGTAAGAATCCGGTCTTTGTAGTGACGGCGAATCTGCTGTTTCAGGTGGGTTTCCACGCAGTTCAGCTCCATAGGGGGCAAAAACTGGCTGTCTGGTAAATGGGGGAGCCCTTCGGCCTGACCGCTGATGCCGACAAATTTCTCGACGTAATCGTACCAGGGTTCAATTTCCCTGTACCGGATGGGCCAGTCGACGGCAATGCCGTCTTTGGCGTTGGCTTCGAAATCCAGTTCGCCGAGCCGGTAGCACTGCCGTGCCCAGGTGAGCGAGCGTCCGCCCACCTGGTAGCCCCGGATCCACGAGAACGGCTTTTCCTGGACGTAGGGGTGTTCTTGGTCGTTGACAAAAAAATGTTTAGTGGCTTCGTTATACACCGGACAACTGCTTTGAACCGGACTTTGCCGCCGGTCCTGCAACACGGTGCTAAGCCGGTAGGGAAATTCCCAGGCGTTTTTCTCGGAGGTGGGGTAGTCGGTGATGTGCTCGACGTTCCGGCCCCGTTCCAGCACCAGCGTTTTCAGGCCCTGCTCGCAGAGTTCTTTGGCGGCCCAGCCACCACTGATGCCGGAACCGACGACAATGGCATCGAAAGTATACAATTCTTTTCCGTTGTTTTTAACAGGAATGGGGGTCATGGAAAGGTCGTGGTTAGCGGATGGCCCAGGATTTTTGTCCGGCAAAAAGCGGAATACAACCGGTGTAGTGGCCAGGCGTAAAAACATAGGCCAGCCCTTGGGTTGCGCCGGTCATCGACGTGTAATACCCGACGCAGGTGTATTCTTTCAGGGTGGTAAAAAACGAATTGCCAATCAGTTTCCGCTCCACTTTTCCGGGAATTCCCTCAAACGGTTTTCCGTCTTTTTCGAAATGCCGCATTACCTCGTTTTGCTCCTGCCGGGAGCATCTTATGTACGGTTTTCCAAACCGGCTGATGCTGTAAGGATCGACGGCTTTCAGGCCTTCGATGAAGCGGTTTTGGGAAACCTTCAGCGTGTTTTCCAGCACCATTTTCAGGATAAAATCGGGGACACCGGCGGCAATGGCGCCCGGCGTATCGGTAGCCGGAATAATCGTTTCAGCCAAAGCCGCCAGGAGTTCTTTCTGGCTGTGGATGAACACCAGATCGGGATTTTTGTACCAGGAAATCCACTTGAAGCCATTCACGATTATACTGCCAGTTCCCAAAAGGGCGATTCCCAGAATGGCTTGGCGACGTTTCATAGAGGTTGAGGAATAAGGATTAAAAGTATAGGTATTCGGTTTACTGTATTCGGTTTTCGGTGGCTGACGCAGGCTACCGGTCGGGTTTGTAACTGCGTTAGCCACCGAAAACCGAAAACTGAAAACCGAAAACCGCCTAGCTCTTGTCCCACCGATTGCAGGTGGTGAACAGGAGTGCGTTGATGAACAGCATGGAACTGGTGGGGAACTGACCCAGAACCGGGTTGGAATACCCCATGACGGCGATGCCGACAAAAACGGCCACCAGGCCCCGCATCGTGGAGGTGAGCCAGGGGTCTTTCAGGTGCCAGACCCGGTAAACCCCAATCGAAATCAGCGCGATCAGCATCATAATGTACAGAACCATGCCCACCCGGCCGGTTTCGATCCACAGCTCGACATACCAGCTATCCGGCGAAATCTGGGCGGCCCAGTGGTTGGGCGAAAACCGCTGGCCCGTATCGAGTGAGGTTCCAATGCCCGCGCCGAATGGCAAGTCTTTCAGGTAATTAGCCAGTTTTTGCTGGTTTTTCAACCGCAGCAGAAACGACGGATCTTCCAGCGGGTTGAGGGCCGTTCGCATGCGTTGAATCTGGTAATTACCGCTACCGGCGTTGGTGTATTTCAGGACAAAAAGCAGGGGAGCCGCCACGCAGATCCCGATGGCAATTTTGAGCAGATCCCGCTTCATGAATAAATAAAAACCGTAGCCGGCAATCAGCACAAAAAGGGCGCTGCGCGTTCCCGAAACGGCGTAGCCCCAGAAATAGACCAGCAACAGGAACAGGTACCCCAGCTTACGCGGTAACGTTTCGGATTCAAAACTCCAGATAAAACAGAGGAGTGAAACGGCGGCCATTTCGGCCCCAAACTGCGAGGCATCGGTGTAGAACGAGAAACTGCGCAGGTGACCAAACAGGATGTGTGTCGAAGCGGCTCCCGAGTTGAGCCAGATCATCTCATTGGTGGTCAGGCCAATGTATTGCTGTTTGAACGCCCAGAGGGCCGCCAGAAAGGACCAGACGAGCCAGGTTCGAAGAATAATCAGGATATCGCCCCGCGTCAGGTCGATGACCAGCATGGTGCAGGTGACAATGAAAAAATGCAGGGAAAAGGACCGGGCGTGAAAAAACCAGGCGGCCCGGTAGGGCGATTCCGGATTAAAGATTTCCAGCACCGTGTAAAAAAACCAGATTCCGACGAGGTAAAAAGCCGGATGATGCAACCGTTTCCACGACAATCGCCGGTTGTTCACGATCAGACTCAGCACGGTTAGTCCGAGAATGCCGTCGATGATCATCCCGAATGGAATGCTGACGGGCAGAAAGCGGGCGAGGGCATTGACCAGAAAACTGAGCTGCACATAGACCAGAAAACCGAATTTGGGCTCGGCCAGCACACCTCCCACCAGAAGAAGCCCGAGCGGTAGGATGATAATAACCGCCGATCCGAGAATTCCTAGTCTGGCAATTAGGAAACCGGAAGCTACGGCAATGAGTGTTCCAAGCAGGCTGAATAACCAGAAGTTCTTCTGTATGGTGTACGATAAGGAAGCGGTCTGATTGCCCATTTTTGCGAATTGGAACCCCTGGCAGGGCGCTCACGGTACGGTTATTTGGTGTTGGTCAGGGTCGGTTGGATAGCGTCGGTAGCGCCGGGCGAATTGACAACCGGCTCGGCAATATTGTCGCCACTGACAACTTTGGAATACTTGATTTTAGCCTTGATAAAACGGCGTTCAAACCATTCGTAGGAGGCCGCAGCCAGGAGAATGGTCAGCAGAATGCTGGCAGTGTAGAGCAACCAGTTGTTGCCCGGAAAAACGGGTTGCAGCAGTTTGAAAGCGATTAAGATCGCGATCATGTGGTACATATAGATGCCGAACGAAATCTTGCCGAGGTAATGTAAAACCGGGTGTTCAAGCTTGATGAGTGTCTGTTTATTGGCGGCCAGGTTGAGAATGATTACCGCAAACAGACAGGCGTAGGTTTCCTGGTGCAGATACGGTATTTCAACTCCCCGAACGATCATGAAAGCCGTTAGCAGGTAAACGGCGGCTTGCAACCAGCGGTTGAACAGCACGCGGAGGATGCCTTCCCGGCGGTAGAAAAGTGCCCAGGCAATCACCCCGCCAATCGCCATGCAATCCACGTTGAAGCTGTTCCAGAATTTTGTTATAAAGCTGATTGCCTGATTGGTAACTCCCATGGAGGTTAGAAAGAGCAGGCCAAACTTGATCAGCAGATAAACCACAATCGTGCCTAAGGCCACCCGCAGCGGATGGCCCACCTTTTTCATGAGCAAAGGCCAGAAGGCGTAGAACTGCTCCTCCACCCCAATCGACCAGGTTTGGTTAATGTGGGGTACGGGCGTAGCCACCAGGTTGGGCAGAATAACAATGAACAGAATGACTTTGACCAGGAAACTTCTGTGCAGTAAATCAGAATAAATCGGAATGTCAAAAAACGGAATGTGGGGCAGCACGAACAAGCCTAAAACCACGATCAGGTAATACAGCGGCCAGATTCTGAGCACCCGTCGCAGGTAAAAATGGCGGATTGCAATCGTACCCGTAACCGCTCTTTCCTGCAAAAGCAGGTAGGTGATCAGAAAACCGCTCAGGACAAAAAACAACACGACACCCAGCTTCCCGATCAGATCGACGAAGGGCAGGTGCCAGTAGTTATCAACTTTGAAAATGAGCTTGATTTGTTCGATGTGGTGAATGATCACCCAAAGAGCAGCGATGAATCGTAAGCCGTTTAAGTTGGGAAAGTAGACTGCTCGCATTGTGCCGGTTGTGTTCACGGGCTACCGTTGAAAAACAGTCATAATCTGTCAGAAGTAGCCTTGAATACTAATCACATATCGTGCCAAGTGTGTCTGGTAATTTAGGTATTCTGTATAATGGATGATACCCAGAGTAGAAATACGGTAACATTTATGCTCTGACGTCCTAACCCGGTTTGTTTTCCGGTAATTCAAATATGAGTAGCATGATTAATTTCTTATATTGCAAAAATAATTACACATTTTGTTTTGACTTCAAATTAGGTACTCTATATTTGTCCCGGTGTTTGATAATAATGACAAGCGAAAGGAAAGTGATTTAGTAAAAAAATAGGTTAAATTTCTAGTAGACAGGAGATTAAAATGTGATTTGGCCAAATATAACTAGATTTAAAATTCATGTAGATGCCGCTTTTATATCTGATATTTGCCCGTCAATTCGTTAAAATTGAATTATGGTGTAAGTGTTTTTACTTATAATAGAAATGTTGCCGTAAATTTTTAGTGTCTCGATTTGAACCAAACAACAACTTGCTATGAAAGTCCCAAAAATAAACCTGTTGATTGTAGAGAGTAACCGTTTCCTGGTTCGTATTCTGCAGGAGACGCTTGCCGCCGAGTTCAATGTGATTGTGGCCTCCAACGGGAATGAAGCCATGAATTTGCTCGAAAAAGGCCTTTCTGCCGATTTTATTGTTACCGACCTGAAAGTGCCGAAGGTGGACGGTTTGGAATTGATCCAACTGGTTCGCAAAAGCAGCCGCTACCATTCGCTTCCGATTCTGGCCCTGTCGGGTTCAGAAGACAGCAACTTCCGCATTCGGTGTCTGGAAAATGGCGCTGATGATTGCATGACAAAACCGTTCAATCCCCTCGAATTGCAGGCGAAAATCCGGGCGATGCTCCGTCGGGCGTCGAATGCCTTTTCGCGGCCCGTGGTTGGTGCGGCCCCCTTTTACGCACAGACCGTACCTGTCCGGGCTTAATACGTATTTTATTACCAGACATTAATTTCTCTGTCCTACTGATTGAAAGTAGACCCCTGAAAAGTAAGTAACCCAAGCCCTAATGGAAATCTTTGGGTTGAGAATACACTTAACTGATTAAATGGTATATTATTTGCTGTCAGATCGACATGAATCTGATGGTTAGAAAGAGGAAGATCGCCGTAGAAAAAAACGCCGTATCCTGGGTGAAACGAAGATTATCAGACAAATTGACAAGCAGAATTGATTTGTACAGTGATAATTTTACCAGATCATGGATTTTGTAGGGTATCTGATTTTTCTGCCGATCGGTCTGTACCTCGGATTTAATATTCTGTATCTTCTTATTTGTGCCGTGGCAGGCTGGTTTGGCGGAGACGACAGCGAACCCGCGAGCAAAGCCACAACCCGCACCCGCCGAATTGCCGTTCTGGTACCCGCCTACAAGGAGGATAAAGTCATTCTGGACTCGGTCCAGGCCAATCTTCAGCAAACCTATCCGTCTGACTCCTACGATCTTTTCGTGATTGCCGACTCGTTTCGCGCTGAGACCTTGCAACAGCTTGCCCAATTTCCGGTCAAAGTGCTGGTGGTGAGTTTTGAAGAATCGACGGTTCAGAAATCGTTGACAAAAGCCCTTGAACTTCTTCCGGAGCAGGTCTACGACATTGTGCTCGTTTCCGATGCCGACAACCACATGGCACCCGATTTTCTGCATCGGATCAACCAGGCATTCGATTGCGGCTGGCGGGCGGTTCAGGGCCATCGGGTGGCTAAAAACACGAACACCAGCGTAGCGGTTTTAGACGCCATGAATGAAGAGGTCAACAACCACCTGTTTCGGGGCGGACAGCGGGCGCTGGGCTTCTCGGCATCGCTGATTGGGTCAGGCATGGCGTTTGAACCCGATACGATGAAGCGGGCGATGGGCCAGATTCGGTCGGTGGGGGGCTACGACAAAGAGCTGGAAATGCTGCTGTTGACGGAAGATATTGAGATCGCATACCTGAAACAGGCCCTGATTTACGACGAGAAAGTGCAGAATCTGGAAGTGTTCGAACGCCAGCGAACCCGCTGGATTGCTGCTCAGATTCACTTCGTAAAGCTGTATTTCGGCACCGGCATCCGGCAATTGATGAGGGGAAACTGGCATGCTTTCAACGGGTTGCTGAAGGCGCTGCTCATCCCACGCGTTTTGTTTCTCGCACTCCTGTTTGTGGGGACACTGGCTGGCTTGGTGATTGGAAATCCGATGGTTTGGGGCTACTTTGGCAGCATGTTGGCAACGCTTCTGTTCAGCCTCCTGATCTCGATTCCGGGTTACCTCTGGCAGAAAATCTCGATTCGGGATGTGCTGACTTTCCCGTTGCTGGTTTTCCGAATGATGCGTTCCCTGCTGAAAATCAAAGCCGCCGGGAAGAAATTTCTGCACACGCCCCACGGGGAAACGAGCGTAAAATAGATAAAGAGTTATATCGCAGAGTTGAGCGGAGAAAAAAGGAGTTGAGCAGAGTTTATTTTTCTCTGCTCAACTCCTTTTTTCTCCGCTCAACTCTGCGATATAACTTAATTCTACAGATTCATCTTTTTCATCTCTTTCACCGCGTAGTCCACCGCCCGGGCTGTCAGTGCCATGTAGGTCAGCGACGGGTTTTGGGTTGAGGTAGACGTCATCGAGGCCCCGTCGGTCACGAACACATTTTTGACGTGATGCATCTGGTTCCATTTGTTGAGAATCGACGTCTTGGGATCTTTGCCCATGCGGGCCCCGCCCATTTCGTGAATATCCAGCCCCGGATTGCGTTTGTCGTCACGAACGCGAAGGTTCTTAAAACCGGCTGCGGTGAACATTTCCATCATCTGCTCCTGGTAATCCTTCACCATCTTGTCGTCGTTGTCGTCGTACACAATCGACACTTTCAACTGCGGAATGCCAAACGGATCTTTCAGGCTTTTGTCCAGCGCCACGTAATTGCTCTCTTTAGGAATGGTTTCGCCCATCATGTGCGAACCCACACTCCAGCCGCCCAGCGTTGGATTGGCCAGGTTTGCTTTTAGATCGGCACCGAAACCCTCCTGGTTCGACCGGGAAATGCGGTTGGCTGAAAAACCGGCTGCGTAACCCCGCAGAAAGTCAGTTTCCTGTTTATGAACGTTCCGGAAACGTGGAATATACGGGCTGTTGGGGCGTCGGCCTTCGGTGGTCGATTCCAGATACCCGTCGTATTCACCCGAAATGCCCGCCCGGTAGTTGTGGAAAGCGGCATATTTGCCCAGCACACCACTGTCGTTGCCCAGACCGTTCGGAAACCGGTTCGAGGTGGAGTTCAGCAGCACCAGATTGGTGTTCAAAGCGGCCGCATTGACAAAAATGATCCGGGCATAAAATTCGATCATTTCCTTGGTGGTCGCGTCGATCACGCGTACGCCGGTGGCTTTGCCTTTTTTCTCGTCGTAGATAATCGAATGCACCACCGAATGAGGGCGCAAAGTCAGCTTGCCGGTTTTAGCAGCCCAGGGCAGGGTAGAAGCATTACTGCTGAAATACCCGCCAAACGGACAGCCGCGCTCACAAATGGTCCGGTGCTGGCATTGCGCCCGGCCCTGTTGCAGGTGAATCGGTTGCGGTTTGGTGATGTGAGCGGCCCGGCCCATAATGACCGGGCGGTCTTTGTATTTGGCCGCCATCTGCTGGCTAAAGTATTTTTCAACGCAGTTCCACTCGTGCGGGGGCAGAAACTCGCCATCGGGCAAGGTGGCCAAACCGTCTTTATTTCCGGTAATACCGGCGAATTTTTCAACGTGGCTATACCAGGGCGCGATGTCGGCATACCGAATCGGCCAGTCGACCGCAAATCCGTCGCGGGCCGGGCCCTGAAAGTCGAAGTCGCTCCAGCGCTGGGTCTGGCGCGCCCACAGCAGGGATTTGCCCCCCACCTGATAGCCCCGAATCCAGTCGAACGGTTTTTCCTGCACATACGGGTGTTCCGCATCCTTCACGAAAAAATGCGCCGACCCTTCGTGGAAGGCATAACATTTGCCCACAATCGGGTTTTCCTTCCGGATGCCGAGCGGCAACTGCCCCCGGTGTTCCATTTCCCAGGTGTTGAGCATGGTCGTGGGGTAGTCGACCACGTGTTTGACGTCGCGGCCCCGTTCCAGCACCAGGGTACGTAATCCTTTCTCCGTCAACTCTTTCGCAGCCCAACCGCCACTGATCCCTGATCCGATCACGATGGCGTCATACGTGGTTGCTTTTACTGCATCGATTGCAAAATTTGCCATAGGGGTTCGGGCTACTATTTGTTTTGTTGCGTTTTAGGCGTTGTGTTTTTGGCTACCACCGGCACACAACCATGGTACCGACCGGGTACCATTTCGTAGTGGGTGATGTTGTTCATGACGTATTCGGAGGTCATGTAGCCCCGGATGGTCATGCCTTTTACCAGCGAAAAAAATCCTTTTTCGTCGGCGTCCGACGACTGGCTCATGGTTTTCAGCACCTCGGCTTTCTGACCGGCATCGAGCGAGGCAAACGATTTGCTGTAGGTTTTCTGGGCGAGGGCTTCCACGGCCGTCAGTCCTTTGGTTAAACTGTCCTGCGCCGACGGTTCCATGCAATCCGTCACAATTTTCTGAATGAAGGTGTGAACGCCCAGGGCTTTCGCGCCCGGGGTGTCGGTGGCCGGCAGGATGGTTTCCACCACTTCGGCTAAAACCGCATCGGCGCGGGGAGCCAGAAACGACGCTCCGGATGGGAGGTTCGCCGAATTCCAGCCGTTTGCCCAACCCGGCAGACTCACCAGTCCGCCCACGGCCACCGCCAAACTTTTAAGTGCTTTTCGTCTTTCCACGAGGTTATTTTTGGTTTACGGTATTCGGTTTATAGTTTACGGTAATCGGTTTTCCGTCTACGGTGGCTTTCGTTATTCGGTTGTTCGGTATTCATTATTCGCTGTTTTCAGGCATTTCCATTCACGGAAAACCGACGACCGTACTCACACAAAAACCCGGATTCCCGAATAATTCTGCCGGAACTCGCGGGGGGTACAACCGTTTTTTCGACGGAAGATACGGTTGAAATACGACATATTGTTAAAACCGCATTTGTAGGATATTTCGGTGATGGTGTGGGTGGTATCGATCAACAGTCTTGACGCGTGGCCGAGCCGGATTTCGTTCAGGCTGTCGATGAAGGTCTTCCCGGTTCGTTTTTTGATAAACCGGCTGAACGATACTTCCGGCATATTCACGACTTTGGACAGATCGGCGAGCGAAATATCCTTGTCATAATTCGCCTGCATGAACTCGAACGCTTTCTCGATCCGGCGGCTGTGGAAATGCAACGGATCGTTGGTAAACGACGCGTTCGAGAGCGTCCGCATGTTCCGCGAAATCGACAGATCGTGCAGAATCGACATCAGTTCCAGCACCGAGTCAAAACCGCTTTTCTGCGCCAGGGCTTCAAGACGGGGGCGCAGCGACTCGATGGTTTCCCGCGAAAACGCAATGCCTTTGGCCGACCGTTCCAGCAATACCCGGATGAAACTGAGCTGGTTACGCCGAAGCAGTTTTTCATCGAACAAATCGCGGTGAAACTGAATCGTTACCTCATGCACTTCCTGGCTCGGCCCCTGGTGATTGAACCACCCGTGCGGAAGATTGCTGCCCACCAGCACCAGTTCCAGATCCTCGATCACGTCCGTATGATCACCGATGATCCGTTTCGTACCGGCGCCATTGGCAATGAAGTTCAGTTCAAACTCCTCGTGCGAATGCAGGGGGAAATCGAAATCCTTCTTGATCCGTGAAAAAAGCGTGTAACAGTCATTCTGGGTCAGGGGCGTAATTTCCCGGTAAATCGCACTCATCGGAATAGCTGGTGACAGGCAAGACAGAAACAAAGATAGGCAAAAAGTACCATAATTTGGGTGAGTATAGTATCAAACCCTTTTACGAATAACTTAGCTATTTATTGGTAATAATTGTATTTTACAGGTTAAATTGACCTAAAACAGGATAATTGGCAGAATTATCATTCAATTTATAATAGCATTTGTTCAAAAGAATGCTAAAAAAGTATTACTCTGTAGTCGGAAAAAGCGTATACTTTTGGAACATTGAACCAATCTCTATTTCATGAAACTTTCAGCACTTGATCTCAGCATCATAGTCGGCTACCTGGTGGCCGTTATTTTGCTGGGATTGGGGTTGAAAAAACGTGCGGCCCAGAATAAGGAGGCATACATGCTGGGCGGCAAAACCCTGCCCTGGTACATGCTCGGATTGTCGAACGCATCCGATATGTTCGACATCTCGGGCACCATGTGGATGGTGGCGCTGGCGTTCGTCTACGGTATGAAGAGCCTTTGGATTCCGTGGCTCTGGCCGGTTTTCAACCAGGTTTTTCTGATGATGTACCTGTCCGTCTGGCTGCGCCGGTCGAACGTGGCCACCGGTGCAGAATGGATCGGAACCCGCTTCGGCTCCGGGCGGGGCGTAACGGCTTCCCACACGGTTGTCGTCGTTTTCGCCCTGTTGAGTTGCCTCGGATTCATGGCCTACGGATTTGTCGGGCTGGGCAAGTTTGTCGAAATATTCATTCCTATTTCCACCGTCGCACCCTATTTACCTTTCACGGTTTCACCGGCTTACGTCGCCCCCTTCTACGGCATCATTTTTACTTCGTTTGCGGTTTTTTACGCCATTCTGGGCGGCATGACCAGCATCGTCATCGGCGATATTCTAAAGTACATCATCATGACCATTGCCGCGTTCGTCATTGCGTCGATCGCAATGGACAATCTGGCGGTCAGTTCGTTGAGCGTACCGCAAGGTTGGTACACGCCCTTTTTTAGCTGGCATCTCGACGATCTGAACTGGACCGGGAGGATTGAAGCGGTAAACGCCAAAATCAAATCCGACGGTTTTTCGCTGTTTGGCATTTTCTTCATGATGATGACCTTCAAAGGCATTCTGGCGAGTCTGGCCGGCCCGGCCCCCAACTACGACATGCAAAAGGTGCTGTCCACCCAATCCCCTCAGGATGCGGCCAAAATGAGCGGTATTGTATCCATCGTGCTGCTGCCGGTTCGCTACGCCATGATCATGGGCTTTACGGTTCTGGCCCTGTTGCATTTTGATCAGCTCAACCTGCAGGCCCCCAACGGAGCCATCGACTTTGAGAAAATTCTGCCCGCAGCCATCCTGCAGTTCGTTCCGGCGGGGTTGATGGGGCTGTTGCTGGCGGGTTTGCTGGCGGCTTTCATGGGTACATTTGCCGGTACGCTCAATGCCGCGCAGGCCTACATCGTCAATGATATTTACCTGAAATACGTCAATCCGCGCGCATCGAACCGGCGGATTGCCCGGATGAATTACGCGTCGGGGTTGGCGGTGGCCGGTTTTGGTATTTTGCTGGGCTTGTTTGTCCGGGATGTCAACAGCATCCTGCAGTGGATTGTGTCGGCCTTGTACGGCGGTTATGTGGCTGCGAATGTGCTGAAATGGCACTGGTGGCGGTTTAACGCCAGCGGTTTTTTCTGGGGTATGCTGGCGGGGATCGTTCCGGCGCTGATTTTTCCCGCCCTTTTTAAAGAAACCCTGGAGTTGTATTATTTCCCGCTGCTGTTCGGCTTGTCGCTGGCCGGTTGCGTGGCCGGTTCCCTGCTGACACCCCCGACGAAATCCGAAACGCTGAAGTCCTTTTACCGAACCGTCCGCCCCTGGGGGTTCTGGCAACCGATTCACGAAATGGTCGTGGCCGAGGATCCGTCGTTCGAAGCCAACAAAAATTTCAAACGCGATGCGTTCAACGTCGGGGTGGGCGTTGTGGCCCAATGCTGTCTGACGATGCTGCCGATGTATCTGATCGTCAGCATGTACACCGAATTGTCGGTCACGCTGACGATCCTGGCGGTTTGTGCCGTAATTCTCAAAAAAACCTGGTGGGACAACCTGCCCGTTGAGGATGCGAAGCCGGTTTCTGTGGCAGTTTCATCAGTATTAACGCACTAAAATACAGGTAATTGGTACATTGACGAATGGTTGTAATTGAGGTGTTATAAAACCCGGCCATTGATCCCGAAGGGATGCAACAGCACCGCGTTGGAGGTCGCGTGCCTCACGGCACGCGGGAAATAAATCGGTTCTGTCATCTACCGACGCTGCGCTGTTAAGCCCCTGGCGGGGCAAACTATCCTATTCGGGGCAAAACAACCCGAAGGGATGCAACAGCACCGCGTCGGTAGAAATCGAGTGGTTGTGTCCCATTCGGGGCAAATTATCCCGAAGGGATGCAACAGCACCGCGTCGGTAGAAATCGAGTGGTTGTGTCCCTGGCGGAGCAAATTATCCCAGAGGGATGTAACAGCGTAGCGTCGGTAGAAAACGGGTGGATAGTTCAGGCGCTGGCGTGCCGTAAGGTACGCGACCATTCGGGGCAAATTATCCCGTAAGCAGGTAACAGCGCAGCGTCGCCGAATCGATAGAAGAATTCATATACTAGAACCAATGAAATTTGCCTTTCAGGAACGATTGAAAACCTTGGAAGAGGGCCATTTTGAATTGATTTCGCGGCCGAACGAGAAACTCAAACCCGGCAACGGCCTCTTCGACCGCTACCAGTACCCGGTTCTGACGGCCCGGCACACTCCCTTGTTCTGGCGGTATGACCTGAACCCGGCCACAAACCCCTATCTGATGGAGCGGTTTGGCATCAACGCAACCTTTAACGCCGGAGCCATCCGGCTTGACGGGAAGTATCTGCTGGTGGTGCGGGTCGAAAGCAGTGACCGGAAGTCGTTTTTCGCCGTGGCCGAAAGCCCCAACGGAATCGACAACTTCCGGTTTTGGGATTACCCGATTACGATGCCCGAAACCGGCGAACCGGACATCAACGTCTACGACATGCGGCTGGTGCAACACGAAGACGGCTGGATTTACGGCCTGTTCTGTACCGAGCGCAAAGATCCGTCGGCCCGGAAAGGCGACGAATCCTCGGCATCGGCGCAGTGCGGCATGGCCCGGACGCGGGATCTGAAAACCTGGGAACGGCTCCCCGATCTGGTTTCGCCTTCACCACAGCAGCGGAATGTGGTGATGCATCCGGAATTTGTGAACGGAAAATACGCACTCTACACCCGTCCGCAAGACGGTTTTATCGAAGCCGGAACGGGCGGAGGTATCGGGTTTGGTCTGACCGATTCGATGGAAAATCCGGTGATCGACCGGGAATACATCGTGGATGAGAAACGCTACCACACGGTGTATGAGGTAAAAAACGGGCAGGGACCGGCACCAATCAAAACCACGAAAGGCTGGCTGCACCTGGCCCACGGCGTTCGGAACACGGCGGCCGGGTTGCGCTACGTCCTGTATCTGTTTATGACGGATTTAGAGGACCTAACGAAAGTGATTTACAAACCGGCGGGGTATTTTATCGCCCCCGAAGGCGAGGAGCGCATTGGCGATGTGTCCAATGTCGTCTTCGCCAACGGCTGGATTCTGGACGACGACGGGACGGTTTTTATCTACTACGCATCATCGGATACCCGGATGCACGTGGCGACGTCTACCCTTGGGCGTTTGCTCGACTACGTGGTCAATACCCCGGCGGACGGACTGCGGTCGGCCACTTCGGTCGAGCGACTGAACGACTTGATTACGAAGAACCGGCTCTACCAGACCGGGCGGCAGGAAGCCATGCCGACTGCCAACGGGCAAGCGGCATGAAGTAACAATTAAGTAGTGATTACATTTTGACAATGAGTTTATTAGGATCAATTATAGGTTGGTAGTCCGGACAAAGCCAGTGCGTTGAACTGGCTTTGTTTTCCGATTTGGCAACCAATCAAACCCCAAATGACTTTAAAAACCACGTTCAATTCCACCTCAATTTTTCACCTACTATGAAAAGAAGTCTATGTTTTCTGAGGATTCTGGTCCTCTCCCTTTTGTCAACCCTCAGCTTTGCGCAAACCGTCGAGGTCAAAGGCAAGGTGACGGAGGAGGGCAAAAGCGAAATAAACGGGGTCAACGTGCTCATCAAAGGCACGACCCGCGGAACGATCACCAACGACCGGGGCGAATACAGCATCCAGGTTCAAAAAGGGGCGACCCTCAAATTCAGTTCCATCGGTTTTATACCGAAAGAAGTCGAAGTCGGTAATTCGACCACCATCGATGTGTCGCTGATGCCCGAAGAATCGACGCTGAGTGAAGTGGTGGTGACGGCCCTCGGGATCAAGAAAGAGAAAAAAGCCCTGGGGTATTCCGTTACCGAAGTGAAAGGGGAGGAACTGACCCAGGCCCGAACCGTCAACATGGCAAACTCCCTACAGGGAAAAGTGGCCGGTTTGAACGTGGCCAACACGGCGACAGGCCCCGGTGGTTCGAGCCGGATTGTCATTCGCGGGAATGGTTCGATTTCCGGCAACAACCAGCCGCTGATCGTGGTCGACGGAACGCCGATCAACAATGACAACCTGGGTTCGGCCGGGATGTGGG
The DNA here is from genome assembly GCF_051857545.1 of Larkinella fluvii. Classification (NCBI taxonomy): domain Bacteria; kingdom Pseudomonadati; phylum Bacteroidota; class Cytophagia; order Cytophagales; family Spirosomataceae; genus Larkinella; species Larkinella fluvii. The sequence goes on along the minus strand of NZ_JBPZHB010000009.1, from coordinate 467,084 downwards.
GCGGGGGCGACAGCGGAGACGGTATCTCCAGCCTGAACCCCGACGAAGTGGAAACGATCAGCGTATTGAAGGGGGCCACGGCCTCGGCCCTGTACGGTTCCCGCGCATCCAATGGCGTAATTCTGGTGACGACCAAAGGCGGGAAAGCCAACAAGGGCATCGGCGTTGAACTGAGCAGCAACTACGTGGCGGAGAATCTGTTACTGCCCACCTACAAAGATTACCAGTATGAATACGGCATGGGCAACAACGGCATCAAGCCGACCACCGTGGCCGAAGCCCTGACCTCGAATAGCTGGGGCGCCAAACTGGATGGTTCAAACACCATCAATTTCGACGGAAAATCACGGCCTTATTCCGCCTACAAAAACAACCAGACCGATTTCTACCGCATCGGAAGCACGTTCACCAATTCGGTGGCGCTGACGGGTGCAACCGAGAGCATTACGTACCGGTTGTCGATGAATGACCTCAACAACAAGGCCATCATTCCCAACAGCGGACTGCGCCGGAACAATTTTGCACTGAACGTCAACGCCAATCTGGGGCCTAAACTGTCGATTGTCACGAACGTCAAGTACATTCTGGAGAAAACCACCAACCGGCCCCGCCTGTCCGATTCGCCGGGGAGTGCGACGTACGCGATCAACGCCATGCCGACTTCGTTGCCGCTCTCGGCCCTGAAAGAAAGCCCGCTCAATGACGACGGTTCCGAAAAAGTCTGGTCCGACAACATTTACATCCAGAATCCGTATGTGGCGGCCAATAACTGGCGGCAGGAAGATAAAAAAGGCCGGATCATCGGCGTCGTCGAGCCCCGCTTCAACTTCACTGACTGGCTCTTTCTGCGCGGTCGGCTGGGTTTCGACAATTTCAACTACCGCAACCTGACCATCACGCCCTACGGTACGCCATTTCAGCCGCGTGGGGGCATGAACGTCGGCAACCGGAATTTCACGGAAACCAACTCTGAGCTGCTGCTGGGCATCAACAAGAAGTTTGGCGACCGGTTTGGGATCAATGCGCTGTTCGGGGGCAACCTGATGAAACAGACTTACCAGAACTCGTCGTACGGCGGCAGCAACTTCAACATTCCGTATTTCTACGACATTTCGAACATCGACCCGGCCGCCCGGAGTTCCAGCGAAAACTACATCGAGAAACGAATCAACTCCGTTTACGGTTCGGCGGAATTCTCGTACAATGGCTATCTGTTCGTGACGGCAACAGCCCGGAACGACTGGTTCTCGACCCTGGCTAAAGGCAACAACAGCATTTTGTATCCGTCGGTGGGGGGGAGTTTTGTGGTTTCGGAGGCTTTCAAATTGCCGACCGCCATCAATTACTTGAAAGTGAGAGCATCGTGGGCGCAGGCCGGTGGCGACACCGATCCGTATAATCTGTCTCTGTACTACGGTTTGTCGGGCGCACACCTGGGCGCTCCGCTGGCCCAGATCAACGGCGACCGTGTGCCGAATTCGAACCTGCAACCGCTGACGTCGACCACTTCGGAAGCTGGTTTGGAAACCCGGCTGTTCAACAACAAACTGGGGGTCGACTTTGCCTTGTATACCCGGAAAACCACCAACGACATTGTGGCGGCTACGATTTCCAACACCTCCGGCTACGGCAGCGCGTTGTTCAACGTGGGCGAGATCGCCAACAAAGGACTCGAATTGTTGCTGACCTACCGACTGGCTTCGGCGAAGGATTTCTCGTGGGATGCGTCATTCAACATGGGTTACAACCAAAGCGAAGTCGTGAGTCTGTACGGCAACCTGACTACGCTGCAGGTGGACGAAAACCGGACGCGGATTGCCTACATTCACCAGGTGGTGGGTTTGCCCTATAGCCAGGTGAAAGGATTTACCTACAAAAAAGACGCGTCGGGCAATGTCGTTTACGACTCGCAGGGCTATCCCTTGCAGGGTAATCTGGTCAATTTCGGCACCGGCGTGGCACCCACCACCCTGGGTTTCACCAACTCGTTCCGGTATAAAGGCATCGGCCTGAGCTTCCTGATCGACGGGAAATTTGGCGGGGTGATTTACTCCGGAACCAACGCCTACGCCAACCGCCGGGGCTTGCTGAAGTCGACGCTGGAAGGCCGCGAAACGGGCATCGTTGGTAAGGGCGTCAACGAAAAAGGCGAACCGAATACTGTGAGAGTACCGGCGCAGCAGTATTACGAGCGGCTGTTTAACATTGCCGATCCGTTTGTCTACAGTGCCGACTTCCTGAAACTCCGGCAGGTGATCATCGACTACACGATTCCGACGCGGGTGTTCGGAAAATCGCCGTTCAAAGGGGCGTCCATTTCGCTCGTGGGCCGGAACTTAGCCATTCTGATGAAGAAAACGCCGAACATCGATCCCGAATCGACCTACAACAATTCGAACGCCCAGGGACTGGAACTGGCCGGTGTGCCGCCAACCCGGACGGTGGGGGTTAACCTGAATCTGAAATTCTAAGTCATGCGCTCATCTTCTAAAAGATACCACCATATGTTACGCAAAATACTGATAGTGACCACACTTCTGTTTACGTTTGGGGCGTGTACGGAAGATTTTGAAAAGATCAACGTCAACCCCAACACGCCCTCGTCGGTGCCTTTGGACTACCTGTTGTCGGGGGCCACGCTGCACATTCCGGGGTCGGCGGGCGATCCGGGGTATAAATCCTGGCGGGCCAACTTCATCTACGCGTCGACCGTCATTCAGCAGATGTCGTCGGTAGAAGTCAATTTTTACCGGGGAACGGTGTATACCTACCAGGGTGATTTGAGCGAAGCCTATTTCGTGAACTCGTACCCGAATTCGATCAAAAATCTGGTCAATCTCATTGCACTGGCCAAAGCGGATGCGAAAAACGTGAACATTCTGTCGATGGCCCGGATTCTGCGGGTGGTCGAGATGGCCAACATCACGGATCTATACGGCGATGTTCCGTACAAAGAAGCGGGTTTAGGCTATCTGGACGGGGTGTTCTCGCCGAAATACGATGCGCAGAAGGACATTTACGCCGACTTGCTGAAAGAACTGGAAGAGGCCGGGAAAGCGTTCAGTCCCACGGCCTACATTCCGAAAACCGCCGATTTTGTGTATGCCGGTGATCTGGAAAAATGGAAACGTGGCGCCAATTCGCTGATGCTTCGGCTGGCCATGCGGATGCAGAAAGTGGATGCGGCCGGGGCGCAGGCCTGGGCCAAGAAAGCCATCGACGGCGGCCTTATGGCCAGCAACGACGATAGCTTTTCGATCAAGTTCTCGAACACGGGGGCCGGCACCAACTCCAACGCCAATTCGTGGAACCTCGGCGCGGGACGCGGCATTGCCAACGGAAATAACATCCAGTGGGCCAGCACGTTCATCGATGCGCTGAAAGCCCGGAAAGACCCGCGCCTGACGGTAATTTCGGCACTGAAAAACGGCGATAAGACTGTGGCGAAACAACGCGGAATTCCGCCCGGAACCGATGCGACGACCCTGAAAACACTGCCCGAAACCAGTCTGGATAATTATTCGCGGGTGGCTCCGAATATGTATGCACTGGAAAATCCGTACTTCATCATGACCCACGCCGAAGCGCGTTTGCTGAAAGCCGAAGCCATTGAACGGGGGTGGGCTACCGGAACCGCTAAAACCGAGTTTGAAGCCGGTCAAAGCGCGGGTGTCCGGCAACTGGCGTCGTATGGTGGGGTGATTGCGGATGCCGATGTGGCGGCTTACGCGGCTGCCAACCCATATCCGGCGGGGTCGCTGGAGGATAAAATGAACGCCATCCATACCGAAATGTGGGTGATCACCGGCTCGGTGCTGAACCACCTCGAAGGCTGGGCGAACTGGCGGAGAACGGGACTCCCCAAACTGACTCCGGTCAATTATCCGGGGAACGAAACCAACGGCCAGATTCCGCGCCGGTTGCGGTATCCGCAGGGAGAACCCGGGATTAACCCGAATATTCAGGAAGCCATTACCCGCCAGGGCCCGGATCTGTTTACGACCCGTATCTGGTGGGACAAGCAATAAGTTTACCAACTAACCTATTTTGAATAGTCAGGAGGCCTCTGGAAACAGAGGCCTCTTTTTCTTTCCAGACAACAGAGGCTAGATTAGAGAGAAAAACCGGAAATGAACGCTCAAATCCGGTTTTGAGAAGATTAGGAGACTGCGGTTTTCGTTATTTGTTTCAAAAACAACACGAATGAAAGTTTTCTACGGCCTTTTACTCTTCCTGTTTTCACAATCGCTGCAAGCCCAGCGCACGTTTTCTTCCGCCGATACCACCGGTTTTGCGGCAATTCTGGAAGCCTTACGACAGAAATACCAGATCCCATCGCTTTCCGTTGGCGTAGTGCATGGAAAAAAGCTGGTCTGGTATAAGGGGTTGGGCTATGCTGACATTGAAAATAAGGTAACACCCACCGAGCATACGGTGTATCATTTGGCGTCGGTTACCAAAACCTTCGGGGCCATCATCCTGATGCAACTGGTGGAAGGGGGCAAGGTCAATTTGGATGATCCGGTTACAAAATACGGCATTCAGTTGGGTGCGCGTTGGGGAAACGACGACCGGATTAAACTCAAACACCTGCTGACTCACACGGCCCAGGGAAACTCGTTCAACGGTTTCAAACCGGGCTACAGCTTTGGTTACAACGGCGATTACTACGGCAAACTGGCTCAGCCCATTGAAAAAGAATCGGGAAAAACGTTCGGGCAGTTGGTGGTCGACAACATCATCCGACCGCTGGGGCTTACCCATACCGCGCCCAATCTGGCCGATACGGCTAATTTTGCGTTGACGGGCTTTAATCGGGAAGCGTATGGCAAGCTGGTGGCCAAACCGTATGATCTGCAAAAAGGCCGGATTGTACCCATCGCGTATCCGACCCATTTCGGCCCGGCGGCCGGATTGATGTCGTGTGTCAGCGATCTGGCGGCCTATTCGACGGCCATTGACGAACAAAAACTCTTAAACCCCCTAACCTGGAAACAGGTTTTTACGCCAACGTATTCCCGAAATGGCAAGGTGCTTCCCTACGGCCTGGGATGGTTTGTGCGTGACTATAAAAAGCTGCGGATTCTTTGGCATACGGGCTGGTGGACGGGCAATTCATCGCTGTTCGTCAAGATTCCCGAACGCGATTTGACGTTTATTATTCTGGCTAATTCGCAGGATTTGAGTCGCCCTTTTTACGCCAAATTCGACATTTTCAGAACCAATCCGAAGCTGCAGAGCGACCTGAGAGCCTCCGCATTCGCCAAAGCCTTTCTGGATCAATTTGTCAGAAAACCCTGAAAACCGGTTTGACCATCAAAAATCACAGGCTATTGTGATAAATGTCACTGATTAGGTTCCCGGATAGCCCTTACTTCATCCCAAAAAGTAAGGCTATGAAAAAGAACATTGGTTTTTCGGATAAGGTGGTTCGGTTGCTGATTGCCGCCACGTTAATAGGGCTTTATATTGCGGATGTGGTGACTGGCGTATGGGCCGTGGTGGCCCTGGCAGGAGCCGGAATTATGATTGCCACCAGTTTAATGAATTTTTGCCCGCTCTACGCATTCTTTGGGATAGGCACCAAACGCCGAAAAAAAATGTCTTAAAGAAGACGACCGGCCCGACGTTCGGGTACGGTGAAAGACAGCGAGAGGAATGATCAACGACAGTCAGGTAGTCAATGCCGCATTTCGGGGAAGTTTTGAACCGGCGCTAATCGAAGAAATAAACCGGATCGGGATTTATCAGGAAGTTGAAGAAGGTGAATATTTGATCCGGCCGGGGAGTTACATCCGCTCGGTGCCGATTATTCTGAGTGGCTCCATCAAAATTATGCGCCCCGATGCGGTCGGTAATGAGGCTTTGCTCTACTACCTGAGTGGGCTGGATTCCTGCGCCATCTCGATGACGGGCACGCCCGACAACAAACCCAGCGAAATTACGGCGATTGCCGAAGAAAAAAGCCGTCTGATTTTCATCCCGGTCGAGAAAGTCGATGAATGGATTTGCCGGTTTCCCACCTGGAAACAGTTCGTTTTTCGTACCTACCAGCGCCGGTTCGACGACATGATTGCCACCATCGACAGCATTGCGTTCCAGAAACTCGACGAACGGTTACTGACCTATTTGAAGAAGAAAACCCAGAGTTGCCAGTGTACGGTTTTGCAGATCACCCACGAAGAAATTGCCCGCGAAATGGCGACGTCGCGGGAGGTGATTTCCCGTCTGCTGAAGCAGTTGGAGCGCGTGGGCTACCTCCGGTTGTCACGCAATAAAATCGAAATTTTGTAGAAAATGGTCGCCCGTGTGACATATATCACGGAACCGCCCGTTTTTCATGGCGTGCTTTGTTAAAAAAAACAGCATGAGTTCGCATGAAATTCTGGGCTTTGCGGCATCGATCCTGATCGGGATTACCCTGGGTCTCATCGGCGGGGGCGGCAGCATCCTGACCCTGCCGGTGCTGGTGTATCTGCTCGGCATCAACCCAACGGTTTCCACCACCTATTCATTGTTTGTAGTCGGCACCACCTCGCTGGTCGGTGCCGTTCGCTATATGCAGCAGCGGCTGGTCAACTACCGGGCCGCGCTGGCCTTTTCACTCCCTTCGTTTGCCGCCATTTACCTCACCCGCACCTACCTCGTTCCGGCCATTCCGGATCCGGTTTTTTCAACCCCGGCCTTTTACCTGAGTAAAAACGTCGCCATCATGGTCGTATTTGCGCTGGTCATGCTGGCGGCTTCCGGCTCGATGATCCGCGACCACCGAATTGAAACGGACGCTGTCCAGAACCGGATTAGCCCCAATTTACTGGCGACGGAAGGGGTTCTGGTTGGTATTCTGACGGGTGTTGTGGGCGCGGGGGGCGGTTTTCTGATCATTCCCTCGCTGGTCTTACTGGCCCGCTTGCCCATCAAAATGGCCGTCGGGACTTCGCTGCTGATCATTGCCGCCAATTCGCTGATCGGCTTTCTGAGCGGCCTGTCAATCACAACGATCGACTGGCGGTTTTTGCTGGCCTTTACAGCCCTGTCGATCCTCGGGATTTTGCTCGGTACCTACCTGACCCGGTTTGTTTCCGGCCCGAAACTCAAGAAAGCTTTCGGCTGGTTCGTACTGGCGATGGGTGTCTACATTATTGTGAAAGAAACTTTTCTCTAATCAGTCCGGCGTGTAACAAAAGTCACGGAACGCCCGTTGCCGCCTTTTTACCTTTGCTATAGGTTGAATCTCAAACGCATCGACCTGAATTTTTGTTAAACCAGAACCGAATTGAAAACCATGAAAATTGAACAGATTTATACGGGCTGTCTGGCCCAGGGTGCCTATTACATTGAAAGTGAAGGCCAGGTTGCCATTATCGACCCATTGCGCGAAGTAAAACCGTATGTGGAACAAGCCGCCAAAGCGGGTGCCAGCATCAAATACGTGCTGGAAACCCACTTTCACGCCGACTTCGTGTCCGGTCACCTCGACCTGGCGCGCCAAACCGGGGCTACCATCGTCTATGGGCCGCTGGCCAAACCGAATTTTGAAGCCCACATCGCAACCGATGGGGAAGAATTGCAACTCGGTTCCGTCAAAATCCGGGTGCTGCACACGCCCGGCCACACGATGGAATCGACCTGTTATCTGCTGCTGGATGAAAGCGGGAAGGAAACCGCCCTGTTCAGTGGCGACACCTTGTTCATCGGCGACGTCGGCCGTCCGGATCTGGCCCAGAAAGCGGACCTGACAATGGACGATCTGGCGGGCTATCTCTACGAGTCGCTGCGCACCAAAATCATGACGCTGCCGGACGATGTTATCGTCTATCCGGGTCACGGGGCGGGTTCGGCCTGTGGCAAAAACATGAGCAAAGAAACCACCGATACGCTGGGCAATCAGAAGCTGTTCAACTATGCGCTGCGGGCTTCGATGTCGAAAGAGGAGTTTATCAAGGAAGTAACCGACGGTTTGCTGGCCCCTCCGCAGTATTTCCCACAGAACGTTGCGCTCAACAAACAGGGTTACGAAAGCATCGATACGGTTTTGAAACGGGGAGGACAGGCCCTAAGTCCGGATGCGTTTGAAGCAGCCGCCAACGAAACCGGTGCCCTGATTATCGACACCCGACCGGCGCAGGTTTTCCGTCAGGGTTTCATTCCAAATTCGATCAACATCGGGCTGGGCGGCCAATTTGCTCCCTGGGTCGGCACGTTGGTTCCGGATGTAAAACACAATCTGCTGCTGGTTTGTGAACCGGGTCAGGAGCAGGAAGCGTTAACGCGACTGGCGCGGGTGGGCTACGACCAGGTGCTGGGCTTTCTGGCGGGCGGTTTCGGCACCTGGGAGGCAAGCGGGAAGGAGAGCGACACCCTGTTGTCGGTTTCGGCGGAGTCGCTGGCAAACCGGATGGCAGAAGGGGAGCTGGAGATCGTCGATGTGCGGAAACCGGGTGAATTTGCCGCCGAACACATTGCCGGGGTTCGCAACATTCCGCTGGAATACCTCAACGATCACATGGCGGAGTTACCCAAAAACAAAACCCTTTTCATCCATTGTGCGGGCGGCTACCGCTCCATGATGGCAGCATCCATCCTGCAAGCAAGAGGGTATGAAAAGCTGGTGGATGTGACAGGCGGTTTTGACGCCATCAAGAAAACCGGGCTTTTTGAAATTACGGATTATGTGTGTCCCACGACTTTGAAAAAGGCGTAACAAATTTGTAAATTAGCCAGTTGAATAAAAAAATAGAAAATCTATGGAGTTATTAGAGTTAATCCGTCAGCCCTGGCCCTGGTATGTGGCCGGGCCGCTAATCGGACTGACGGTGCCAGCCTTGCTGTTGATTGGCAATAAATCATTCGGAATTTCGTCGTCGCTGCGGCACATCTGTGCGGCCTGTATACCGGCTAACATTCCATTTTTTAAGTACGACTGGAAACACGAAATCTGGAACCTGGTTTTTGTGGCCGGTATTCTCATCGGCGGTTTTCTGGCGGGACAGTTTCTGGCCAACCCGGAGGCTGTTCAGATTTCACCCCAGACCGTCGCGGATCTGAAAGCCCTGGGCATCCATGATTTCTCAGGTCTGATGCCCGGTGACATCTTCAACGTGGCTAACCTGTTTACATTGAAAGGGCTGGTATTTTTCGTGCTGGGCGGTTTTCTGGTTGGGTTCGGAACGCGCATGGCGGGTGGCTGTACGTCGGGGCATTCCATCATGGGAATTTCCAACCTGCAATGGCCGTCGCTGGTCGCTACCTGCTGTTTTATGGCGGGCGGTTTTGCGATGACGCACCTGATTTTACCCCACCTCATGAAGTTGTTTTAAAAACCGGAGATTCACGAATGGAAAAAATAGAAGTTGAAGAGATGTTGGCGTGCGATGCACCCAACGACATGAAGCGGGAGGAAGGGTTTGTCGGGAACCTGAAATACGGGGTGGTTGGCATTCTGTTCGGCATTGTCTTTGTCAAGGCGGAGATTGTTTCCTGGTTTCGGATTCAGGAGATGTTCCGGCTGCAAAGTTTTCACATGTACGGTGTCATCGGTTCCGCGATTGTGGTCGGGATGCTGTCGATATGGCTGATCAAACGGTTTAGAATCAAAACGATAGCGGGTGATGAGGTGGTGTTTCATCCCAAGAAATTCAACTCCGGTCAAATCTACGGCGGTTTGCTTTTCGGTCTCGGCTGGGCCATCACGGGAGCCTGTCCGGGGCCGTTGTTTGCCCAGATCGGCAGCGGTTTTGTGGTGGTTCTGGTGACGCTGCTGAGTGCCATTGCCGGAACCTGGGTGTATGGGTATTTCCGAACCCGGTTGCCATAGCCGTTCTGCGCTAACAGTCTGACCTAATCAGTGTAATTTAAAAGATAACACAAACGTAACAACGGTAACTTTCTGGGAACTAAATGCTTTGACAAGCAATTTATTTTTCAGAAAATTACCGTTTTTTTTTACACTCTGTTCTTGATTCTTCGTTTGTCCGAATAACCCGAAAATTCGGATTTAAATGGTAGAAACCGTGCTGAATAGCAGGAAATAGCTAAAATTTTTCTTTGCATTGCGTATACAGCCAGACGACCGCTGCCTTTCCGGGTGAGCAAATTTCTGGGGTAAGGGTAGGAGTAATTTGGTGTCGCTGGATATATTAAATTATTTTTAAATATTTGGCGAAAGAATTGGAATTGCACAGATTCCGAGACCTTTGTCACCATTTAACTTTCTACCTATATGATGATTTTCTACTCTTTTTCTCCTCCCTTTACAATGCACTGGAGGAGACTTTGCTGTGTCCTGCTCGCCCTAACGCTACTGGCGGTCGAGGGGAAAAGTCAGGCATTGGCAACGATTAAAACGTCCAGCTCACAGGGTGACCGAGCGGTAGCCGATGTCACCGTCAGCGGGCGGGTGACGGATGCCCTGACGAACGAAGCCCTGGCGGGTTGCAGCGTCGTGCTGAAAGGAACCCAGCGCGGAACCACCACGGACGCCAACGGTGATTACCGGATTGCCGTGCCGGAAGGCAATGCCGTCCTGGTGTTTGGTTTCATCGGTTTTGTTTCGCAGGAAATAGCGGTCGGCAACCAGAGCACAATCAATGTATCCCTCAAAGCATCGGCGTCAGAACTGTCGCAGGTGGTAGTGATCGGCTACGGGAGTGCGGCCAAGAAAGACATGACCGGTTCGGTGAAGTCGATCAAAAGTGCCGATTTCAACAAAGGGATCATCAATTCGCCGGAGCAGCTTTTGCAAGGCAAAGTGGCCGGGGTCAATGTCACCTCCGCCAGTGGCGAACCGGGTGGCGCTCAGAATATTACGATCCGGGGGCCGGGTGGGGTTCGGACGGGCAGTACGCCCCTTTTTGTGCTGGACGGTATTGCGCTGGACAACTCCAGTACGGGTGGAACCTCCAACCCGCTGAATTTTCTGAACCCGCAGGACATCGAGTCGATCGACGTGTTGAAAGATGCTTCGGCTACTGCTATTTATGGTTCGCGGGGTGCCAACGGCGTGGTGTTGATCACGACTAAAAAAGGCAAATCCGGTTTTTCAACCTTCAATGTATCGTCCAGTCTGGGGATCTCCAACCTGACGCGGGCGTTGCCGGTATATTCGGCGGATGAATACCGGCGGCAGGTTCCGGCGGTAGGCGGGGTGCTGGAAGATTTCAAAGCGTCCACCGACTGGCAGAAGGAAATTACGCAGACCGCCTACACCCAAAACCACAACGTGTCGTTCGGCGGGGGAGCCGAAAAGCTGACATACTACGGCTCTTTCGGGATTCAGGACCAGGATGGTATTCTGAAAAACAGCGAATTCAAGCGGTATACGGGACGAATCAACGTGTCGCAGAAATTCATGGAAGACCGTCTGAATGTGGATGTCAACCTGAATGCGACCAGCACCTACAGCCGTCGTCCACCGGTCGAGAGCCTGCTGGGCGGGGCGATTTCCGCCAATCCGACGTTGCCGGCTTACGACGCCAACGGCGAACCCTTCAAATACCAGAGTGGGGTGAACCCGCTGATTCCGTTGAAACTGGAAAAGGACGTAACCACCATCAACCGGGTAATCGGGAATATCTCGCCCTCGTTCAAAATCACGAAAGATCTGGTGTACAAACTCAACCTGGGCGTTGACAACTCTAGTTCGGTGCGGGATTTGCAGTCGTTGCCCAACGCGGTTCCCTTGCAGGACGGTCGGCTGGAAACCATTTACAAAACCAACCGCAACGTGTTGATCGAGAATTACTTCACCTATACGTTATCGACCACGAAGCACAACCTGACGGCTTTGCTGGGCCATTCGTACCAGAAGATTTTCGTGCAGGAACGCAGCTCAAGCATCAACAAATTCCCGATTTCGCCCATCGAGCCGATCTACAATCCCGGTTTGGGACAGGATCTGACGCTGGCGAATAACCGCCCCGGCGGATACGCCCTGGAAAATGAACTTCAATCGTTCTTCTCCCGCGTCAATTACCAGTACAACGACAAATACCTGATGACGGCCACAGTGCGGGCCGATGGCTCATCCAAGTTTGGGTCCAACAACAAATACGGTATTTTTCCGTCGTTCTCGGTGGGCTGGCGGTTGTCGGAAGAAGCGTTCCTGAAATCGGGCCCATTCTCTGATCTGAAACTGCGGGCGGGCTGGGGACAAACCGGTAACCAGGAAATTCCGTCCAAAATCACGCAGGCGCTGTTTACCTCGCAGGTGTCGGCCACGACGAGTTATCCGCTGGCTCCCACGGGGCCATATCCCGCCGGAACATCGTATTCGCGGCTGGCCAACCCGGACATTCAGTGGGAGGTGTCTTCCCAAACCGACATCGGACTGGATTTCGCCTTGTTCAAAGGCGCGTTGTCGGGTTCGGTCGATTATTTCCGGAAAGTCTCCAACAACATTCTGCTGGAAGTGATCCCGGCTGACCCCGTTCAACCGGCAGGTACGTTCTGGACCAATGTGCCGGACATGACCATTACCAACCAAGGCGTCGAACTGGATCTGAATTACCGCTATGCCAACCTGAACGGTTTCCGGTTCGACATCGGCGGGAACGTTACGTTCATCGACAACGAGGTGAAAAACTCGCCCTATACCGTCATTCCGTCCGGGTCAGCTTCTGGTTCCGGTCTGACGTCGGCCACCATCAACGGCTACGTCAACGGCCAGCCCATCGGTACCTTTTTCCTCAAGGAATTTACCGGTTTCGACGACAAAGGCATCAGCACCTTCCGCGATGTGGACGGCGACGGTATTGTGACGGACAAAGACCGGGTGGCCGTGGGAAGCGCCCTGCCCACGAAACAGTTCAACTTCAACAGCAATGTGGCCTACAAAGGCTTCGATCTGGCGGTGAATTTCAACGGCGTTTCGGGGAACAAACTGTACGACAACACCGCCAACTCCAATTTCTACAAACTGCGGTTGTCGAAGGGGCTGAACACCACGCCCGAAGCCATTCAGTACGCCAACGAGTCGATCAACAACTCGGCACCGGTTTCGTCGCGCTACCTGAAAAACGGGTCGTATTTGCGGCTCAACAACCTGTCACTGGGCTACAACCTCAGCCCCAAGCTGCTCGGCATCAACCGCTGGGTTTCCGGCATCCGCTTGTCGGCCACGGGCCAGAATTTGTTTGTGATTACCAAGTACGACGGGTATGACCCCGAGGTGAATACGGACCGGACGGTCAACGGGATTTCCTCCTACGGCATCGACTACCTCAGCTACCCGAAAGCCAAAACGTTTGTTCTGGGCCTGAATCTTACTTTTTAATCTCCGAAATCATGAAAAAGAAACTCATACTTAGTGTCATGCTGGCTGGGATGTACGTCCTCAACGGCTGTACGAATCTGTCCGAGAATGTGTTGGATGAAGCCTCGGCTTCGGGCCTCTCCGACCGGCAGGCTGCCGATGGAATCATTGCACCGGTGTATGCCAGGCTGCCGGATATTTTCCTGCATACCAACTACTTCGCGCTTCAGGAAATCTCAACGGACGAGGCCATTCTGCCGTATCGGGGTGGTACGGACTGGGGTGATAACGGCATTTATCTGGCGATGCACCAGCACACGCACACCAGCACCGACCCCAACCTGCGCAATACCTGGAACCTGATTTTGCAGGGCGTTTCACGGTCCATTACCGCCATCAATACATTGCCGACTTTGAATGATCCGGTTACGAAAACGTACCTGGCGGAAGCGCGGGGCATGCGGGCGTATTATTCACTGCTGACGCTGGACCTGTTCGGGCTGGTGTTTGTCAAGGACGATCTGGGCGAAAATTCAACCATTCTGCGGGGTGAGCAGGCCGTTGAGTACATCAAAAGCGAACTGCTGGCCGTCGAGCCGAATCTGGAGACGGCCGTTGGCCCCGGTCGCCTGACGAAAGGGGCGGTTTGGGGGCTGCTGGCCCGCTTGTATCTGAATGCGGCTGTGTATCGGGATCGGTATGCGGCTCAGTTCACGTTCAAACCGGAGGACATGGATAAGGTTGTCGAATACACCGACAAGATCATCAATTCGGGACAGTACCAACTGTCGCGGGATTACTTTTCGATTTTCAATTCGGACAACAACACCAACAAGGAGTTGATTTTTGCCGTCGATCAGCGGGCCGACCTGAACGGACATAACCGCATGGCGTACTTCTCCCTGTCCGGCGATCAGTTTCCGCTACCGGCCTATCCCAACGCCAATGGCACCGACGGACCGGGCATCACGCCCGATTACTACCGGACCTGGGTGAATGCCTATGCGCCGAATGACCCGTCGGTCGATCCGCGGTTTTACAAACAGAACCTGTCGATTTATACCAACCCGGCCGATTCGTGCGTAGCAGAAGCGAATTTTAACATCAACCGGGGAATTTTGCGCGGACAACAATACGGTTTGATTCGGCGGAACGGCGTGTTTTTGAAATGCGCGGATGGCAAATATAAGGTTGCCAAGTTGTTCCACGACACCCGGAATCGCCCCACCCAGGCCGTCGACTTCACGGAGCAAATCGACTTCACCGTGGCCGGTAGCAACTACAACACCGGCTACCGGGTCGAGAAATACGAGTTCAGCAAAAAATCGGTCAGTGGTCGGAATTTCGGCGAAGCCGACATCATCATCCTGCGGCTGGCCGATGTGTACATGATGCGGGCGGAAGCCAAACTTCGCAAGAGCGGTGATGCCGCCAGTGCGCTGGCCGATGTCAACCTCGTTCGGGCGGCCCGGACGGCCACCACACCGCCCCCGGCCCTGACCGCCATGACGCTGGATCTGTTGTACCGGGAACGCGGTTTTGAATTCTACTGGGAAATGCTGCGCCGGACGGACATGGTCCGGTTTGGCAAGTACGAGGACAAGTGGACGGAAAAGTCCAACAGCGATAGAATGAAGCGGATTTTCCCGATCCCGCAAACCGCCATCGATGGTGCGTCGAACCTGCCCGGTTATCTGAAGCAGAACGATAGTTACTAAAATCGGTTCTCAAGATCATGTAAACGAAAAACCGCCCGCTGGAGATCAGCATGGGCGGTTTTTTTATTGATCCGAGTCAAGCGAACGGCAGGCTTTGGTTCGAGTGGAATTTGGAAGTTGACCTGTCGGCAGCCCGGAAGGGTAGAGGTGGATATAGAAAGTAGTTTTTTACGGCTTGATCCGTTTCATGGTCTGGGCTGTAAACCCGCAGCAGCCGGGCGGGCATTGGGTTATTTAGCGGGTCGCGACTTGATTTCCTTTGGGTGTAAATTTCACCACCGCATTCTTCACCGGGCGGACAGTTTTCAAATACGAATACATCGCGCCCAGATCCTGTTCACTCATGCCGGAATACATGATCCAGGGCATGATGGTGTTGAATTCGGCATGTTCGAGTGTTAGCGGATGCTTGAAATTGGGTTGTGCGGCTGCCTGAAACCGGGCCATGAAAGCCGGTTTTGTCCAGGCCCCGATACCGGTTTCGGCATCCGGGGTCAGATTCGCGGCCCGAACCGTTCCGGCTGGCATCGGAAACGACCGTCCTCCCGCGAAATCCATTCCCGGCAATTTTTGCCCTTTGTCATCAACCGGCGTGTGGCAGTCCCCACAACTGGCCAGTGTAACCAGATACTTTCCATAGGCAACCGAATCGGCGGGGTCGGGTCGTTTGCCGCCTTCCGTTTTCGTCGGAATGGTATTAATGATCAGGTTCATCGGGAAGTCCGACTCCGGTTCCGGGATCGCATTATTCTCGATGGGCTTGAGCGATCGGACATAGGCGATGATGGCTTTGATGTCTTCCGGGTCTGCCTGCCCGAAATTGCCGTACGGCATGACCGGAAACAAGGCGCGTCCGTCTTTGGATACCCCGGCTGTGATGGCGCGGTAAATCTCGCCGTCGGTCCAGTTCTGGAGATGCGACGGTGTGATGTTCCGGGCAAAATAGAGTCCCGGAAAGCCCATTTCGCGGGTAAACGCTTCTCCGCCCTTGCCTTCGGTACCAGCCACGACCGGGCCGCTGGAGATTTTCCAGTCCCGCTCGGAATGACAGTCGATGCAAACGGCAACGTGGGTGGCCAGGTATTTGCCCCGGGCAATCTGGGCGGAATCGATCTGAACGGTTAGTTCGGGGGCCGGGCCTACATCGGGCAGCGCGAGTTTGACGTAACTGATGCCGCCAACAACCAGAAGAACAAGAACGCCAACGACGATGGCCAGGATGCGTACTACTTTTTTCATTCGATAAAATGTTGGAATAGAATAGAATGCGTGCCGTTACAGCACATTGGACAGGCTGACCGATAAGCGGCTGATGGACCGGTAATTCGTGAATTCGATACCGGGGGCGATATAGCCCGGTTTGACAGGTTCCAGCCGGACCAGATCCGTGCTGAGGTACTTTTTATTGCTGTCACACAGAATCGTCACCACGCGGGCTTCGGGACCCATCTCCCGTTGCAAGGCGATGGCACCGATCACGTTGGCTCCCGACGAAATACCCACTGCCAGCCCCAGTTGCAAGGCCAGTTTCTGGGCTAAAAGGATCGAATCGCCATCGCTGGCCTGCACGACATGATCCAGTTCGTTCAGTTTCAGGATTTCGGGAATGAACTCATCGAAAAAGCCTTGAATCCGGTGCGATCCCGTTTTATACCCCCTCGACAGGGTTGGTGATTCGGCGGCTTCGAGCGGATGGATACGAATCCCGGGTTTGCGGGATTTAAGAAAACCTCCAACCCCCATAACCGTACCCCCCGTCCCGACGCCAGCCACAAAGGCATCGGGGGTAACGTCCACATTTTGCAGCTGCAACCAGATTTCCCGGCCTGTGGTCAGGCGGTGGGCATCGGCGTTGTACTGATTGGCGAACTGGTGGGGCAAAAAAACGTGCGGGTCGCTGGCGGCCATTTCTTCCCCGCGTTGCAGAGCGCCCATGAAACCACCTTCTTCTTTGGTAACCAACTCGACGTCGGCCCCCAGACTCCGAATGATCTCGATGCGTTCCTGGCTAACCCCGGCCGGCATGATGATGGTAACGGGGTGACCCAGTGCCCGGCCTATGGCCGAAAAGGCTATGCCCGTGCAGCCACTGGTGGCTTCCACAATCCGGTCGCCCGGTCGAATTGTTCCTTCCCGATAGGCCTCGTGCAGGATGTGAAGCGCCATGCGGTCTTTCATGCTGCCGGTCAGGTTGTAATGCTCACATTTGACATAGAGCGAACGGGGCTTTCCGTGATCCGTATAGAATAACTCCAGCATGGGCGTGTTGCCGACCAGATTCCAGAGCTGTTCAAATTTTTCCTCAACAGCGGGTGTCAGGGTTGTTTCTGTTGATACTACCATAGGGGTTGATATTTAGTCAGACGAGAGAGTGGAGGTAAACAGGATGCTCAGGCTCTGTTTTTCATACCGAGCAGGTCGTGATACTGCTTTGATAAATTTTGCAGACAACCGGTTATGGGTAAACCGTCAAACGCTTCGGGAGGTAAGTCAATGCGAATGCCATCATCATCCACCAGGTAAGCGGATAAGAGCTGGTTGCCGATGGCGACAAAGCCATTCAATAGTTCCAGAAGTGGTTCAAATTCTGCACTGCAAACACAGGGCGTGTCGGAATCCGCAAGGGAAAAATAAAGAGTCATGGCAGGAGAGGGTCAGGGTAGACGGTCGGTTACAAACCTACAGGATGAACCAGAAACGGGCGATAACGCCTGTTCCAAATACCATAACGCCTGTTCCAAATGCGCCGATAAAGCCGTAAAAGGGGCTGAAAACCGCTAAAACCCGATGGTAGGGATGATTCGTTCAGGACTGGGCGGCAAACGCGCGGGGTGTGACCCGGTAAAGCTCCCGAAAGCATTTGCTGAAATAGGCCGGACTCTCGAAACCCACCTGGTAGGCCGTTTGATTGACACTCTGGCCCGCCCGCAGCAATTCGGCGGCCCGTTTGAGCCGGTAATTACGCAGCAGATCATTCGCCGACAGATCGGTCAGGGCTTTGACTTTCCGAAACAAGGTGGTTCGGCTCATGCCCAGTTCCATCATCATCTGCTCACTGCCAAAACCGGAATCGCTCAGGTTCGCGTCCAGCAGGGAATACAGTTGCGTCAGAAAAGGATCGTCGGATTCGACGGCGGGTTGGGAGGGGGGCGGGTTCGGATCACTCAAACTTTTCCGTATCCACTCGCGCTGCCGCTGTTTGCTGGCCAGTTGGTTGCGAACCCGGAGTTGAAGTTCGGACACCTGAAAGGGTTTGGTCAGGTAATCATCGGCTCCCAGCGCCAGACCAGCCAGCCGGTTTTCAACGGAGGCTTTGGCCGTCAGCAGAATGACCGGAATGTGACTGGTCCGCAGGTCGGACTTCAACTGACCACACAGGGCAAAACCGTCCATGCCAGGCATCATCACATCCGAAATAAGGAGGTCAGGCATGTATTCCAGTGCCTGTTCCAGGCCATCATGGCCGTTGACGGCTCGCCGGATGCGGTAGTGTTCCGGCAAACTGTCGGCAATAAACCGGGCTAACTCCTCATTGTCTTCCACGATCAACACACGCGGTTCGACGGATGTGTCGTCGGCGCGCCCGTCATCGGCCCCGATGGACTCCGGCAGGGTGCTGTCCGGTGATGCGGTTGGCGGTTCTGCCGGTCGATACGGCAACAGCACCGTAAACGTAGTGCCCTGATTGGGCTGGCTTTCGACGGAAACCTGACCACCCTGCAACTGAACCAATTCCTGAACCAGGGCCAGGCCGATCCCCGTACCGGGCGTTGCCGCCGAATCATTGATCTGGTAGAAGCGGTCAAAAATGTGAGGGAGATGTTCGGCCGGAATGCCAATGCCGGTGTCGGCCACCGTGAGCCTGATCTGACCGGATGCGGTTTCCAACAAAACGCTAATCGAACCGGTTTTGGTGAATTTCAGCGCATTGGCCGTCAGGTTATTGACAATCCGTTCCAGTTTTTCGGCATCGAACCAGTAATCGCCCTCGACCTCAGAACGAAACGTCAGGTTCAGGCCCAGGCCCGCTGCCTGGTCGCTAAAGGGATGCAACCACTGCCGAATGAATTCGCTGAGATTTCCCCTGGATTCGTGGACGGGCATAACGCTGGCTTCCAGCTTCGATAAATCCAGCAGTTGATTGATCAGCCTCAGGAGTTGATGGGCATTCTGCCCGATGGTTTGTAGTCGTTGGCGGTTTTTAGGTTCCGGATTCTCACTCACCATCTGTTCGGTCGGCCCCAGAATTAGGGTCAACGGTGTCCGAAACTCGTGGGTGATGTTGGTAAAGAAATTGGTTTTGATCGCATTCACCGCCCGAAGCTGGTCGGCTTCTTTCTGCCTGAGTTCGATTGTCTGATTTAATCGCAGCCGATTCAGGTAGAGTTGCAGCAAGCCCCAGGCTACGCCCAAACCAATCAGAAAATACAGCCCAAAAGACCACCAGGTGGCCCAAAAAGGTGGTTCGATCCGAATCGCCAGGACACGAACATAGCGGCTCCACTTACCGGATGTGTTCGATGCATTAATCATCAATACGTAATCACCCGATGGCAGATTGGTATAGATGGCTTCGGGCCGGTCCGTTAACTTCCAGTTGGGTTCCAGCCCTTTCAACCGGTAACGATACCGGTTTTTGTTCGGCTGATTGAATTGCAGGGCCGCAAACTGAACCGTCAGGTAGTTCTGGTTATAATCCAGGGTAAGTTGATTCGTGGCCTGAATGGGCAACGTACCCAGGATGGATCGATCATTGGAAGAAGTGGTAGCCGATCCGAAGGCTCCCGGACTATCCGGCTGGATGACCTGGTTGTTGACTTCCAGTTCAGTCAGTTCAACCACAGGTTCAAAGGCATCCTGGCCGATCTGCCGGGGATCAAAACCGGTGAAACCTTCCAGTCCGCCCATCAGGATTTTCCCGTCCGGAAACTGGACATAATGCGACCGGTTAAACTCGTCGGCCATGATGCCGTCATCCCGCGTAAAGGTTTGCGTCATGAACGTCCGGCGATTCATCCGGCAAAGCCCTTTATTAGTGCCCATCCATAAATACCCGTACCGATCCGGTTTTGCCGAGTAAATCACATTATTGGGCAGACCGTTGGACTTAGTAAACCGGCGAAATAGCCCCGTTCGTTTATCAAATGAACATAATCCACTGCCAAAGGTGCCCAGCCACAACACATTGGGGTCGTCTGGATCGGACGACAGGCAGTAGAGCGAATTGCTGCTTAACGAGCTTGCATCGCCAGGGCGGTTGACAAACTGCCGGATTTGACCCGTCCGGCGGTCAACCTGATATAACCCATTGGTCTGACTGGCCAGCCAAAGGGCCTGCTCATCGGCCACTACTTCGGTAATTCTGTTGTCAAGCTGAACCGCGATCGGGTATTGGAACCGGGTCCATTGCTCCCTGCTCTCATCAAACCAGAAAGCGGAGGAGCCGTTGATCGCCCAAACGCGACCCTGTGAATCAGTCGTCATCGGACAGGGAATAGAAACCGGTGTTTCCCAGCGAAAGGAAATCGGCAGCGGAAAATGCTCCGTCTGGCCTGTTTTCCGATCCAGCCGGTAGAGGTCCGAAGTACCTACATTAAACCAGAAGCGTCCCAACCGATCGAAGGTCGATCGAAAATTATAGCTGCTCAAACCGTTCAAGGTGGCTAGAGCCGCTGGGGAAACCGGGGGCAGTCCCAGTGAGTCGTTGGTAAGCAGATCCTGATAAAAACTCCGGCGGTAGGGCCGCTTCTGGAAGGGGTTGGGCTGTAGATCGTAGGTACGGATACCCGCCCCGACGGTGCCCGCCCATAACACATTGGTTCGATCGATGATCAGCGTGCGACACGCATCGTTGGGCTGCTCCCAGCGGGTCAAGACCTGGACGCCCTGCTGGTCCGTAAACCGAAATAAAATGTTATTCTGTTGGAAATAAACCGTTCCTTCCTGGTTGATGGCGATGTGCACAACATGCAGTTCGGTTCCCTGAACCGGCAACCGGTAGGAACGCATCTGGCCCGTGCGGGGCTGTCGCAGGGTAAGGTAGTGCTGGGAGAAGAGCACAAGCTCTCCGGTTTTTGGCCGGCAACGTACGGCGGCAAACCCATTCTCAGGCATCGACTGGGGATTACCCGGCTGGTGCCGCAGGTGCGTAAAACCAAGCGTGCCTTCCTCGAAGCGATCCAAACCGTTTGCTGTAGCCAGCCAGATGGTTCCATCCGCTCCTTCCGACACGTCATACACGGCATCGCTGCTGATCGATGCGGCCTGCAGGGGCTGGTGACGAAACCAGTGGCCCTGTTTCCTGGCAACGTCCCAGCAAATGACGCCCTGCCCATTCCTTAGCCAGAGTCGATCCTTTCGGTCAATGAATAACGTAAATCCCATACCGGGTTTGACCAATCGGCGAAAAGCGGGTTGCCTTGAAAAATTGGTAAAGGTTTCGGTGCGTGGGTCGAAGATATCGATATCCTTGCGCTCGGAAACAACCCAGATGCGTCCGTGCCGGTCCAGTTCGATTTGATCCAGCCCGACAAAGGAAAGGGAGGGCCGCCCGTCGGGGTCGGGTTGAAAGACCTTGAATCGCTGGCCATCATAGCGGCAGAGTCCATCGCGGGTGGCGGCCCAGATAAAGCCCTGACGATCCTGAACAATCGATGGCACAAAGGCCTGCGGTAATCCCTGCCGGTCCGTAATGAGGCCGGGTTGAGGAAGGCGAAAAGGCTGCGCCCACAGCCAACCGGATGTCGGCAGCAGGCTGAGCCAAAAGAAGGTAAGTCGGACAGGGAACGATCTATAGAAATGCAAAACGGCTGTCAGGGTCAGGCTTATTTTTCAAAATAGAACCATTTATTCATGTACCGATTTGAATGAACAGTAACTTTTATGTAACTATTTTGAATTAGTTATGGCTTTAACTCCTTGAGAAAAAAATGTAAATGCAGATTTTCGACTGGTTTGGGCGGAAAGTGGAGGGAAGAACGGGGGATTAAAATTGGTTTAAAGCACAAAAACCGCAAGGTGAAGACACCACCCCTAAAAACGCTAAAGGGGCCGACGGCCCCTTTAGCGTTACGAATGAATCAGTTGACGTGCTGGAGTTAGCGCACGCACGGCGGACCTAAACCACCATGATATCCTTTTCCTTGGCGGCAAAAATGTCGTCGATTTTGGCGATGTGGCTGTCGGTGAGTTTCTGAACTTTCTCTTCACCTTTCTTCACCTCATCTTCCGAAACGCCTTCCTTGGTTAATTTGCGGATGCCTTCGTTGGTGTCTTTCCGGATGTTGCGGATGTTAACCTTGGCTACTTCGATTTCGGCCTTAACCTTTTTTACCAGATCCCGGCGACGTTCTTCGGTCAGGGCGGGAATGTTCAGCCGGATGTTTTCACCGTCGTTGGTCGGTGATAGGCCCAGGTTACTGTTTCGGATGGCTTTCTCGATTTCGCCAATCATCTTTTTTTCAAAAGGCTTGATGGCGATGGTTCGGGCGTCGGGGGTGGTGACGGAAGCGACGTTGTGAATGGGAGAATTCATGCCGTAATACTCCACCTGAAGTCCGTCCAGCATCGAGGGAGACGCTTTGCCCGCCCGAATTTTGGATAATTCGATATTCAAATGTTTCAACGCCTTTTCCATCGTATCCCGGGCGTCCTCGAGATATAGCTCAATCTCTTCCATTTCTTAAATCGTAAATATCAAATGATAAATAATAAATATCAAATGATAAACCGTGTGCATTTGACATCTATCATTTGATGTTTATTATTTATCATTCCTGGTAATAAAGTTCTGCAATGTTTCAGCCGGTAATCAACGTCCCGATGTCATCTCCTTCGACCAGCCGGATCAGGTTGCCGGATTTGTTCATGTCGAAAACGATGATGGGGAGGTTATTTTCTTTGCATAACGTAAAGGCTGTGAGGTCCATTACGTTTAGTTTCTTTTCGTAAACATCCTGAAACGAAATGGTCGTAAACCGGGTGGCGGTTTTGTCCTTGAACGGATCGGCGGTGTAGACACCATCCACTTTGGTTCCTTTCAGCACCACATCTGCTTCCACTTCGATGGCCCGAAGGCTGGCGGTGGTGTCGGTGGTGAAGTAGGGATTGCCCGTTCCGGCACCAAAAATGACGATGCGGCCTTTTTCGAGGTGACGGACGGCTCGGCGACGCACATACGGTTCGCAAACCTGTTCCATCTTGATGGCCGACATCACGCGCGTATACAAGCCGTGTTGTTCGAGCGAACTCTGGATGGCCATGGCGTTGATAACGGTAGCCAGCATGCCCATGTAGTCGCCCTGAACCCGGTCCATCCCGCTGCGTTCGCCCTGGATTCCCCGGAAAATGTTACCTCCGCCGATGACGATGGCAACTTGAACGCCCATTTCAACTACTTGCTTGATTTCCAGACTGTAAGCATCCAAAACCGTTGGGTCGATGCCGTACCCTTTGTCTCCGCTTAAAGCTTCTCCGCTAAGCTTGAGCAGAATGCGTTTATATTTTAGTTGAGTCATGAAGGAAAGTTTGGCGGCAAATATAGCAAAAGTTAAGAGTGAAGAGTGAAGAGTTATGAGTTAAAAAGGTTCCTGTGACAGAATGCGTCAGCCAATTCTTAACTCATCACTCATCACTCTTAACTGAATTCGATCAGAACCTGGTTTTTCTCAACGGTTTGACCCCGGCTGATCCGGACGGTTTTGATGGTGCCGTCGGTAGGAGACTTGATGACGTTTTCCATTTTCATGGCTTCCAGAATCAGCACCGTATCGCCTTTGTGAACCGTGTCGCCGGGTTGAACGCTGAGGCTCAGAATCAGGCCGGGCATGGGGGCTTTGATGTCGTTGATTTTGGTCAGGCTGGCCGTGCTCATGCCCATTTGTTCCAGAAGCAGGTCGAAACGGTCTTTCAGGGCGATCTGGTGAATCGCCTGGTTGATTTTTATCGTAGCGGTTTTTTCCGTCGGGTTCAGATCGAGAATTTCAGCCGTATACGAACGATTCTGGTACAGAATGTGAAACATCCGGTCGTTCAGCCGGGCCAGATCCCACGTCAGGGGTTGGCCATTCAAAACCGGGAGATCACCCGTAAAATCGATTTCAAACGGGGGCTGATCGTTGACGGAAGCACGAAACATAGATGGAAGGAATTAAGAAATGGGCTAACGCTCACTTTTTATTGATCAAATATACACCCAACAGGCAAATTCCCATACCGGCAACCTGCGGCCAGTGGAGCGGTTCGCCGTCGAAAAGCCCCCAAAGTACGGCTACTACCGGAATGAGGTAGGTTACGGTGGAAGCAAAAACGCCGGAAGTTAACTGAATAATCCGATTAAACAGGATGGTGGCAAAACCGGAACCGACCATGCCGAGTGTAAGCAGCATCAATAGGGCGGGCGTTGACCCCGGAGCCGCCACCCGCGTCGGAAAGTCGGTGGTGGCCAGCCCGAGCAGGGCAATGGGACCCACCATGGCAAAGGTCGATGCGGTCGACAGCAGGGCGGGCAGGTCACTCAGATACCGGGAAACAATGTTGATGTTGAAACCGTAACAAAGCGTGGCCAGGACAATCAGAAACGCATAACCGTTGAAGGAAAAAGAACCCGTAGCGCTAAAAAACACCAGAAATACCGATCCGGCAAACCCCAGCAGAATACCGCCGACCTGGAGGAGTTTGGCCCGTCCGCGAAACAGAATGACCCCGATCAGGAACGTAAACAGCGGGCTGAGGGCGTTTAGTGTGCCGGCCAGCGAACTGTTCAGGTGTGCCCCGGCAGTGGCAAAGAGGACGGCGGGAATCAGGTAGCCAAGCATCCCCGAACCCAGCAACGGAAGCCAGCGATCACGCGGAAACTTTTTTCCCAGCATGATCAGATAGGGCAGAAAAAAGAGAAAAGCCAGAAAAATCCGCCCCGTTCCGACCTGCATTGGCGAGAAAACGCCCAAACTGTGTTTAATTAGAATAAAAGACGTTCCCCAGATCAGGGCAACCAGAATGAGCAACAGCCAGGCCAGGAGCAGGCGATTGGCTGGAGGAGTGGGAAGGGGTTCACTGGCAGAAGATGGGCTTTCGGTAAATGGTTTCGTCATGGTTTAAAAACCACCGTTCGAGGCCGTTTGGTTCTGTCAGAGCATAAAAAGTTGCGCAGGCAAATGGCTGGAAAAGAAACCATTATGGATTGATTGAGGTTGTTGGAAATACAACTGCCGGTCAGCCGCAACGCTGTTCAACTATTTTGCGTAGTAGAATGCAACGCTACCTGACCGATTCCTGTCCTCAACGGTAGTGCCCCGTCTCTAAAAAAATTATAAAACCGGTAACATGAAGTTACCATCCTATCGCCACCGGATTGGGTATGAAACTGTCGGTTATTATTCTGAATTATAACTCCAGCGGCTACACGCTGGACTGTGTTAATTCCATTCAAAAATATACACAACTTTCTGATTACGAGATTGTTGTCGTTGATAATGGCTCACAGGAGACCGACTTTGACCGATTGTATTCCCTCAATCAACAACCTTTTTTGAAACTGATCCGGAGCCGGGTTAACCTCGGTTTTGCGGGCGGGCTACTGCTGGGTTTGCAGGTGGTCGATCCGTCATCAACTTATTATTTCTTTCTGAACAATGACTGCCAACTGCTCGACGATGTTTGCAGCCGCTTGTATGCGTTCATGGAAGACCACAAAGCGGTGGGAGTCTGTACGGGGCAGGCCGTCAACCGGGCCGATGAACATGAACCATCGTTCAATTATTACCCTTCGCTGAGCGGAAACTTGCTGGGCCACGGTTTGATGCGCTGGTTTAATCCGGCGGATTATCTGCCTCGCCGACAGAAATACCAGAAACCCGTGCCCGTTCCGGTGGTGACAGGCAGTGCGCTTTTTGTTCGGGCCACGGCGTTCTGGCAGGTAGGCGGTTTTGATCCGGCGTTTTTTCTGTATTGCGAAGAGGAAGATTTGTGTCGGCGGTTTCGGCAACGGGAGTGGAAGGCGATGCTGATTCCGGATGTCCGGTTTCGGCACCTGGGGGGCGGCAGTACGCGCCGGAATCTGCTGATCGAAAAAGAATACTACATTTCTCTATTCTATTATTTCCGTAAAAACGAGAATGTACTGAAACAACTCCTGCTTCAGCTTTTTTATACGCTGAAAGTGGGCAGAAAGGCCTTTCGGAGTACGCATTTTGCGCATCTGGCCTGGTTCATTCTGCGGGGCGCCCCCGGTCGGGAGAGCCTTCGGTATCGCCAGGGACTACCGGTTATTGCCAGCCAAACCACGGATCATCAGCCAACCTCTTCACTGCTATCCCAATGAAAATCCCGGTCAAAGCTCCCCTTTCTGTTGTCATCATTACCCTGAACGCCGAAAGAACCTTGAAACAGGCGCTGGAGTCAGTTGTGGAGTGGGTTGATGAGGTCATTGTGGTCGATTCGGGCAGCACCGACGCCACCCTGACCATCGCCAGTGATTTTAATTGCCGGGTTACCTACCGGAAGTTCAACGGTTTTGGACCACAGAAGCAATACGCGATCGATCAGGCCAAAAATGACTGGGTGCTGGTGCTCGATGCGGATGAAATTGTGACGGAGCAGCTTGCCAACGAAATTGCCGCCTTGTTTGTCGGCGGGCCGATCCATGCGGGGTATACGTTGCCCCGTAACCTGATTTTCCTGGGAAGGGTGTTGCGGCACAGCGGGCAAAACCGCCAGCCGGTGTTGCGACTGTTCAACCGGCACCGCGGTCGCATGACGCCCGTTCCTGTTCATGAGTCTGTTCAGGTGGAAGGCTCCATTGGACAGCTCTCGGGAATCCTGATTCACTACAGCTATGGATCATTGCACGATTATGTGCTGAAAATGAACCACTATACGACGCTCAGTGCCGAAGAAATGGCGTTGCGTCACAAAAAGGCCAACATCCCGCTCCAGGGCTTGCGTTTCCTGTTTACGTTTCTGAAAATCTATTTTTTCAAAGGCGGACTACTCGACGGCTACCCCGGTTTTGTGTGGGCACTGTTGTCGGCGGTTTACCCGGTGATCAAGTATTCAAAATTGCAGGAACTGCACGATAACGACGAAAAGCCCAAAACGAAACCGGTGCTGGCTTTTGGCCAGGCGCCCGGTTTTCGTTAAAACCGCAAAACATCAGACGGTTTCGACTTCATACACATCCGTAATTTCGTCCAGAATACCGCCGATTTCCCCGTAGGTATCCGCCTGCACGAGCCGCAGACGGAACGGTTTGAAATTTTCCAGCCCCTTGAAATAGTTGGTATAGTGTCGGCGCATTTCGAAAATACCGGTTTTCTCTCCTTTCCAGCGAATCGAAAAGTCGAGGTGCTGCTTGCAAATGGCCACCCGGTCGGCGAGTGTCGGAGCCGCCAGGTGTTCGCCGGTCTGTAGGAAGTGCTTGATTTCGTTAAAGATCCAGGGGTAGCCAATGCTGGCCCGGCCGATCATGATCCCATCGACGCCGTACTGATTTTTATACGCCAGGGCTTTTTCGGGGCTATCGATGTCGCCGTTGCCGAAAATCGGAATCGTAATGCGGGGGTTTTCTTTCACCCGCCCAATCAGCGTCCAGTCGGCCTCACCCTTGTACATTTGCACCCGGGTCCGGCCGTGGACCGTAAGGGCTTGAATGCCAATATCCTGTAGCCGTTCCGCCACTTCCATGATGTTCCGGGTGTTGTCGTCCCAGCCCAGGCGGGTTTTCACCGTGACGGGCAAGTGCGTGGCTTTCACGACGGCTTCGGTCATTTTCACCATCTTCGGAATATCCTGCAGCAGAGCCGCCCCGGCACCCCGACACGCTACGTTTTTGACCGGACAACCGTAATTGATGTCGATCAGGTCCGGGTTGGCGCGGCTGGCAATTTCGGCACAGGCCCGCATCGTTTCGATATCCGACCCAAATAACTGAATTCCGATCGGGCGTTCGTATTCGAAAATATCCAGTTTCCGGACGCTTTTGGCCGCGTCGCGAATGAGTCCTTCCGACGAAATGAACTCCGTATACATCAAATCCGCCCCATTGGCCTTGCAAACCGCCCGGAACGGCGGATCGCTCACATCCTCCATCGGAGCCAGCAGCAGGGGAAAGTCTCCCAGTTCGATTGTGCCAATTTTAACCATATAGCGCTAACAATGCGTTTTCGAAAGATGTTCGCCAACCGGTCAGGTTTTGAAAACCTGACCGGTGTGAGCCGATTCCATAAAAAACCGGTACGGTTTTGAATTCCTGACTAGTTTGGGCGTAAATTTACAGCAATTATGGAAGACTTCCGCCTGACTCCTTCGTCCAATCCCCCCCTGCATCCGTTTCGTAGCCTGTTGGTTCTGTTGGGATTTGTTTTGCTGGGCATGTCACTGGGCGGTTTACTGGCCGGGGTGTTCCTCACGGCCTGGGCATCGGCCAGTGGCAACACGTCCGTTACGGATATTACCGGCATTTTAACGAATCCCGCCGATTATCCGGGGAGCTGGCATTTGCTGATGCTGATTCAGGCTGTGAGCCACCTGTGTTCGTTTCTGCTTCCCTGCATTCTGTACCTTCGCTGGATCGAGCGTAAATCGTGGGCGGAGTTCAATGCCCGGCCACTGACAGCGGTGCAATCGGTGGGTTTGGTGGCCCTGCTAACCATCACCTTCATGCCGTTTAACGGGCTGATCATCGAGTGGAATCAGAACCTTGATTTTCCGGACAGTCTGGCCGGGCTGGAAGCGTGGATGAAGCAGAAAGAAGACCAGATTTCCGGCCTGACGACGTTCCTGACCGATTTTAGCTCCCCCCTCGACCTGGTGATTGCGCTGGTGGTGATTGGCATCATCCCCGGTATTGGTGAAGAGGTGTTGTTTCGGGGTATGGTCCAGCGAAAACTGGCCCAGTGGACGGGCAACATACACGTTGCGATCTGGGTATCGGCGCTCATTTTCAGTGCCATTCACGTCCAGTTTTACGGTTTTGTGCCGCGCACCTTGCTGGGTGCGTTGTTTGGGTATGTGTACGTGTGGTCGGGGAATATCTGGGTTCCCATCCTGGCACACGCGATCAACAACGGGTTTACGGTATTGATGGTGTGGTTGTATCACCGGCAGATGATTTCGGTCGATATTGAAAATACGAATTCGGTTCCTTTGACCGGCGCGTTAATTTCACTACTTTTAACCATAGGTTTTTTAGCCTTTTTTCGAAAAACGAATCAATCGTCGTCTCAACCTTATGTCTGATCAGTGGGAGAAAGTACTGGTGACACCTACCACCTACCGCGCCGAACTGGCAAAAGTGTTGTTAGCCGAACACGAAATCAATGCCGTTGTTGTCAATAAAAAAGATAGCAATTATCTCCTGGGAAACTGCGAAGTGTATGTGCAAACCGAGGATGCGGCCATGGCCAAGATTTACCTGATTTCGGCCGATTTGGAATATTGAAAAGCGAATGACCAATTATCCGGACCGGCGCAAACCTGTTCGTGGTTGGTCATTTATTTTTTGTCGTCATTTTTTTTTGCGTACGAAATCACGGTGTAGATGCCCTCTTTGGGTTTGCCGGACATTTCGAGGGTCACCACGGTGCGGGCCGTTTCCCAGATGCTCGAACGGCTTAGATGACTTAGCAGGACGGCGTCGCCGTAGCGTTCGGGACGGTTTTTATACAGGGGATAGTTCCACGACCAGTAGTCGCCGGAAGGAGGGCCGTAGCGATCCGACAGGGTTTTGACCAGGGTTTGATACTCATCCCAATGCTGTTGGGCGCGGACATGACGATCAGTGAAAATGTACAGGGCTCCAGCGAGTTGATCGTTGACAAAGGCGAATTTCACCGAAGCCGGGAAGTTATAAAACCAACGCTGCCGATAGTGAAGCGTCGTGTCCGTAATCCGAAACGGAACCGTCTGTTCAATTGCCTGAACTTCTTTTCGGCTCATGCCCCAATGCAATGAACGAAGGTCGTTTTCAGGTTGCAGGGTGTTTCCTGTCAATTGAAAAAACAGGCATAGCAGAACGAGAGGCATACAGGGCGGGGGTCGGTGAGTAGAACGCTGGCAAATTCAACTCTAATGATTGAGAACTGTAAATAAAGTTAAAAATAGACGGAAAGAGAAACCAGGGTAGGAACGAGGTGTTCATATTTTGTTATTTTCGCCGGATAAACCACCCTGATTTGTAGTTAACTTTCTACATGAAAGAACGTTTAAATCGGATGACGAATCTGCAACAGCGCGTTATTGCTGCGGCTGTCGGCGTCATCATCATCTTATTTGGAATTTGGTATAGTGACTGGACGTTTGCGTTGTTGTTCTGTGCCATCAGTGCGTTGACGCAATTAGAGTTTTATAAATTATTGGGTCTGGATGGCAATCAGCCGCTGACGTATTACGGTACGGCGGTAGGGTGTTTGATTTGTATATTGACGTATCTGATTGAAAAACAGATTGTTGACTACGATACTTATTTTCTGATCTGTCCGGCGGCATCCATGATTTTTTTGATTAAGCTCTATAAAAAACGGGATTTAAAACCGTTTACCAATATCGGGTTTACCTTTCTGGGACTGATTTATGTCGCCGTTCCGTTCGCGCTGCTGAATGTGCTGGCGTTGCGGGGCGGCACCTACCATCCGGGTTTGATGCTGGGCTGCCTTGTGCTGTTGTGGGCGAGCGATATTGGGGCGTATTTTGCCGGAACCAAATTTGGACGACGGAAATTATTTGAACGCGTATCGCCCAAAAAATCGTGGGAAGGAGCGGTTGGTGGCGCTCTGGCGGCTGCGGTTATCGCCTTTTTTCTGACTATTTTTGTCGATGATCTGCGGCCGTGGGAGTGGTACTGTGTGGGCGCCATCATTGTCGTAACGGGAACCTACGGAGATCTGGTCGAGTCGTTGTTCAAGCGCAGCATTGCCATTAAGGACTCCGGTTCGACGATTCCGGGTCATGGCGGTTTTTTAGACCGGTTCGACGGTTTGCTGCTGGCGGCACCGTTTATTATTACTTTTTTGAAACTGTTTGCGTGACACTGACGCGGTTTGGCACCGCCAATGTCCTGTCATGGAACTCTAAACCTGGACCATGCGCCGTTGAGACCGGCGTTTTACGATCAAGACATGAAGACTTCATTCATACAACTTATTGCTATTCTGACCCTGGCGTCGGGATTGATGCTGACCACCAGCCACACCGCGCGGGCGCAGGGGCAGGAAAAACTAATCATGTTTACCGGGATTATTACGGCCGGAAAGACGTCTGAGCCGTTGCCGGAAGCTTACATTTCCATCCCGCGCGCGGGTCGGGGCGTATTGTCCAACAGCATCGGGTATTTTGCCATCCCGGTTTTGCCGGGCGACAGCATTGTGTTTAGTTACCTCGGTTTTAAGAAACAATACCACATCATTCCGCGTCGGTTAACGGAGCAGTCGTATTCGGCGGTGGTGGCGATGCAGGAAGATGTGCAGATGCTGACCGAGGTAAAAGTCTATCCGTATCCAACGGAAGAACTCTTCAAGCAGGCTTTTGTCAACCTGAAATTGCCGGATGAAAAAGAACGGGAAAACATGGCCCGCAATCTTAGCGCCGAATCCATGCAGCGATTGGCGGCTTTGACGCCCATGAGTGCTGCCGGGAATTACCGGTATTATCTGAACCAGCAGTGGTTTGGCCGGGAATCGATAACGGGACGGTCGCAACTGACCACGATCCCGTTCCTGAATCCGTTTGCCTGGGCGAGCTTTATCAAATCGGTTAAAAACGGCGATTTGAAGAAAAAGGACTTCCGGCAGGAACTCAATGCCACCCCACCGGAAGGCTTGTCCCGGCAGGATATTTTGAAGAATAACTAGGGTTTACGGTTTTCGGTATACAGTTTTCGGCGGGCTGTCGTTCCTGTGGCTGACGCCTTCAACATTCGATATTCGTTGTTCAATATTCGATATTGATCATATGCGATGCGTTAACCACCGTAACGAAGGCTCACCGAAAACTACTTCCCTTCGAACGTCAACAGCTTCGTGGTTTGTCCATCAAACCGGGCGTAGGTGTTGAGATTGATCCATTCTCCGAGATTGATATACCGGCTGTTTTCGGTCACTTTCAGATCCAGCGACAGGTGCCGATGGCCGAAAATGTAGTAATCGTGGTGTTGGCGGGTCTCCATTTCTTTGCAATACTGCCAGAGCCATTCCTGTTCATTTCCCCTGAACACATCGGTTTTATGCTGCTCGGCGGCTTTGCGCTTGCGTGACCAGCCATTGCCGAAAAGGACACCGATATCGGGATGCAGCCAGCGGAAAAACCACCGAGCCAGCCCATTCTCAAATATTTTTTTGAGCTGTTTGTACTTAAAATCGCCGGGCCCCAAGCCGTCACCGTGACCCACCAGGAAGAGTTGATCACCAATCTGGTACGATTTCGGTACCCGGTAAACCGGAATCCCCATCTCTTCGGTAAAATAGTCCGCCATCCACATATCATGATTTCCAGAAAAGAGCTTTAGCTTGATACCAGCGTCCGACAATTCGGCCAGTTTTCCCTGAAGGCGGGTGAAGCCTTTCGGAATCACGTGTTTGTATTCAAACCAGAAATCAAAGACGTCGCCGACCAGAAAAATGGCTTCGGCATCGTTGCTGACCAGGTCGAGCCAGCGGATAACCCGGCGTTCCCGTTCGCGGCTAAGGGTGGGCGTAGGCATTCCTAAATGGAAGTCGGAAGCAAAGTAAACGGCTCGGTCCGGTGGGAGCGGTAGGTGTTCAATCGATGGCATGAATATTTTTTCAGGAATACAAAGGTAACACATTGCTTCTTTACCTCCGAAACTCGGATATTGCATTCTCAACGACGAAACCGTCGATTAACCCACAGTTTGCAGAGATGATATGAAAAAACGGTTTATTGCCTTGGTCGGTTTGGTCGGATTTATGGGCGTAGGAAAGGAGGGAGGTCAACCGGTAGAGGCTCAGTCGCCCCTGGCGATGGTAGCAGTAACAAATAACCCACCGGCGGTGGTCGAGAAGTTGGTTTTTGATCGGGTGCTGGTGTATGAACAAACCGATTACAATGGTTCCGTGGTGCGGTATCAGGTTTTGTTAAATTCCAAAACCGGCCAGTTCGGCTTCGACCGGAAGCTGGCGAATCTGAGTTTTCCGGGGGTGGTAGGTGGCTATACGTTCGTTACGGGCCAGCCCGATGGCAGCTACCGGGTTTACGTAGCCGACAAGTATGAAGGCAAAATTATCATGCGTTACAACGTTGGCGGGGCTTATTATGCCCCCAATCGGGCCGCTGCCTGCCGGAATCGTTTTCAGAAGCGGTATCATCCGACGGGCCGGGAAGGAAGCCAGTACGGCCTGACCGCGGCCGAATACAAGGCCAGTCTGGGCCGTTCCGACACCGAGTGGCTTTGGGTAGCCGAAGTACCTTTCAATTCGTATCCGCTGTATTTGTTCAACGAGCTGGCGCTGGAAGCCAAACTTCCGGATGCTCACAGCATCAATTTCTCGTCGTCGCTGGCACCCAACGAATTGCTGGTTCAGTCCAAAAAAGAATATTATTCGGAGAAAGTGAACGGAAAACCGGCCACCAGTACCTTGAAACTTATCTTTTTCGGCCCTGCCAACCACTCCTTCGACGTGACGGGG
The DNA here is from genome assembly GCF_051857545.1 of Larkinella fluvii. Classification (NCBI taxonomy): domain Bacteria; kingdom Pseudomonadati; phylum Bacteroidota; class Cytophagia; order Cytophagales; family Spirosomataceae; genus Larkinella; species Larkinella fluvii. The sequence continues at coordinate 433,476 of NZ_JBPZHB010000009.1, read as the reverse complement.
TACAAGTTCAAATAAGGAGTTGAAGGAAATTGATACCTTCTCTTCTGACTATCAGATATGCAAAAAGCCGACCCAAGTCGGCTTTTTGCATATGCTAAGTTATTCTGTTGTGGCTCTTACGACAAGGCTGGCAGATCCGGCGTCGGCAGCGGTTTGGTCTGTTCCGGTTTGCTGTCGGTACCAATCTCCTCTTCCACTACTTCGCTGTTGTTCTTGTAAGCCTGGTAGGTTGTTTCTTTCTGGAAAGGACGTTTGCCCAGAATCCGGACGAGGTCTTTCTGGAACAGAATCTCTTTCTCCAGCAGCTCTTTCGCTACGGCTTCCAGACCGGCCCGGTTTTCAGCCAGCAAGGCCTTGGTCCGAACGTAAGCCTGATCGATGATCTTGCGTACTTCATCGTCGATGGCTTCGGCCGTTGCTTCTGAATACGGTTTGTTGAACTGGTATTCGCTCTGTTTCGAATCGTAAAACGAAACATTACCAATTTTGTCATTCATTCCGTACATGGTCACCATGCTGTAGGCCAGCTTCGTAATCCGTTCGAGGTCACTCAGGGCCCCGGTCGAAATTTTACCAAATACGTTATCTTCCGCAGCCCGTCCACCGAGTGTCATACACATCTCGTCGATGAGCTGTTCCGTGCGGTATAGATACTGTTCGCGGGGCAGATACTGCGCGTAACCCAATGCTGCAACGCCACGGGGTACAATCGTGACTTTCACCAGCGGATCGGCGTGTTCCAGAAACCAGCCCGTAACGGCGTGACCCGCTTCATGGTAGGCAACAATCTCTTTCTCTTCCGGTGCAATCAGTTTGTTTTTCTTCTCCAAACCGCCAATAACGCGATCCATGGCGTACTGGAAATCCTGCATATCGACCGATTCTTTGTTCCGGCGGGCGGCAATCAGCGCGGCTTCGTTACAGACGTTGGCAATATCAGCCCCTGCAAAACCCGGCGTTTGGGCCGCCAGTTCCCGTGGATCGACGTCGGTATCCAGTTTAATGGGCTTCAAGTGGACTTTGAAAATCGCTTCCCGGCCAACAATGTCCGGTTTGTCGATGCTGATCTGGCGGTCGAACCGGCCGGGACGCAGCAGTGCCGAATCCAGTACATCGGGGCGGTTGGTAGCGGCCAGGATAATGATCCCGGAGTCGGTCGCAAAACCGTCCATCTCAACCAGCAGGGAGTTCAGCGTATTTTCGCGCTCGTCGTTCGCACCAGGCATCGAACCCCGTCCGCGTGAGCGGCCAACGGCGTCAATTTCGTCAATGAAAATGATACAGGGAGCCTTTTCTTTGGCTTGTTTAAACAAGTCACGAACCCGGGCCGCCCCGACACCGACAAACATTTCGACAAAGTCGGAACCCGACAGCGAGAAGAAAGGAACGCCGGCTTCACCCGCTACGGCTTTCGCCAGCAGGGTTTTACCTGTACCCGGAGGGCCAACCAGCAACGCACCTTTCGGAATTTTGGCACCGAGTTTGGTAAACTTGGTAGGGTTTTTCAGGTAATCGACAATCTCCTTGATTTCTTCTTTGGCTTCGTCCAGACCCGCCACGTCGTTAAACGTGATCTTCACCCGGTTTTCAGCGTCGAACAAAGCGGCTTTTGATTTTCCGATGTTGAAAATCTGACCGCCCGGCCCGGCCCCGCCCGACATCCGGCCCAGCAGAAAATACATGGCCAGGATCATGACGATGAAGAAGCCCCAGGTTTGCAGAAAACCGCTCCAGTCGCTTCGCTGTTCGATTTTATAGTCGATCTTCTCGTTATCGGGAATACCTTCCTGAATACGGTCCAGGTCTTTTTTGAACGACTCGGCTGACGATACCCGGAAACTGAAATGGGGGCCGGATTCGGAGTTAAAATACGATTTGTCCTGAAATTGCGTCCGGTATTTTTGTTGCAGTGCCTGTTGGGTCAGGGTAATTTCTACAACCTCATTGTTCACAATGACTACCTTGTCAACTTCCTTATTCTTAACCATCTTTTCAAATCCGCGGATGGTCGTCTCCCGGACGGCACTGCTGCGGTTGAAAAAGGTTATCCCTAGGATCGCTGCAATCAGGATCGCTACAATCCAGCCCTGGAAGTTTGGCCGACGGGGAGTTCTGGGTGAAAGTGGATTTCTATTATTATCAGGCATTTTTGCAACAGAATTACGGCTAAATACACAAAAAAGGAAACACCATTTGGTAATGGATTGTTTCTACTGGGTTTGGGATTCGATAAACGGGGAGTAGCCGGGGTAGATGGTCGTATGAGCGGATAAACACTCGTTCTGTTACCTGTTACCGGGTCAGGCCGTATCGATCAGGCAAAGGTTTCTTCCACGAGATGGATTTCAGCGTCACCCCAGAGTTGCTCGAGGTCATAGAACACCCGGCGTTCTTTTTTGAAAACATGAACGACAACATCTACGTAATCGAGCAGAATCCATTCCCGATTCATTTTGCCTTCCTCATGCCAGGGATTGATTTTACTGGCTTTGAATACTTCTTCTTCAACGGAATCAGCGATGGCGTCGATCTGCGTATCGGATGTTCCGGAGCAGATGACGAAGTAGTCAGAAATGGCATTTTTAACGTCGCGAAGATCCATGACAACAATGTCAACAGCCTTCTTTTCCTGCATTCCCTTCACGACGAGTTTGCACAATTCTTCGGATGATAAGTCCTTCGGTTTATTTATTCTCATGCTACTGGTTTAAATTGCAAAGACCGAAACCAGCGGGTACGTTTACTATAAACTAGAATTTGTACCATAATTTCGGTATTCATCCAACTAAATGTATTAAAAATTTGTACAAGTTTCGACCCAAAACGCTTTTTATTGGACAAAAAATTAATTATCTGCCAACTTGTCAGTCTACGAACGATGTTGCAGCCGAATTAATCACGTCCGAAACCGCTCTGGATGGAACCGTCGTCATAACCGGTAACCAAACCGCCGGGCGAGGGCAGCGCGGTAATCAGTGGGAAGCGCAGCCCAATCACAACCTGACCTTTTCGGTTCTTCTACAGCCCACCTTTCTGCAAGCTTCAGAGCAGTTCTGGCTAAACATAGCCGTTTCACTGGGAATCAGCGACTGGCTGAGCACTTACGTGGGTGACCGACTGAAAATCAAGTGGCCCAACGATCTCTACGTTCTACAGCGTAAAATTGGTGGAATATTAATTGAAAATACGCTGTATGGCTATACAATTGCGTGGTCGGTAGTTGGAATTGGATTAAACATCAACCAAACCCGCTTTCAAACGCCAACTGCGACCTCCCTTAGCAATGAAACACCAAACGACCTGGATTTCGTTCTGCCGGAACTGTTTCCGGCTTTACTGGAGTCGATCGAGCGCCGTTATCTGGCCTTACGGGCCGGTCAACGCGATGTATTGAAAACGAATTACCTCCAGCGATTATTCCGCTATCAGGAAGAAAGCATCTTTAAAGCCGATGGCGAACATTTCCGGGGGATCATCGTCGGCGTCGAAGAAACCGGTCGGCTGGCCATTCAGGTGGGTGAAAAGCTTCGGAGTTTTGCTTTTAAGGAGGTGGAGTTTGTGATTGATGGCGATTGAATATCGAATGTTGAATATCGAACATCGAAGTGAAGGGAGCAGGTTAGGTGGTTTTGCGGGAACCCTTGATGAGGGCTGCGATGCCCAGGATGATCACAGCACCCACGAAAGCGGTCAAAACCCGGTCGAGAACACCACCGGCTCCCGTTGCAAAGGTGTTGCCGAAAATCCAGCCACCCACGAAGGCACCGGCAATGCCTAACAGAATCTCGGTGAATAAGGAAAACGAGAAGCGTTTAAAAAGAAGATCGGCCAGCCAGCCGGCAATGGCTCCAACCAGAATGGTCATCAATAGTCCCATGGCTTTCAAAGCGTTTAGTTTGTAGGCAATAGAACTCAGGCTGAGTCGGTTTGTTTTACAAACTTCGCCGGAACCAGCGGTTATTCTGCCGGACGGAAACCAATCACCGCCACCATGCGCCCCGTATTGCCCTTTTCAATCCGGTAGGAAAAGAAATCCCGGTTGTGGGTGACCGTCGAATAGGGAGAAACGCCAACCTGGCTGGCCGGAATGCCCGCGTTGATCAGTTGAGCCACATTGGCAGCTTTTAAGTCGATCAGGTATTTCTGACGTTCACTGTCAAATACTTTGTGGGCTTCGTCAAATTGTTCGGCTACCTCATCGCCAACCTCAAATGAATCCTGGTCGATGCACGTGCCAACGTAGGCGAAACACGCAGCGGGCTGAGAGCCAAACTGGTCGTTCATGGCCTGAACGGTTTTCTCAACAATTCGGGCCACCGTGCCGCGCCACCCGGCGTGGATAGCTGCCACGGCTTGCTGTCCGGCATCGTAAATCAAGATGGGCGTACAGTCGGCCACCGTAACCGTCAGAAAATGATGAGGCTGGTTGGTTATTAATGCATCGTAACCCTCAAACCGCCCCGCTTGCTGAACAGTCAGAATCCGGTCGCCATGAACCTGGTGCGAAGAGGCTACCTGCTCCGGACTAATGCCGAGACTGGAAAAAAAGCGACGGCGGTTTTCCTCCACGTGTTCGGGCAAGTCGGTAGTATTCAAACCGACATTGAGGGAGGAAAAGGGAAATGGGCTGATGCCGCCGTGGCGGGTGCTTTCGGCGGCAATTACCGATTGAAAAGGCTGAAATACCGCTGGAATTTGATGAAGTGATTCTAACGCAATCATTCGACGTATTCGGTTATAACAAATTCTGCACTATCGATTTTTGGGTCAAGAAAATTTTGAAACAACCCGCTGAATTACCCTACTTTATTCTTGCAAACAGGCATAATTCAAAATTAAGTCTATATATAACTTGTTGATAATCTGAGTGTTACCCATATTTTTTATCACTTACCGTTCGATCGTTCATCCAGAAAACAAACCGTTCGTCGGGGTGCAGCAACCGCTGGCGTACTATCTGTCGCTCCATACGACTGGGAGCCGCTATATTTGAATCGTCAAACAGACATAAACAACAACTAAGAACAATTGTAAACACACCATGAAAACGTTCATTTCTTCCGTACTCGTCGCGCTGGCCGTAAGCGCATCAACCGTAACTTTTGCAAACTCTGACAACGAAAAAGTGGCCGGCACTTATCAGGTGGGCTTGTACCCCTCCGCTCAAAATGCCAAGGTCAACGTAATGGTTGCCAAAGAAAAAGGATCTTCACTGAACGTACAACTGCTGGATGGCAGCGGTGCGATTCTGGCTACCCAGCAACTGGACAAGAACGAAACGACCACCCGCACCCGGTTTGACCTGAGCCAACTGGAAGACGGAAAATATAAAGTGGTCGTAACGGACGGGACTTCTAAAATTGTGAAAGAAGTTAACCTCCAAACCAAAACACCGGTTCAACCTGAGCGCTCTGTTTCTCTGCGCTGATAATCCGGCATTTCCACACCAAAAAAGAGCCCCAATCACAGGATGGGGGCTCTTTTTGGTTTATTTCGATTTGCTGTAAGTACTTCGGAAGTATTTGACGCTTTCGGCAATTTCGGGGCCGTTGTTTTCCCAGTGGTATTCATATTCGACGGAGATCGGGCCTTTGAACTTTTGGCGTTTGAGTTCCGTAATCACGGCATCCACCTTGCAATCGCCGGTTCCCCAGATCACATCGTGGTATTTGCCATCGGGTGTGTCTTTCTTCACGTCTTTGAAGTGCATGCCCAGAATGTGGCCCTGCAATTTTTTCAGACAATCTACGGGATCCAGACCCGAACGCACCCAGTGGCCGATGTCGGCGCAGGAACCCACGTATTTGCTCGTGCCAATCACTGCCAGAACCGAGTCGGGATGCCAGTAATGCGACGGTTTGGGGTGGTTGTGGAGGGCCACATTAATTTTGTACTCATCGGCCAGCCGCCCAATGTACGGCATCTGCTCCACTTTGGGTTCGGTATTGATGTTCAGAACACCCATGTCTTTGGCAAATTCGAACAATGCCTTCCAATCGGCCTCCGTCGGTGCATTGACTACACCAAAGGCAACAATGGTTAATCCTTTGTCTTTCACCAGTTTTTTAACGGCCTGACGCGTAGCCGCATCCATTTTGTAATCCATTTTGCCTTCGATGCCGCCCCCAATGGTCTGGCCCGGAAAAGCCTCCACGTATTTCAGTCCGCAGCTATCGATCTTGCGAAGGGCTTCGGCAAAGGTGAACAGCCGGAAGGAATACGACTGGGAGCCAAGCTTCCAGCCGGCTTTGTCTTCAGGATTGCGTTGAGCAAACGAGGTGAGGGTACTGAGAGCCAGAAAGCCGGCCACCAGCAGACAATGTTTTATGCGGTTCATTCGATACGGATTTAGTAGATCGGAGCAAAAGTAAAAAAAAACGGCGGTTGGATGGTTAAAGATGGTTAAATGGTTAAAGATGGTTAAATGGTTGGAGATGGTTAAATGGTTGGAGATGGTTGGATGGTTAGAATTTTTGGCAAACCATTCAACCATTTTTAACCATTTAACCATTTAACCATCAAACCATCTTTAATCATTCAACCATCAAACCATTCAACCATCTATTTTACTCATTTTCCCCCATTCCTGCCGTTCGGCTTCACTCCACAGTTGGGGATAAAACAGGCGTTTCTGCTCCCGGGGAGGGAGGTACTTTTGCCAGTTCGTACCGCCGGTGGCTTTAATATCGTCGGGATTCTGGTGCAAATACCGCATCGCCGAACGCAAATGCATGGATTTCCAGCGTACATTGAGCCGGTGATCGTATTCGCGCAGTTGGTGAATCAGTTCGTCCGTGGGTTCGTTCTGATTTTGTACCGTCAGAAACCGCTGCCACAGATTGCAGCGACGGTATTCAGTTGCAAGTCGGATCAGCCGGTCGGAATAGTGGCTTTCAAACTGCCGGAGTGTCAGGGTTTTTTGTTGAGTGGCCAGTTCGGTAGCGCCCTGTTTCCAGTACAGATAAGGATAGAGGCTTTCCAGCGTCGGAGTGGGGACGAAATCGGTCGGAAAATCACCGGAAAGCAGGTTGACAAAATCCGTGGAAACGATTTCAATTTCCCGAAACTGCACCGACTGAAAACCGCTCGAAGGCAGCAGCGCCATCCGGAATTTTAGAAATTGTTCCTTTTCCATCCCGTCGACCATCACCGAATACGAACGCTCCAGAATGTCGAAATACCGGTTGATGCGCTGCATACGTTCGGTGAAAAACCGGGCGGTCAGGGCAGGATGTTGGGCAATCTGGCTGATTTCGTGCAGAATAAGCTTGAAATACAGTTCCGTACTTTGGTGATAGGAAATGAAAATCAGTTCGTCGGGATACGCCGTTCGCGGATTTTGAAGCGACAACAGCGTTTCCAGATGAATGTAATCCCAATACGTCAGGTAATCGGCCTGTAGCAAGCCTTCCAGATGCGAAGCAACATCCTGCCCCATGGCCGCGTATTTTTCAGCAAGCTGGCGGAGTTTGTCGGAGAGATCGGAGGGAAGTGGCTCATTCATGCAGTCTACATCAAAACGCCCTGAAAAACTTCATCCAGTTTGCTGACGGGTTTGATTTTGATTTTGTAACTGTCAAAATCCAGCCCCTTTATGTTGTATTTCGAAATGAAGATCTGCTTAAAACCCAGTTTTTCGGCTTCCGAAATCCGGGATTCGACGCGGTGAACGGCGCGCACTTCGCCCCCCAGACCCACTTCGGCCGCAAATGCCACCGACGACGGGATGGAAATATCCTCGTAACTCGAAACAATGGCGGCACAAACCGATAGATCAATCGCCGGATCTTCCACTTTGAGTCCGCCAGCCACATTCAGAAAAACGTCCTGCTGACCCAGCCGAAAACCGCCCCGTTTTTCGAGAACCGCCAGCAGCATCTGCAAACGTTTGTTGTCGAAACCGGTGCTGCTCCGTTGGGGTGTTCCGTAGTTGGCGATGCTTACCAGGGCCTGAATTTCAATCAGTAACGGGCGGTTGCCTTCCACCATCGAACCGATGGCAATGCCGCTGAGGGCTTCGTCGCGTTGCGAAATCAGAATTTCGGAGGGATTGGTAACCTGCCGCAGACCCGTTCCCTGCATTTCGTAGATGCCCAGTTCGGAAGTACTGCCAAAGCGGTTTTTGGTCGTCCGCAGAAGGCGGTAGGTCGTATGACGGTCGCCTTCGAAGGTTAAAACCGTATCCACCATGTGTTCCAGCACTTTGGGGCCGGCCAATGAACCGTCTTTGGTGATGTGACCCACCAGGAATACCGGCGTGCCGCTTTCCTTGGCGTACTTCATGAATTCGGCGGTGCATTCGCGGACCTGTGAAACGCTGCCCGCTCCTGATTCGACCAACGACGAGTGCATGGTCTGAATGGAGTCGATAATGAGCACTTCAGGCTCAAAGTGTTCGACGGTTCGGAAAATATTCTGCGTCGAGGTTTCGGTCATGATGTAGCAGTCGCTGACCGGAACCGGCAGTCGCTCGGCGCGCATTTTGATCTGCTGTTCGCTTTCTTCCCCCGATACGTATAAGACCCGCGTGTCGTTCAAACCGAGCGCAATCTGTAAAAGCAGGGTCGATTTGCCGATGCCTGGTTCGCCACCAATCAGCACCAGCGATCCCGGAACAATACCGCCCCCGAGCACCCGGTTTAGCTCGTCATCGGGCGTCAACGTCCGTTCCTGTTCTTCGTAGTTGATCGCGTGGATGGCTTTCGGTTTGGCGGCTGTTTTGGTTGCGGTGGAAGGTCGCCAGTTGCCGGCCACGGGTTCTTCCTTCGTAATCACCTCTTCCACAAAGGTGTTCCACTCGCCACAAGCCGGACAACGGCCCAGCCATTTGGGAGCCTGGGTGCCACAATTCTGACAGAAAAAAGTTGTTTTTGTTTTTGCCATTAAACCTTTGGTTACAATTGCACTTCTAAGCAGGGTGCTGTGACAGAATAGGGGGAAAAGGCCTGTTACGTGTCCTGTTTAAAATTCGCTTCTGCAAAGAACGCGATGCGCTCGTTCAGTAACAATATACTAAAAAAAACTGGTTCGGCATAGCACATTTGCCATCGTTCTCGTTATTCACTCAAACATCTCTCCAAATGAAAAAAATCCTGTTTTTGGGACTGGTTATGATCCTGCCTTCCCTGACTTTTGCCCAATTCAGTATTGGTATCAAGGGCGGGGTAAACCTGTCCCAGTTCACCATGGGCGACTTTGTGACCACGCGCCTGAATGCCAACGGCACCCCCCAGGTGAATGTCAGCGGTCAGGTCATTCGCGATAATTTGAAAGAAAGTTTCAACAGCAAAACCGGCTGGGCTTACGGAATCTATACCCGGTTTGGAAAAAACATTTACATCCAGCCCGAACTGCTGGTGTCGTCAAAAGGCGGCTCATTCGACATTGTGCGTGACATCAACGGCCAGCCGACCACGGAGACGGTTTCGATCCAAACGACCAATTTTGATGTGCCGATTTTACTGGGTTTAAAAGGTGGTCCGATCCGGGTCGTGGCGGGTCCGATCGTATCGTTCCGCATCAGCGATGATCAGAAATTGCGTGACGCCCTGGAGGATTATACGTCGGGCAGTCTGAACAATGCGCTGGCCAAAGCGACGTACGGTTATCAGCTTGGGCTTGGCCTGGATCTGGGACGGTTTGGGATCGACGTCCGGCGGGAAGGAAGCCTGTCCGATGTGGCCTCCGTGAATCTGGGGGGGGATGCCAATTCGGCTCAATTCAGCCAGCGACTGAAATCGTGGCAGGTAACCCTGGCGATGCGGCTTTTCTAAATTCAGTTCTATCAGATTATTTTACGGCGTAGTGGTTTTTTTAGAAGAACCGCTGCGCTTTTTTATTGACTGGGGGGCGTTCTGCTCATCTGAATCGGTGATCATTTTGGGGGCAAAAAAACATGCCGTTGTCCCGTCCCGAAGGAGCCGACAACGGCTGTTCTGCTCAACTAACCCAAAATAAACCGTAATAGTATTATCTGTATGGAAAGCAATCAGTTGAATAACGATTGCATGAAACCATTCAACCGCTGGCTGATTTCCTTCATCCGGCGCCGGGAGATGGCTACTTCCTGGCCGTCGGTCAACCGAACGATGCGTTCGGTGGCAAAAACGCTGAACTGAACATAGGCCAGGTTGATGATGGTCGATTTGTGAATCCGCAGAAACATCGACTGATCGAGCATATGTTCGAATGCTTTCAGAGTCTTTGAAACCAGATACCGCTTTTTGTCGCGCGTCGTGATGAACGTATAATTACCTTCTCCGTGCAGACTAACAATGTCATCCACCGAGATCATGATGTTGCGATTCAGGTAAGGCAGCGCAATGCGGGTAGCGTTACGCTGATACATCCGGGGAAACAACGGTTGCAGTGTCGTAGAGGAGGGATATGCGAGCGATTCCATAGCGATTGACGATTAGAGTTTTGTTTATGTTTTTTGTTGTTACTGACATGACAAAACTAGCTCAAATTGCCGTTCACTAAAAAGGAAGGCTTGACATTTAGCGACTCGCCTGAGTAGGTAAGTGGTTAAATGTCAAGCCTTTATCTTGTAAAATGGGCGGTTACATTCCGTATATCCCCTTGACCGATTACGTATTTCTACGTAGTGACGGTTTGCGTATACTACACATAACCTGCGGGAATTTAGCGGTCTGAATTACCGTACAATACTCGGTGAAAAATTGCGAATTCGGTCCATGAAGTTCTGAGCCCGGCGCCGGGAAATTTTTACCTGCTGTCCGTCGTTCAATTCCAGTTCGCCTTCTTTTTTGACGTAGAAACGGCGAACATAGCAGAGGTTTACGATACAGGATTTATGAACCCGTACAAACGCTTCGCCATCCAACAGGTCTTCGTATTCTTTTAAGGTCCGCGATACCAACATGCGGGTACCATCTTTCAGGAAGAAATTCGTGTAGTTGCCGGAACCCTCCAGACGGACAATTTCTTCAAGTGAGATTGTTCGTTTACGATCGTAAAAAGGAATGAGAAGTTTTTGGGCGACTGAGGGGGTGGACTTTTTTTCCACACTTTTGGGGAATTTTGTGGACACTTGGTCGAAAAGATTTTCCTTCAGGATGGATTCCATAGTGGATCGAGTAAGATTGTGTAACAAAAGATTTGTACTGATTTTGAACAGGTTATCTCTGATTGTGCGGTATTTTCAATGATGTACCTCATCCGCCTGTTGTCAATATACCGCCCAACAACCGTACCGCGACATGTGATGAACGGTCAAGATCTATTTTTAACGGTGCCCGGAAAATGGTTATCTTTGCCACAACCCGGATAGAATACAAAGCGCATGCTGGATAAAGTCAAAGAAATTTATCAGGAGATTGAACTCGTTCAAATTCAATCCAAGGATCAGTTGGAACAATTTCGTCTTCGGTATATCGGGCGGAAAGGCGTTGTAACGGATCTGTTTGAGAAACTGAAGCAGGTGCCCCAGGAAGACCGTCGGGCCGTTGGTCAGGAATTAAATTCGCTGAAAGATTTTGCCCAGCAGCGGTTTAAAGAGTTTAGCACATCGCTGGAAAACAGCCAGCCAGACGACGTAACCGCCCCCGCCGACCTGAGCCTCCCTGTGGTTCCGAATCAGTATGGTACCCAGCACCCGCTCATGATCGTTCGTCAGCAAATCATCCGCATTTTTGGCCGGATCGGTTTCAGTGTGGCGGATGGCCCCGAAATCGAAACCGACTGGTATAACTTCGGTGCTCTGAACTTTCCGGATAACCACCCGGCCCGCGACATGCAGGATACGTTTTTCGTGGAAAAAAAGAGCAGTGGCGCCCCCGCCGACCTGTTGTTGCGAACGCATACGTCGAACGTGCAGATCCGGTTGATGGAACACCAGAAATACAATACAACCTTCCAGCCCATCCGTGCCATCATGCCGGGGCGCGTGTATCGCAACGAAGCCATTTCGGCGCGGGCGCATTGCATGTTTCACCAGGTCGAAGGTTTATACGTCGATAAGAACGTCGGGTTCAAGGATCTGAAAGATACACTCTACCATTTTGTGAAGGAGATGTTTGCCAAAGACGTAAAGATTCGGTTTCGGCCTTCCTATTTTCCATTCACCGAACCCAGTGCCGAAATCGATATTTCGTGCCAGATCTGCCACGGAAAAGGCTGCAACATTTGCAAACACAGCGGCTGGGTCGAAATCGCCGGTTCCGGAATGGTCGATCCAAACGTTCTGATCAATTGTGGAATCGATCCGGAAGAATATACCGGGTATGCGTTCGGGATGGGTGTCGAGCGTATTACGCAGCTTCGCTACGGAGTGAACGACCTGCGGCTGTACACTGAAAACGACGTCCGGTTTCTGCGGCAGTTTCAGGGTGCCTGAACGGGTGGGAGGGTGCTGTAAAAGAAAAGAGGGATAAGGGGTTTGGCGGTTTCTGCCTTCAAATTTCTTTTCTCCTATTTATTACCTCTTTTCTCTTACTTCGATCCTCTCACTTCTTTTTTTTGTCTAAAATGCAGCCCGGATTTTCACTTCCCGCTTCTGGCTCCTTTTTTTTGTCTAACTTTATCCTTCATATTGTATTCGTCAGCCTCGTGTATGCGGATGTGGTCTTTGTGTTGATGTGTTAGTTCCCATGCAATATCGTCTTTATGAATTTATTAGTCGAACTGAAAGAAAACCTGACTGATTCGGTTGTTTCCCGGGCGGCCTATTACGTTGATGAGAATCCGGAAAAAACCCGGGTCGCCCTGGAAGGGCTGATTCATACCGTAGTAGCGGGTCTGATGAAACGGACAACGACCGAAATCGGGGTTAATCAATTATATAATGCCATTCAAAAAGGAAAGTTCGACGCCAATCTCGTCGCCACCTTTCCCGAACTCCTCCGCGATCCCGAGCAAATTAACCGGCTGGCCGAACAGGGTAGCAACAGCATCAGCCACCTGCTGCCCGCGATGAAAAGTGCCATTGGGTTGGCCATTTCCGGCTATGCCAACATCAAAAATTCGGCGGCTATCACCCTGCTGGGGCTGGTGACGCCCCTGGTCTTGGGAACACTGAATAAACTGGTGGTGGAAAAAAAGCTGGACGCTGATAGTCTGGCTGCCCTGCTCGCCGATCAGCGCGATCATCTGATTGAGCTGACGCCCGAACGGCTGCTCGACCGGATTGCCGAAGGGTTGAATATCCAGCAACTGCTGGCAGTGGGCGTAACACCCGCCAAACGAACCGGTCTGGCCGAACGTTCTCCCGTTCAGGAGCGTCAGCGGTTTACGCCCGAACCTGAGGAAGAAGGCAATGGCTCGCTCGTGAAATGGGGTGTCGGAGCCTTGGCATTGCTGGCTTTGGCCGGTGCCGCGTATTACATCTGGAACAATACTCAGTCGTATTCATCGGCCAACGAGGAAGAAGCAACCTCCACCGAATTTGTTGATTCAGCCGCCATCGCCCCGGTCGACTCCGCCAAAGTCCGTCCGGCCCTTACCGCCCGAACCGATTCGACGACCCTGCCCGGTTCCGGAACGGTCACCAGCCCGATCATGACCGCCATGGCAGCTTACCTGACCAATCCACAAGCACCTGCGGGGCGGAGTTTTAGGGTCCCCGCCCTGGATTTCGAACCGGGAACCGATCAGCTAAAACCCGCCGGAATGGCAACCGTTGGCGAATTGTCGACCTTATTGAAAAACAACCCGGTTGTGCAAATCCGGTTGGTGGGGTATGCCAACGACGCCGTGCCGCCGATGGGCAACAAAGCCCTGTCCGTTACGCGGGTGTTGAACATCAAGAACCAACTGATCAAATCGGGCATCAACTACATTCGAATCGATGCCATTGGCCTCGGAACCGGCATCAGACCGGGCGACTCCACCGCCATCGGCAAACCGCGCCTGAAGCAGATCGATGTGAAGGTGGTGATCAAATAAGCCAAAAACTTTCCAACATCTCCCGTTTCTGATTGTTAGCAAACAAGAGACCTATCCCTGACACTTGAGCGTCAGGGATGGGCTGTGCTACCGTCTAACAGTCAGATCGTATGAAAAACAACTCATTTTTGTGGCGGCTGGGAACCGCCGTTTTGGTGGTTGGCAGTATCCTCTACACGGCAACCGCCAATCGACCGGTAACGTCGGCAACCAAAAGAAAAGACGACGAGGAACCCGATGCGGTTCTGCCCGAATACCGTCAGGTTTTCGATGCCAACCCGATCATTCCCGATGGCTGGACGTTTGGCGTCGTCTGGTCGACCATCTACGCCGGAACGACAGCTTATGCTATTCATCAGGCTTTTCCTTCCCAGCTACACAATCGCCGGTATCGGAATGCGGCTCCCTGGCTGGCCATCAGCTATGTGTTGAATGCGGTTTTTGGGCGGTTATTTTCCGACCCGCGCATGGAAAGCATGATTGGCTCCGATCTGGTTACAAAAGCCAGTTTGCCGGTGGCATTGGCCCTCCACCACCAACTCGAAATTGGCAAAACCAAAGTCAAAAGCCCGGAGAAGTATTTGCGGATTCCGTTCAGTCTCTATGCGGGCTGGCTCACTACGGCCTCGGTCGTCGGCACACCGAATCTGTTATTGAACCTGAAAGTCTGGAAACCAAACCCTGATCGCGATACCCCCGTGTTCATTGCCGTGCTGGGAGCCACTACCGGTGTGGCGTATACCGTGGCCCGGCGGCTCAATGATCCCTGGTATTTGTTGCCCTTCGTAGCGGGTTTAGCCGGTATTGCCACGAAGCAGTATGGAAAAAATAAGGCCATTGCGCTGTCGGCCGCAGCGTTCTCGCTGAGTCTTGCGGGCGTTCTGATCAAGTGGTTGCCACGCGGAAAGTTCGAGCCCCTGCAACGCAGAATGGAAGACATCGACGTCACGCTGGAGTCGGAAGAACTGTGGCTGGATGACGAAGATCCAAACGAAGAAGCCGAATCGTATTCGTATACGTCGATTTAGTTTACAGTATACAGTTTACGGTATTCGGTTTACGGTTTACGGTGGCTGACGCATGAAGCACGCGTCAGCCACCGTAAACCGTAAACCGAATACCGTAAACCACAAACTATTCTTTCGGCCACTTCTCCAGGGCCGGTACTTTTGAACCAGCGGATTTGATGGCTTTTTCGGGGAGGAGTAAAACCGTCAGGGCGGTTTTTGAACTGGCGGGTACCTGGACTTCGAAACCGACCCGAATGGTGCCGGGGTTGGCCGCGTCGTAGTCGTGGGTCGGCTCGGTTGACCAGGTTTTTAGCACCACTTTTGCCGGTTCGCGCACCTCCAGAATCAGTTTTTTTCCTTCTTTGGTCAGTTCGGCCTTGTTCTTCCCAAGCAGTTTGACATCGGCCGGGGTCAGCATCGTCCAGCGAACGGTCGTTTCGGCAGCCGGGCTTTCGAGTTCATCCCGAACCACAACGTAGGCTTTGTTGACCAGCGCAACCCCGCGTGTGGCTTTGGTCAGACCGCCTTTGTAGAGGTCTTTCAGATCCATCACCGCGTTCATGAACAAGGGCGTTTTGGAGAGCGACGTGATAGGCGCTTTCTCAAAAACGCGTTGCAGCTCGTTGTTGACCGTCAGCGTATTGTGTACGAAGTTATTGTAGCGGAACACCTGCCAGCGTTGCGAGTCCTGGGCCCGGTTCCACAAATCCACGCCTTTCGATTCCAGCGATTCGTAATCCTGCATCCCGAAATCCATGGCCCAGCGCACCCCGTCGGCTTCCATGATGAATGAGCCGACATCCATGTGGGCGTGGCTGTTGGAGGGGCTGCCACCTTTGACACCGACATAGATCGCTGCGGGGTCGCTCCACGACGTGCGCATCATGGCCACCGGGTTTTTTCCGTTTCCGCTCCACATCAGCTCTTTGGGTTCGGCCATCGAAGAAATCTTGATACCGCCACTCCAGAGCATGGTGGCAGGAAGCAAACGGTCTCTGACCAGCTTTTTCGGGTCGCCGTTCATTAGATTCGTTCGTTCAACCCAGAGCAGCGAAGGGTCTTTCAGGCGGTTGGCAAACCAGAACATCGCCGGTTCCAGTCCTCCGCCCAGCCCCGAATCAGAATAATTATAGGCATCGCCGGATGGTCCCGTCATGTTTTGCAGATAAGCCGCCGTCTTTAGAAAACCGGGTTGAGCGACCAACCCGAAATCTTTGCCGAATGCTTTTTCCAATGCGCTGATCAGCATAACGTTAAAGCTCGTTCCGTAGCCCCAGTAGCTGTAGCCTTCGGGATAGGCTCCATCCGGAATGTAGTCGGCCATGGGCAACACCACCGCATCGACGGCCCGGTTGACGATGCTTTTCGCCAGTTCCGGCTGTTCTTCAAAAATAGCAAGCGCGCCGTAGACCATGCCGGCGTTGCAAACCTGGTTCCAGTTGTTGCTCGATTTGAGCCAGCTATTGTATTTGGGATTCAAGGACGGTTCAATGCCCTTTTTTAAGATCGCGTCTTTGATGCGGGCGCGGGATTGTTCAGGTAAACCGTAGTACAGCCAATCGTAACCAATGGACACCGCCATCGTCATTTCACCGACATCCAGAAAGTGCGACGGGTTCCAGTCGCTGAAAGCCGAAATGGCGAGCAGTTCTTTCTCCGCCCGTCGCAGGTAATTTTCCTGCTGAGTCATCCGCCAGGCGTAAGACAGATAAAAAATCCGACGGAGCCCTTCCCGCGATTTACCGAGTAAACGCCGACCGATCTGGATCCGTTCGATGGGGGCTTCATTCAGCAGCGCGTCGCATTCGGCCAGGATGACGTTGTGCATTTTCTCCCAGGTTTTGTCGGAACCGATGGTTTGTTTGATCGGCTCTTCTTCGCCTTTCAGCAGCAGAATCCGCGGGTGATTGGGCAGGGAAGCCTGCGTTCCAATGTGGTCGGTTTGAGCCATTGCTGAGGTGGAGATCAGCAGCAAGATAGCAAGGAAGGCGGTTTTCATGGGCTGAATTCGAATTAGATTTCGTTTGCAATCCAATAAGCGTCAGGTAAGGGCGAGTTTACCCATCCGGATGCCACCCAATCAAAAATTACTTTTTCTCATATAATTTAGTAGCTTTCCAAAGTTTTAAACTTTGTGTAAAAAGTACATATTCACCGAATCTAACAACCCCGGCGATAACCGTCCGAAACCTTCAAGTAAATGGATCTTTTTAACATCAATCGACGTCGTTTTCTACAGGGCGCCACGGCGTCGCTCGCTCTTTCTACGCTGGGTGCCTATGGGATGGATGTACTCCATCAGGGAAAAACCTGGCGTGTTGCCCTGATCGGAACCGGCTGGTACGGTAAAAGTGACCTGTTCCGGTTGATACAGGTGGCTCCCGTTGAAGTAGTTGCACTTTGCGATGTCGACAAAAACCAACTGGCAGCCGCAGGAAAACTGGTTAGCCAGCGGCAAAAATCCGGCAAAACGCCCAAACTATATGGTGATTACCGGAAATTACTGGCTGAAAACGAACTGGATATTGTTCTGGTCGGAACACCGGATCATTGGCACTCGCTACAAATGATCGATGCCGTGAAAGCCGGTGCACACGTCTACGTGCAAAAACCGATCAGCGTCGATGTCATGGAAGGCGAAGCGATGGTGGCAGCCGCCCGGAAATACAAAAAAGTGGTACAGGTCGGAACGCAACGCAAAAGCACTCCGCACCTGATCGAAGCCAAGAAGAACATTGTCGATGCAGGTCTGCTTGGTAAAATCTCGCATGTTGAAATGACTTGCCATCTGCACATGCGGGCCAACGGCAATCCACCGGTTACGGCGGTTCCTGATTTTCTGGATTACGAAATGTGGACGGGACCGGCTCCCCTGCGCCCCTACGACGGGTTGCCCCACATCCGGTGGTGGCGGACCTTCAAAGAATACGGCAACGGCATCATGGGCGATATGTGCATCCACATGTTCGATACCGTTCGATGGATGCTTAAACTCGGCTGGCCAACCCGCATCAGTTCGCAAGGCGGTATTTATGTGCAGAAAGAAGGAAAATCTAATATTCCCGACACGCAGGCAGCGGTTTTTGAATATCCCGAACTGAACTGCGTCTGGTCGCAGCGGAGCTGGGGGACGGCCACCAACCCCGATTATCCGTGGTCATTTACGCTATACGGCGAAAAAGGAACGTTGTGGGCCAGCACCATGCAGTACGATTTTATACCACAGGAGAAAGGCGGACAGAAAATCCACAAAGACGTTATCTACGAAAAAGAGAAATATCCCGAAGATCTGACCGAAGAACGCATCGAGCTGAATGCCGCCCCGGCCACCCGACTACACATGATCGACTTCCTGGCCGCCATCGAAAAAAGCGGACGTCCAGTTGCCGATATTGAGGAAGGGCACATTTCGACCGCGAGTTGTATTCTGGCCAATATTTCCATGCAAACCGGTCGCCCCATTGTCTACGATCCAGTGAAAAGAGAGGTAGTCGGCGACCGTGAAGCAACGGGTCTGCTGACGCGTCCGTACCGGAAACCGTGGATTCACCCCGATCCTAAAAAAGTATAGATGGATCGACGAACATTCGTACGCATAGGAACGGCTTCGGTTTGTAGTCTGCCTACCCTGACCACGGCCACATTGGCCCGTTCCTATGCTGCTGCGCCCGACACCAAACCGTCGTGGCTGCTCGAGGTCATTAAAGCCAATGACCAGCAAATCGGACAAATCCGGGCCTATCGCATCAAAGAATCGGCCAATCCGGCTTTTGGGGGCGTCAAAGATGGGGAGGATATCCCGAATCCGCAGTCTACTGCCGATTTTGTCCGGCGGAATGCCTGTGCCATTTCCTGCCCGGAATCGACGTTTTACCGGTCGAAAGAACTCCTGGCCGAAACCGGTCAGGCAGTACAGTATCTGCTGAAAATCCAGCATTCGGATGGGACCATCGACCTGCCCGCGACCAACTTTCATTCAACCCCCGATACCGGTTTCATTGTCAAACGGCTCACCACGGCGTACAGTTTGTTGAACCGGTCCGGCACGCCGGGGCTGGAAACGGTTTTACCCAACTTGAAAGCTTTCCTGCAAAAAGCGGGTGAAGCACTGACGGTGGGGGGGATTCACACGCCGAATCATCGCTGGGTGGTGTCGGCGGCTCTGACCAAACTGAACGCACTCTGGCCCGATGCCCGCTACGTAAACCGCATCGAGCAATGGCTGGCCGAACACATCGACATGGATGAAGACGGGCAGTATAACGAACGTAGCACCCTGATTTATTCGCCCCTGACCGACCGCTTGCTGATCACGATAGCGAAGGGAATGAACAAACCGGAACTGCTGGATTACGTGCGGAAAAATCTGGCGATGACCCTCTATTACATTCACCCGAACGGCGAAGTGGTTTCCGACGCGTCGGGTCGGCAGGACAAAGCACTGGTCGGCACGTTGGAAGGCTATTATTATCCGGCCCGGTTTATGGCGTTGCGGGACAAAAACGGCGAGCTGGCAGCTCTGTGTCGGCAAATTGAGAAAACCGTCTTACTCAAAGGTGTTTATTTTCTGGATTATTACCTGGAAGATCCGGCTTTCTGGAACGAACTTCCCGCCAGCAAACCCTTGCCAACCAACTACGCAAAAGCCTTTCCCCATTCGGGTTTGGTACGGGTTCGTCGCGGGAACTGGGATGCTACCATTTTAAAAACCAGCCCGGTTTTTCTGACCTTTTCGAAAGGGGAAGCCATTTTGCAGGGCCTTCGGGTATCGGCTTCGTTTTTTGGGAAAGGGCAGTTTCAATCGGAAAAAATTGAGAAGCAGGGCGATAGCTGGGTGTTGAGCCAGTCGTTGGACGGCCCGTATTATCAACCGATTGCCAGGGAAAATATTGATCCGGCTGGCGATTGGGTGAAAATGCCGCAGGCCAGCCGCCAGAAAACCGAAGTTCAGCACTATGAAGCGAAAGTGACGATTCGGGAAACCGGCAATGGGATGGAAGCGGAAATTCAAATTGCCGGAACCGAAAACATCCCGGTTTCTGTGGAACTGATCTTTCGGGCGGGTGGCACCTTGTCTGGTGTTACCAAGCACCCAACCCGACCGAATGCGCATCTTTTGTCGGCCGATTCGGGTTCGTATACGGTTCAGAGTGATACGATTACGTTTGGGCCGGGCAAGGCCTTGCACAAGGGCGTGGTGCTGCGGGGCGCTCTGCCGCCGATGGATGCTCCCACGGTTTATCTGACCGGTTTTACGCCGTTTCAGCACACGATAAAACTGTCGTAGGCTAAGTTGTTGCTGGCGTAACGACCGAATACTCAATTGTATGGCTACTGGTTTTAGGTTTTCCGATACCTTGGCGGGAATCCTAAAACCATATAGCCATGCCAATGATCTGGAACCGTGAAGTGGAAACCTACAAAGTTGATGTATTCACTTCGTCGTCCTTAAATTACACCCTCTCGATTCGGGTCGAACTGAAAGCGGATGGCGCTCTTTCTGCTCACACCGTAAGCGTGCGTTTTCCGGCATCCGTCCCTGCCGACTACCTGAACATAGGGGTTGCGTATACTGAAGTTCAGCTACCCTTTAGCCAGTTTGACCGGATCTATCACCTGTTGCAAACTGAAAAGCCGGTATATTTCACAGCCTACGAATATGATGCCGTACGATTTGCCGGATTTACAACCGACCCGGAAGCCACCGGCGAAGGGTTCCGCGATTCTGATGCCAATCCTTAGGATGAAAAGGTGTCCGAAAAACCGCACAACTTGTGTGGTTTTTCGGACACCTTTTCCACTTAGCTCAGCGTAATTCTTCCAGAAACAAGTCTTTATAATGCACCTCCGCTTTGCCACCGCCGTGGATTTGTAAACCGATCAGCCCTTCCTGCGGAATGGTTTGGTCCGGTTCCGTATAGTCTACCGTTTGTTTTCCGTTCAGGTACAGCCGGATCCGGCGGTTTTCGGCCCGGATTTCGTAGTCGTTCCAGTCATTGGGTTTCAGGATTTTCTTAATCAGCATCGAATCCGGCGCAATCAGCGTTTTGTTTCGGCGCGATTCGTCGTACAAACTGGCCCAGTAGCCTTTACCCAGATCGGCCTGATAGCCCGTCATTTCGTAGGCGGGTTTAGTGAGCCGTTTGCTGCGGAACTGCACGCCGGTGTTGATGAAACCGTCTGTTCCGAGCAGTTTGAATTTTACCCGCAGGATGAAGTTGGCGTACGGGCGCGTGGTGCATAAAAAATCGTTGTGCGGCACGGTTTCGGTGAGCGAACCACCCACCAGGGCACCGTCCCGAATGCGCCAGGTTTTAAGCGTGTCGCCTTCCCAGCCCCGAAACGTCTTGCCATCGAAAAGCCGGACGGCCTTCTGGGGATACCGCGCTATGAACCCCGCCAGGAGGGCACAACCGATGAGTGTAAAGAAAAGAGAAACTTTCATGGAATCAACAGAGTAAAGGTTTAGAAACACAGATTCAGAAATGTACAACGAATACCAGCAGGAAGAAATCCGTTTAAAACACCCCGCGTAGCAAGCCGAAGCCATTGGTTGAAGGTGTTTAGCCGTAAACGGATCGTTTCAATGCGGACATTGATTGAGCCCCATTTCTTCTTTGGAAGGCGTTGCGGAGGAAACGCCCCCGGCAGGTACGTCCACCTTAGCGACCCAGGCAATGGCGTTTAGCACCAGTTTACGAAAATTATCATCGGCCCAGACCCGGTGGTAATGTCCCCCCGTGATTCCAAAACCCCGCCCGCCGTTGGGTCGTTCGCGGCACCAGGCGGTGTGTTGGGGTTGGCCCGCTTCGGCCCGTACCGCCGGATTGTTCTCGTGTGGCCCGTCTTTCCGTTCCAGCGTCGAAGCGGGTGGCACCGTCGTGAGCAGGGGCGTTACGCCGTCCAGATTCGGGCGAAACCGCATGTGGTAATACCACTCATCGTTGATCGTAAACGGTTTTACGCCCGTCGTAATGGCGTGGTTGGGCAGACTTTTGTAGCTGGCGGTCCAAACCGGGTTCACCGACCAGAACGTTTCGAAATAGCCCCCGAGCCAATCCAGAAAATAGGTGCCAGCAGGGCCTTTGGGCACTTCCACGGCGTAGTGAATGCAGGCCAGTCCAACGCCTTTTTTCATCAGGGTATTCACCGATTCCAGGTGTTGGTTGATCAGGTGCCCCTCTCCACCGTCGCCGTAAATGACAATCGCAGCCGCGTTGGTAAACGCCGACGAATCGGAGGGCCAGCCGTCTGCATAAACGACGGCGTCGATGGTGGGCATCGTTGCATTGAGTCGTTGGGCCAGCAGCAGGCACCCGGCTTTGTGTTCGTGTTCGCCGGCACCGTGGCTACAGGCACCCGCAATGAACACGATCCGCTTTTTTGCAAGGGTGGGGACGGTTGCCAGACTACTGGACGGACGAAGAGAAGCGGGTAAGAAAGGGTCATCCGAGAATATAACCGACAACAGATTTCCCAGACTGGATGCAACAAAAAATAAAACGACTAAAAAAGCGCGCATAGCATTTTCCGGATGGGTTTGTGGACAAAAGGAATATGCGTCATTTCCCTACTGAAAACCCGGTTTGATTGGCACAGATTTGGAGGACCGGGCGGTTTTCAGGCCTAATACCGCAAACAAACTTTCTTGAACATTGGTCTGGTATTTGCCTGATAAAAGGAACGTAGGTAATCGTTGCCCAAATACGGTTTATAGAACGTGTTCGTATTCCCATCTTTGTCGAATGAAGAAGTCGGTATTGGTAGTTGAAGACCAATCTTCTCAACGAAAACTCATGGTAGATGCCCTGCAACGGGCGGGATATGCTACTTTTCAGGCCGGCGACATTCAGCAGGCTACTCAAATTATGCACCAGCACAAACTGGATGTGGTGGTTGCCGACATGCATTTGCCGTCCGGCGATGGGAGTGACGTGATCCGGGAAGTCCGGAAACTCCCCGCTTCGACCACGGCCGTTGTGGCGGTTTCGATTGATCTGGCGATCCTAAACCAAAATATTACCTCCCTGTTTCCGGCCGATGCCTACCTGTCTAAACCGTTTCATCCCCGGGAGCTTCTGAAGATCGTGGAGGAGCTGGTGGGCGTTTCACTTTGATTCGCTGGAATCCGAGGTTGATCAGTTGTTTCCCTACATCGTCCGAAACCACCCAGTACTGACGCTCGTCATTGGTAATAACCCATAGGTTATCTTTCTCAAGACCATTGAGTTGGATCCAAATCTGGGCCTGTTCTGGATTGTCAAATATAACAAGAGGGGTATCGATGGCTGTGGGTAAGGCTTGTAATACGGTAAATAAGGTATCTTCATTCATAGGGGTGGGCACGGAAAAATCAGAATGTGATGAAGGTGGGTACGCTATCGAAAAAATTCATAGGACATCCAGCCCAGCAAAATCGCTCCAAATCCAAAAGCCAGCGCTGCCAGCAAACGCCGGCGAACTTTGTCAGGGGATTTGGAGGAGTTGTGAATTGCCGAGTAGGCGTAATAGCCAGCGATTAAACTGTACAGAAATACTGAAACGCCAATCGGGTAGATGGATTTCATGGGAAAAGAAAACCGTTAAGTGAACGTTGAATAACCAATGGACTAAGCTGACGGGTTAGATTATATCAAAAGACATGCCATTCCGGTTCGCATCCGCTTTCGTACCTTTACGGGATTAACCCCTGACCCGATGACTTTTTTCCGTATTTTCGTTCTGCTGCTGCTTGGCACCCGGACGGTTTTTGCCCAGTGGCAACCCGCGCCCTGGCCGGTATTAAAACACTACGACCAAAATCACCTCTACAACCTTGCGCTGCCCCTGGGCGGCATTGGCACCGGAACCGTTTCGCTGGGTGGTCGGGGTGAGTTGCGCGACTGGGAAATTATGAACAAACCCGCCAAGGGCTTCAGTACCGTTACGGTGGGAAACAATGCGCCTTTTTTTGCCATCAACGTGTTGCCCGCGGGCGGAAAACCGTTGACCAAAGCCCTGATCGGGCCCCTCGATCCGGCCGAATACCTGCACTACGAAGGCCGACCGGTCAATCAGCACGGTTTTCCCCGGTTTTCGGAAGCGTCGTTCGACGCGGCTTACCCCTTTGGGCAGGTTCATTTGTCGGACGCCAAAATGCCGGTGAAGGTGACGGTCAAAGGGTTCAATCCGTTTGTTCCCGGCAATGCCGACGCGAGTGGCATTCCCATTGCCGTGCTGGCCTATGAAGTGACCAACACCAGCAAAGAGCCACTAACGGTGTCGGTTTGTGGTTCGATGCGCAATTTTGTCGGAAAAGACGGCAGTCAATCTCACAAAGACTGGAAAGGTGATGTGGTGCCAACCGGCGCAAAGAAGAATACCAATGTTTATAAAACCGGTGCGGGTTTTCAGGGGATCTACCTGTTTTCAGACAGCGTCAGTCGGCAGGACCCCGCTTGGGGAACCATCGCGCTGACGACCAACAGCCCCGCGGGGGTGAGCTACCGCACCTCGTCGCGTTCGAACGACTGGGAAAATGCCATGCTCGATTTTTGGGATGATTTCAGCGCGGACGGACAATTGACGGAAAAGGCGAAGCTGGTGGACGACGATCCGCTGGCGTCGCTGGCGGTGCAGAAAACCATTGCGCCGGGCCAAACCCAGACCTACACGTTCTTCATTACCTGGAATTTTCCGAACCGACAGGCCTGGTCGTCGTTTTCGTCAAAGGCGGGGCAGGATGCCATCGGCAATTATTATTCGACGCAGTATGCCGATGCCTGGGAGGTGATGACGAAAACGTTGCCCCGTCTGCCGGTTCTGGAACAGAAAACGCTTCAGTTTGTAGAGGCTTTTTTGTCCAGTTCGTACCCCGATGTGATCAAGGAAGCGGCCCTGTTCAATCTGGCTACGCTGCGTTCCCAAACCGTGTTCCGGATACCGAGTGGGCACATGATGGGCTGGGAAGGGGTTTTTGATGAATTCGGTTCCTGTTTTGGTTCGTGTACACACGTCTGGAATTACGAGCAGGCGACGGCTTTTCTGTTCGCCGACCTGTCGCAGTCGATGCGGGATATTGAATTTAATTACGCGACCAATCCGGAAGGTAAAATGAGTTTCCGGGTGATGTTGCCGCTGTCGAAAGCCCAGGATTGGAAAAACGTGGCCGCCGACGGTCAAATGGGGACCATTCTGAAGTTTTACCGCGACTGGCAACTGTCGGGAAACCCTGAATTTTTACGGAAAAACTGGGAGCAGGTCAAAAAGGTGATGAGTTACGCCTGGATTCAGGGCGGTTGGGATGGCAACCAGGACGGGGTGATGGAAGGTCGGCAGCACAATACAATGGATGTGGATTATTATGGTCCCAATCCGCAGATGGGTTTCTGGTATCTGGGTGCTTTGAAAGCCACTTCCGAAATGGCAACGGCCATGAAAGACCCGGCGCTGGCCCAAAAATGTGCGGATTTGTACCGGAAAGGCAGTGTCTGGATGGACCAGAATCTGTTCAACGGCGAGTATTACGAACACAAAATCACCGACCCGAAAACGTTTGCCTTTCTGAATTGGGAGGGGAACCCGGACGTCCCGGTTCCGGATTACCAGTTGGGAAAAGGCTGTCTGGTCGATCAGTTGGTGGGGCAGATGATGGCGCATATGCTGGGGCTGGGCTACCTGGCCAAACCGGAACATATTCAGAAGTCGTTGCAAAGCATCATGAAATACAATTACCTGGACAACTTTTCCGACCATTTCAACAACATGCGGTCGTACGTTCTGGGTGATGAATCGGGGCTGCTGATGGCCAGTTGGCCCAAAGGTCGGCTGAAAGTACCCTTTCCGTATTTTGCCGAATCCATGACCGGGTTTGAGTACACAGCCGCCGTGGGAATGCTGTACGAAGGGCAAACGGACAACGCATTGAAATGCCTTAAAAGCATCCGCGACCGGTTCGATGGCCGCAAACGCAATCCGTTTAACGAGCCGGAATGCGGTCACCACTACGCCCGGTCGATGACCAGTTGGAATGCGGTTCTGGCCTGGAGCGGTTTTCTGTATTCCGGCGTGACCGAAACGATGACCTTTACCGCCAAACCCGGGACCTATTTCTGGTCGAACGGGTCGGCCTGGGGAACCTGCACGATCCGTTCGGAGGGGACAGGAAACCGGGTGAGCCTGGCGGTGCTGGACGGCAAAATCCGTCTTCGGGAGTTCGCCCTGCAAGGGGGCGGGAAACAGGTTTTTAAGCAGCGACAGGAAGTGACGGAAGGGAAACTGCTGGCGTTTACGGTCAAGTAAGTGTTTGCCTGGATGGAGCCCTGTCGGCGGTCAAAGACCCTGACATCGGCTGCGTAGTTAGCGATCAAAGTCCCTGACAAGACCGCGTATACGCAGAATCCCGGGGCCGATCTCTCAGTTTTCATTGTTCATTAGTCATTTATCCCCTAACTTGCCGCCATACGTTACCAATTAAGAAAACTCTTGATTATTGAAACTCGCGCCTATGCCCGCGCCGGGCTGTTAGGCAACCCATCCGACGGTTTTTTTGGCAAAACGATCTCGATTTCCGTACGAAACTTCGGCGCGTCAGTGTCGCTCTATGAGTCACCGGAACTGAACATCGAGCCCCAGGAACAGGACACCAACTCGTTTCGGAGTATTTACCACCTGCGTGACGCCGTTGCCTCGCTGGGCTACCATGGCGGGGTGCCGCTCATCAAAGCGGCTCTCAAGCGGTTTTGTGAATACTGCGATCAGCACGGTCTTCGGCTTCCCAACAAAAACTTCACCATCCGCTACAGCACCTCGATTCCGCGTCAGGTGGGGCTTTCGGGCTCCAGTGCCATCATTGTGGCGACGTTTCGGGCGTTGATGAAGTTCTATCAGGTCGAAATCCCGCTGCCGCATTTGCCAACGCTGGTATTGAAAACCGAATCGGAAGAACTGGGCATTACCGCCGGACTTCAGGACCGCGTTATTCAGTGTTACGAAGGTTGCGTCTATATGAACTTCGACCGGGAACTGCTGGAAAAAACCGGTCACGGTGACTACGAACCCATCGAACCGCGGTTGTTGCCCAAACTGTACATTGCGTATAAAACGTCGCTCGGCAAGCAGTCGGGCCGGATTCACAACGATGTGCGGTCGCGCTGGGATAAGGGCGAGGAACTGGTGGTCAAAACGTTGCAGGACATCGCCGATGTGGCCCGTCAGGGCCGGGAGGCCATTCTGAACAATGAAACCAGCCAGTTGCACGCCCTGGTGAATGAAAATTTCGACCTGCGCCGACGCATCTATACCATCAGCGATAGTAATCTGGAAATGATTTCGGCCGCTCGGCGGATCGGAGCCTCGGCTTCATTTGCCGGTTCGGGTGGGGCCATTGTCGGTATTTACAAGGACGACGACATGCTCAACCGCCTGTTTGTCGAGATGAAACACCTCAACGCCCGCGTCATCAAACCTTATGTAGTTTAATTTCGAATGATAGAATGAGTGAATAGCTGCGGCCATTTTTTATTCACTCATTCACTCATTCACTCATTCAAAATTATGATCAAGAAAGCCGTAATTCCTGCTGCCGGATTGGGAACCCGATTTTTGCCGGCCACCAAAGCACAACCGAAAGAAATGCTGCCGATTATCGACACGCCCACGATTCAGTATGTCGTGCAGGAAGCCGTCGATTCGGGCATTGAAGATATTCTGATCATTACCGGAAAAGGCAAACGCTCCATCGAAGACCATTTCGACCGGAATTACGAGTTGGAAACCCGGCTGGAGGAGAAAGAAGATGAAGCGTTGTTGCTGGAGATGCGCCGGTTGTCGGACATGGCGGATATTCATTTTGTCCGGCAAAAAGAGTTGAACGGCTTGGGTGACGCCATTTATTACGCCCGGCATCACGTTGGCAACGAGCCGTTTGCGGTGTTGCTGGGTGATACGATCATGGATTCGGTGATTCCGGTGACCCAGCAGTTGATCGATACGTATGACCAGTACCGGGGAACGGTCATTGCCGTGGAAGAAGTGCCGGCCGATAAGGTAAACCGCTACGGAATTGTGGGCGGAACCGCCCTGAGCGACAGCATCATGGAGCTGAATACGCTGATCGAAAAACCGTCGATCAAAGCCGCTCCGTCGAATCTGGCAATCGCGGGCCGGTACATCCTGACGCCCGACATTTTTGCCGCCATCGAGCAAACCGCCAAAGGGAAAAACAACGAAATCCAGTTGACGGATGCGATGTTGTTATTGCTCAAACGCGAAAACATCTATTCGCACCGCATCGAGGGCAAACGCCACGACATTGGCAACAAACTGGATTTTCTGAAAACCACCGTTGAATTTGCGCTGAAACGCAAGGAATTCTCTGCACCATTTCTGGCCTTTTTAAAGGAAATCGT
The DNA here is from genome assembly GCF_051857545.1 of Larkinella fluvii. Lineage (NCBI taxonomy): Bacteria > Pseudomonadati > Bacteroidota > Cytophagia > Cytophagales > Spirosomataceae > Larkinella > Larkinella fluvii. Next base: position 405,173 of record NZ_JBPZHB010000009.1, on the reverse strand, counting down.
AGCCGCCCATTCCTGAGTGCCCACAGGCGGTTTGCAGGTACATTACGGCATATTAAAGACCAGCGCGAGTTGCCGATCCAGTTCGGTGCCGTGCAGTCCTTTCCGAAGCACATATCCATTCTTATCGATCAGCAGATTGATGGGAATGGAATTTGTGCCATATTGAGGGCCAATGATGTTTCGGGAGCCTACCCGATCGGTGAGTTGCATCCAGGGCAATTCCGCTTTTTGAAGGGCTTTTCGCCAGGCTTTCGGATTTTTATCGATGGAAATACTGACGATCTGAAGTCCCCGATCTTTGTATTGATCATAAATTTCTTTCAGTCGAACGTGTTCCTGACGGCAATGATCGCACCAGCTTGCCCAGAAATCAACCAAAACCACATTGCCTTTGTAAGAAAGCAGATGAACCGGTTTGTTCTGTTTATCGGACAAAACCAGATCAGGGGCTTGTTGTCCGGATTCAAGTTTGCCTTCAGCTTCCCGGACAGCTTGTGCCTGACTGAATGTGGTGTTGGCAGACAAAAGCGAGAAAATAAGGAAGAGCCGGTTCATAAGGGTCTCAGTTAGAATCCGGTAGTAAGTTCAATAAAATCCTTCAGTAATGCAACTATTTTTGTAGGAGAAATGGCGGTATAGTTTTTAACGCAAAAACCGACAAAATTACCGGTTCATGGGGTATTCGTTGATCCAGTGAAAGCCCCGGTTTACCAACAGAAACTGCCGGATGTCCTGTTTTTTCAGCCGAATACAAATAGAATCGATTTGGTTGGACCCTTCCAGAATGAGGGAGTTTGTGTCCGGTTGCTGGTAGGTTAGCCGGTATTTGTGAGCCGTGTCGGAACGGGCATATAAGACGGCTTGTAATTTGGCGGTATCCAGCTCAAAGGCATAGTTTCGCAGGGAATCATTCATATACCGAATCGTCAGAGTCGGATAGCTTTTATACCCTCCAACCATTACCTGCCGCCAGCGCGTCGTGTCTGTCAGCATTGGTGCCAGGGTGTCGCCATTCAATGCGAAGGTTTCGACCTGATACAGACCGTAAAGCGGGTGTTTTGGTGCGTGGTCACCGTATTGCTTTGCGGTGATAAAACCGCCGTAAGTCTGGCCGTACAGCACAAAGCTGATTGCCAGTGTTTTGAAAATAATTCGGCCTCTCCGCCAACGGCGGGAGGTTCGGAAAGGCGTCAGATCAAGAGCGGGTGCCGGGCGGTTTAACAAAAGGACATTCATCAGTCGCCGGCCGTCGGTGGTCAGGATAAACAGCGCCATTAAGAGCAGATTCGACGAATACAGCTTCACCGGGACATCAAAACAGAAGTTGATGGCGACAATGTTGCCGATAACCGCCACCAGAATGATGGCTCCCAAAGCCGTCGTTTTTCGGAATAAAAGCAGGGCACCCCCAATGATCTCGCCCAGACCGGTAAACCAGTTGTAGGCCGTCGAATACCCCATGAACGTCCAGGCCAGCCCCATGGGCGACGATTGGCCGTAAGGTTCCATGAGCCGCGTGATGCCCGGAAACGGGAATTGGGTCTTGAAGACCTTGGCAAAACCGTAGGTGAACATCGTGATGGCCAGATAATACCGCAGCAACACCAGCAGCCCGTAAAGCAAAGTGTAGTAGTTGGCCCGCTTTCGGTCGAGCAACGACCACACCAGGGTAGCGGCAAACGCCAGAACGACCAAACAAAAAAGCTGAACGTAGTTGAACGTCGTATCCCCGCTTCCGTTCGGGAAAACCGTGATTTCATGGGGCAGATGGAAAATCGTTCGGCCTACCCACGGCACCAGCGCATGCCAGACGTCGTTGTAGGAACTGGTCAGGAAGTAGGAGCCGGGCACATTGGAGAGCGGAAATGGAAAGACATAAAGCAGAAAATAGGCAAAGAAAAACCGGAAGGCCAGCTTTTGCGCCGGGTTCCACGGCAAAGGATGGGGAATGAACTGGGACATGACAGGTTGTGACGGGGAGGAATCAGCCACAAAATACAAAAACCTCAGGAGGACGCAAACGCCTGACCAACCCGCCAGACCTCTTCAAACGAGTTGTACAAGGGCGTAGGGGCCAGCCGAATGCAATCCGGTTCGCGCCAGTCGCCGATGATGCCCTGTTCGGTGAGTCGGTTGAAGACGGTTTTTCCGTCGTGCTGAATCAATAACGACAATTGGCAACCGCGTTCGGCTGCATTGGCGGGGGTAATGATTTGCAAACCCGCCGTTTCACGGAGAAGAAATTCCAGAAAACCGGTCAGCAATTCGCTTTTTCGGCGCAACGCGTCCAGGCCCGCTTCGGCGGTGATCTGCAAAGCCGCGTGGTGGACCGCCATTGCCAGAACCGTCGGGGTGCTGAGCTGCCAGCCGTCGGCCCCCGGCATCGGCACGAATCCTTTGGTCATTTCAAACCGCCGGGCTTCGTCGTATCCCCACCAGCCGGCCAGCCGGGGCAAGGCAGCCGCGTGGTGTTTTTCGTGAACAAAGATACCGGAAACCCCGCCCGGCCCGGAATTGAGGTATTTATACGAACACCAGAACGCAAAATCAACCTCCCAATCGTGCAGCTTGAGGGGAATGTTCCCAACGGCATGTGCCAGATCGAATCCGATGGGTACGCCGATTTGACGGGCTTTTTGCGCAATAGCCGCCATGTCGAACACCTGCCCGGTGTAATAATGCAACCCGCTCATCAGCACGAGTGCCAGCGAATCCCGGTGCTGTTCGACGGCATCCAGGATGTCCGCCGTTTGCCAGGTGTGCTCATTGGTACGGGGAAAAACTTCAACCAAAGTGTCTGCGGGATTCAGACCCCGCGTTCGGATGTGTGTTTCGAGTGCGTATTGATCAGACGGGAAATCACCGCCGATGGTCAGAATTTTTGTGCGGTTTCCAGTGGGCTGGTAAAAAGACGTCAGCAGCAGGTGCAGGTTGACCGTCAGGTTATTCATCGGACACACTTCCGACGGATTGGCTCCAACGATTTGCGCCAGCGGTTCCTTGCAACGCTGATGGATCGTCAGCCAGGGATTTTCGCCTTCAAACCAGCCTTCCACGCCATGATGTTGCCAGATCGCTAACTCGTGATCCAGTGCCTGTCGGGCAGTTTTGGGTTGCAACCCCAGCGAATTGCCGCAGAAATAGATCAACGGTTTTCCGTTGCGTTCGGGAATGTAAAACCGGTCGCGGTAGGAGCGGAGCGGGTCGGCCTGATCGAGTTGCCGGGCAAAGGCCAGAGAATTTTCAAAAAGCATTTTCAATAGATGAGTTAAAAGTTAAGAGTTAAAAATTAAAACGGGGCCGCCCGGCGGTAGGCTGACGCGATAACCCGTGGACATATCAATACTTTTAACTCTTAACTTTTAATTCTTAACTCACTAGTGCTTCATGCCGCCTTTTTTGCAGCAGGAGGGCAATTTAGCGTAGCCTTTTTCATCCGCCGTCACCTCATCGGCGTCGTAGCCGGATTTCGAGATGTTGGCCTTAATCTTGTTGACGTCGGTTTTCTTCGGATTGTATTTCACCGTGACAACTTTATCCTTCAAGTCCAGATTGGATTCCTTGATGCCTTTTTCGAAAGCCAGGTTGCGTTCGATGCGTTCCTTACACATTTCGCAAATGGCCGAGGTCTTGATTTTGACTTCTTTTTCTTTGTCGTCAACAGCCTGGGCGGTGATGCCGATGGCCAGAAACAAAATGGTCAGGAGTCCTATCAGGTGCTTTTTCATGGTGAAAAGAGTTTACGTTTTTTTAAGTCAAACAAGTTAATGGTGATTCATGGATTTGCCCGGCATGGATTTGCCCGGCATCATCATGGGCATTAGCGATGGGGTAATTCGTAAATAAAGCTGCCCTGATAACGGATTTTTGCCATAAATCGGTTCCAGGTCCCGGGCCGGGAACGAACCCGTCAACTGGGCACCGACGACCAGATCGGTTTGGGCCAGTTGCAACAAACGGTAATTTAAGCCAAGTGTTAAACTATTGATGTTCACCAGTTTTGTGTCATCACTCGGGGCAGTGAAAAAATAATCTCTCAGCCCCAGTTCGTCAACGGATTTTGTTATGTTTTCATACCGACCAAACAACGCAGTTTTGCCCAGTTGCAGGCTGCTTTCGGCCAGATACGCGTTTTCGTTGACACCATCGTGCGAGTTCAGCCCCCAAACCAGCGCCGATGAAACGTAGCGACCGGGCTGCCCCAACGGTTTGCTGTGCAAAAGCGATGCCGTTGTTCGGGTAATGTTATGATCGGCCTCCAGGGCTTCCGGACTCTTGATAAATCCCTGCGAAAACTGCAACGCCAGCGTCGGAGACGGGTTCACTGAAAACCGGTACGAATAACTGTCGAAACGCGGGCGATCGAACCCATACCGGTTTTCATTCGGTTCGCGACCCGTAAAATTCGACACTTCCAATTTAGCAATTTTATACCGAAAACCGGCGGTTGCCACCCCAAAGGTAATGTGGGTCGCGTCGGTCCAGTGGTGGCCTAAGGGCGAATCCGGGTTGTTGAACGACGACAGCCGGTGCATAAACGCCGGTGGCCCCAGCGCCGGTTCGCCCGGATACCCGACGTAGCCGAACACATCCGCGTTGGGCGACAGCGCGTAGGAATAACCGACTGAAAGTTCCGAAAACAGATCGTGCTGGTGCTGGCGGTCGATCAGCCGCTGGCCTTGGTAGGTTTCGCCCGACTGAAACAGAAGCGGATAGCCATTTTTGCCCACCGTCAGCGGATCGAGCGAAATCATAGCCTTGAACGCCAGCAAGCCCCGTTGTCCGATCTGCCGTTGTGCCATTCCCATGATATAATTGGGGGCATCGAACTGCGTTGCGCGGCCCCGTTTGCCCGGATTGTTGAAATTCTGGTTGGTATGCCGCAGGAAAACGCTGTAATGCAACATCGTCATCCACTGGTTTCCTGTCGACTGCGACGGATGAAACATGTACATGTACATTGGCGTCTGATCGGGGTGCCAGGCCGTTCCGGAGGCATTCCGGTTCATGGGCAGATTCCGCGAATACAGGTGCGACATCATGGCCATTCCCTGTTGCATCTGCATCATGTCGTGCATCACATGACCCATCGCAGCGTGATCCAGACTGTCCTGTTTCATCATTTTTTTGGCCGGTGGCATTCTGGTTTTCCGGCTGGTGTCAGCCGGAAAACCATCGGCCCAGGCGATTCCCGAAGTGCTGATAAAAAAGACAACGAGAAACCATTTTCGTATTGAAATCATAAGGATAAACTTGTCTGTTAAAGTGGGTTTACGCGCTCGCCGACATCCGCCGACAATCGTCAGCGCAACGGCGGCAAGCTTCGGCGCAGGCCCGGCAATGGTCATGATCGTGTTTACTGCATTCGTTGGCACAGGCGTCGCACACATCGGCGCAGAGTACCATAAATTGCATCATGAATTCGGAATCGCGGGCGGTAAGACTCGCGCACATTTTACAAATATCGGCGCAATCGCGGCAAAGCCGGATGCAGTCGCGCATCATCTGAACATGGTCTTCCTGTAGACAGGCGGTGGCGCAGTGTTCGCAGGCGGCAGCGCAATCAAAACAAATCTGAACATGCTGCTTGTGGTGTTGCATCGTTTCCATACCGTAATTAGCTGGTTTATTGATTGATTTAAGTAAGCTTGATCTTACGTTACGGTAGATAATGCAAAGGTAAATTCTTTGTCCGACCCCGGACTTACAGAACTATGGCAGGTTTGTGCATCATTTTGGCGGCCCCACTTTGTCGATTTCGGTTCGATAGGCGAGGTCGGTTCGTTTGAACGCGCCCGGCGTCAGACCCACCACCTGTTTAAACTGGTTCGACAGGTGCTGGGTACTGCTATATCCCAGCCGCCAGGCAATCTCACTCAGGGTTAACTCCCCGTAGAGCAAAAACTCTTTTACTTTCTCAATTTTCTGAGCAATGACGTACTTTTCGATGGTCATTCCCTCGATGGCCGAGAATAAATGACTGAGGTAGGAGTAATCATACCCGATTTTCCGGGTCAGAAAATCCGACAGGTTCTGGTGCTCCGGCCGTTCGCGCTGATCATGGTGTACCTCGTTGACAATGAGTGCTTTGATTTGTTCGACCACCACGACTTTCCGGTCTTCAAGCAGTTCAAAATCATTATCGGCCAGCGCCTGCCGGATTTGCTCCACTGAAACCGCATCCGGTAAGTCGCCCGTTTCCACCTCGCCCAGCTCCACCCGCAGCACCTCGATGCCGAGTTTTTCCAGAATATCCCGAACGACGCGCTTGCACCGCCCGCAAACCATGTGTTTGATGTAAAGGATCATGGCTTAGATTTTAAGTTTATACCGGAAACCGCCGTAAATCATTCGCCCCGTGATGGGGCCCCACACCCGCGCGGCAGCGTCGAAGTCCCGGCCATAAGGGTCGCTGGCCCCCACAATCGGATTGGCTTGTCGGAAATTGCCGAGGTTTTCGCCCCCCAGATACACATCCCACGTCCGGAACGACTTGGTCACCTGCGCATTGATGTTATAAAAACCAGGGGCATTTTCGCGCGGCATATTCTGGTAGCTCGTGTGTTCGTAGCCTTCGCGCAGGTATGGAATCCGTTTCGGGCCGTTCCATTGCACTGTAAAATCGAACTTCCATTTGTCGAACGGTAGGGCATATCCTGCATTGAACAGAACCCGGTCGCGGCTCACCATCATGCGCGGCAACAGGAGACTTTCCCCGAAGGCCATGCCCATCGTCTGGCGAACATCGAAAAACCGGTAGGCCAGTTTGACCTCCATGCGCCGAATGGGCTGGTAATTGAGTTCGGCCTGAAAACTGTTGGAAAACGAACGTGCTTTCAAGCCGGGTGTCGACCGACTCGACAGGTAATAGAAATGGAGTTCGCGCGGGTGCTCCAGATCGGCAATCAACTGATTCTGAAAGTTCGTGCGGTAGTAATCCAGCACGAGCGACGCCTTTTTTCCAAACAGATTGAACTCCTGCGTCAGGCTGGTTCCGTAATTCCACGAGATTTCCGGCTGAAGTTCGGCATCGAAGTAAACCGTCCGCGAACTGACCAGGTACCCATAATTTTCGGCCAGCGCATTCGGTGTCCGGAAGCCCCGCCCCGCCGAGGCCCGCAGGATCAGGTTGTCGGTCAGGTCGTACTTGGCGTGAAACCGGGGCGTAAACTGCGTGCCGAACCGATTGTGGAAGTCCAGCCGCGCACCCGCCACCAGCGTGAGTTTATCCAGGTACTTGTAGGTGTATTCCCCAAAAACACCCGGAACGGATTCGGTGCGGGTCAACAGCGTGTCGCGGTATTTTTCGCGGTAATCGTCGAGCAGATAACTCAGCCCGGCCTTGAACGAATGGTTGGTGTTGTCGATAATCGACTGATAGATCAGGTTGCCGTAGAGCGTTTTCTGCTGACCGTTGTAGGGAATAAAACCGAAAAAGGAGTTCTGTTCGTGATTGACGGCGTTCAGGATCAGGCCTAACCCCCGGTACGGTTTTTCGGGATAAAGCCGGGCGGTTTTGGAAAACACTTCAAACCGTTTGGTGGTGTTCGTAAACTGGTAGGTCGGGCTGCCGCTGCGGGTGGGTGCCACCTGTCCGCCGGTCCGGTCTTCGTAGAGTGACTTGATGCCAAACTGGGTCATAAACCGTTCCGTTCCGTATTTGGCGCGAACAATCCCATTGTATTGGGTGTACAAAGGCAAATCCAGAAAGTTATCACCGTTCTGATCGATGCGGTTTTGCAGCGTACTGGCGTGTCCCAGAAAACCAATACTCCATTTGTCCGACAGCGGTTTCGACAGGTTCAGGTTGCCTTCGACCCGTCCGAAACTGTTGACGTAGGCGTTGGCAAAAATCCGCTCCCGGGCATCCGGTTTTTGCAATTCGACATTCATCGCACCCGACATGCCTTCGTAGCCGTTGACGACCGAACCGGCTCCTTTGCCAATGTCGATGGACGAAATCCAGGTGCCGGGTACATAATTCAGGCCGAAAGTAGACGCCAGACCGCGGATGGTGGGGATGTTTTCAACGTTGGTCTGTACGTAATTTCCGCTCAATCCCAGCATCTGAATCTGCTTGGCGCCGGTGACGGCATCGCTGTAGGACACATTGACGGATGCGTTGGTTTCAAACGATTCGGACAGGTTGCAGCAGGCGGCTTTGGCCAGTGTTCGCGTGGTCAGGATTTCGTTTTGGATGGGCGAAAACCGGTCCGTTTGCGACGACGCCCCCTGAACCGTCACCTCCTGGAGGGTGTTCTGGCTGGTGAGAATGACGGTCAGACTGGTTTGATCGGAAACCGTAATTGTATCGGTTTTAAAGCCCACATAACTGAAAACAAGCCGGTTGAGTGTGTCTGGTTTATTGATGGTGAAAAAGCCGGAGTCGGTTGAGGTGGTGGAAACCGAGGTGCCTGCCCAATAGATGGTGACGCCGACGAGTGGGACGGTTTTGGTGTTGACGCGCTCCGAAACCGTGCCGGTCAGAATTTGCGCGGGAGCGTAAACAACGCTGAGGAGAGCCAGCCATAGGGTGGTCAATCCTGTTTTAAAGGTGGAATGTGGACACATAAAGAGTCGCAATGTGGTTGAAATAAAAAGGAACCGATGCTTTTTCAGCATGGACTTCATTGTAGCACAAGACGACTTCCTATAGCAAAAAGCTCTGAACAAACGAGAGCAGACTGCGCCCGTACTGGAGAGGAGGAGAATCAAAATCCGCCAACGTCGACGCGGTATCGGCTACAGCCAGACTGGTGAACAGCCAGCTTACCAGTGTGGTCACCCCGGCCAGTACCGTGTCGGTCATCGACTTGATGAACTTGGCGACGAGTTGCGTGATGGACGACGAAAAATCGACGTTTTCATACCGCTGTTCTTCCTGGCAGCAATCCGTTCGTTGAAGAATCGGAGTCTGGTACGACTGATCCGACGGAGAAACCGCTTTCTGGCGGTGTATCGGGCAGCTTCTGTTCGCGTTGGCCGACTGGCTCATCGCTAACGACACTTTCTTCCCGCGCATCCGGCACGTGTGTTCAATCAGACCAAAACCGGTACTGCTCAGCAGTACGATGCAGGTCATCAGGAGGTTGAACAGTTGGAAGAGCGTGCGTTTCATGACGGATCAAAAGTAGAGGATGCCCACTATAAAAGCAAGTGCATCATTTTTGGAATGCGTACAGGATTTTGTTATTTGGCTTCGACCCCTACCAAACAGATGAGGTGGGACCATTGGCCCCACCTCATCATAAAAGGAAATAAACGGTATTGGTTCCGGTAGAAAATTAATAACCGGGGTTTTGTTTCAATATGGCCGTTCCCTGCAAGTCGATCTGCGTTTGGGGCAGCGGCATGTATTCGTTTTTATTGGGCGTAAATTTGGCACCACCCAGGCCATTGGTCAGTTTGGCTCCTTCGTAGGTCAGGTAAGCATTCAGCACCGGACCCGCAATTCCCCAACGCACCAGGTCAAAGAAGCGGTGGCCTTCACCCGACAGTTCCAGCTTGCGTTCGAACTGAACGGCGGTGCGGGCGGCAGCTTTGTCGGTCCAGGGTGCCGTGTAGTTGCTAATGACATACTTGGCCGCGGGTGCGGTTCCTTTCATCACGTAACCCGCCGGATTGGCCGCCCGGGTCCGGATCTGGTTGACCAGCGCGCGGGCGCGCTCCAGGCTTCCCACTTCAACTTCACATTCGGCCGCCATCAACAACACATCGGCATAGCGGATCAGGATCACGTTAATACCGGTCCAGCCTTTGGTCCAGTTCGAAACGTCAGCAATGCGGGCTTCCTGGGCCTTGGTATAGATGTATTTTTTCGGAGCATAAGGACCGCCAAAAGCCTGGTCACGAATCCAGTCCTGGCCCGGAAAATCCTGCCAGTCCAGATACGGGATGCCACGACGACCGATGGAATGGTCGAGACGGGGGTCCACATTACCAGCATCGGGCGTAAAGGCCGCCGACGAAGCGAGTCCCTGATCCGTTTTAAGCTGGTTAGTGCCAGTATTATACGAACCGTCCAGCAGAGGCAGTCCGGTAGCATCCGTACGGAACGAATTCCCTAACTCGAAGCTGGGCTGAAAGAAACCGCAGCAACCTACCGGACCCGCCGGGCCGGTGTTGTAAGGCCAGTTCAGGTTCAGGTCACCCGAAGCGGCATCGGAGCTACCAGCGTTGGCTACGTTTTGGGTGGCGAAAACGATCTCGTCGTTTTTCTCATTGTCGGCGCTGAACACCAGGCCATACTGCGGATAGAGGCTGTATTTGTTGCCCGAAGACGTTTTGCCACTCGCGATCACCAGATCGAAGAGGGTTTTTGCTTCGGCATACTTCTTCTGGTACAGATAGGTTTTGGCCAGATAGGTGGCGGCAGCCCATTTGTTGGCACGCCCGGCTGCGGTCTGTACTTCCGGCAGCACATCGTAGGCTGCTTTGAAGTCGGCTTCGATTTTTGGCCAGATATCCGTACTGTTCGCAATTTCTGTAATTCCGGCGGCATAATCGACGCTTTCGTCAACATAAGGCACCATGTTGAACGTCCGCTTCAACTCGAAATAGTAGTGAGCGCGCAGAAACTTGGCTTCCGCACCGATGCGGGCCTGCTCTGCCGCACTCACCGTTGCATCTGCCGTTTTCAATTGCCGCAGAACGGAGTTAGCCCGGCTAATGCCTTCGTACATCAGGTTCCAGCGGGCATTGAGTTCGCCACTGGCCGCCAGCATTTCAAAGCGCTGAAATGGCGTGATGGCGTTGAAGTCACCGGCGTTGGAGCCTTTGTTGGCTTCTCCCCCCATGATACTTCCATACATCCAGTTGGTCGAACTGGCGGTTTGGCTAAAACCCCGGCCATTCAACTCGGTGTAGGCACTGATCAGCAAACCTTCCAGACCATTTTTGGTGCTCAACTGCGCACTGGTCAGGGTACCGGTTGGCTGAACCACTAAAAAGCTATCCTTACAGGCCAGCGTGCTAAACGTTAAAGCGAGCGCCAGCAGGGTTCCTTTTGTGACTATATCTTTCATTTTGTAAATTTCTTAATCGGTTGGTTCAAATTAGAAGGTAACGCTCAGGCCGGCATTGTAGCTTCGGGTCAGCGGATAGTTTCCGACGTCGATCCCGAAGTTCTGGTCAGCCGCTCCACCGACACCGGGGTCCAGACCTTCATACTTCGTGATGGTGAAGATGTTGTTGGCTGATGCGGAAATCCGTACGCGGCCTAACTTGAGTTTGCTCAACAGGGCCGAAGGCAGCGTATACCCGAGGGTAATGTTCTGCATCCGCAGGTATGAACCATCTTCCACATAGAAGGAATTCGGCTGGGTGTTGGTGCTGAAGTTGGAAACATCTTCGAAAATTGGCTGGTTCGTATTCGTATTCGTCGTCGACCACGAATTCTTTACCCGCTCGCTAACAGCCGCTCCAGGGAACGACGGATAGAAATCGGTATACCATTTCGACAGGTTGAAGATTTTGTTGCCCAGTGACGAATACAAATACGTAGCGGCATCGAATCCCTTGTAGTTGATCTGGAAGTTGATACCACCCGTAAACTTCGGAACCGGGCTACCGATGAACGTCCGGTCGGTGTTGTCGATTTTACCATCCCCGTTGATGTCGGCAAAACGGAAACGACCCACACCGGCACCCGTTTGGGTAGGAGCGGCTCTAACTTCTTCCTGGTTCTGGAATAGGCCTACCACCTGGAAACCGTAGAAGGAAGCAATGGACTGGCCAGGTTGGTTCCGGGTAGCGGGCAAGCCCAGGCGGTTGGAAGCCGGGGATACATCGAAGTATGGAACGCCCGGAGCCAGTTGCTGAATCCGGTTTTTGAGAACGCTACCCGTCAGGTTGATTTCATACGAAACATCGCTGCTCAGTTTTCCGCGGGTGCCGATCAACAGGTCGATCCCTTCGTTCCGCATCCCGGCGATGTTGACCGAAGGCGCCGTAGCCCGAACCCCGACAACGCCGGCAATCGGCACTTGATAGAGCAGGTCTTTGGTATCTTTCCGCCAGATGTCGAAAACGATATCCAATTTGCCGTTCAGGAACGTAGCGTCGATCCCTAAGTTGGTCGTCGTACTGGTTTCCCATTTGGCATTCGGGTTACCGATCCGGCTCCGAAAGAAACCGGGGCTCAACGTGCTGTTGGTGGCACCAATGTCGTAGGAGTTGGCCACGTTGGTGGCAAATAGGCTATACTGGTTGTTGGGGTCCACGTTGTTGGAGTTCCCCATCTGTCCCCAGCCCCCCCGAATTTTCAGGTCGGTAATGAACGTCGCATCTTTCATGAAGTTCTCACCGGAAATCCGCCAGGCTGCCGAGAAGGCCGGGAAAACCCCGAACCGATTGGCTGCTCCAAACCGCGATGAACCGTCGCGACGAATCACCCCCGTCAGGATATACTTGTCGTTGTAAATGTAGTTCAGCCGGCCGAATACGGAATAAAAGTTGACCCCGTTCTGGATGTTGCTGTTCACCACGCGCCCCACCGAAGAGGTGGTGGTCAGGGTAACATAGTTGACATCGGTACTGAACGGGTTAGAACCGGTTCCACTGATGTTCCGTCCGCGTCCGTCGTTCAGGGCTTCGATACCGGCCAGGACATCGACGCTGTGGAGACCAAATTTTTGTTTGTACTGTGCGGTATTCGTAAACGTCCAGGCCAGGAAGTACCCACCGCCTTCGCTGATGGAAAGGCCGCGACCGTTTCCTTCGGCGTTCCAGTAGGTATTTTGCGAAGTCGTTTTGTTGTAGAAATTGAAGAACTGACCGCCAAGGCTGCTGCGCAGGGTCAGGGCCGGAATTGGATCGTATTCCAGATACACATTTCCGAACAAACCAACGCCAAAGTTATTGTTGTCCTTGGCACCATCCCGGCTCGCCACCGGGTTAGCCGGGTTGTTGAAGCCTTTGGCCGATGTACCGGCCCAGCCACCAAACTCGTCGTAAATCGGGATGATGGGAGCCATCCGGAAAGCACTCAGGATTTCGCTTTCCTCCTGCGACAGGTTTTGTCCGGCATTGCCACCCACCTGACCGGAGGTATTGGCGTAGGTCAACTGGATATTTTCACCAAACCGCAGGTTTTTGACGATGTCAAACTCGGTGTTGGCCCGCAAGTCATACCGCGCAAAGTTGTTGTGGTTCAGAATACCGTTCTGGTTTTGCTGACCCAGGCTGAAGAAATACCGGCTGCTTTCGGTACCGCCCGAAAAGCCCAGCGTCTGGCGCAGAATGGGAGCCGTCCGCGTGATGGCATCGTACCAGTCCGTACCGGCTTTGTTGGCCCGAACAACCTGATAAACGGCACCGGCGTCGGTATTGATGTTGTATTTGGGACGCTCAGCCGCCAGATCAACCGACCCGATCACCCCATACCGGGTTCCTACCATCAGATAATCCGGCAAAACCGGCGTCGATCCGGTGCCGTATTGACCGTTTGCAATCCCCGTAAAATCATCGGGAAGCCCCAGAGAAGCCTGGCGGTTGCGAACCGCGTTCCAGGTCCAATTGGCTTGCTCCTGCGGGTTCAGAATGGCCTGCGATTTACCGGGATCGGTAAAACCGTACAGACCATCATACGTAACGGTCAGTTTTTGCGCCCGGCGGTTTCCTTTTTTCGTCGTATAAACGATAACCCCGTTGGCGGCCCGTGCTCCGTATATGGAAGCGGCTGCGGCATCTTTCAGAACCGTGGTGGTTTCAATATCATCCGGGTTCAGGAAGTTGGTTGTCCCGATGGGTACCCCATCCACAACATACAAGGGCTGGTTCCCGCCAAAGGCCCCGAAGCCCCGCACCCGAACGGTGTTGTTGGCACCCGGCTGACCACTGGCAATGACTGTAACCCCGGCAACGCGACCCTGCAACTGGGTTTCGACGTTGGCTGAAGGCGTAACCTTTAAGTCGCGGGATTTTACGGTTGAAATAGCCCCGGCATTGTCGCGCTTGCTGTCCGTCGTATACCCGGTTACAACGACCTCCGTCAAGGCCGTAACGTCGTCTTCCACCGAAACATCGACGGTTGAACGATTGCCAACCGCTACTTCCTGGGATTTGAAGCCGATGGCTGAAATGACCAGCACCGGATTGGTACCCCGAATATTCAGGGTGTAATTCCCCTCGGCATCCGAAGAAGTCCCGGTCGTAGTGCCTTTGAGAACGATGTTTGCGCCCGGAACCGGCCCGTCTTTCCCTGTTACTTTTCCGCTAACCCGGCGATCCTGGGCCATGACACTACTGCTCACGAAAAGCAGAAATGCACCCAAAATCGCAGATTGGAACAATCTGTAGAATTGTGCTTTCATGATAGGTTTTGTAATAATTGGTTTTATTTTCGTACTAAATTAAGAGTACTTTAAACATACTTCAAAATTTTATAAAAAATATTATAAATATTCCCGTTGCTACCTGTGATGATAAGTTGGTAATGTTTTGCTGTAGTCTATTGATTGTTAATAATTTAACCTTGAAATAATCCTCCCTCCATTCGGGTGATTTTTTTTTGATACGATTTGATTATTAGCCCACTAGCGGTTTTGTATGGGTGATTTTACGTACTTTGTCCGGTAATGGGAAGGTTCTCATCACCGCAAATCCGACCCAAAAAAAAGGGAGGAGTCGGTCAAATGAATTTGGTGCCGATTTTTAACTTTTTTGTACTTTAGTAATTTGGTTTATTATTCTTCAGTCATGTTCCGACAATCGTTTCGTTGTTTAGTACTACTTCTTTTGGGCGGGTCGATCAGCTCCTGTCAGTTTTCCAGTCAATCGCTCTTCAGTTTGCTGCCCGCTGATGAAACCGGCATTACGTTTTCAAACCAGATGACCGAAAGTGACACCCTGAGTATTCTGAATGTCGATTACTTTTACAATGGTGGTGGAGCCGCTATTGGCGATTTCAACAACGATGGCTTACAGGACGTCTTTTTTACCGGAAATCTGGTGGCCAATAAACTCTATCTGAACCAGGGAGATTTCAAATTTACGGATGTTACCGGGCCAGCCGGGGTGGGTGGAAACGGCAAATGGTGCTCGGGTGTCGCGCTGGTCGATATCAACAACGACGGTTTGATGGATATCTACGTGACCGCAACCATCCGGAAAGCCGCCCGCGACCGGGAGAATCTGCTGTATGTAAACCAGGGAGTTGGCGCGAAAGACGGCATACCGGTTTTTAAGGAAATGGCCCAAGAATACGGAATCAATGACGACAGCTACACGACCAATGCGGCCTTTTTCGATTATGACAACGATGGCGATCTGGATCTGTTTGTGCTGACCAACATGGCGGAACGGTTTCCAAACGCCTATCATCAGAAGCTGGTGGATGGCTCGTCGCCCACAACAGACCGGCTCTACCGCAACGATTTTGACGCCAAACTCGGGCATCCGGTTTTTACGGACGTCTCCAAAGAAGCCGGTATTCAACTGGAAGGCTACGGGCTGGGGTTGAACATCTGTGACATCAACCGCGACGGCTGGAAAGACATTTACATCACCAACGACTTTCTGTCGGAAGACCATTTTTTTATCAATAACCAGAAGGGCGGTTTTGGAAAACCGGCGTTTACGGACCAGGCCGGGACGTTTTTCAAGCACACCAGCCAGACGGCGATGGGTAACGATGTGACCGATCTGAACAACGACGGCTGGATGGACATTGTCGCGCTGGACATGCTGCCGAATGACAACTTCCGCAAGAAAATGTTCATTCCGCCGAACAACTACCAGACCTATCTGAACAACGAAGAATTCAAGTTTTCCTATCAGTATATGCGGAACACCCTGCAACTCAACCAGGGATTTCGGCCCGGCACGCGGGAGCCGGTTTTCAGTGAAATCAGCCTGCTGTCCGGCATGGCTGCCACCGACTGGAGCTGGACACCGCTGGTGGTCGACTTCGATCACGACGGCTACCGCGACATTGTTGTGACCAACGGTTTTCCAAAAGACGTGACCGACCGGGATTTCATGCAGTATTACGCCGATAATTCGTCGGTGGCCACCCGCGATTTCATGCTCGGACAAATTCCCGTCATCAAAATCAACAACTATGCTTTCAAAAACAGCGGTGCCGACCTGGCTTTTTCAGATGTTTCCGGCAACTGGGGGCTGACTACCCCGGCTTTTTCGGGTGGAGCCGCGTACGGCGATCTGGACAATGACGGCGATCTGGACATGGTGATCAACAACATCGATGACCCGGCTTTTGTCTACCGCAACAACCTCGTGGAGCAAAAACCGGAGCAGGCGAATTACCTGCGGGTCAAGTTCAAAGGCAGTGAGCAAAACCGCATGGGCCTGGGCGCTTTTGTGGAATTGCGCTACGGAAAAGGCCAGCAACAGATTTACGAACATACGATTTACCGGGGTTATCTGTCGACGATGGAAAACGCGGCCCATTTTGGGCTGGGTGCCGCCAAAACCATCGATGAGGTGCGCATCACATGGCCTGCACAAAACGGAAATCCTGGTAAAACCCAGACGTTACGGAACGTAAAAGCCAACCAGGTGCTGACGGTAGATGTGAAAAATGCGACGGAAACCGCCGTTTTGCCGCCAACGGCTCCCGCCGGAAGGCTGTTTCGGGACATCACTGATTCGCTGAAAATCCAGTTCGTGCATCAGGAACCGGAATACATTGACTATAACCAGCAAAAGTTGTTGCCGCATAAACTGTCCCAATACGGCCCGGCGCTTTCGGCGGGCGATGTCAACGGTGATGGGTTGGACGACCTGTTCATCGGTGGTTCGCGGACCCAAAAAGGATCTTTTCTGCTCCAAACTGCTGCCGGAAAACTGGTTCCGCAGGATTTGTTACCCGGAACGCCGGGGGCCGGAAAACCGGAAGAAGACATGGGAACGCTGCTTTTCGATGCCGACGGCGATGGCGATTTGGATTTGTATGTAGCCAGCGGAGGTTTTGAAGAGGAAGCCAACACGGCTTCGTATCAGGACCGGTTTTATGTGAACGACGGGAAAGGGCGGTTTACACTGACACCACAGGCATTGCCGCAGAACCGGATCAGTAAATCGTGCGTCAAAGCCGCTGATTTTGACCGCGATGGCGATCTGGATTTGTTCGTAGGCGGCCGTGTTGTACCGAACCAATACCCCCGACCGGTTTCGAGTTTCATTCTTCGAAACGACTCCAAACCCGGTTTGCCGAAGTTTACGGACGTAACGAAAACCGTGGCTCCGGAACTACAGAACATCGGTTTGGTATGCGATGCCCTGTGGACCGACACCGACAACGATGGCTGGCCCGACCTGATGCTGGCGGGCGAATGGATGCCGCTGACCATCCTGAAAAACGCGCAGGGGAAAAAACTGAGCACCACGTCAGGCACTCAACCGCTCAATCACGCCATCGCTCAATGGAAAGGCTGGTGGAATTCCCTCGTGGCGGCTGACTTCGACCAGGATGGCGACATGGACTACATCGCCGGAAATTTGGGGTTGAACACGCTGGCGCAGGCCAGCCCGGAAGAACCGTGGCGGGTGTATGCCAAGGATTTTGACAACAACGGTTTTTATGACGCCATTCCAACAGTATTTTTTTTCGATGAGAAGGGCGAGCGCCGGGAGTTTCCGTTCAATGGCCGCGAGGATCTGATCAAGCAAATCATTTCGATGCGGGCGCGGTTTCCACTGCACAAGGATTTTGCCGTGGCCTCCATCGACAAAGTGTTTAAGGAGGAAGAACTGAAAGGCGCCATTGTGCTGGAAGCCAACTACATGAAGTCGGCTTATGTGGAAAACAAAGGCGACGGAAACTTCGAATTGCACGCGTTACCGATTCAGGCGCAAACGGCCCCGCTGTTCGGGATGATTGCCGATGACTTCGATCAAGATGGTTTTCCGGACGTGTTGCTGGTTGGGAATGATTTTAGCAACGAATTGCTCGTCGGGCGTCTCGATGCGTTGAACGGCTTGCTGCTGAAGGGCGACGGAAAAGGCGGTTTTACGGCCCTGAATCCCGGAGCCAGCGGTTTTTACGTTCCCGGAAATGCCAAAGCTCTGGTTCGTTTATCGGGTGCCGGTCGCACTGGCGAAGCGGGAAAATCGCTGATTGTGGCGACGCAAAACCGGGGGCCGCTGAAGGTGTTCCGCGCCGAACAACCCACGCAAACCGTTCCGTTAAAACCGACGGACGTAAGCGCTAACCTGGTGTATGCAGGCGGAAAAAAACAGAAGGTGGAGTTTTATTACGGCCAATCCTTCCTCTCACAGTCGGCGCGGGAACTGACCATCGGCAAGGGCATAAAATCCCTGGAGATCATCGATTCCAGAGGCAACAAGCGACTGGTACCGTTGCAGACGCTGGCAGGGAAGTAAGTTTACGGTATCCGGTTTTCAGTATTCGGTTTACGCCGGGCCGTCGCTACGGTGGCTGACGCCTACATAAGTGCGCGTCAGTCAGCATGCGACAGCTACCGTAGCGACGGCCCGGCGTAAACCGAATACCGTAAACCGGATACCGGTTTATTCCTCCTGCCCCACCACTTCGCTCAGCGGGCGCAGGTTGGACGGGATGCGTTCTTCTTCGATGTAGGGGTAAATGTCCAGGATCTTGGTGGTGTTGACGTCGGTGGTCTCGAACGGAATCAGCATTGAATGCAGACTGATCTCAATTCGTTCGTAGGCCTGCTTGACGTTTTCAGCGTTGACAAGCATCTGATTCACAATGCGTTTCTCCCGACCCTTGTCATCTTCCGTGATGTAAACCACCTTGCATTTGTACCAGGTTTCACCGCTTTCTTCAAAGTGAAATAAGTCGGCCAGGCGCATGCGTGTGATGGCGGTGACCGAAAAGTCGGGCGTGTTGGCGGCTGCTTCCTTATACAGCCGGGCTTCGGCATCGGTATACGAAACGGCGTCGATGAGGTACGCTTCGTTAATGGTTTTGGTTTTCCCGGTCGGGTCCTGGAGTTGATAGCGAATTTTTCCCTGATACCAGCTTGGCATAACTCGTTGAATTATAGTTTTTAAGAGGTTATTACACAGGGTTCATCAGAGAAAAGGGGAGTTAATCAGAGTTTTTTATAAAAGAATTTCTCTGATTAGCCCTGATTTCCTCTGATCAACCCTGTGTAATAACTCACGTTCAAAAGTACAGAAAAAGGCTATCTTTCGGTAGGTTCGACGGCTCATCCAACTTTTTGGTTGGTTCGTCGGCGGGCGGTTGTGGGGCCACACCGGGCCATCCATCTTTGTCTTAAAAACAAGCGTCATTGGAAATGAGTGACTTAACTACCTTTCTGTTGCTGGCGGATGCGCTGCCCGTGGAGCCCGTAAAAAATTATTTACAGCTCACTTTATTATCCGTGGGTCTGCTCGCGCTGGTGACTACAATCTGGTGGCAAACCGATAAAGAATCGTACGAGGAAGTAACCGAAGATTTGCCCATCACGGCCTTCGAAAAACTGGAAATCTGGGGCATGATGAACGTGCTGGTCACCGATGGGCCCACGTATTCGCTGACGGCCCGCGGGTCGCGCCGGGCCATTGCCAACGTCAAAGTGCGGTTGCGCGGGAAATGGCTTAAAATCGGCTCCAGTTTTTTCTTCTGGCACCGCCAGTACGATTTGCTGCTGACCATCACAACGCCTACCCTGAGCAAACTCGATGTGTCGGGGGCCTGTACGGTTCAACTGACCGGTTTCAAGGAATTACACGGGTTGGACATCGACATCACCGGCGCTTCGAACGTGTCGCTGGAAGGGGAGGTGCAAACGCTGAACATCGACATCACCGGCGCATCCCGCCTGACGTTGGTGGGTCGCGGGCATAATCTGACGGCCGACATCACCGGCGCATCGGCGCTTCATGCCTTGAAGTACCCGGTCGAAGACGCCACGGTCGAAGTGACGGGAGCCTGCACGGCCCAGATCTTCGCCACACGGGTGTTGAAAGCCGAAGCGACGGGTGCCAGCAAAGTGGAATACCAGGGCGAACCCAGCGTGGATTTTGAAAGCGCCGGGGCCAGTTACATCAAAAAAGTATAAATCCGTCGGGCAAGTTGAAGTATCATCATGAGAAACAAAATCAGACTTTGCATCTTACTGAGTTTACTGGTCCTGCTGATTTATACGCTGCTGGTCACGGAAGAAGCGATTCCAATTGAAATCAAACTCACCATCATCACCATCATCATCGGCAGCGGTTTGTTCATTTACATGGCTTTATCGTGGTTTATTCCGTACCTGCTCAATCGCTCCGCCGAGCAGTTGTCACCCCAGAAACTGGTTTCGTTGACCGTCACCTCAAGCGGTATTCTGGCCGCTCTGACGGGTTTCATGGCGACCTGGGGCATTAGTTTTTTCTGGCATATCAACTTCAGACTGGTGGATTACTGCTCGATCTGCGGTCTTTTTGCCATCATCACGGCCGGAATCACGGCGGTGTATTCGCTGAAATCTTTTGTTCAACGCTGGAAAGCGCTGTTGCTGATGGAAGAAGGCCTGAAACAGGCGGTTTTGAAGGCGGAGTTTGAATCCCTGAAAAACCAGGTGAACCCGCATTTTCTCTTCAATTCGCTCAACATCCTGAGTGCGCTGATTCCCGAAGATACCGGCAAATCGGTGCAGTTTGTCGAGCGGCTTTCGAAGGTGTTCCGCTACAGTTTGCAGCACTCCGAACAGAACACCATCGAACTGGCCACCGAACTCAAAATTGCGGAATCCTATCTGTTCATCAACCAGATGCGGTTTGGTGAGAGTTTTCGCTATTCGGTGGATTTATCGGACGCCGACCGGAGCAAACAGATCGTTACGCAGGGGCTGTTGACGTTGCTGGAAAACGTGGTAAAACACAACGAATGTTCACTGGAAAAACCGCTGTGCATCCGGATTTTTACCGAGAAAGATTGCCTTGTCGTTGCCAACGTCTTTCAGCTAAAAAGCCGCCTGCGAACCGATTCGACCGGCATTGGCCTGAAAAATCTGCAAAACCGCTACGCCCAGCTAGCCGCCGATCGGCCGGTGGTGATTCAGCAAACCGAGCAGGAGTTTATTGTTAAATTACCATTGTTATAATGGAGTGCCCGAATTAAATCGTAAGGTTGGAAATTGCTTACCGGAATGAAAATACTAATTGTGGAAGACGAGCCGCTGGCCGTCAAACGAATGGAAGGGTTGATTCGGGAAGTAGCCCCCGATGCCGAAATTGTGGGAAAAATCGATACCGTGCGGGCGTTTGTCCGCTGGTGGCAAACCAATCCCGCGCCGGATTTGCTGCTGATGGATATTCAACTGGCCGATGGGCTGAGTTTCGAGATTTTCCAACAGGTGGAGGTGAAAACACCGGTTATCTTTACAACCGCCTACGACGAATATGCGCTGCGGGCCTTCAAAGTAAACAGCGTGGATTATTTGCTGAAACCCATCGAACAGGAAGAACTGGCCAAAGCGATCCAGAAATTCCGGCACCAGCGGCAATCGGCCGACAGCCAGCCGGGGGCCTCAGAAAACCTCGTGAAAATGCTGGAAGAGTTTGGCATCAAGCCGGTTACCTACAAAAGCCGCTTCCTGATCAAACAGGGCGGGCGGTTCGATGTGGTCGAAACCTCCGATATTCTGTACCTCTATGCCGACGACAAAGTCGTGTTTCTGATCACGAATCAAAACCGCAAATACATCGTCGACGAAACGCTCGACGAACTGGAGGCCAAGCTGGACCCCCGGCATTTCTTCCGGATTAACCGCAAGTACATCACCCATCTGTCGGCCATCGAACGCATCGAACCCTATTTCAACGGACGGCTGAGGATCTGGCTGAAACACCGGCCCTCGGAAGAGGAAGTTTCGGTAAGCCGGGAGCGGGCGGATTCGTTTAAGGGGTGGTTGAATACGTAACGAAGACAATTATAAATGTAAAATGATGAATGTTAAATGTAAAAGTTGACGGGACCAATCACTTTTACATTTAATATTCATCATTTTACATTTATAATTCAAAACAAAGCATCTAGGCTTTGTAAAACACCCACTTCACCAACTCCTTGTACGACGGTTTTTTGCCGTACATCAGAATGCCGACGCGGTAGATTCGGGCGGCCAGCCAGGCGGTTCCCAGAAAACCGCCGATCAGCAACGTGACTGACAGCACAATTTCCCAGGCCGGAACGCCGAACGGAATGCGAACCATCATGATGATGGGCGAAGTAAACGGAATCATCGACATCCAGAAGGCCACGGCGCCATCGGGTTCGCGGATGATGAACTGGGCCATGATAAACGACAGAACCAGAGGGATGGTGATCGGAAACATAAACTGCTGAACATCCGTGTCGCTATCGACGGCTGACCCCACGGCCGCAAACAACGCACTGTAAATCAGGTAGCCACCGATGAAATAGATCAGAAAACAGCCAATAATCAGCGGAATGTTCAGGGTGCTGACGGCTTTGAAAATCGCCGTCACCGGGCTGCTTTTTTGTTCTGTTTTGGGTTTGTCAATCGCCGGGGCCTGCGCCACACCGGGCTGCTGGGCCATTTGTTCAACCCGCTTCTGCGGTCCCAGACTTTCCATGCCCAGTACGTTCGACATGACGGACGAAATCCCGAAGGTGAGCAAAATCCAGAGCAGAAACTGCGTCAGACCCACCAGCGCAACGCCGGTAATTTTTCCCGCCATCAACTGGAACGGTTTGACCGACGAAATGATCACTTCCACAATGCGGTTGGTTTTTTCTTCCATCACGCCCCGCATCACCTGCACCCCATAAATGAAAATGGCGATGTAAATGATGAATGCACACAGGTAGCCAATGCCCGTGGCCGCCCCCGAACTGCTGTCCTTTTCGCCTTCGTCGCTCAGGCTGTAGGTGTCCGACGACACGTCCACCTTCGTGCTTTCGAGCACTTTGCGGTCAATACCGGCATCGAGCAGCCGGATGTTCTCGATTTCCTGCTCGATGGCTTTTTCAATCCCATTTTTTACCTCCAGGCTGACGTTCTTTTCGGCGTAAATCTTCAGGCTTTTAGGATTTTGCAGGATGTTACCCGGAATGTGAACCAACACGTCGTAGCCACTTTTACCGAAGTCTTTCTTGGCTTGTTCAACCGGCGTTTTAACCGGCTGGAAAACCAGTTCCTTGGTGTTTTTAAAGGTGCTTGCAAACTTGCCGGTTTCGTCGATCACTTCGATTTTTTTCTGGTCGATGTCGCGCATGGCAAAAAAGATCGGGATGAGCCAGATGCAGGAAACCAGCAGGGGCGTCACCAGGGTCATAATCAGAAATGACTTTTTCTTGACCCGTACCAGGTATTCGCGCTTCAGAATGAGGAAAATTATTTTCATGACGGTCAATGAGTGAATGAGCGAATGAGTGAATGATAGAATGGATGAAAGAGTAACTTCGCCACTAGCACTTCATGCGGAGCTTATTTACTCATTCTATCATTCACTCATTCAAAATTAAGTTGTTGGAACTTCGCCGACGGCTTTGATGAAGATGTCGTTCATAGAAGGAATGTTTTCGCCAAAGGCGCGAACGCTCACGTGGTCGATGAGGTCACGAACCAGCGCGTTGACGGCTGCGTCGCGCGGAATCCGGATGTTGGCGCGCAGGTAGCCATCTTCCAGCGTTTTTTTGTCCAAAACCGTGTAAGCCGGATTGAGATCATTTAAAACGCCCTGGTATTCAACGTGGTAGGTATGGGTTTTGAATTGTTCCTTGATGGCTTTCTTCGGGCCATCGAGGACTTTTTTCGAGCGGTGAATCAGCGCAATGTGGTCGCAGAGTTCCTCGACGGATTCCATGCGGTGCGTCGAGAAAATGATGGTGCTGCCTTTTTCGCGCAGTTCCAGAATTTCGTCTTTGATGAGGTTGGCATTGATCGGGTCGAAGCCCGAAAAGGGTTCGTCGAGAATGATCAGATCCGGCTCGTGCAGCACCGTGGCCACAAACTGAATTTTCTGCTGCATCCCTTTCGACAGGTCCTCCACGTTTTTGGTCCACCAGGTCTTGATGTCGAATTTGATGAACCAGGCTTTCAGTTTTTCCATCGCCTGCCTTTCGCTGAGCCCCTTGAGTTGAGCCAGATACAGCAGTTGTTCGCCGACTTTCATCTTCTTGTACAGACCACGTTCTTCGGGCAGATACCCGATGCGGCTGATGTGTTCGGGACCGAGCGGTTTTCCGTCGAAAAAAACTTCCCCTTCGTCGGGGCCGGTGATCTGGTTGATAATCCGGATGAGGGAGGTTTTTCCGGCCCCGTTGGGTCCGAGCAGACCAAAAATCTGCCCGCGCGGAATATCGATGCTGACGTCGTCTAAAGCCCGGTGCTGTGCGTATTGTTTGACAATGTGGCGGGTTTCAAGAATGTTCATAGATAGGTTAAAAAAAGCCCGGATGCGAAATGAATTCCGGGTACGAAGATAGAAGCCTCCGGCTGGCTTAACCCGGTTTTGGGACAAATGGCCGCAGAATGGGTTTATCGGCCAGTTTTCCGGGTAATTTAATCAAAAAGTAGTAATGCCTATAGAACAGGCGAAAGCATTTATTAGGTCGGCATTGCGCATTAAAAAGCCGGGGCAGCGGTTTTCAAACATTGCCCCGGCTTTTTTTAGAATCGATCAGGCTTTGACAACGATGGTTTTGGCCCATTTGTCGCCAAACCGCTTCCGGTCGTCACCGAGCACCATGAAGGCATCGACAATGCCGAAAAGGGGAATCATCAGGGAAACCTGCCGGACGATGGCGGTGCCGTAGTCGCCCAGAATACTCTGGCCCGTATCTTCCTTAATGACTTTGATGTTCATTATTTTTTTGCCGATGCTTTGTCCGCCCAGAAAACCGCCTACTTCCGGCAACGCATCTTTGGTGAGCTGATAGCCCAGTATAAAAATCCAGCCGATCATGGCGAGCCGGTAACTGACGACTGTCAGAATGAGAAAAGGAATGTAAGCCACAAAGCCGTCGATCAGGGCGGCAACGAATCGTTGACCGGGGTCGGCTTTGACCTGGGTAGAAGGCGTATTGTACACGGGTTGCATAAAAAAGAGGTTAAGGAGTAAGAGATTGAAAAACAGACCTAACGTACACAATGTCACGGAACAAATCCAAACATCTGCTTAAAATATTGTGCAGCAGTCTATTTGGTGAATTAATCAAAGAAAGTGCCCGGGTTTGTTTTGAAATTAAAAATGATGTAAGATACTTGCAGCAAAATAGATTCTACCGTAAAAACCGGCTATGCAGAACAATCGATCTTTACTCCTGATTACCTTGATTCCTTTTACCCTGGCGGCTGTGCTGACCGTTCTGACCGATCTGAACTGGATTGCGCTTCCGACAACGCTGCTGCTGGTGGTACGTTGGCTGGCGATCGTGGGGTTGATATATTACGGTATTCGCAAGAAGTCGCTGACGGCCTGGATTTTGATCTCGATGGTGGTGGGAGCGGAAATCGGCAACGACTTTCCCGAAGCGGCTGTCAGTCTGCGGGTTTTGAGTCAGATTTTTCTGCGGCTGATCAAGACGATCATTGCTCCGCTGCTGTTCGGTACGCTGGTGGTCGGTATCGCGGGGCATTCCGATCTGAAGCAGGTGGGCCGGATGGGCTGGAAATCGCTGCTCTATTTTGAGGTGGTGACGACCATCGCCCTCTTTATCGGTCTGGCCGCTATCAACATCAGCAAAGCCGGTGTTGGCATTACCCTGCCGGAAGTAGCCGGTGGCGAAAAACTGCCGGACGTGGCCAAACAATCGATTTCAGACGTTGTTCTGCATATTTTCCCCGAAAACATCGCCAAATCCATCGCCAACGGCGAAGTGCTCCAGATCGTTGTTTTTAGCGTATTGTTTGCCATTGCGCTCGCCGTTACGAAAGAACATTACCGTCGCCCGGTCCTGAAATTTGCCGAGAGCCTGTCAGAAGTGATGTTCAAATTCACCTCCATCATCATGTACTTTGCCCCCATCGGAGTGGGTGCGGCCATCGCCTACACCGTCGGTCACATGGGGCTGGGCATTCTGGTGAACCTCTTCCAATTGCTGGCAACGCTCTATCTGGCCCTGCTGGCGTTCCTGCTGCTGGTGCTGTTTCCGGTGGCGCTGATTGCCAAAGTGCCCATCAAAAAATTCATTCAGGCGCTGGTCGAGCCGGTTTCGATTGCCTTTGCCACCACCAGTTCGGAAGCCGCCTTGCCGAAAGCCATGGAAGCCATGACGCGTCTGGGCGTACCCCGCAAAATTGTGGCCTTCGTGATGCCGACGGGTTACAGCTTCAATCTGGATGGCTCCACGCTTTACCTCTCGCTGGCGTCGGTGTTTGTGGCCCAGGCCGCCGGGATCGAAATGTCGTTCAGCCAGCAATTGCTGATGGTTTTCACGTTGATGCTGACCAGCAAGGGCGTCGCGGGGGTGCCGCGGGCCACGCTCGTCATCCTGCTCGGAACGCTGGCTTCGTTTGGTCTGCCGGTGGAACCGGTTTTTATCATCCTCGGTATCGACGAATTAATGGACATGGCCCGGACGTCGGTCAATGTGATCGGAAACTGCCTGGCCACGGTGGTGATTGCCCGCTGGGAAGGGGAGTTTGATGAAAACGGTTCGACCATCGAGGCCGAAGACGAAGCATTGGAAATCGAAGGGAAAGTATAGCGGAAAATGGCAAAAAAAGCTCCTATAGTGCTGAATGGGGCGATTTAATAATAAGTTTTCAGAATTAATAAAGAGGTAACATTGGATATTGGCATGGCGTCATAGTTTTGTAATAAACAACGCTATCCGTATGCTTCATCCACTTTTACGACACTTCATCAAGGGCTTTTTAGTCCTCATTTTGTTGCTGTTTGCCGTACAGGCAAACAGCTTCGCCCAGGTTTCCTTCACGGTTGGTAACCTGACCCGAACCGAAAATCTGGATGCCCTGCCCGCCAGCGGTTCGCCGGTTTTTACCCAGAACAGCACCATTCCCGGTGTATATGGTGAACGAACCGGCACCGGCACCACCATCGTGGCCGGCACCGGAAGTTCCAATGCCGGGGCGCTGAACAGTTTCGGAACGGGTGCCGACCGGGCCTTGGGCTCCGTTGGTTCCGGTAATGCGGCCGCCGGAAATTTCACGTACGGATACCGCCTGAAAAACGAAACCGGTACGACGATTACCGCGCTGACCGTAAATTACAACGGAGAGCAGTGGCGCAACAGTGCCGCCGTTGATCCACAGGTCGTTCAGTTTTCGTATTTGATTTCGACCTCCGCCGTTGAAACCACCAGTCCGGCGGGCGGGGCGGTTCCGACCAATTACACCGCCGTTCCGGAATTAAACTTCTCCAATACCGTTTCGGGCGGTACGGCGGGAGCGATCGACGGCAATGCCAACCGCCAGGCCAAAAGCTTCACAATTACCGGTTTATCAATCGCACCGGGTAGTGAAATCATGCTGCGGTGGTATGACCCCGACCACACCGGTTCGGATCATGGGTTGGCCATCGACGACCTGAGCATTACGGCGACCATCGAAGGTGGAGGGACGCCAACGCCGGTTCTTTCGGTAAACCCTCCTGCATTATCCGGTTTTACCACCTCGGAAGGAACCGCTTCAACCCCCAAATCCTACACGATTTCCGGGACAAACCTGACCGCTGATGTGCTGATCACGGCACCCGCCGGTTTTGAAATCAGTACGGGCAGTTCGTACACTTCTTCCCTGACCTTGCCGTTCTCGAACAGCAGTGTGGCCGCCACCCCGATCAACGTCCGGCTGACCGGAGCCGCTCAGGGAACACCGGGTGGAACCGTTACCAACGTCAGCGGTTCGGTGTCGTTCGATGTAACTGTCAGCGGAACGGTGTATGATCCCAATACCATCGCCAGCATCGCCCTGGCGCGCAGCCAGCCGGTGAATACGCCAATCTCCGCATTGCCGGGCGGAAAAATTGCGGGCCGGGTGACGGTCAGCAACCAGTTCAACGACGTGGCTTATATTCAGGACCCGACGGGCGGGATTGCGATTTTCAATGCGGCTTTCCGCAGCAGCGTTCAGATTGGCGACTCGGTTCAGATTACGGGCGGAACGATTGGCGCCTTCAACAGCAACAAGCAAGTTTCGGGCGCAGTTACGTTCACCAGCTTCGGTTCACAGGGGCCGCTGGCTCCCAGGGTAGTTACGACAACTCAACTGCCTGATTTTGAAGGGCAACTGGTGACGGTGAATGCCGCCGTCATTCGCCCGAATACGATCGTGGCGTCGCCCAACCCGGTTTTTGTGCTGACTCCGGATGCCAATTTCCGGTTACAGGATGGCAGTGGCACGCAGGAAGTGCGAATCAACCGGGGGACGAACATTCCTGGCAATACCAACCCGCCCAATCCGGCGGCTATCACCGGCGTGGTCGGTCGATTCAATACCCTCACGCAATTGCTGCCGCGCTCGACACAGGACATACCGGGTTCCGCGCTCTATGCACCGGCGGGGGGCGCTATGGCCCGGAGTCAGACGCTCGACGTAGCAGCCTGGAACATCGAATGGCTGGGAAGCACCGGCAACGGCCCGACAAACGAAGCGCAGCAGGTGACCAATGCCATTTCGGTCCTGAACAGTCTGCAATCGGACATCATTGTTCTGGAAGAAATCTCGTCGGACAATGCCATTGCCAGTTTGCTGGCGGGCATGCCGGGGTATCAGGGAAATTGCTCGCCTTTTGTTTCCAACAATCCGGGCCACGAAATTCCGGCCAATCCGGCGACACCGACGGGCACCTTACCCGCCAACACGCAACGGGTTTGTATTTTGTATAAACCGGATGTGGCAACGCTGCTTTCTCAAAAACCGTTGATGGAAAAAGTAGAAAATCTCACGGGTTATCCGACCGCCGTTGACAATTTTTGGGCATCCGGGCGGTATCCGTATGTGTGGAAATTCAACGTGACGGTGGCCGGGGTGAGCAAGCAGGTCAACGTGATTGGTCTTCACGCCAAAGCCAACGAAGGCGGTGCCAATGCGCTGGTGGCGTATAACCGTCGGAAATACGATGTCCAGGTGTTGTATGATACGCTCAAAGCACAGTATCCAAACGATCTGCTGATTCTGGCGGGAGACTTCAACGACGACCTCGACCGGACCGTGGCCGATGTAGCCACGACCGAAACGACCTACAAACCGTTTACCGACGATGTTGCTGGATATACGGGCGTGACCCAGGTGCTGAGTGACAACGGTTTTCGGACGTACCTGACGGAAGACAACGTGATCGATCACATCATGGTTTCCAATGAGTTAGCACCGGCTTACCTCGCCGGTTCGGCGGGCGTTGGAACACCGTATCTGACAATTCCTGACTATGGTAACACGACCTCCGACCACGTTCCGGTGCTGGCGCGTTTCGATCTGTCGCAGTTGACGCAGGTGAAAGTTCAATACCAGAACGGCGATAACGGAAACGGACAGGCTACCAACAACCAGATCAAACCGTATCTGAAACTGGTCAATGAGGGAACGACGGCTGTGCCGTACGCTGAATTGACGGTTCGCTACTGGTTTACGGCGGAAAATTACGCGGGCATCAACACGTTCATCGACTACGCGCAGTTGGGGAATAACAAAGTGAAAATGACCTATGTCCGGCAGGATGCACCCGCCCGGAACGGGGCCAACGGATACGTGGAATACGGTTTTGATCCCTCGGCGGGTAGTCTGGCCGTAGGCGGTACGTCCGGCCCGATTCAAACCCGGATTGCGAACAAAGACTGGGCGGATCTGAGCGAAACCGATGATTATTCCTATCGAACCAACACCAGCTACGCGCTCACCGATCGCATAACGGTGTATCGCAACGGCACGCTGGTGTGGGGGGAAGAACCGCCCATCGATCCGGCTTTAATCAAACTGAAGGTGCTTTCGGAGAACAAAAACAATCGGCCCAACTCCAATTCGATCAGCACCTATCTGAAAGTCAACAACGAAGGCAATGTGCCGCTGGCGTATGGTGACCTAACGGTGCGCTACTGGTTTACGCCCGAAGGAACCGCCAGTCTGAATTACTTCATCGACTACGCCAAACTCGGTAATGCCAACGTGACGGGCCAATTCGTTCCGGTCGATCCCGTGCGGACGGGTGCCGAAACCTACCTGGAACTGAAGGTGAATCCAGCGGCTGGCACCTTGTATCCTCTCAGCAATACGGGGAACATTCAGTACCGGATTTCGAAAGCCAACTGGTCAAATTTCGTGGAAACGGACGATTACTCGTACAAAGCGGCCGCGCCTTTCTCCGAAAATGACCGCATAACGGTTTATTACCAGGGCAATCTGGTGTATGGAATTGAGCCAGCGGCTGCGTCCGGAGCGCGGTTATCAACCTATGTAACGAGCGAAGGGCTGCACGTTCGTGTGTTGTCCAACCCGGTTTCGGACGTCTTTGACGTAGAGTTTTCAGCACCGGCAGGCGAGGAGGTTCGTTTTCAACTAACGGATCTACAAGGTCGTGCGGTTTTGCAACATGCGATTCCGGCAACGGGCCAGCGGCAACGCCAGACGATGACCGTTCGTCACCAGGCGGCTGGTCTCTACTTGCTACGCGCCCAGGCCGGGCAACAGTCTCGCTTGATCAAAATAGTGAAACCCTGACAGCGGCCTTAGGCCCTGTCAGCGGTTGAACGACCGTCACACCAAAAAACTCCTGACAAAGCGCCGTGCTGATGTCAGGAGTTTTCTTTTTAAGAATCCATTGATCTGGAATTCTATTTTAAACTCAAATTTTTCCAACCGCTGACAGGGAACTTGGCCGTTACGACGGCCCGGCGCTTTCAGGGTTTGAAAATACGTTTATAAACCGGTCCCCGATAGGCAAACAAACCGTAAAAAACCGGGTAAAGCAGAAAATCCGTCAACAACGTGGGCGTTCGGAAGGTGATTTCGTCGGCAATGTGGGTGTGGTTGCCATCCCGAATGATGCGGTGTTTGTGGTGCCAGTAGGAGAGGAAAAACGGCAGTTTGGTGCCTTTGTCGATAAAAAAAATCTCCTGATCGGTTTCCTGCTGCTCGATGATCAAACTGATCCAGTCCTGTTTGAAAAGCAGAAAATTGAGCCGCAAATGCACGGTATCCCCTTTCAGACAGCCATCAAACCGAACGACATCGACGGGCGGAAACGGAGGACTAAGCTGGTAGAACAACTGCCGGGTGAAGCCCGCCCACACGCGTCGGTATTCCTGCTGAACGAAGGTGGAAATAGAGATTTTCATGCGTACCCACGGACTTTCGTCCGTGTTCTTTAAGATAATGGTAAAAACACGGACGAAAGTCCGTGGGTACGTTTAACTAGAGTTGTTCCAGAATCCGCTCCATCGAAACCGCCTGTCCGATGTGCTGCTTCAGTTCGCTGATGGGCATCCGGATTTGCTCGGTCGTGTCGCGGTGTCGAATCGTGACGGTATCGTCTTCCAGCGTCTGGTAATCAACGGCGATGCAGAACGGTGTTCCGATCAGATCCTGGCGGGTATAGCGTTTGCCGATGGCGTCGCGTTCTTCGTAAATGACCCGGAAATCGCTGCGCAGGAGCTTGAGAATCTGCGTCGCTTTTTCGGGCAAACCGTCTTTCCGAACAAGCGGGAAGATGGCGGCTTTCACCGGCGCCAGGGCCGGGTGCAGTTTCAGGTACGTCCGGGTTTTCTGGGTTTCGCCTTCGCCAACGACTTCTTCCGTAAACGCATTGCAGAAAACCGCCAGAAACAGGCGGTCGGCGCCGACGGACGTTTCAACTACATACGGAATGTAATTACCGAACGGTTTGCCGTTTTCGTCGAGATCGTTGTCGAAATACTGCTGCTTTTTCCGGCTCAGTTCTTGGTGGCTTTTCAGGTCAAAATCAGTCCGGGAGTGAATGCCTTCCATTTCGCGGAAGCCAAATGGAAACTGGTATTCGATGTCGACTGCAGCGTTGGCGTAGTGGGCCAGCTTTTCGTGAACGTGAAATTTGAGTTTTTCAGCGGGTAAACCGACGGCTTTGTGGAAGTTCAGCCGGGCGGCTTTCCATTTTTCGTACCATTCCATTTCGGTGCCGGGCCGCACGAAAAACTGCATTTCCATTTGCTCGAACTCGCGCATCCGGAACGTAAACTGCCGGGCCACGATCTCATTCCGAAACGCTTTGCCGATCTGGGCAATCCCAAACGGAATCTTCATCCGACCGGTTTTCTGCACGTTCAGGAAATTGACAAAAATACCCTGAGCGGTTTCAGGACGGAGGTAAATCAGGCTGGAATCTTCGGCTACGGAGCCCACCTGCGTCGAGAACATCAGGTTAAATTGCCGGACTTCGGTCCAGTTGGCGGTTTTAGAAATCGGATCGACGATGCCTTCGCTGATGATCAGCTCGCGGACGGCGTCGAGGTCGTTTTCGCCCAGTAACCGGCCCATCTCCATCAGCAGGGCGTGGCCTTTTTCAGGCTGGCCGTTGGCGGCATATTCCTCAGCTTTCAGTTCGAGCAACTGGTCGGCGCGGTAGCGTTTTTTGGAATCCTTGTTGTCGATCATCGGGTCGTTGAAGGAGTCCACGTGGCCCGACGCTTTCCACGTCAACGGGTGCATGAAAATGGACGCATCGATGCCCACGACGTTGTCGTTGAGTTGCGTCATGGCTTTCCACCACACCGATTTGAGGTTATTTTTCAGTTCAACGCCGTTCTGACCGTAGTCGTAAACCGCCTGTAACCCGTCGTAAATTTCGCTGGACGGGAACACGAAGCCGTATTCTTTGGCGTGGGAAATAATGTCTTGCAGAGAGGTGGCGGGTGCCTGTTTCGGTTTTGCGTCTTCCATGGTGGCGCAAAAATACGGATTTAGACCAGTCGCCTGACAAAAATTTTATACTTTTGAGTAGAACACCAAAACCGCCCGGGCCGTGCTGATCAATTCCCTTTCACTGGAAAACTTTAAGTGCTTCGAAAAATTAGACGTGAAGTTCGCGCCGATTACGCTGTTGACGGGTGCAAACAGTAGCGGGAAGAGTTCGCTGATATATAGTTTATTGGCAGTTGTTCAGTCGAAATCTTTTCCATTTTTTATTTCTCCAAATGGGAACTATATAAACATGGGCAGCTTTGATGAAATGATATTTAACGGAAGTAAAAGGAAAAGGTTTAAAATTGAGACAAAATTTTCGATAAGGTCATATAATGATGAAAATAATGAATTGAAAATTTTTACTTCATGGGTTATTAATAATAAAAATAATCTCCCTAAATTAAGTGAAATAAAAATTTATAGTCCAAGAATTTTGTTTGAGATTAAGAAGATAAAGAAAGAATATTTTTTCACTTTTAATGGAAGAGTAACCACTAATGAAATTGTTAATGATAAACCTCAAATATTTAATGGTTATATTGATAATGAGAAAGTTGATTTTAAGATAATACATAAAAGTGAAGCAGCATCACTTTCGTTCTATATTTTGGATGTTACATTTAAAAATTTAAAACTAAGTATAGATATCGATAAATTTATTGAAATATTATCTGATTCTTCTAATTGGACTATTTTTGATATATTTAACGAAACAACAGAATTATTTAATACTGTTGAAGAAGAATTTAATTATATAGGATCATTCAGAAAACCTCCTGAGCGGACATATTATCAGAAGACAAAAAGTGAAAAAATTGGGACATCAGGTGAAAGTTATATTGATCAAATTATTGAATGGGAGGAGGGGAATACAGAAAAATTTAATGAGTTATTGGGATTCATAAATGAGATGCAATTATTAAATGAAATTAGGGCGACGAAATTTGCTGGTGGAAGATTTGAATTAGGGGTAAAACCACATTCGAAAGGGAAAATTGCAGCATTGACAGATGTAGGCTTTGGTATTAGTCAATTTTTGCCGATTATAGTAGCTGATTTACAAATGGATTCTAATTCATGCCTTGCTATTTCTCAACCTGAAATTCATCTTCACCCAAAGATTCAGGCCATTTTCGGAAATTATCTTTCTAATCAAATCAAAAAATCAGGGAAACAATATATTATTGAAACTCATAGCGAATATTTACTAAACCGCATTCGATTACTACTCGTTACTGGAGAATTAAAGCCGGAAGATGTCAAAGTTTATTATTTCGAAAATGATGGCATAAAAAGTACCGTTCATGATGTAGAATTTACTACAAGCGGAGCTGTCAAAAATGCACCGGACGGTTTTTTTGAAACCTACGAAATGGATGTGATGGATATTGCTTTGAATGCGGTAAAATGAAAAATGATATTTTTATTGACAATAATGTCGCGAAAAACTTCAAGAATCCGCTTGATCCTCACTACAAAAAACTGGTCGAATGGTTATTTGAAAAAGGTCATTTGGTGCTATCCCAAAAACTTTTGAAGGAATACCTCAGCAGCAATCGGGGGAATTGGGGGCAAAGTATCCTGACTATCATCAGCCGTTTGACAAAAGACGAACGGCTTGTGTTCATATCAAACGAACAAATGGAAAACCTTCGCTTTACGAAAGTTACTGAAAGAAGGTTAACCTGCAATGCCGAAGACCGCTGGCATTTAAAGACCATTCTGTTATCTCACCGAAAAATTGCGGTTATAATTGATGTGGCCTTGCGGAATGATGTTAACAATCATGCCAATCATGAAGGCATTAAACCGCAGGCTGTATCTCGCCCTGAAGAAATAGATTACGAAAATTACCTGATTTGAGGGAATGCCGTTCATTCCCCAGCCTCATACATACTCAACCGGCTTTTCAGCGTCCGAATCTCTTCCTGCATCATTTCTACTTTTCGGAGCAGATGACTGATTGCATCGATCCCGTCGACATTGATGTCCAGTTCGTAATAAAAGTGGCTGAATTTTTCGATCACCTGCAATTGATGGAGGGGAATCCACTTCCGGTCGTTCGCAACGACCAGCTCGACCAGGCCGTATTCTTCCAGTGAGAACACAAACGTTTCTTCAATCGCATAATTTAGACAGTAGTCTTCAACAAGAATCACATCTTCCGGTTGCATAACACAAGCAATTACAATTGAGAAATTTCCTTGAATAATTCTTTTTGTTTGTCCGTCAAACCGGTCGGAATTTTGACGGAATACGTAACGTATAAATCGCCAAACTGGCCGTCCTGTTTATAAACCGGGAAGCCTTTTCCTTTCAATCGCACTTTGGTTCCGTTCTGCGTTTCGGGACTCACTTTCAGTTTTACTTTGCCGCTCAGTGTCTCGATGGTGAGTTCACCGCCCAAAACCGCCGTATACAAGTCCAGGTCAACGGTCATATACAGGTCGTCGTTCAGGCGTTTGAAAACCGGATCGTCGGCGATGACGAACGTAATGTACAGATCTCCCGCCGGGCCGCCGTTGGCCCCCGGCCCGCCCTGGCCTTTGAGCTTGATAACCTGTCCGTTGGCAATACCGGCCGGAACGGTGATGCGGATGTTTTTTCCGTTCACCGTGAGTGTGTGCTGGTGGGTCTGGTAGGCTTCCCGCAAACTGACGTGCAGCTCGGCAGTATAGTCCTGCCCCCGAAACTGGGCCTGCCGACCGCTGCGGGGCTGTTCGCCAAAAAACGATTCGAAAAACTCGGAGAAATCGCCCCCGGAAAAAGATTCACCGGAAGTCCGCTGCCCACCCGGATTGCTCCGTTGCTGTGACTGCCGGGCCTGTTCAAACTGCTCGGCATGCTTCCAGTCTTCCCCGTATTGATCGTATTTCTTCCGTTTCTCCGGATCGCTCAACACCTCATTGGCTTCGTTGATTTGCTGGAATTTGGTGTTGGCTTCCTTGTCGTTGGGGTTGAGATCCGGATGGTATTTTCGGGCCAGTTTCCGGTAAGCCTTTTTAATAGCCTCCTCCGATGCGCCCTTCTCGATGCCGAGTGTTTGGTAATAATCAATAAATGCCATAGCGGTGTAAACAAACGTACTCCCTGAGAACCATTCTTTGAAAGAATTAGTCGTTGAATGTACGAAGGATCTGTCCTGAAAAGCAATTTCTTTTTTGAAGGATTCCGTTACTTTTCAATTTCCCGCCGTCTAATAAACAGGTTCCGGGAATATCCTCCGTGACACCAAGTTATCCACCCATCCCGGAACCTGTTTATGAAGAGGGCAGTAGCCATACTCCGCGACTATTTTGGAGTATCCCAGCAGGAAGCGCGGGGTATGTTAGCCTTGCTGACACTCACCGGCTTCCTGTTGCTGCTGCCGCTTGCCTACCGCCTGTGGGTTCCCGATTCGATTCCCGACACATCCGCGTCTGATAAACGACAGCTCGACAGTCTGGTGGCTTTGCTGGAAGTTGATAACCGTGAAGTTGATGAACGACGAGAAACGAGGCCGGGGCGCTACGAGCCCGACGTAAAAACCACAAAAGCCGAACGGTTTGCGTTCGACCCCAACACCGTCGATGTCGAAAGCTGGCAACGCTTGGGGGCTCCGCGCTGGCTGGCCGACCGCATCGTTCGCTACCGTTCCAAAGGCGGTCAGTTTCGGAAAAAGGAAGACTTGCTGAAAATTTACGATTTCCCGCCGGAACTCTATGGAGAACTGGAACCATATATCCGGCTGAATGCAGTAAAAGAGAATGAAAAACCGTCGCAGAAATACCGGGAACAGTTTGCCAATAACGACCTGAATGCAGAGAAACCGTACACGCCCCATAAACCGGTGTATGCTGCCGAACGCTACAGCAAACCCGTGGTGCAACCCTTCGACATCAACACCGCCGACACGACCGAACTGAAAAAACTCCGGGGCATTGGCTCCAAACTGGCGGGTAGGATCATAAAATTTCGGGATGCACTGGGCGGTTTTATTTCACCGGAGCAATATGCGGAGGTGTTTGGG
The DNA here is from genome assembly GCF_051857545.1 of Larkinella fluvii. Lineage (NCBI taxonomy): Bacteria > Pseudomonadati > Bacteroidota > Cytophagia > Cytophagales > Spirosomataceae > Larkinella > Larkinella fluvii. Next base: position 368,360 of record NZ_JBPZHB010000009.1, on the reverse strand, counting down.
TTGGACTCGCTGGCCCTCAAAGAATTAAATAAATACGGTCAGGTTCAAACGCCGGTTAAAAAGCTGGCGATCAATACCGCCACCGCCGAAGAACTGGATCGACACGTTTATCTCTCGAAACGGCAAGCTGAAATCATTGTCAATTACCGCACGCAACACGGGCCGTACACCTCGCCCGAATCCCTCCGCAACATCCGTATTCTCGACGCCAAAACGATTGAAAAACTAACGCCGTATCTGGTGTTCTGACCCAAACCTGTTAGGTCTTGAAGACCTAACAGGTTTGCTGGACTCGAAGTTTGGGCAATAAACCAATGACGTATTCAAAAAAAACCTGTTAGGTCTTGAAGACCTAACAGGTTTGGGGAGTTCGTGAAAATAACCTTAAAAGTTCGGTTTCAGCAGATACTTCATGTAGAAATCATCGATGGCTTTGACGGCTTCTTCCGGCGTATCGACCAGCGAAATCAGTTTCATATCGCCGGGACTGATGTTATTTTCTTTCTCCAGCATCGTTTCTTCGATCCAGTCGACCAGCCCCTGCCAGAACGTCCGGCCAACCAGAACGATTGGGAAGCGCGCAATTTTTTTCGTCTGAATCAGCGTCAGCGATTCGAACAGTTCGTCCAGCGTACCAAAACCGCCCGGCAGGGCAATAAATCCTTGGGCGTATTTGACGAACATCACTTTTCGAACAAAGAAAAAGTCGAAATTGATGTTTTTGTCCGGATCGATATAGATGTTGCTTTCCTGTTCGAACGGGAGCTGAATGTTCAGACCGACCGATTTACCGCCTTGTTCGAAGGCACCTTTGTTCCCCGCTTCCATGATACCGGGTCCACCGCCGGTGATGACGCCGTAGCCGTGCTTCACGAGTTTAGCCGCAATTTCCTCAGCGATCTGGTAATACGGATTGTCCGGTTTGGTCCGCGCCGATCCGAAGATGGACACACACGGCCCAATCTTGGCCAATTTGTCGAAGCCTTCGACGAACTCGGCCATGACTTTGAAAATGACCCAGGAGTCGGCAATTTTTATTTCGTTCCAGTTTCGATCCTGAAAGGCTTCTTTGATCCGTTGCTCGTCGGGGGTGAGCAGTAATTCGTCGCGTTTGTTAAGGTCTTTCTGTATTTGGGAAACGTTCTGAGCTTCTGATCGTTGTACTGTTTTTTCTGCGTCCATGTTCTTTCAGGATTTAGGAGAGGGAAGGCTGTGGATCAGGATTTGATGGAGGGTCGGTTGCAAAACCGGTCTTCCATTCCTGAGTCGTTCAAGCACCTGTTTCTCCGGTGGTGGGTCTGTTTACAAACAAACTGGGCGGAATAACCGGCGTTACTTTTGCCAGCGTTTGTAAAATTTCCAGTGTGAATTGCGTTGATGATGCGTTTTTGATCGCTTACTTTGTCCAAAATTTTGACAGCACCGGGGCTTAAAACCCGGCTGTCACGCCGGTTCGGCAGCCTCTCAGCGCAGAACCGGAACATAATAACGTAATATCGTATTTTTAGTTTCATTTGTTCAAGAAAATCCCATGAAACCCTCCATTGCTGTTGGTGCCGATCATGCCGGCTTTGCCTATAAACAGGAAATTGTAGCCTGGCTGGAAAAAGAAGGCTATCCGACGAAAGACTTTGGTACCTACACGGAAACTTCTGCCGATTATCCGGATTTTGCGCATCCGGTTGCATCGGCGGTTGAAGCCCATCAATTTGACTGGGGAATTCTGGTCTGTGGTAGCGGCAACGGGGTGGCCATTACGGCCAACAAACACCAGGGCATTCGGGCGGCTTTGTGCTGGAAACCTGAACTGGCGGCACTGGCCCGTCAGCACAACAACGCCAACATTCTGTGCCTGCCGGAGCGCTACATTTCAACCGAAGAAGCCCTGGAATGTGTGAAAGTGTTTCTGAAAACGGAATTTGAAGGCGGGCGTCACCAGACGCGCGTGGGCAAGATCAGTTGTTGATGGCTTCCTCTTTTCGTCGGTAAACGCCTTCCAATTCGGTTTTTTCATACATCGTGGACAGAGAAGGCGCGCGCTGGAAGAGTTTTTTGATGACGCTTTCTTTGTCGATGATATAACTCGGCGGGTCTTTGCGGAAATGGTCGTAAACGCTGATCACGCTTTCGTAATTGTCCAGATTGCGAAGATCGTATTTGGCCAGATCCCAGTTGAGATACGGCGTAGCGGCCTGGTTATTCCGGTAGGCACTGATGTCTTCGCCAATGACCAGAATCCGCTGCTGTTGAATGTGCCGGTCGATGGGCGAGGTTTTGACCTGTAACGCACTGAGTCGTCCTAACTCCCATCTCGGAACCAGTCCCAGGGCACCTTGGTAGAGGATGAGCAGCGTAAAGACAAAGACGCCCAGAAAAATCAGTTCGGCCATCCACTCCCGGCGGATGCCCTGAAAATAATACGAAGCAAAAAAGGCCAGGGCTGGCACAAAGCTGATGAACAGCATCGGTGCCAGAAAAGGCATCAGCGCCACCGAGACTATGGCTGTGACCGCCCAGATCATCATGATTTGCTGACACCGTTGCTGGAAGTTGACATACCGGGTCGTTTGCCGGAACAGACTCAGCAACCCCAGGGTCCCCATCGCAAAGGGCAGAAACATCGACGCCAGCAACGTCTGGAAGTCGGTCAGGTCATATTGCCGGACCCGAAAAACCGACGACAACAGATTGCGGTTCAGGTCGGTGAGGCTGTCGGCCAGGTAATAGTACAAAACCGTCAGCAAAATCGGGAAAGCAAAACCGAAAATCAGCAGCGAATGTTGCCGGAAACTTGCCCCGGTAAACAGCAGCAACGCCATCAGCGCCCAGAGAATGAACAGGGCAGAAGGCAGGTAAAACAGGGCGGCCAGACTGATGTAAAAACCGACTTCAAACACTTCATCGGTGGCACCCCGCCGGTCCATCTGTTTAATAATGGTTCCGAAGGCCAGCAACAGAAAGGTGGTGGAAAGCAAAACCGGTGACAGGGTACTGCAATCGAACGACATGTTCAGGAACAGGGCGTAGATCAGGCCGGGAATCCAGTTGCGATCCGGGTAGATATCCCGGGCGTTCATCATCCAGTTGAAGTAAAAAACCTGAAAAGCCGCCACCGCCGTCCCGGCTACGTGATAAGCCAGGAGCGACCGCCCGAAGGTAAGGTCCAGAAGCCAATAGACCAGCGCCGATAGCGGACTAAGGCTGTCCCAGATGTCGCGATACAGCAGATTGCCGTTGTTCATCTGTTCCCCCACCAGCATCCAGTTCAGTTCTGGAATGAGCAGCGGAGGAGCCGACAGCAGAAACGGCAGACGAATCAGAACCAGCAAAAGCAACAGACTGACGATCTGAAGGGTGGCGTTAACCCGAAAAAAACTTAACAAGCGACTAGTTGGTTTACCGTATGGAACCCGAAATGGAACGACGAAATTAAACCTTTCAGGTGAAAGAAGTCGAATAAAAGGCGGATATTTGCAGGGTGTTGAGTGAATAATGAACACTGAATAATGAATAGTGAATAACGAAATAGGATTTCTGATTCCTATTGAGCGGTCCCCTCATTATTCATTAATTTTAAAAGAGTATGGAATCGAAACGACAACAGAAAGTATCAAGGCTGTTGCAGAAAGACCTGAGTGAAATCTTTCAGCGCGATAGCCGACACCTGTTCAACGGTGCCTTTATCACCGTGACGAACGTACGGGTGTCACCCGATTTTAGCATTGCCCGGGTGTATCTGAGCTTTCTGGTAACGCCCAATAAAGAATTGCTGCTGGAATCGATCAAGGAAAAAGGCAAGGCCATTCGCCAGCAACTTGCCGACCGGGTGCGCCACCAGCTTCGGATTATGCCGGAACTGCATTTTTACCTGGATGATACCGCCGAATATGCGGCCAAAATGGACGCGATTTTCGCGAATCTCGACATCCCGCCCGCACCGGAGGAAGAAGACGAAGAGTAACGTTTGGACCACACCATGAACCTTCCCCTCTGGATTGCCCGCCGGTATTTTTTCTCGAAACGCAAGCGTAGTTTCATCAATTTGATTTCGCTGGTATCGATGCTGGGCGTGGGGGTTGGCACGATGGCACTCGTGGTCGTGCTGTCAGTTTTCAACGGCATGGAGGAGTTAAACCGGATGATTTTCAAGACGTTCGAAGCGGACTTGACGGTGGCACCGGCGCAGGGAAAGCGCCTGACGGTTTCGCCCGCTATGTTGCAGAACATCCGGAAAAACGGGGAGGTCTTGCTCATCACGCAGGTGATTGAAGACAATGCGCTGGCGCGTTACCGCGAGGGGCAGACGGTGGTCAAGCTGAAAGGAATCGACAATTCGTATTTGCAACGCCGACAACTGGACACGGCTTTGGTGGAAGGAAAACTGCGGTTGCAGGAGAACGGCGTTGATTACGCGCTGGTAGCCGAGGGGGTGCGAAACGCGTTGCTGATTTCACCCGAAGACATCCTGACGCCCCTCGAACTTTGGTATCCGCAAAACCGCAAGACCTACACGGTTTTGTCGGCCGATGCCTTTAATCAGGCTAATTTTTTGGTTTCGGGTGTATTTTATATTGAAGATAATTTTAACGATTACGTGTTGGCACCGCTCAGTGTCGTTCGGGAACTGGTTGGCTATCAGCCCAATCAGATCTCTTCGCTGGAAGTGCAGGTGAAGCCGGAAACCGATATTGCGTCGTTGAAAAAGACTTTACAACAGCAGTTAGGATCAACGGTGGTGATCAAAGACCGGGATGATTTGAACCCGGATCTGTTTCGGGCCATTCGGGTCGAGAAGTTGTTTGTAACCGTAACGCTGGGTTTTCTGGTGCTAATTGCATCGATCAATATCTTTTTCTCGTTGTCGATGCTGGCCATTGAAAAGAAAGATGATGTGGCCATTCTGTATGCGATGGGTGCTTCGCCCTCGCTGGTTCGGCGGATTTTTCTGTTCGAAGGTTCCATTGTCGCTTGTATTGGCGGTGTTGTGGGCCTGGTGATTGGGATTGCGTTGTGTCTGTTGCAGCAGCGGTTTGGCTTCGTATCGATGGGCATTGAGAGTTCGCTCATCGACGCGTATCCGGTGAAACTTCAGGCGAACGATCTGGTTCTTACGACCTTGATCGTGATTGTTGTGACCATTGTGGTATCCTGGTTTCCGGCTCAAAAAGCGGCTGCGGTTTCCAAAGCCGTTGACAGTGTGCAGTAGAGGAATGGAAAAGATTTTACTAAAAAACGAATTTTCCCGTTTTGATAAGGCTAAGTGAATGATCTGTATGCTTAAAATTATCCGACATTTCGGGTTCGTCCTTCTTATTTTCATCAGCAGCCCGTGGGCACTGGGGCAGAATCGTGCGGGCGATGCCGACAAAAAAAACGGTCCGCTCACGGTCAGCGGACCCTACAATGCGACCCGGACGCTGCCCCACGATCTGCTGCATACGAAGCTTGATCTGAGCTTCGACTGGGTGCGCCAGTGGGTTCACGGCATTGCGCGTCTGCGGTTTAAACCGCATTTTTATCCCCAGAATACGCTGGACGTCGATGCGAAAGGCTTTGAAATCAAAGGCGTTTTTCTGCTCGATACGTTGAAGACTGGTGAAACGGTTTTCGATACGCTCAATTACACCTACAACGACCGGCAAAAAATTCACGTTTTGCTGCCCCGGACCTACACCCGCGCCGATACCTTCGATATTCAGATCGTTTATACCGCAAAACCGAACGAACGGCCATTGGGAGGCAGTGCGGCCATTTCGCAGGATAAGGGATTGTATTTCATCAACCACGACGGAGCGGAACCGAACAAACCCCGCCAGATCTGGACGCAGGGCGAAACCGAAGCCAATTCGTGCTGGTTTCCGACCATCGATACGCCGAACGAGAAAATGACGCAGGAAATCTACCTGACCGTCGAGAACAAATACCGGACGCTATCCAACGGAAAACTCATTTCGTCAACGGTCAATCAGGACAGTTCGCGCACCGACTACTGGCGGCAAACCTTGCCCCATTCGCCCTATCTGGCAATGATTGCCGTGGGCGATTTTGCCTACGTCAAGGATTCACTGGTGGCAACACCCGAGCGGGGGCCGCTGGAAGTCAGCTATTATGTGGAACCAGCCTACGAGAAAGACGCCCGCGCCATTTTTGGCCGGACGCCCGCAATGGTTGAGTTTTTTGAAAAGAAATTCGGGGTGCCGTACGTTTGGGAGAAATACAGCCAGATTGCTGTGCGTGATTTTGTTACCGGCGCGATGGAAAACACCACGGCGACGGTTCACGGCGAAACCGTTCAGATGGACGGGCGGCAACTGGTGGATGGCAATTCCGACGATGTGATTTCGCACGAACTCTCACACCACTGGTTCGGAAACCTGACCACCGCCGAGTCGTGGGCCAACCTGCCGCTGAACGAAGCCTTTGCCACGTACGCCGAATACCTCTGGCGGGAGCACAACGAAGGCACGTATTCGGCCGATATGCACGGTCTGGATGATCTGAATCAGTACATTGCCGAATCGGAAACCAAGCAGGAGCCGCTGATCCGGTACCGCTATACCGACCGCGAGCAGATGTTCGACAGCCACTCGTATGCCAAAGGGGGCCGGGTGCTGCACCTGCTCCGCCGAACGATTGGCGACGATGCTTTTTTTGAATCCCTGACGCTGTACCTGAAACGCCACCGGTTCAAAACCGCCGAACTTAGCGATTTGCGCGAAGCTTTTGAAGAGGTAACCGGCGAAGACCTGAACTGGTTTTTTGACCAGTGGTTCCTGAAACCGGGGCATCCGGTGATCAAGATCGAGAAAGAATACCGGCAGGGGGGCGTGCAGTTGACGGTTATTCAGCAACAGGATTCGACCAAAACCCCGATTTACCGCCTGCCCGTGAAAGTGGATCTGTGGGTAAAAGGGCAGAAGAAAAGCTACGATGTGGTGGTCGATAAAGCCAGACAGGTGCTCAATTTTACGGTGGAACAACGCCCGGATTTGATCGTGTTCGACGCGGATCACCGGATTGTTGGAACCGTTGAGCAGGAAAAAAACAAGGCGGAATTGTTGTTTCAGTTTTACCACACCGACAATTACCGCGACAAATACGAGTCGATCACCCGGCTGGAAGACAAAAGCAACCTGATCGATTCGACGGTTCGGCACATGATGATGGATGCCATGCAGGACAAATTCTGGAAAATCCGTCAGGTGGCCGTTGGAAACTTTGCGGAATATGACGGCCAGGAGTTTGCGGAGGTGGAGCGGATTGTGCAAAGCAAAGCCCGCAACGACGAACGCTCGCTGGTGCGGCAGGAAGGCATCAACACGCTGGCTTCCTACGCCGACAATGTCAACGACCCGCTGTTCCGGGAAGCGCTCAACGATACGTCGTATGCCGTCGTGTCGTCGGCGCTGGATTCCTATTTGTTGTCAAAACCGGGAGACGCCAATGAAATTGCCGCCCGTTTTGAGAATGTTCCCAATGGCGACATCGTGACGGCGGTGGCCAATTATTACGCCAATTCGACCGATACAAGCCGTTATACCTGGTTCATCAACAAGATGAGCACCATGAAATCGCAGGACCTCTACAACTTTTTGCAGGTCTTCGGCAAATACCTGATTCGATCCGGGTCCGACACCCAGCGGCAGGCCATTCCGATGCTGGAAGTGATGGCACGTACGAGTCCGGCGTATTTTGTGCGGTTTGGGGCCTATCAGGTGCTGGGCTTGTTGCAGGACATCGAAGGCGTCAAATCCATGCGGAAAGACATTCGATTGAGTGAGCGAGATCCCAAATTAAAGGAAATGTATGAGCAGTTTAAAGATTTTTAAAACCGTATCTGTCAACAAAACCCAGAAAAACCCCTATGAAGAAACGTTTTTTTACCTCGATTTTAAGTGCTTTTTTCGGCCTTACCGTTGCGCTGGCTGCGGGTCCGATTGACGGAAAATGGTCCGGAAAAATAGGCGACGATTACGCGTTGACCCTGGACCTGAAAACCGACGGCAACCAACTGACCGGAACCATCGGCAATGCGAACGGCTCCCTTCCCATCAAAGAGGGAAAGGTGGATGGCACCAGTTTTTCGTTCAAAACGGAATACGATGGGAATGTGATTCCTGTCAAAGGGACCGTTGAAGGTGACAAAATGATTCTGTCCGTCAATTACAACGGCAGCGAGGTTCCCGGAACGCTGATGCGTCAGGGCGGCTCCTCCAGCACGGCAACCGCCACTCGTCCGCGGGCAAAACCCGAAGAAACTGAAGTATGGGACCCGGTTCCGAAGGTGATTACGGCGGGAAAAACGCCCCTTGATGCCCCTTCCGACGCGGTAATTCTGTTCGACGGCAAAAACCTGGATCAGTGGGTGACGGTGAAAGACAAATCGCCCGCAAACTGGACGGTTTCCAAAGGCGTACTGACCGTCAATAAGGCCGCCGGTAACATCGAAACCAAGCAGTCGTTCACGAACTACCAGCTTCACATCGAATGGAAGATTCCCGAGAAAATCTCATTGACCGGCCAGAGTCGGGGCAACAGCGGTATCTTCCTGGCTTCTACCGGCCCCGGCGACGCGGGCTATGAACTCCAGGTGCTGGATTCGTACGAAAACAAAACCTACTCGAACGGCCAGGCAGGAAGCATCTACAAGCAGGCGATTCCGCTGGCCAACGCCAGCAAAAAACCGGGCGAATGGCAGGTGTACGACGTGATCTGGAATGCCCCGAAATTCAACGCCGATGGCTCGGTGCAAACACCGGCCCACGTGACGGTTATTCACAATGGCGTCGTGGTACAGAACAACTACGAACTGAAAGGTGAAACGACGTACATTGGTCAGCCCCAGTACAAAAAATACGAATCGGCACCGATCAAATTGCAGGCTCACGGTGACAAAAGCGAACCGATCAGCTTCCGGAATATCTGGGTGCGGGAGTTGTAGAGGGCTGCATCTGACAACGAATATCTTGAAAAAGGGCGGCTTTGGTCGCTCTTTTTCTTTTAAAAACCGCCCTGTAACCTCCGGTGGTCAATAGTCAGGTTCAACCTAATCAAGTGGTAGGATGGCAGCCTTTAAAAACCTGAGCGAAAGCATTGCATACCTCGAAAAGATAGACTTCCAGTCTGATTCAAGCGTGCGTCCTGTGTCTATTGATGGCTTGTACAGGTTGCTATACCTATCGAATAAAGAACTGGCAGAAAACAATCTCTTTCTCTATGGATTGAAAATTGAAACGATCAGGGTGTACGTTTTACCGGATTCCGGTTTTTTAGCGGGGTTTCATCTCTTTTTTCATACCGATGATTCCCTGTTGAAATCCATCGGAGGGGATATCGGGCAGTATGCTATGGCTGCCGGATGGGGTCTGGATGATGAAGCCGCCAGCGATTTTGATATTTTTTCGTGGAATTACGGCCCGTATGAAATTGACCTTCATAGAAGGAAACGTTTCTTTTCTAATGACAAGCCGGGACCGGTTCAGGATATAATTTCGGGCATGACAGCCTCTTATAAATCCCTGCAACAAGTGTACTTGAACGCGATTCGGGATCAGTAGCGACCGGAATCAATCCCCCGGCTCCGGCGTTATGATTTTGATACGGAGACGATATTTCGTTATTTGCGAGGGTCGTTTTCTGCCCGTTGCGCAGACCGTTTTCCGGCAACTTACCAATGAATAAACCAGAAAAGAAACTGTTTTTGCTGGATGCACTGGCGTTGATTTACCGCGCCCACTTTGCCTTCAGCAAAGCGCCCCGCATCACCTCCAGGGGCCTGAATACCAGTTGCGTATTCGGATTTACGAACGCCATGCTGGAGATTCTTCAAAAGGAAAAACCGACCCACATCGGCGTCGCGTTCGATAGCAGCAAAAAGACGTTCCGGCACGAGGCTTTTGTGGAATACAAGGCCAACCGTCAGGCCATGCCCGAAGACATCAGCATCGCCATTCCGTACGTGAAAAAGCTGGTGGAAGCCATGAACATTCCGATTCTGATTCTGGATGGTTACGAAGCGGATGACATCATCGGTACGCTCGCCAAACGGGCGTCGAAGGCTGGCTTTGAGGTGTTTATGATGACGCCGGATAAAGATTACGGCCAGCTCGTCGAAGAACACGTCTACATTTACCGTCCGGCGTTCATGGGAAAAGGAGCCGAAAAACTGGGCGTGAAAGAAGTGCTCGATCGCTGGCAGATTCAGGAAATCAGTCAGGTGACCGACATGCTGGGGCTCATGGGCGATTCGGTCGATAATATTCCGGGGATTCCGGGCGTCGGCGAGAAAACCGCTCAGAAACTCGTGGCCGAATTTGGCAGCGTCGAAAACCTGATTGCCAACGCCGACAAACTGAAAGGCAAGCTGAAAGAGAACGTGGTGCAGTTTGCCCAGCAGGGCCTTTTGTCGAAGCAACTGGCGACCATTCACCTCGACGTTCCGCTCGATTTTAACGAAGAAGCCCTGCTCCATACCGAACCCGACAAGCCCAAACTGTCGGCCTTGCTGGACGAACTCGAGTTCCGGCAATTGCGTCGGCGGCTGGTGGGCGAGGAAGATCCGGAGCCCAGTCCGTTTCCGGTGGCTCCGGCCAAACCGAGTGCCAAAGGGCAGATGGGACTGTTCGATGAAGCGGTTTTGGCCCCCGCAGCAACCCCGGTTGCGAATGCGTCCGGGACGGAGGAATTGCCGTTTGCATCTGATAAAAAACCGGGCGTTGGCGCGGCCATTTCGGCCTTTGAAAAAGGAGCCCGGCCGCAGGCAATTGCCAACACGGACGATATGCAGGCTGACTGGACGGAAGTGGAACCGGATGACCGACAGCCTGAACCCCGGCGCACGATTGATTCGGTTGTTCACGATTACCGGCTGGTCGACACCCCTGCGTTGCGGAAAAGTCTGGTGCATTACCTGAATCAACAGGATACTTTGTGTTTCGATTCGGAAACGACCTCAACCGATCCCGTCGAGGCCGATCTGGTGGGTTTGTCGTTTGCGTATCGCAAGGGCGAAGCGTTTTACGTGCCGGTTCCGGCTGATCGGGAAGAAGCCCAGGCCATTGTCGAAGAATTTCGGTCGGTTTTTGAAAATGCCGAGATCATTAAGGTGGGTCAGAACCTGAAATACGACATGCTAATGCTGAAAAAATACGGCATCGAAGTGCAGGGCAAGCTGTTCGATACGATGGTGGCGCATTACCTGATCGAACCGGAGCAGCGGCACAACATGGACATGATGGCGATGACGCACCTGAATTACGAACCGGTTTCCATCGAAACGCTGATTGGCAAGAAAGGGCCGAAGCAGTTGTCGATGCGTGATGTCGAAATTCAGAAAGTGGTCGAATACGCCGGAGAAGATGCCGACATAACCCTGCAACTGAAAGACACTTTTTTGCCGTTGCTGGAGAAAAATCAGCTCACCAAACTGTTCTACGAAGTCGAAATGCCGTTGGTTCGCGTCCTGGGCGACATGGAACTCGGGGGCGTGAAAGTGGACATGAACGCCCTGGCCGAGCTTTCGGCGACGCTCGAAACCGACATCCGGCAGGTGCAGAGCGAAATTTATGAACTGGCGGGCGGCCCCTTCAACGTGGGATCGCCCAAACAACTGGGCGAGGTGTTGTTTGATAAACTGAAGCTGGACAGCAAAGCGAAAAAGACCAAAACCGGTCAGTATGCTACCGGCGAAGAGATTCTGACCGATTTGGAAGCCGACCACGAAATTGCCCGCAAGATTCTGGATTACCGCGAGTTGGTCAAATTGAAAAACACCTACGTCGATGCGCTTCCGCTCATGATGAGTAAACACGACGGCCGGATTCACACCTCGTTTAACCAAGCGGTGGCGGCAACCGGGCGTTTGAGTTCGACCAATCCCAACTTACAGAACATTCCGATCCGGACGCCCCGGGGTCGTGAAATCCGGAAGGCTTTTGTGCCCCACAGCGATGATTTTCTGATCATGTCGGCGGATTATTCGCAAATCGAGCTGCGCATCATGGCGGCTTTCAGCGGGGATCAAACCATGCTGGACGCGTTCAACAACGGCATCGATATACACACCCAAACCGCCAGCAAGGTGTTTAAAGTATCGCTGGCGGAGGTCGATTCGGATATGCGCCGGAAGGCTAAAATGGTCAATTTCGGAATCATCTACGGGATTTCAGCGTTCGGACTTTCCCGGCGGCTGCGGATTCCGCGCCGGGAAGCGGCCGAAATTATTCAGGAATATTTTGCCGGTTTTCCGGCCATTAAGGAATACATGGACGGTGCGATTGAAAAAGCCCGCGAATGCGAATACGCCGAAACGATTCTGGGCCGACGCCGGTATTTGCGTGACATCAATTCCCGCAACATGACCGACCGGAGTTTTGCCGAGCGCAACGCCATCAACGCACCCATTCAGGGATCGGCGGCCGATATGATCAAGATTGCGATGATCAACATCGACAAATTTATCCGGGAAAACCGGCTGAAGTCGCGCATGATTCTGACGGTTCATGACGAACTGGTTTTCGATGCCCACAAGGATGAACTTGAGCTGTTGAAGGAAAACGTCGGGGAACTGATGCGAACGGCAATTCCGCTGGCGGTCAAGATGGAAACCGGTATTGGAATTGGCGAAAACTGGCTGGTGGCGCATTGAAACAGGTTTACGGTATACGGTTTTCCGTTTACGGTGGCTGACGCCTGCATGCTGACGCGTTCTTGTGTCATACGTCAGCCACCGTAAACGGAAAACCGTATACCGTAAACGAAATAAAGAATTAACAAGGTTTCCGTGACGGAAGCCTTGTTTTTTTGTTAGTATTGAATCACTAATCCCTCGAAGCATGAAAAATATACTGGTTCCCACTGATTTTACCGGCACTTCCAATTTGGCCCTGGCCTGGGCGAAATTCATTGCCAAACACTATATCAATGATGGTCATGAAACGACGCTGGTGCTGGCTCACGTCACGCAGCCCTTTATTCCGGATACCACTTTGCCAACGGGCGAGGTAGGAGCAGGCATTCTGGCCGCCCAGGAAATGGAAGACGTTGGCGAATTAAACCTGCAGGAGTTGGCCGAACAGCTTGAACGGGAAGGGTTTGCGACCCGGATTGAGAACCGCTTTGGATCAATCGACGACGAAATTGTGGAGGTGGCCGATGAATTGCAGCCGGACCTAATTGTGATGGGCCGGAGCCATGTTGATTCGTTTTTTGACTGGCTGGCGGGGAGTTCGGCGGCCGATGTAGCCATGACGGCCCACTGCCCGGTTTTGGTGGTGCCAACGCTGGAACACGGCGAAAGCCATCCGGTTCGGCTGGAGAACATCGTGTATGCGACCCAACTGGAGTTTGACGAAAACCACATCCTGCGGCCCGTCGTCCAGCTTGCCCGGATGTTTGAATCGAAATTAAGACTCGTGAAAATCAAGGCCCTCAACCAGCCCAATGTGTATGACGACCGCCAGTTTCTGGATCAGATCGAAGCCGAATTTGGCCGGGAGCGGTTTGTGGAAGACACGGTGGATGCCGATAACGTGAAAGAAGGGTTGACGAAATACAACAAAACCCACCAGGTCGATTTGCTGATTATGGCCACCCGCGAACGGGATTTCCTGAGCAAATTGCTGAACCCCAGTCTCACCAAACGCATGGTGCTGAGTTCCGACATCCCGGTTTTGGTGTATCACGCAAAAGAAAACTACTAGTGCGCACGCCAACCGGACGGGAGGCCCCGCCTGGTTGATGAGTACCTGAAAACGATGGGCAGACACCGGTATAAGCATTCTGAAAAAAAAGTGGGAACCTCGCCGGGTTCCCTCATTTACGTTGGTCAGGAGATCGACTACAAAACCACCATTCGGCGGATTCTCTACAACGAAGCCAGTTATACCGTTGAAACCGTGAAGCGGCTGGATTCCTGTGGGCGACCGACTGACGGTTCACCGTTCGTCTCCTGGCTCAATGTTGATGGCATTCACGAACCCGCCGTGGTGGAGCGCATCGGTCAACAATACCACTTGCACCCGTTGCTGCTCGAGGACGTCATGAATTCCCAGCAGAAGCCCAAAGTGGAGGAATACGACGGCGCTTATGTGTTTTCGACGCTTAAAATGCTGCATTTCAATACTGATACGCAGGAGTTGGAAAATGAACACCTGAGTTTTGTGCTGGGCAAAAACTACCTCATTTCGTTTCAGGAAGAACGAAAAATTGATTTGTTTCAGCCGGTTCTCGACCGCATTGAAGCGTCGGCGGGCAAAACCCGGCGCAACGGCCCTGATTATTTGCTCTACGCCCTAATGGATCTGGTGGTCGATCACTATTTTGTGGTGCTGGATAGCATCGGAGAAAAGCTCGAAATCCTGGAAAACAGCATCATTCAGCAGGTGGCCGGGCAGCAAACCCTGACGCGGCTATATACCCTGAAACGCGAACTGACGTTGATGCGGAAAGTGGTCTGGCCCGTTCGCGAAATGATCAACCGGTTGATTCTGGAAGACAGCGAACTGATTCGCCCGGCCACCATGCCGTTTCTTCGCGATCTGTACGACCACGTGATTCAAGTGCTCGACAGCATCGATTCCTACCGCGAACTGGCCACCGGTTTGCTGGATGTGTATTTGTCGACGCTCAGCAACCGAATGAATGCCGTCATGAAAACGCTGACGATTTTTTCGGCTATTTTTATGCCGCTGACGTTTATTGTAGGGGTTTATGGAATGAATTTTGACAACATGCCGGAACTCCACACCCAAAACGGCTACTTTGTCGTCATGGGCATCATGGTCGTTCTGACGGTTTTAATGGTTATTTATTTCCGCCGAAGGCGGTGGTTTTAGATTTAACGTTTACGGTTTACGGTATTCGGTTTACGGTGGCGGACGCATGCTTTTTTCTCGCGTCAGCCACCGTAAACCGAATACCGTAAACCGTATACCGATTTTTATGACAATTCAGGATTTTGGGATCAATACGGCTGAGGTGTATCCGGTGACGGACAGCCGTCAGGTGTTGTCGCCGACGCAGAACGGGGCGGCAGAACCGGTTTTCTTTGCCATTCAGGGTGAACACCACGACGGGCATCGGTTCATTACGGAATTATACAAGAAGAATGTCCGGCAGTTTGTGGTCGAAACGGCTGCTTTGACGCCCGACCTGCGGCACGAACTGGCGCAATTGCCCGACGCCCGCATCCACGAAGTGGGCAGCAGCCTGAAAACCTTGCAGGAGTTAGCCGCCGAACACCGCAGCCGGTTTACGATTCCGGTGGTCGGCATCACGGGGAGCAATGGCAAAACCATCGTGAAAGAATGGCTGGCGCAGGTGCTGTCGCCCGATTTCCGGATTCAGAAAAGCCCGAAAAGCTACAACTCCCAACTGGGAGTTCCGCTCTCGGTCTGGCCGCTGAACGAAAACCATACGCTGGGGATTTTTGAAGCCGGGATTTCGAAACCGGCTGAAATGCAGGCGCTTCAATCCATTATCAACCCCACGATTGGCATTTTTACGAACGTTGGCCCGGCCCACGACGAAGGCTTCCGAAGCCAGAAACAGAAAGTAGCCGAAAAACTCCGCCTGTTCCGTAAAGCGGAGACACTGATTTACCGGAAATCGTATTCGGAAATTGACGAAGAAATCCATTTGCTGCTCAAAGCCGTCAACCCGACCATCCAGCTGATCAGTTGGTCGACGGAACCGACGGCCGTCGTACTGGTCTCCTATATTCCCCAGACGACCGGTACCCAAATCAGTGTGCGATGGGAGGGACGGGACTATCGGGTTGATGTGCCGTTTTCCGATCCCGCATCGCTCGAAAATGCAACGCACGTCCTGCTGACAACACTGGTTTTGGGCGTTACGGACGCGAACCTTCTGCGGGAGCGGTTTGCCCGGTTGCGGCCCGTGTCGATGCGACTAGAATTGAAAGAAGGCATTCACCGCAATCTGCTGATCGACGATACCTACAACAACGACCTCGCCGGTTTGTCGATTGCGCTTAATTTTTTGAACCAGCAGGATGCATCCCGCCCAAAAGTGCTGGTTTTGTCAGATCTGCTCGAAACCGGGATGAAACCGGATGAACTTTACCCGGCCATTGCGCGGATGGTGGCTGAAAAAAACATCAGCCAATTGGTTGGGGTGGGGCCGGAAATGGGGCGGTATCAAACGGTTTTTACGGTGCCAACCCGGTTTTACGCGACCACCAACGCGCTGTTGCAGTCGGGGTACCTGAATGAACTGACGGATTCCGTGATTCTGGTGAAAGGCGCAAGGCGGTTTTCGTTCGAGAGCGTGGTGAGCCGTTTTGTGCAGAAATCCCACCGGACGGTGTTAGAGATTAACCTCGACGCCCTCACCCACAACCTGAATTTTTACCGGAGCAAAGTCGGTTCGCAGACCAAAATCATGGTGATGGTGAAGGCCTTTGCCTACGGCAGCGGTAGTGCCGAGGTGGCCAGTCTGTTGCAATACCATCGCGTCGACTACCTGGCCGTGGCCTATGCCGACGAAGGCGTGGGACTTCGTCAGAATGGGATTACCCTACCCATTCTGGTGATGAATCCCGCACCGGAGTCGTTTCGGCAACTGCTTGATTATAACCTGGAACCGGAGATTTTTAGCTTTCGGATTCTGGATGAGTGGAGGCAGTTTCTGAAAGAAGAACATCCGCAACAGGGTGCTGAAAAACCGGTTGTAAAATACCCGCCCATTCACATCAAGCTCGATACGGGTATGCACCGACTGGGATTTTTGCCCGGCGAAATCGCCGATTTGGGTGCGGTATTGAAGGCCAATCCGGATCTTCGGGTAGCTTCGGTATTCAGTCATCTGGCGGGCTCCGACGAAGCGGAACACACGGCTTTTTCGCAGGAACAATACCGGCAACTGATCGGAGGGGCGACGCAACTGGAACAAATGCTGGGGTATCGCCCGCTGCGGCATTTGCTCAACTCGGCGGGCATCGTGCGGTTGCCCGACTACAAACTGGACATGGTTCGGCTCGGAATCGGGCTGTATGGCGTTGAAGTGAGTAAACTGGAACCGCAACAGGTTCAGGCGGTGGGCACGTTGAAAACCATCATCAGCCAGATCAAAGACCTCAAAGCCGGGGCAACCGTGGGCTACAGCCGCCGGGGTGTTTTGACCCGCGACGCCCGCATCGCGACGCTGGCAGTCGGCTACGCCGATGGCTACGACCGTCGGTTGGGCAACGGCGTCGGACAGGTTTGGGTCAATGGCGTTTTGTGCCCCACGGTGGGCAGTGTCTGCATGGACATGACGATGATCGATGTATCCGAAACGCAGGCAGAGGAAGGAGACGAAGTCATTTTGTTTGGTCAGCCGGTTTCGATTGCGGATCTGGCGGACCGCATCGGGACCATTCCCTACGAAATTCTGACGGGGGTAAGCGAGCGGGTCAAGCGGGTGTTCTACCGGGAATAATAAAAAAGCCCGCCAGCCGGAATCCGACTGACGGGCCTCATCTGTCCCCACAAACCGCTCTCACAGGGTTCTTCCAAGTTGGTAGATCAGCGTCTGCCAACTTTTTTTTCCAGAGGAAAGAGAATAGACAAGAGAGTAAAGAAAAAAGTATTCCAGTTGTGTTGGTCTTTACTCTCTTGTCTATCCTCTTTCCTCTCAGAAAAATCTATTTCGGTAATTTGGCTCGGGCTGCTTCCAGGGCCTGTTTTTTCACTTCAAGTTCTTTGGCCGAATTGACCTGATCGTTTTTGTTGGTCTCCGTATCGCGGGTCAACTGTTCCAGTTCGCGGACGTTCTCGTCCATCTTTTTCACCAGATTGTCTTTCTCTTTTTTGTTCCGTTCCAGATCCCGAATCAGCTTTTCTCCCTGTTTGACCAGTTTCTCCTGCTTTTTCTGGGCTTCGTTAAACGTATCATCCGCGAGTTTGATGTCGTAATTGATGCGCGTGCGTTCCGCAAACTCTTTGAGCAGGGTTTCCACCTGATCGTACATCGTGCTGCCGGGTTTCACATAATCGGCATTGCCTTTGTCGACGGCCAGAAAAACCGTAGCCTTTGCTTTGTCGGTGGTCACCTTACTGGCCACGTTCAAAGGCTCGTTGGATAGCGCCGGAATGTTGGCGGCTGGCACCTTATAAACGCCACTGCGTCCTGTGGTCACTTTGCCGTACGATTTCAGCAACGTCTCCCATTCTTTTTCAACAAATTTCCCTTCGATCGGTAGATTGAGGGAAACGCCCACCAGCGAAATCTGGTCTACTTTTTCAGTAGCTGACGACACGGTTTGGGCCAGAGCAGACGGTGAAATCAGCGGAAAACCGATCAGGCCTGAGAAAATCAATACGGGTAAGAACGACTTTAACAAATGTGCTTTCATTAGTGTAACGATGGATAAACTGGTTTTCGTGTAATTAAAATTCGTTTCTTCCTGTCAGACAGGGTAGTGGCAAACAGGTATAGATCGCCCCCGGCGGCTAAGCTAAGCTTTTTGCGCAGAGTCTCAGTGGATTCCGGAAAATTCCGGACGCTCAGGTTGGCTTTCCCGTCTGGTAAAAAAACGTGAACCGCTTTCCGATCCGGTTTGCAATTCCCCAGCATTTCGAAAGACCGGCCGGGAAAGTCCGGAACCAGTTGGTCACTCGTATACAAGTGACTGTTGGGTGCCAGTTTGAACAAACCCAACCGCTCGGCAACGATCCGAAAGGCGCCTGCTTTTAATAAAGACGCGTTAGGCTCGTATAAGTAACGCAGCGGATCGCTAAATTGAACATCAGCGGTTCGTTCTTCGTTTCGGCGGTAAATAAATACGCTGTCCGGTGCCGCCGAACGGAGGTTGACCGCCCTCACCTCAATCTCCGGATTTTCACGGCCCGCCAGCACAAACAGCACTTCCTTGCAGTCATTGTCGACCGAAACCACATGCACCGCCGACACATCAGGGAGTTGCCGGATCACCAGCTCGATGTCGATCAGGGGCGACGTTTTCAACAAAACCGCCTTCGTTTTGTGGCGAAAACCGGTTGGGTCACCGGGGCGGTACCAGTCCAGAATATTGGGTTCACAATCCTCCAGCCGGACGACCTTGCCGCCCTGCTGATCGCGACGGGCCGGGTCCAGATACATCCAGTCGGCGGTTTCGGTAAATGCCGTCAAAAAAGCGGTTGCGTTGGTATTGGGCTCCGATTGATGCGGGAATTCAATGTTGGTACCTCCCAGTTTTGGCAGGTTATACGCGGCCAGTTCGGCCAGATTGGGCTGTTGTTCGATGTATATGACACGTTCCGTGTACCTTGAAAAAGCAAGGGCATCGACGCCCATGCCACCGGTTAGATCCAGAAGCAGACCGGCTTTTGCACCGTTGTTGGAGATAAGGGAAGCCTTATAAGCCGCTGTCCGTTCCGAGGAAGCTTGTTCGACCGATAGCGCCGGAGGAAATACCAGTTCAGGATTTTCATACCAGCCCGGTAGTTTGGTTCGCGCTTTCTGACGGGCGACCAATTGATCCGCAATGGCTTTCACCCGAATACCGTCATCCATCGAATACCGCAATACGAACGTATGGGGGTCATCGTGCAGATGTTCCTGTATAAAAGCCCGCTCGCTGGAATTGAAAAGTAGCATTTATTAAAGAAATAGTGAAAACCGTGAAAAGATTAAAAACAGATTAAAATTTTATTACGAGTTTTGTGGTTATAGAACTGTTCTTATAGGCCTATACTTTTTATTCGCCTGCAAGACAGAACTATGCTACGCTAATTTTTCATCATAATTGAAGATAATATGAAATTCTTTAGACCTCTAAAGACCTTATCGCATTATTCCCTCTCTACGTTTCGCTCGGACTTACCGGCCGGTTTATCGGTTTTTTTGGTAGCACTGCCCCTCTGTCTGGGGATTGCACTGGCGTCGGGTGCGCCCTTGTTTTCGGGTTTGGTGGCCGGCATGATTGGCGGTCTCGTTATTGGATTTCTGTCGGGTTCAGAAGTCAGCGTCAGTGGTCCGGCGGCAGGTTTGGCCGTCATTGTGGCTGATAGCATCACCGGATTGGGTTCGTTCGAAGTCTTTCTGACGGCGGTGGTTCTGGCCGGTATTGTTCAACTGGGATTAGGCGTCTTAAAAGCCGGGAAATTTAGCGGTTATTTTCCGGATAGTGTCATTCGGGGCCTGCTGGTTGCCATTGGCCTGGTGATTATTCTGAAACAGATTCCCCACGCCCTGGGTCGGGATAATGATTTTGAGGGTGAATTTGCTTTTCAGCAACTGGCCGACGGTGAAAACACCCTTTCCGAAATTTACCGGGCCGTGGTGACGGCCAGCACCGGTGCTGTCATCATCAGCTTTGCCTCCTTTATCCTGCTTCATTTCTGGGGAAAAGCCGCCCAAAAAGGCATCGGTTTTTTCAAGAATTTCCCGGGCGCGTTGGCGGTGGTGGTTTTGGGAGTCGGTTTGAATGAACTGTTCCGGGTCATGATGCCCGAGTGGTATCTGGGGACCTCCAGACACCAGCACATGGTGCAAATTCCGGAAATAGAAGCCGGAAAAAGCGTTTTTTCTATTTTCTATTTTCCGGATTTTGGCGCCCTGACCAATCCAAAGGTCTACGTCACGGCGGTTACAATCGCCATTGTAGCGAGTTTGGAAACGCTTCTGAATCTGGAAGCCGCCGATAAACTCGATCCGGAAAAACGGGTGTCGTCGCCCGATCAGGAAATGGTGGCGCAGGGAATTGGCAACATGGTTTCAGGACTGGTTGGTGGGTTGCCGTTGACATCCGTCATTGTGCGAACATCGGCCAACGTATACGGTGGGGGCAAAACCCGGGTTTCGAGCATTGTTCACGGTCTGTTTTTGATGCTGGCGGTTTTTCTGGGAGCCCCGTTCCTGAACCTGATCCCGTTGTCCTGTCTGGCGGCTTTGTTGATCACCGTAGGGTATAAATTGGCCAAACCGGAAGTTTTCAAAAAGACGTACCGGGAAGGTATTTATCAGTTTATTCCGTTCATTGTCACGGTATTGGGTATCGTGTTCACGGATTTGCTCATAGGCATCGGGATTGGTCTGGTGGTCGGCATCGTGTTTGTTCTGCTGACCAACTTTCAGGCTGCCTTCCGGGTGGTGCGCGATGGAAACCGGGTGCTGATCAAGATTCAGAAAGATATGTATTTTCTGGTGAAGCCCCAGTTGAAAGAAACCCTGCGCGAGTTGCAGACGGGTGATGAAGTGTTGGTCGATGGTACCCACGCTTCCTTTATCGACCACGATATTTACAACATCCTGCAGGATTTCAAGGAAACGGCGCACACGCTGGACATCAAGTATGAACTGAAAAATGTTTCATTAAAAAAACGTAGCTTACGTACCCATGCAAAGACACGAGAAGTTACTATTAGCGAATAAGGCCTGGGCGCTGGACAAACTGGAACTCGATGAGTTCTATTTTGAGGCACTGGCAGCCGACCAAAAGCCTGATTTTCTATGGATTGGCTGTTCCGATAGCCGGGTATCTGCCGAGGAAATCACCGGTACCCTTCCGGGCGAAATGTTCGTTCACCGAAACATCGCCAACCAGGTCATTTCGTCGGATCTGAATTTGCTCAGTGTTTTGCAATACGCCGTCGAGGTGCTGAAAGTCCGGCATGTGATTGTCTGTGGTCATTACGAATGTGGCGGGGTAAAAGCCGCCTTGCACAACAGACGCTATGGCTTGATTGACAACTGGTTGCAGAATATTCAGAACGTGAAGGAGAAATACTTCGATGAACTGAAAAACATGCCCGACGAGCCCAGCCGGTTCAATCGCCTGGTCGAACTCAGCACCCGGGAGCAGGTGTACAACTTGGGCCACACGGCCATTGTCCAGAATGCCTGGAATCAGAAACAACCGCTTTGGCTCCATGGCTGGGTGTTTGACATTCACAACGGGCAATTGAAAGAAATCGTCAATTTGTCGCCGGAAGACAAAGCCGACGTTCAGTTCGTTCGCGATCTGGGCGACGAAGACGGTTTGTCGAAAGCATTGACGACGGATATTCGGCTGTTGAAGTAATGGAAATGGTAGGGAATGTAAAATGTTAAATGATGAACGCCAAATGCAAAAGTGGGCTGGTGCTCCTTACTTTTACATTTGGCGTTCATCATTTGGCATTTTACATTCCTTTTTTTATTTCTCCAATACCCTCACCACCACCGTCGCATAATACAATCCGCCAACGCTGGGTCCGGCTGCGAAGGTGGTATAGGGGCGGTTTAGCAGATTGGTACCACCAATTTTCAACGACAAGCCGGGTTTTGTTAAATCGTAACGAAGCTGGGCGTCGACGGTATGGATGGCGGGAACCCGGCCGGTTGCCAGTGACGATTGCCAGAGAAACGAACTTTGGTATTTAAAATGCACCGAAAAGCCGAGGTTCTTCCACAGGGTCGGGTTGGCGATTCCTACATTGGTAATCCATTTCGGGGTATTGAACGCTTCTTCCAGTCCATCGCCCCGATCGGTGCGGTCGAGTCGGGCCAGTGATGCATTCCCCGAAAGAACCCAATTGCGACCCGCCGAATACCGTACGCCCAGACTCGAACCGGAATTGAAAACCTTCGTTTCAGAATTAGTCCAGAGCCGGTAGCGGTCCTGTTTGGTGCGGTCGGCCAGAGAATAGGCCAGCGAATCCGGATTGCTGCTTTTGGGAACATTCGCTTCGACTTGGGCGATGAAATTCCGGTACACGTTGTAGTAGAAATCGATATCTAGAGACAGGCGGTTTTCGAGGAACAAGCCCTTGTAACCCAACTCCAGGCTATTGACCTGCTCGGGTTTGAGGTACGTGTAGGTATTGGCCCGAATCAACCCTTTATTCTTTTGAATAGCCTGTTCGGTCGTCAACCCGTTCGTGTTGACATCGGTGTTGATGGCGGTCTGAAAGGCATCGATCGATGTCCGGAAATAGGAGCGCTCAAAAATGCCCTGCGACATGATTTTCAAGCCCCCGACCCGCTTCACACCCCCCGAATTGACATTGGAAAACGCTTCGAAGAGCGACGGAAACCGGTAGCCGGTTTGGTAGGATGCCCGGAAATGGTGCCGTTCGCCGGGTGAAAATACCGCCGATACCCGCGGGTTCAACCGGGTGTCGAAATAGCGGTTTTTGTCGACCCGGACTGAGCCGGTCAGCTTTAAACGCTCCTGAAAAAACGACCGCGATGCCTGGAAAAAACCGCCGGTTTTGTAGTAAATTAGGTTCTGGCCCGACTCTTCGGGGTTGATGAAATAGTTGCCATCCGGAAAAACGACGTACTGCCGGTAGTCGAAACCCGCCAGCAGGTTGAGGCCGGTTTTTTCGCGGAAACCCGACCAAAGCACTTTCGTTGGTTCGGCCTGACCCTCTGCGTGATACAGCCACGACTGCACCTGTAATGCCGCTCCGATGTCCCAATTGTTGATTTGGCGAAGCTTGTCAACCTGCGCATTGAACGCGGCCGAACCGGGCTGCGGTCGTCCCTGATCGGCGATGGTGCGGGCGGTTTGAAGAGCCTGGGAACTGGGCTGCCCGGTTTTCGTAGCGGCCAGAAAGTGGTTGGAAAAGTCGGTAAACCACTGATTGTCGGACTTGAACGACCGATCGATGTTCTCCGCCATCGAGCGAATGTTGTAGGAGTCGCCGGTCGTTTCGTGCGTTCGGTAGGCGCGGAAGTGGACCGACGGCGATTCAAGCGTCAGGCCGTGCTGGTCGAGCCGGTAATCATCCAGTCGAAAGCGGTTGGTGCGCTGATACACCGTAGCGAGGGTTGAGGCTTTGTATTGGTACGAAACCGTTAAACCGGGGCGAATACGCCAGAAAACTGCTACATCGCCCCGCAGGTTGTGGAGCCTTAAATCGGCGGTTTCATTTTCGAAATAACCGGTTCTGGAAATGACGTATTTCTTGCCATCGAGCGTCAGCGTCCGGCGGTTGGCCGATTCATCGCCGTAGACATTGATCCGATCCTGGCCGGGGTTTTCGGCACCGACCAATCCCAGCGACGCATTGGCTCCGGGATTGAGGTCGTCCGGATCGCGGGCAATCCAGTCGTAGCCACTTTGGTAGGTCAGGTTCAGTTTGACCGCCAATCGGGAACCGAGCGTCCGGGCATACCGCAGACTGGTCTCATTGTACAATTTCGCCGAAACAAGCGGATCGTTGACGTGATTCACCCCGGTTTTCTGACTGACACTCAGCCCCTGCGACGTAAAAGGGTCTTTGGTGATCAGTTGCGCCAATCCGTTGAGGGCGTTCATGCCATACAGTGCCGAAGCCGCTCCCGGCACAATTTCGACCTGCTGAATGTCCAGATCCGAGGGTGCGAGGGCATTGGCGATGGGCGCACCGATGTGCGGGGCCTGGTTGTCCATGCCATCCACGAGCTGCACAAACCGGACATTGGTCGGATTGGCGAAGCCGCGCGTGTTGTACACTTTGAAGCCCAGACTGGAGGTCAGCAACTGAACACCTTTAAGATTTTCAATGGCATCAAAATACGACGGCTGGGCCGACAGCCGGATTTGCCGCGCATCGAGAAGTTCGATGCTGACGGGCGATTTCAAAATGGATTCCGGTACCCGCGACGCCGTCACCACAAGTTCGTTCAACTGAATTTTTCGGAGCGAATCCCGCTGAAAACGGGTGCTGTCAGACCGGCTTTGGGCCTCAGTCAGTTGAGCAATCAGAAGGAGCGGAACGAAGAAGGATTTCATACCCGGCGTTATTTCTGCTGAAAGATAACGATTCGTTATATCCAAACAAATATAACGCTATTGGTTTTTACAGGTTCAGGATTTACAATTCAGAAACAGAAGCCCTTTTTCAGCCTAAAAACACTCCTTTTTCGCAGAGGTCTAGGAAAAAAGCGGTTTAAGTTGCTTTTTTATGCCGCATTCCAAACCCCTACACAGTACATGCGTATCAAACAATCCGCACCCTCCGAAGCAACCGGAGTCTGGCGGGTCATAACGGCCTCCTCGGTCGGCACTCTCATCGAGTGGTATGACTTCTACATTTTTGGCAGTCTGGCAACGATTCTCTCCGCCCAATTTTTCCCGAAAGACAATCCCACCGCCGGTTTTTTATCAACCCTGGCAACCTTTGCCGCCGGTTTCATCGTGCGGCCATTTGGGGCGCTGGTGTTTGGTCGGCTGGGCGACCTGGTGGGTCGAAAATATACCTTTCTGCTAACGCTCGTGCTGATGGGCGGGTCAACGTTTTTGATTGGTTGTGTGCCGGATTACGAAACCATCGGCATGCTGGCACCGGCATTGGTGTTGCTGCTCCGACTCGTTCAGGGGTTGGCGTTAGGCGGTGAATACGGTGGGGCGGCTACCTACGTAGCCGAACACTCGCCCGATGGCAAGCGGGGGTATTTCACCAGTTTTATTCAGACAACGGCCACGCTCGGCCTGTTCGTTTCGCTGGGTGTCATTCTGCTCACCCGGCAGGCGATGGGCACCGACGCCTTCACGAGCTGGGGCTGGCGGGTGCCGTTTCTGCTGTCGTCCATTCTGGTCGGGGTTTCGATTTACATCCGGCTAAAGATGTCGGAATCGCCTATTTTCCAGAAACTGAAAAGCGAAGGGAAAGTCTCGACTAACCCCTTGAAGGAGAGTTTTGGCAAAAAAGCCAACCTGAAAATGGTGTTGCTGGCCTTGTTTGGGGCCACGGCGGGGCAGGGCGTTATCTGGTATACCGGACAGTTTTACGCCCTGTCGTTCATTCAGAAAGTCTGCAACGTCGAGTTTGCGCAATCGAATTACATCATTGCCATTGCGTTGATGGTGGCGACGCCGTTCTTCGTCATTTTTGGCGGTTTGTCCGACCGCATCGGTCGCCGGAACATCATGCTGGCCGGGATGTTGCTCGGCGTCTTGACGTACCGACCCATTTACCGGGCCATGTACAACCTGGCCGACCTGACGCAGAAAAACGAGCAGACCTTCCGGCGAAGCATCGAAACCAAACAGGAACGAATCGGGGATACGAAAGAATTTAATGCCACGATTTCGTCGGTTTCTTATTTTGACGACGGCACGGTGTACCGGGAAACCCAACCCAAAACCGGTGCCGCGCCCGGCACGGCGGTGGTGAAGGAAGTGACGTTGGGAGACGAGTCGTTCTGGCTCATGACCGTTCTGGTTTTTATCCAGGTGCTCTACGTTACGATGGTCTACGGCCCTATTGCGGCTTTTCTGGTCGAGCTGTTTCCGACCCGGATCCGGTATACGTCCATGTCGTTGCCCTACCACATTGGAAACGGCGTTTTTGGCGGTTTGACACCGTTTATCGCAACGAGTCTCGTTGAAACGGCGAAGAAGACAAACACGCTCGAAGCGTATTTACAGGGCTTGTGGTATCCGATTGGTATAGCCGCTGTTTGCTTCGTGATCGGGGCTTTATACATCGACAAAAAACAGTACAAAACCGCTGACGACTAACCCCTTCCCGCAATGAACGCCATAAAAAAAGTACTCGGTCTAGTTTGTATGCTGGCCGGACTGGCCCTGATGATCGGGTTACCGTATCAAACCATCCAGAAACTAACGTCCGATACCGCCAGTGCGGAAGACTACGTATTCTGGCTGGTGATTGTCGTCATTTTTTTTCCTATTACGGCCGGTCTGGCGTTGTTCGGGCGGTATGCCTGGCAGGGAGAATACGATAAAAATTAGAGCAAATAATTGTAGTTTAGCGGCCTGAACTTTAGTATTTCAAGCATATGAATTTTCAAATCCGAACCTTTGACGAGTACCAGGAAGCGTATCGCTACAGTGTCGAAGACCCCGAAGGCTTTTGGGCTGAAATCGCTCAGAATTTTCAGTGGAGAAAGCCGTGGAAAAAAACGCTTCAATGGAATTTTGAAGAACCGAATGTGCAGTGGTTTGTGGGGGGTAAACTCAACATTACCGAAAACTGTCTGGACCGGCATCTGGCTGAGCGCGGAGATCAACCCGCCATCATCTGGGAACCCAACGATCCGCACGAAGCCGGAGTTACACTGACCTACCGCATGTTGCACGATCAGGTGTGCCGAATGGCGAACGTGCTGAAACGCAATGGGGTTGGCAAAGGCGACCGCGTGTGTATTTATATGCCGATGGTGCCGGAACTGGCGATTGCGGTGCTGGCCTGCGCCCGCATCGGCGCCGTTCACTCCGTGGTGTTCGGCGGTTTTTCGGCCCAGTCCATTGCCGACCGGATCAACGATGCGCAGTGTCGGCTGGTCATTACGTCCGATGGGGCCTATCGGGGGAATAAGGAAATTCCGATGAAGGAAACCGTCGACGACGCGCTCGTGCAATGCCCCAGCGTTAAACGGGTCATTGTACTGACCCGCACCCGTACCCCGGTTTCGATGATCAAGGGCCGGGATGTCTGGATGGAGCAGGAACTGAAGCAGGTCACCGCCGAGTGCCCCGCCGAAGAAATGGACGCTGAAGACATGCTCTTCATCCTCTATACGTCCGGATCGACGGGCAAACCCAAAGGCGTTGTGCATACCTGCGGGGGCTACATGATCTTTACGGCTTACACTTTCCAGAATGTGTTCCAGTATGAACCCGGTCAGGTGCATTTCTGTACGGCGGACATTGGCTGGATTACCGGACACAGTTACATCGTTTACGGTCCGTTGGCCTGTGGTGCTACATCACTGCTGTTCGAGGGCGTTCCGACCTGGCCGGACAACGGTCGTTTCTGGGACATTGTCGATAAATACAAGGTCGATATTCTGTATACGGCCCCAACCGCGATCCGCTCGCTAATGAGTTTTGGGCTGGAAAAAGTGGAAAACCACGACCTGAGTTCACTCAAAGTGCTGGGCTCGGTGGGCGAGCCGATCAACGAAGAAGCCTGGCACTGGTACGACGACCATATTGGTAAAAACCGCTGTCCGATTGTCGATACGTGGTGGCAAACCGAAACCGCCGGTATTCTGATTTCGCCCATTGCCGGACTAACGAAAACCAAGCCGACGTATGCCACCCTGCCGCTGCCGGGTGTTCAGCCCCTGCTGGTGGACGAAAACGGGCAGGAAATCGAAGGCAACGGCGTGAGCGGAAATCTGTGCATCAAGTTTCCTTGGCCGGGCATCATCCGCACGACCTACGGCGACCACGAACGGTGCAAGCAAACGTATTTCAGCACTTACAAAGGACTGTATTTCACCGGTGACGGCTGTTTACGCGACGAAGACGGTTATTACCGGATTACGGGTCGGGTCGATGACGTGCTGAACGTGTCGGGCCACCGCATTGGAACCGCCGAGGTAGAAAATGCCATCAACATGCACACCGGCGTGGTGGAAAGTGCCGTGGTCGGGTATCCGCATGACATCAAAGGGCAAGGTATTTATGCGTATGTCATCGCCGAAAGTCAGGTGTCGCACAGCGATGCGGAACTGATGAAACGGGATATTCTGGCAACGGTGAGCCGCGTAATCGGGCCGATTGCCAAACCCGACAAGATTCAGTTTGTCAGCGGATTACCCAAAACCCGTTCCGGTAAAATCATGCGCCGGATTCTGCGCAAAATTGCCGAAGGCGAAACCGGAAGTCTGGGCGACACCTCGACGCTGCTGGATCCGGCCGTGGTCGATGAAATCAAAGCGGGCGCGCTAATCAGTGTGAAGGGGTAAAGATCGGTTTACGGTTTTCGGTTTACGTTTTACGGTGGATGACGCGTGCTTCATGCGTCAGCCACCGTAAACCGTAAACCGTAAACCGTAAACCGTAAACCGTAAACCGATTCCAACCAATCCGGCCGAATTGGAATCTCTCTCAAAAAAACGGAGAGATGATGAGACGAATACTACTACTGGTGATGATGGTGGGAACGGGGTTGGGCGGGATAACCGACGTTCAGGCATGTAGCTGTATGGATGCCGGATCGTTTTTCACCATTGCAGAGAAAGCCGCCTGGCAACCCGGTGTGCTGATCGTCCGGGCGGAAGTCCGGGACCACGAGGCACACGGTATGGACGTAAAAATTCTGGAGGTATTGAACGGGAGCGAGGAAAAGTCTGTGGTCCGGGTGTGGGGTGATCCGGGGTTTATGTGCCGACTCTACACGAATGGCTTTAAGAAAGGCGATAGACTCGTCCTCATTCTCGACCGGATCGAAAACGCGTATTATCAGGATGAGCGAAACGGTGATTATCAATTGAACGGCTGTGGTACCTATGTCGTTCGGGAAGATCAACGGATCAGTGGCCGGATCATGTCGTCTGATAAAGAGATGTCTAAAACGAAATTCTTCAATGAACTGGAACAGATCATGGGTAAGCACCAGCCGGATCTGGCAAAAATTTACCCCGTTCCGGCCGACAAGCTGCTGACGATCAGCGTTCCCGATCTGCCGTATTCAACCCTTTCGGTCCGAATCATTACCCTGGCGGGTCAGCCGCTGCAAACCCGGCAACTGGAAGTGGGGAAGCAGCACCAGATCGACGTTTCGACCCTGGCGAAAGGCGTGTATATCATCCTGTTCAGGACGGAACACCAGTTTTATACCCGCCGGTTTATCAAGCAATAAGCTCGGAAAAGTCCGCAAGAATCGGGTTTCTCCGACGGGGTTTGTGGCCTACTTTTGTTTCATGCAAACGACAATAACCATGTACGAAACAGAAGCCAATCCTACCTACCAGCAGATTGCCCGGTCGATTGAGTTTTTGACCGAGAACTTTCGTCAGCAACCCTCGCTGACCGAGGTGGCCGACCGTGCCAGCCTGAGCGAATACCATTTTCAGCGGTTATTTTCAGATTGGGCGGGTGTGAGTCCCAAGAAATTTCTACAGTATTTAACCCTCGATTTTGCCAAGGAACGGTTGCGGAGTGGCCTCACCCTGGCGGAAGCCGCCGACGAAGCCGGGCTGTCCGGTACGGGCCGTTTACACGATCTGTTTGTGGTGCTGGAAGGCGTTACGCCCGGTCAGTTCAAACAGGCCGGCGATGGGTTGACGATCCGGTATGCGGTTTTTGAAAGCCCCTTTGGACCGTATCTGCTGGGAACGATCGGTGATAAAATCTGTCGGCTGGAGTTCCTGGAAGAAGCCGAGCCAACTGACGTCATGAGCATCGCCCACCGATTTGCCACCGATTGGCCTGAAGCCACGGTCATCCCCGATTCTGCACCGCTTCTCCCCCTGGCCAATACGATTTTTACCGATTCCGAACGAAAACCGTTGCGGGTTCTGGTCAAGGCCTCTCCGTTTCAACTGAAAGTGTGGGAAGCCCTGTTGCGCATTCCGGAAGGGCAAGTGGTAAGTTATGATCAGATTGCTGCGGCTATTGGCATGCCAGCCGCTTCGCGGGCGGTCGGAACGGCCATCGGCTCCAACCCGGTGGGCTACCTGATTCCCTGCCACCGCGTCATCCGAAAAACCGGTTTGTTTGGGAATTACCGCTGGGGAGCCACCCGAAAAACCGCCTTGTTAGGTTGGGAAGCCGCTTATGCGGGAAAATAAACGGTCGACGTAAGAAGTTAGATAAGAGAAAATAAATCCTTATAAAACAGACCGCAGAATGAGAATCGATCAACTGAACTGGGATGACGCACGCGAATCGCTCCATGCGAACGGTTTTGCGCTTCTCTCTCAGGTTCTCCATCAGGACGAATGCCTGTCGCTTAAGGCGTTGTACGACGAACCGGGTCATTTTCGAAAAACAGTCGTGATGGAACGGCACGGCTACGGACAGGGGGAGTACAAATATTTCCAGTATCCGCTTCCCGAACCCATTCAGACGATGCGAACGGCCATTTATAAAGCCATTGCTCCGGTCGCGAATCAGTGGGCAGGTTTGTTGAAACTCGGGATTCATTACCCCGAAGAACACACCGGTTTTCTGGATGAGTGCCACGGGAATGAGCAGCGTCGGGCGACTCCGTTGCTGCTGAAATACGGTCCCGGTGGCTATAATGCGATGCATCAGGATTTGTACGGGGATGTCTATTTCCCCTTGCAGGCCGTCGTTTTCTTGAGCGAACCAGGCGCGGACTACACTGGTGGAGAATTTGTGTTAACCGAACAGGTTCCACGGGCGCAGTCCAAAGCGACCGTTCTCACGCCGAAAAAAGGCGACGTTCTGCTGTTTACCACGCAATTCCGTCCGAAGAAGGGAAAGAGAGGGTATTCACGGGTCACGATGAAGCACGGCGTCAGTGCAGTTCATTCCGGAAACCGGTACACGCTAGGCATCATTTTCCACGATGCCAAATAATCCCATTCTCTGACCAACCGACAAGACCCTGAAAGGGTCACCTCATTAACCCCGGATGCAATCCGGGGAATGGAATAGAGCCCCAACGAGCGGACAAGACCCTGAAAGGGTCACCTCATTAGCCCCGGATGCAATCCGGGGAATGGAATAGAGCCCCAACGAACGGACAAGACCCTGAAAGGGTCACCTCATTAACCCCGGATGCAATCCGGGGAATGGAATCGAGCCCCAACGAACCGACAAGACCCTGAAAGGGTCACCTCATTAACCCCGGATGCAATCCGGGGAATGGAATCGAGCCCCAACGAACGGACAAGACCCTGAAAGGGTCACCTCATTAGCCCCGGATGCAATCCGGGGAATGGAATCGAGACCCGCCAACGAACGGACAAGACCCTGAAAGGGTCACCTCATTAGCCCCGGATGCAATCCGGGGAATGGAATCGAGCCCCGCCAACGAACCAGACCCTGAAAGGGTCATATCAATAACGGATTTTATCTATTCAACCCTTTCAGGGTCTGGTGTTTGCATGTCCCATTCCCCGAATTGCATCCGGGGCTAATGATTGGACCCTTTCAGGGTCTGGTGTTTGCGTTTCCCATTCCCCGAATTGCATCCGGGGCTAATGAGGTGATGCTTTCAGGGTCTTGTTTGCGGTTAACAATCAAATCTGATCAATGGCAGCGGTTCTTTAATTCGGCCGCCTGGACGAACCTATACCTAAACCGGTTTCGGATGGTTTGGGAAAACCGACTTGACCTGTCTGGAGAATTTCGTAGATTTGAAAAGCGGCTCTGCTTTCTGCTTCCTATGAAACTTCTGGCCTATTCCCGATACGACTGGCTTTTACAAATCATCGTTGTTCCACTGTATATCAGTATTTTGAACTGGTTACTGCTGGGCGACGACTACTGGCGAAACTGGACGACCCTCGGGCTGGCGACTGGTTTAGCCTTTCTGGAGTCATTTACGGCCTGGTATGTCAACAACGGCATTGCCATTCGCATCAACCAGTTGTATCCGGACCCTGAACAATACGTAGGCCGCGCCTTCCGACGCTTTTTGTTTTGCTCCCTCAGTTCCGGGTTACACGTTGCGGTCCTCTTTTTCGTGTACTGGTTCATCGCGATGCCGGGTTTCGAACCGGAAGTGAGCCGGTTGTTGCTGGGTCTGGTGTTCACCACCATCATCGTGGCGATTGTGGTCATCACCTACGAAAGCATGGATAGCTTCGGACACTGGCAGCAATCGCGCAAGGAAGTCGATACGCTGAGCAAGGCCCAGCTTCAGGCCCAGCTCGACACCCTTCGTCAGCAGGTCAACCCGCATTTTCTGTTCAATAGCCTCAACTCGCTGACGGCGCTCATTAGCGAAAACCCACAGCAGGCCGAAGTATTTGCCGAAGAACTCAGTTCGGTCTACCGGTATTTGCTCCGCAGCAACGAAAGCGCGCTGACGCCCCTGCAAAACGAGCTGGAGTTCATTCAATCGTATTATCATCTGCTGAAAACCCGCCACGGCGAAGCCCTGACGCTGGTGACCCGGATTTATCCGGGCACGGAAACGATGCACCTTCCGCCCCTGACGCTGCAATTGCTGATTGAGAATGCCGTCAAACACAACATCATTCTGCCTGAACAGCCACTCACGATTATGCTCACGACCGATGCGCAACAGCACCTGATCGTGAGCAACAACCTCCAGCGCAAGGCCAGCCGGATTCTCTCCAACGGGGTGGGCCTGAGCAACATCCTGACCAAATACCAGATGCTGGGCCAGCCGGTTCCGAAAATCGAAGAAACTGGGCAGGAGTTTCGGGTAACGTTGCCCCTGGTCTGACCAGCGGCCGCCGACCCCCGTTTTTATTTCTCCGCCAGTTGCAGTTCTGCGTTCTTTTTGGCGATGTCATTCTGAATTTTCGGCACGGTTTTCAGGAATTCATAAATCGCGCCCACTTCGTTGTCCGACAGCATGGGACGCGGAAACATGGGCTGTTTGAGAACCGAGCCGTCGGGCCGAACACCGAGCTTCACCACCCGGATGAACTGCTCTTTGGTGTATTTTTTGGCGATCCCCGTCTGCTCGTCGAAGGTCAGGTTGGCCGTAATAACCGGTTTTCCGCCTTCGCCTTTCATTTCGATGCCACCGCCGTAATAGCCTTTGCTCTTTTCAGGATGGACCTTGTTTTGATCGATCAGGTCGCCGGAATGGCAGCTATAGCAGTCGCCAATGGCGTCGGCGGTATATTTGCCCCACGCAACCGGATCGGTGCTGTCGGGCAGCGAAACGAGTGCGGGTGAATAGGCGAGGGGCTTCATCAAGGTGTGTGTCAGGAGTTTCGACACGAAACTCAGTTCAGATTCCGGGGCTTCTTCCTTGGTGGCTTGAACCGGGAAGCGGTCGGAGCGCAGCCAGGCCACCACCGATTTCAGGTCTTCGTCAGCCATGTTGGGATACTGCGGCATGATGGGAGCGTAGGTGCCGTCGCGCCGGACGCCGGTTCGCAGGAAGTAAATCAATTCCCCATCGGTCCAGTTGCCAATGCCTTTTTCCAGGTCCTGGGTAATGTTTTTGGAGTAGAGCTTGCCGAAGAGGGCCGGTACTTCCCCCAGATACTTCCCGGTCAGGCGGTTTTCGTTGTTGGCGTGGCAGGCCAGACACTGGATCTGGCCGATCACCTCGCCACGGGCCACGCGGGCGGGGGTGCTTTCGACGGTGATTTCCGGGATCGTGGGCGGGTCGTAGCTCGGCACGCCCGCAACGGCTACGTAGGTGCAATAACCGGCGATCAGCAAAACAAGGCTACCCAATGCGTAGCCGATGATTTTAAAAACTTTTTTCATGGGAGTGAGTGAACAAAAAAGTGGTGTGGATAGGCTTTTTTCAATCCGGACAGTACAAAATTGCCGCACTTCCCTTCTCCTCCCAATTTTCAACCTGCTGAACCGTAACAACTTCCGGATGAAGCGTCAAAAGAAGCCCATCATACGGGTCGGTTGGGGAGCGGAAAACCGGCCTGAAACCGTGTCTGTCTGCGCATTCCTTCCGATCTTTATTGTTTCTATTCAAGGACCAGAAAGTACCTTTCCCATGCCACTTGACCATCTCGCCAAAGACCTCATTCTGAAGCAGATTATTGCGTCGACGCCCTTGCCCAAAGTGGCGTTTGTATACGACGAAGACCCGGCCAAAAACCGGATTTACCTGGCGTTGCTGGAAAGCATCGTCTCCCAGCAGATCTCTGTCAAAGCGGCCGATTCCATTTTTACCCGGTTTCTGGCCCTGTTTCCCGATGGTTATCCCTATCCGGAACTGTTGGTGGCCAAGTCGGCGGAGGAATTGCGGAGCGCGGGGTTGTCGGGCCAGAAATCCGTCTATCTGCAAAGTGTGGCCGCATTTGCCCTGCAAAACCCGATGACGAATGAGTACTTAGGCCCACTGACTGACGAAGAAGTGGTGCAATACCTGCTGCCGATCAAGGGCGTAGGCCGCTGGACCGTGGAGATGCTGCTGATGTTTGTGCTGGATCGCCCCGACGTGTTCCCGATCGATGATCTGGTGATTCGGCAGAAGATGGTGAAAGCCTACGGTCTGACCGAAACCGGGCGGGCGCTCTACAAACGCCTGCACGAAATCGCCGAGCCCTGGCGCCCCCACCGCACGCTGGCGTCACGGTATCTGTGGCGGTGGAAACCCTAAAGAGTTAAGAGTTATGAGTTAAGAGTGAAGAGTGAAGCATGCGTCAGCCAACTCTTCATTCTTAACTCATAACTCCTTCAGTATTTCGTCACGTCCGGATGGACTTCGATGATTTCGGAGGATAAAGCCCCGGCGGGGTCGACGGTCCAGCGTTCGGCGATGACGGTTTTGTTGGTTTGGTCGATATAGTTAATGTCGATGGCCGGGCCGTTGATGGACAGCAGGGCGAAACCGTTAAAGCCGACGTCGCGACGGCGGATGCGCTCCCGAACGCGCTGGTCGTAGAACACAAGCTGGCCCAGGTGGCCTTGGTCCGGCGGATCGGTTTCGACGGGCATGCCACCGTGGCCGACACAACGCCCCCAGGCTTTAATACCGTCCGGAAAACCATATTGATTGTAAAACGAAAGGCGGTGTTCGTGGCCCCAAAACCACAGAACCGGCCGTTCGGCAGCTCCGAAGATGGTTTTGAGTTGCCGACCCACCACCGGGTGATCGTCGCGAAAGGAGGAGAAATACGGGTGATGACTCAGGAAAATGATGCCGCGTTTGTCGTCCGGGTTGCCCAGCTTTACGGTTTCGGTCAACCACTGCACCTGCTCTTTCCGCAGGTTGCAGTCGGGTTTAAACAGCACTTCCAGCAATGGGCGGTTGGTCGAGTTGTAGCCCGTATCGAGTCCGATAATCCGCCAGTGTTCGTTTTCCAGACAGAAAAAACCGGCTTGCTGGGTGGCAATCTGGCTCCCTTTGCGGATTTTCATGGCGGGTAGCAGGTGTTTGAAATACGCCGTTCCGTTGGAATACATCTCGTGGTTGCCCGACAAAGCCAGACTGCCGTGTTTGCCAAAATGCCAGGACGCATCGGGGTCCGTAAAGTTGGTGGCCACTTCCTCCGGGGTGCCGACAAAGTAAATATCGCCGAGGTGAAGGGTATAATCCGGGTCGTGATCGCGAATCAGGTGGCCGATCAGGTCGGATTCGGGCGTGTCGGTGGCCCAGTCCGACACCAGTGCCAAGGTTACGGTTTCGGAGTAGGTATGCAGCGGATAAATGCCGTCGTCGCCGTTGCTAGGATAAAACTGGTAGGCGGCTTTGGGGCCAAAGCGGCTTTTGAGGTAGTGGTAGGCGAATCCGAACAGATTTGTCGCAAAAAAAGCGGCCACTTTGTTGGCCGAACCGCCTTCTTTCAATCGCTTTTCGTACAAAGCCACCTGCGTTTTGAGGTGGTTTTCCACATCGCTATGCCCTAAATCGACGTATTGCTCCGGGTCTCTTTTTTCTGAACTCATTGGTGGAAAAAGTGTCTCCAACTCCCGAAAAGAGTGCATCGAAAGGCCGAACGGCTGGCTCGTATTCGGGGTTGGAGTGAAATGGATAGTCTACAGTTTACAAATCTACAACTTCAAGCCGCATCGCGGCATCGGCGTGGAGAAGAATGTACAAACCGTCGGGTCGGACGGCAATGGCTTTGGGTTTCAACTCAAACTTCGGAATGGCAATGCGGGCTTTTCTTCCCACTTTAGCCCGCGAAAAGGCCGTCTCGATTTTATGGGGAAGCAGCGTAAAATGTTCCTGAAGCGGAAGTTTCAGCGTAGCTTGCAAGGTGTCTTTGAGCGTATCGTGGAGCAGCCAGTCGGCGACCCGGGCCAGCGATTGCTCCGTGTGGATGTCGTAGTCGAGGTTTTTCATCACCAGTTCGTTGCGGACGGTGTCGAAGGTCGGCCTGCCCCGAAAGTAGAGACTCCCGCGAATGGCTCCTTTGATGTCTGTCCGAACGATAAGGGCGTGTTCACCCCCGTAGATATCGGCTTTTTCGATGTTAACCAGGTGGTTGATCACGTTGAGCTTTTTCCCCCGGATGAAGGTATTCAAAACCGCTGTCAGTTGCGTGTAGGGAATGCGGCTCAAAAGGTTGATGCGCGACATCATGGGCAGCGAGGTCACTTTCTGCAGCCGCGGAAGTTGGGCCAGGGGCGTGTAAACCGGCCGGGTACCAAATTTCGTGTCGACACCCAGTTTGAGCCGCATCGGAATCACAATCGTTTTCGGATTGCCGCGAATCGGCCCGACCAGGACAGCGTAGGGGCGGGGCAGTAGCCAAACCTGCTGGAACTGCCGGTTGATGAGCAGCGGTTTCTGAATATCGTTCCAGACGGTTTGCAGTTCGCGGTCCAGCCGGAGTTCGTTAAAAACCGCGTTGTCGATGGCATTTTCGATGCCGTCTTCCCGTTTTTCCAGAATGCGGTCGGCCAGCCGGGTAACGGGGATGTCTATACCCAGCACCCGAATCCGGGGTTCGGTAATCCAGCGATAGTTTTCCAGCTCCACGCGGGTTTGCACACGCCAGTTGTCCTGTACCGTCAGCGGGCTGCGAAACCGCACGTCGATGGCGCTATATACCCGATTGCTGGTATCTTTCGAGTTGGTCAACAGATTTATGGGGTTGCTGATCCAGATCTTCAGGGATGCACTGAACGTCAACCGGGTGCCGTCAAAAGCCAGCTTAATGGGGCCGTTTCGTTCGATGCGCAGGTTTAAAGACCGGGATTTGCCGCTTTTTATTTCGGCTTTTTCAACCAGTACAACACCAAGGGCCTTGTTGATTTTTTCTTCGAGTTCAGAAATTTCAAACAGGATCGGAGCCGTCACGTAGGAACTGTCGGCCGTCAGGGAGTCATCGAAATTGCGGGCAGCAGGGGGATCAGGGTTGACTTTTTTGCAGGAAAAGATACCCGCCATCAACAAAGCGAGAATCACGGTTATGGGAATATAAGAAGGGAATCGGCTTCCCCCGCTTGCGTCACTCGTCATGTTGGGCCGGAATACGTACTACCAATTAGTTAACTGGTAACCGCCCTGATTTGTTAACAGACGCGACTTTTGTATCGGTGCTGCACCCGCACCCCTTCGCACAACCGGCCTCTTTCCGGAACAGACTCTTCCAAGCCCGACGACCGAGGTAGGCCACCGCACCCAGGAAAATCAGACCGATGAGGAGTTGTTCGAACACTTTGAGTTAAGAGTTAAGAATTAATTTGAGTTAAGAGTTAAGAATTAAGAGTGAAGAGTTGGCTGTGGCACTTGTTTTTCGCTCGCGTCAGCTAACTCTTCACTCTTAATTCTTAACTCTTAACTAAACCCAATGGTTCCGGAGGGCGAGCTGGTAGGCGTGTTGGTAGTGGTGTTCGCCGTGCCAGGCATAGTTGGCGAGGGCTTCGGCGAGCGAAAACTGTTTTTTGCTTTCGGGGTGAAAATACAGCCGCTGGAGCTGCGTTTCGGTCAGGGCGTTCAAAACCGCTACCCAACGTTGGTGTAAGTTGCTCAGAATGACCAGCGACGGTGCAATGGAAAGCCGGTAGTCGGGGAGGGTCGCCCACGCGTTTTCATCATACGGTTTAATGGTCGGAATGGCCTCAGTCAACGCCAGTTTGGTGCGGACGTAGGCATTCATGTGGCTGTCGGCGACGTGGTGCACCACCTGCCGGACGGTCCAGCCATCTGGGCGGTAGGGCGTGTCGAGCCGGCTGTCACCCCAGCGGCCCACCAGTTCGGTGAGGTTGTGTGGAAAAACCGCAATGGCGGCAATGTGCTCCTGCGACAGATCGAACGTATAAGTATGGCCGAACGTAAACGGGCCAATGGGATAGCGGAGATCGTTGGTGTCGGACATAAAACCTTGTTTTTAACGAATCGGCAGCGCTCCTTCGTTGTTCCAGTATTCCTCGATGACGGCCAGCAGTTCGGGCTGCATGGCGCAACCGGCGAGCACGTCGCCCCGGAACAGAAACTCGTCGCCCCCATTGAAGTCGGTGACGATACCGCCCGCTTCGCGCACCAGCAACACCCCAGCGGCCATGTCCCACGAGTTGAGGTTGAATTCGTAATAGGCTTCAAACCGTCCGCAGGCAACGTAGGCCAGGTCGATGGCGGCCGAACCCATCCGGCGCAGGCCGTGGGTGCGCTTCATGAGCGACGCCAGAATGGCCAGATACCGCTCGATGCGGTCCATGCTGGAATACGGAAAACCGGTGGCAATCATGCTTTCATTCAATCGGGTTGCGGGCGACACGGCGATGCGCTCATCGACCGCGCCGTTGCGCAGACACCAGGCTCCTCCGCCCGTGAAGGCGTGGTAACACTCGTCGCGGTTGATGTCGTAAACCACCCCCGCAATCGGTGTTTTGCCGTCAGCCAGACCAATACTGACCGAAAAAACCGGCAGGTTATGAATGAAATTTGCCGTGCCGTCGAGCGGATCGATGATCCAGTTCAGGCCAGTGCGGTCGGCGTTCTGGCCGGTGGTGCCTTCTTCGGTAATAAAACCGGCTTCGGGCAGCAGCGTGTGCAGGGCTTCGACAATCTGTTTCTCGGCTTCTTTGTCGACGTACGAAACCAGATTGTTAACGTCTTTGTATTCAATGTGTTCACTGGAAAACGAAAGCCTTTCCTGCCGGATGAATGCCCCGGCCTGCCGGGCAATTTCAGTGATCTGCTGGGTTAAACCCGCCAATTGGATATCAGGACCTGGCATAAGTGGACGGTGCGGTTTGGGTGGATGCCGTGCGGAATTGGTAAAACGCGCGAAACAACAAGGTTAGTAAAAAGAACGTAAACCCGTAGAGGTAATCCTGAAAAAATGCATACAAAAAGAACAGGACCAGACACACCATCGTCAACAGGAAATAGGTTCGGATTGTTTGCGGATTGCCCCGGCGCGTTACCCAGAAAATCAGCGGCACGTGGAGCGGCATCATGAACAGCAAAGCGGGGTTCCAGGTCGTGACGCCGTGGTCGGTGCCAAACCACAGAAAAACCAGAAACCAGCCCCAGAAACCGGTGAAACCAAACAGCAGTCGGTCGAGCCAGAAACCGGCTTTTTTGGCCCGTTGCTGACGGCGGGTGATCAGAAAAACCACCACCAGCAGCACCGCAAAAAAGAAATCCGGCGAAAGCAGATACGTCAGAAAAGCGTTGGTTTCTTCCGCCGTGACGGCCCGGAACAGCATCAGGCTATTGGCCACGAGCGGTGTTTCCTGTCCGTTGGCGGTGATGAGTCGGGCGTGGTCGACTTCCGTATACACATTGTCGGGCAAATACATGGCCTGCCAGGGCGTAGCCTTGATGTCGGCCGGATACCCGATGCCGAGGTTCATGCCCATCCGCGCCCAGGCTTGGTTGGCAATGTACTCGTTCATCCAGTCGCGGTACGACTTGGTGGAATCGACCACGTTGGCAAACCGCAGGCTGTCGCCACAGGCTTTGACGAGCATGTCGCGCGGGCGGGTGGCGCAATTGTCGTAATAAAACCGGTAGCTGTATTCCCGGTTTTCGGGCAGGGCGTTGGTTTCCAGGAGCTGAAACAGCCGCTGTTTCTGGGCATCCGACAGGTTCAGGATTTGCTCCTTGAGCGTGCGGTTTTCCAACTGCGACCCGTAAATCATGTTCGGCATGGGATACACCGACACGTAGTAGGGCAAGGTGCCTTTCAGGAATTTGACGTAAAAGTTGTCGGCGTAGGACGCAAAGGTGCCGTAGTTATACACCCGGTCGACGCCGTACATCGGGTCGCTGATCCAGAGGGCGGTATGGCCGAAGGACGAGTACAATTCGGACCCCGGCGCCACCGTGATCAGGCTGACTTTGGCCTGGGGGGAAAGGGTTTGGGCGAACGAGGAATGTAAAATGAAAAATGTAAAATGCAGAATGTAAAAGGCGCGGGCGAGCCGTTTACGATTTCCCCTGGACAACAATGACAAGTTCACCTTTTATCGTTTTTTCGGCAAAGTACGTAATTATTTCCTGTAACGAACCGCGAACGGTTTCTTCAAATAGTTTTGTCAGCTCGCGCGACACACTGGCCTGTCGGTCGGGGCCGAAAACCTCGGCAAACTGGGTCAGCGATTTGACCAGCCGGTGGGGCGATTCGTAGAATACCATTGTGCGGGTTTCTTCGGCCAGCTCGGAAAGGCGGGTCTGGCGGCCTTTTTTGTGGGGCAGAAACCCCTCGAACGTAAACCGGTCGGCGGGTAAACCGGAGTTGACCAGCGCTGGGACAAAGGCCGTGGGGCCGGGCAGACACTCGACCGGAATCTCGTGTTTGATGCACTCGCGCACGAGCAGAAAACCGGGGTCCGAGATGGCGGGCGTTCCGGCGTCCGACACCAGCGCCAGGGTTTTGCCCGCTTTGAGTTGGGCAATGACGCGCTGCACGGTCTGGTGTTCATTAAAAATGTGGTAGCTGTGGAGCGGTTTGCTGATCTGGAGGTGTTTCAGCAGAAAACCCGACGTGCGCGTGTCTTCCGCCAGAATGGCATCCACCGACTTCAGCACATTCACCGCCCGCAGCGTAATGTCATCCAGATTACCAATGGGGGTGGGGACGAGGTAGAGTTTCATATTTATTGAGTGAATGAGCGATTGAGCGATTGAGTGAAAAGAGTTCAGACCAGAAGCGATGGCTCCGTCCTTCACTCAATCACTCATTCGCTCAATCACTCAATAAGTTTGTCGATCGCTTCCGCCAGTTTGCGGTCTTTCTCCGTCACCGTGTTGCCCGCGTCGTGGGTGCTGAGTTGGAACGAGACCTGGTTGTAGGTGTTGGTCCACGTCGGGTGGTGGTCCATTTTTTCGGCGATGAGGGCCACGCGGGTCATGAACGCGAAGGCTTCGCTGAAATCCCGGAACGTGAAGGTTCGGGTGAGTTGGTTGTTTTCTTCCTGCCACATAGCCGTCGACCGGGCGCGAACCCGGATGGTTTGGAAGGCAAGTTAGGGGATCGGAAGGAAAAAATACGGATTTTGGCGGAGGGTGTTGGGAAAATAAAAAAACCGTCTTACTTTTGCACCCACAATAAGTGACCCAGAGGGATGGCGGAGTGGTCGATCGCGGCAGTCTTGAAAACTGTTGACTGTAACAGGTCCGGGGGTTCGAATCCCTCTCCCTCTGCAAAAACCCCGAAAACGAGCTGTTTTCGGGGTTTTTCATTTAACATGTATCTGGGTTTATATAACTGAAAAAAGTTAACAAGCTGATATTTAGGATGTTGTTGTGTGTTTTGTGTTAAAGTTGTACCTGATTACCCTATTTGCTTTCTTTGAAGGTCGTTTCATTGGTGTTTTATGCTATCGAATATCTGGGTCAATCTCGAATTAGTTATAAAAAGAAAGCCCAGTCGTATGACTAGGCTTTTGAGAATGAAAGTGATTTAATTCTTTAAACTAATTGAAATATATACTATTGTATGAGAACTAATTTACACTAAAATGACATCAGCAAACGAAAAAGATACCATTTTAGAAGTAGTTTATAAAAGGTATGTAGAACATTATAATCCAGAAGCTGACAATATTTACGCTGATTACAACTCGACTCTTAAAGAATCGGGACTAGATAGCCTTGTTTTCAAGCTAGCATTTGATGAGCTATTAGAAGATAAACACATAAAAGTGCTTGGTGAAACTGGGCAGTACACGATAATTGGTATAACAGATGCAGGAAGGTATTTCTTTAAGCACAAGGGGGGATATTTTAAGGAGGAACAAAAGCAAGAGAGAAAGGAAAAGGCTAAAAGACGAGAAGAGCGTCTTTTTAAATCAGGTCCAATATTAGTAAGTCTTTTTGCGCTTACATGGAGTGTTTATAATACATATAAACAGGGAGAATCAAATAATAAAATTGCTGTCCAGGAAACCGAAATAGGTTCCGTTATAAATCGTTTAGATAGCTTATCATTTGGGCCTTGGCAAGCTCCGCCCTATCGTAAGTACATTAGGAAAGATGGGAAATGGATAGACACTTTAATAACAAGGCCTTCCTCAAAGTAATTTTAAATTAGTATATCATTACCTTTATTAAAGTGGCATATGAATAAACTACAACTATTTAAAGAATATGATAGAAAAGAAGTTCACAGTATATTTTCTCCTCACACTATTTTTACTCCGCAATCCGGTACATGGGGCTTACAAGGTATAGTATCAATCCCAAACCGTCCAGGTGACTTTGTGTTTTTTGTGACATTTGGGCAGCAACAAGGTGAGCATACGTTTGATGAAGGAATAACAGAGTTTGGCGTGCTATCTTGGCAATCCCAGCCGAGTCAAAATTTAATGAGTTCCCAAATTTTACAATTTATTAAT
Source organism: Larkinella fluvii (assembly GCF_051857545.1). Taxonomy (NCBI): domain Bacteria; kingdom Pseudomonadati; phylum Bacteroidota; class Cytophagia; order Cytophagales; family Spirosomataceae; genus Larkinella; species Larkinella fluvii. The sequence goes on along the minus strand of NZ_JBPZHB010000009.1, from coordinate 325,309 downwards.
CATGATGAATTAAAGAATGTAATATATCTTTTCTTGAGAACCAGCAAGAAAGGAAGTTATAACTATTTGGGGAGACTTAAGTATATTTCTCATGATTTTGAGAGAGAAAAACCTGTTTATTTCCAATGGCAGTTATTAGATTGGCCGATACCTAAGGAATTAATAAACAAAATGAATCTTACTTTAAATAAGTTTAAAGAAGATTACTATGTTATTGATAAACAGATAAATATATTGTCAGAACCAGGAATTCCACAATTACAAAAGACTGCTGGAGTTGTTACAAAATCCTTCAGAAGTAGAAAAACACCTGATTATTCTATAATTGATGCTAAAAATAAGGAATTGGGATTAGAAGGAGAGTACTTTATTCTCCAGTATGAAAAAAACTTATTGGAAAAAGCAGGAAGGATTGATTTAGCTGATAAAGTCCGTCATGTCTCATTAATTGAAGGAGATGGAGCTGGGTACGATATTTTATCTTTTTTACCAAGCGGAGAAGAAAAGTACATAGAGGTTAAAACAACGCAAGGCCCTTTAAAAACTGTATTATATATGTCAATGAATGAGTTGGATTTTTCTAAAATACATGCAAATCAATATTATTTGTATAGGGTATTTAATTTCGATTTATTAAAAAAGACTGGCGATGTTGAAATAGTTAAAAATATAAATGAGGATATATTTGAATTTACTCCAATTCAATACCGATTGAAATTTAAAAACAATTTGTTTATTACGTAAAAGCTCAAAAAATAAAACCCTAGACATGTCTAGGGTTTTATTTTAAACAATATATGATTCCTAACCACTTCTTTTTTTTAGAAAAGCTACCGCCTTATTGCATCTGGGTGAGCAATAGGCGGCATGTACTTGCCTTGCTGTAAATTCGCTATTGCAGAAAACACACCTCTTGATATAACGGATACTTCCGTGTTGTCCGCCTATTTTGTAGACTCTCTCATATTTGTAGCTGAACCTACGAGTCTTTACTTCTTTCTCCATTCGTTTAGAATTTTGGGTTATATTATGGTGTATACTATGCCGTATACTATGGCTTGTACTATACTGTATACTCTACTGAATAAAGCCCTAATAATGTATTCTATTCAGTACGTGATGCCTATTTTTGGGTTATTAGGTATCGGGTTTCTGAATCATATGCTTAATTAGCATTTCGTTCAAGTCCTTATACCCTTCATATAGCTCAGATCGGTCTTTTACTTTCACTCCCTTGGAATGCAATTGAGCCAGTGCGTTTTTACCGGAAGGGTCATTGTCCAAGTAGGCGTTTACCAAATTAGCTTTTTGTAAATAAGGGAGTGCTTGTTTTAGATTGGTCGTTGAATTGAGGATTATAGTCGTGTTACGGGGTTGTAAAACGTCGAAATAGACCAGTGCTGATAAGAAGTCAAAGAAGCCTTCAAAAACGTTTACAGTGGCATTGTCAGAAGATGGAATGGTTGTAATCCCACTATGACCAATCCAGCTTTTAAATCCGGCACTACGCAAGGCGTAACTACCATTATCCGACCGGAAGCCAATCGAGTAATAATTACGGTTCCCATTTGTGTAATGAACCTCTTTAGCATAGATTTTTGCAAAGGAGAGGGGTATACCTCTAGACTCCACATAGCTGATCAATGCAAGGCTTTGTAGCTCTTTTACGGTGTTCAGTTGCAAGCAGTTTTCGATCTTTTCTTTTTTCGGCTCAAGAAAGGTTTTTCCGCTAAAAGAAAAAGATGGATTTTGATTTGCAACTAGTGATGCAAGTCGGTCAACCGCATTTATAAAATCAATTCCCTCCAATAGCCGAACCAATCTGATTACGTCTCCTTTTTCTCCGCTGCTGAAACAATTGAACTGATTGGTTTGTGGACGCACATAAAAGGACGGTGTTTTTTCTCCAGTCAAAGGAGATAGGTAAACCAGTTGGTTACCACTCGTTTTTTCAGGTTCAATACCTATTGAGCCTAGATATTCGACAATTAGATTTGGCCGTTGCTTTAACTGTTTACTGCTTTGGGAAGTCATCATTATTTTTTTCTTTTAGCGGTTATCCCTTTTCATTCCTGCCTTCCTGCTTACCTGAGTAGGGGAGTTTGTGAAAGGGTAAACCAAATATTGTTTTGAAGTGTAATTTGAAGTTGGGAAAAGCAAAGACTTTAAACAGGACAGACAAAGACGGACAGATTTATCTATATAAGGGTTTTTGTCCTGTCTGTCCTGAATGGCTGTTTTTTGCTGGCAAATAATGTTTGCTTTTTCTTGTTGATTTAGGTGATTTACCAAACATTCTAAATTCTGACCATTGCCTTTCAAGTTATTAATACCCATTTCTTGATTTCTGACAACTTTGAAAAAAGTAGGAAATCGACTTTTTTTTCTGGACAGACAAGACAGACCCCCTATATATATCTGTCCTGTCCGTCCTTTATAGAGAGACGGACATTGATACATTTCTTGGCTTGTCCGTCCGTCGTTATGTCTAAATTCAGGGCTTCCCTTTCTTTGGTGATTGCTCATGCTGGGAGAATTTCAGGGAGAATTTTATAGCTATCCTTCGGCTCACCAGTGAGAGTTAGGACATTGTATTTGTCCAGCATTTCAACAATCATTCGGCTAATAGCTTTCTGGTAAGCATCGTCACCTTGTCCAGCATTCTGCGGGACATTGGCTTTTAGACCTCTTACAAGTTCAGCACGACTCATGCGTATAGCATCACCGTAAACGGCTTTCGCAATTCGTCGTAACTCAGTAATACGCCCTTCTTTCTTGTCGATTTGCGACCGTAGTTCTTTGGTCTTCGCGTCAGTAAGGGAAATGAAGCCTTTGGCGGTTTCGTCGTATTGAAAAGCATAGCTGTCAAAATCTCCCGACCCTCTTAGGAGTTTGGGCTGAATCCAATGGGTTTTTGATTCACGGTCTTTCTTTACGGAAATTGCACCCCCGCATTTTCGTTCTGCTTCACTGCCCAGGTGACCACGTAATTTGCCCGTATTCTGAATCTCATGGATGAGTAGGACAATGGTAGTGCTTAGTTCGGTAGCCTTGCGCATGAAGAAATTGATTAATTCATTGCCCTTTTCTTCGTCGTTTGCACTACCTAGAAAATCAGTGATACCATCGATAATCCATAAAGCAGAATCTTGATAATGATTAAACAGGACTTCGAGAGAGTCCCGGTTTTGCTTGTATGCCTGATGCCGCCAATTGAAAATATGGAGGTTTGATGGTAGATGTTCAGTACGTAGGAGCTTTTTAATTTCGTCTTTTGCCTTCATGGTAAAGGCTTTCGGCTGTTCGGTGTCAATGTAGATAATGGGTCTTCCCTGACAGTATACCGAACGAATCCCCAAAGAATCAAACCCTTCGGGTAGCGTTTCCATTAAGGCAGTAGCCATGATGTATCGGCAAATCGTTGACTTGCCTGATTTAGCCATACCGGATACGAATGATATATCCCCTTTAATAGCAAAAATCCCGTCTTTGACGGAAATCGTAGCTTCAACGGGCGGAACATCACTTTCGTCCGTTAATTGGGTTAGCAGAATATCTGCAATTTTGGTTTTTGGCTTACCAGTCTGACTATCAGGGTAAAAACCATGAATGCCATTGCTTTTTGGCAATGGTGTTGTATCTTTGATTATCATTTTTAGCGAAATGTTTTAAATGTGTGAAGCTCTGACGTGTGGCGCGTCAGAGCTTTTTTTATGCTTGGTTACGATTAATGGCTTTTTCCATGTCCCGAATAATGGTAGCCGGTTGAACCTTGACATAGTGGCGTTCTGTCATGGCTGTATTCGTGTGGCCTAACATCATGGAGACATTCTTTAGACTCATTCCCTTATTCATCAGAACACTTGCTGCGGTTCGTCGGGCAACGTGAGTCGTTAGCCGTTTAGTCATATTTAAACAACCCGCAATCTGTTTGAGGTAGTTATTCATTTTCTGATTTGTCAGAACCGGTAGCATCACCCCATGTTCTTTACAATAGGGGTCATTTGCGTACTTTTCTAGTAACTCAACGGCTTGCGGAATGAGTGGAATAGTTGACGAAACTTTTGTTTTCTGTCGATCTTTCCGAATGTATTTCCATCCTGTTTCCTTATCACTCAAAATGTTGTCGGGAGAAAGATTCTTAACATCGGCGTAGGCCAATCCTGTATAACATTGGAATAGAAAAACGTCTTTAATCCGGTTGAGAGCCGGACTGAAAAGAGGACTTGTTTCCATCATTTCAAGTTCTTTCTCCGAGAGAATTTCACCTTGTTTGAAAACCTTTTGACCTCTGTAATTCATGAATGGATTTCTGATAATCCATTCATTTTCAACGGAAAAGTTCAATAGACGTTTGGCATATTGGACTATCTTTTCAGTGTAGTTGTGAGAGAAACGATGCTTCTTTTTTAAACCAATTAATAGCCCCTTCGCATCGGCAGGGGTAACCTGTTCTATTTTACACCCTTGGCCATATTGAAGGATGAAGAACTCGCCAATGATTTTAGCCCATTGGACGTGTCGTTCGTAGGTAGACAGTATAATATCTCCTACTTCATATTCTTTCTGAACACGCTCTAAAAACTGGTCAAAAGATTTAAGGAGAGTCGGGACTTGCTCAATAGCAAGCGACTCTCCAAATAAGGCTCCCTGAATCCGAGCAAGGTCAATGGGTTGTTCAGTAAGTACAAGGTGAGAATACAGCTTTTCCGCCCGGTTCTTGAGATCATTCAATAAGCGGGTTTTCTCAGGGTCATTTACAATACTATTTGTTATCACCTCCCAATCAACCAACTTACAATTAATGCCTGTTGAGAATAAACGTTTTTTGCCATTGTACATGAGACGGCAATAGATACCAGCCATTTTAAGGTTACTGGCTTTTTTACGGGCAATAAAGCCAACATTGAAAATCGGAGCCTTTGCGCGGTATTTTTGACTATCAGCTATTCTCAATAGCTGTTTCAGTCGATTGTTTTTAATGCTCATACAACAGGCTCAGATTTTGGTTGTAAGAGATCATTTACAGGAATACCGAAGTAGTCAGCCAGTATTAATGCTTCATGAGTATACATCGGTTTTTTGCCTTTGACAAGTTGCCAAAAACGAATACGGTTGATGCTGATTCTATTGTAGAACCTTTCATCAGGGGTGAACTTAAGATCACTTAAATGTTCATAGCGCTCTATTGCTGCGCTTAAAAAGGTATTGTTTTTTGAATTAGGCATATGTTTTGGTGTTATGATGCCACAAAGCAGGCAAAATAAAACCAATAAAACAAGTAATCATTGCCATTATTTTGGCAAAATATTACCAAATGTTTGTTGAAATAAAACCAATAAATTTGGGGTATGGAACTTTCAGAACGGATTAAGGCAATCAGAGAAGAGAAAAGAATCAAGTTAAGTGAGATGGCTACAGCGTTGGGCGTCGATGTGTCTAACTATGCTAAAATTGAGAAGAAAGGGAAAAAGCTCACATTAGAGCGAATAGAAGAAATTGCAGATGCTTTGGGAGTGTCACTTGCCGAATTGTTAGGTTATCAGGTTGATGGCGGTCAACAGACTGTAGGGCTGCAAAGTAGAATTCAAGAACTAGCAAACGAAAATGAAACCCTTAAAGCTGATCTCAAAAGAGAGAAGACAGAGAAGGATGTGTATATGAACATTGTACAATCGGGTCTTGATTTAATAAATACACTTTTTAAGAGAGAGAAAAAGGAAGAGACTACCATAGAGGGAGATAAATTTTCAGAGGAAGAGTTGGAGAGGCTAAAAGAGGCAATATCATTTAGTATAAAGAATAAAGTTTCTTTACCAAAATCTTAAAATAATACAAAACTTTAGTTGCTTGGTTTGTTCCGGAGGTTTATAATATGGCTTTACTTAATTCTAATAATCTAATTATTTAATCACTAATTATAAATTCTTTTAAAATGGAAGAGAAAGACTACATTAAAGAAAGGGTAAAGTTTTTAACTGAAATTTTGAAACTTCTCTTTAGCCTATTTCTTATTACAGTTGCTGGGTCATTTGTTTCCTTTCAACAATCTGATTACCATGATAAATATGCTGTACTATTTGCGCTTGGTACATTCTTTTGGATTTTTCTGTTGATAATAATTGCAGCAATGACTATTTTTTTATTAGACTATATTAAAATTTTAAATAGATAGATTATGTATTTTGGATATTTTGATATGTTTATTTCATTATTTGTGGCATCTTTATCCATAGGATTGTTGTCGCTACTTAAGATTACTAAATTGAATTTAGAAAAAGATAAGAAATTGATATTTGAAAAAGATAGAAACTTTGTTTTAAAATCTTACAATTTATTGGATAAAAAACTAAGTAAATATTTACATTTCCTTGAAAATTTTCATAATGAGGTAGATAATAATGAGATAGTTCAGATTACAAAGAAAGAATTAATAAGTTTAAGAAATAAATTAAAATTAATGCTTGAAGAGGATATGAAATTAATTGATAAAAACGAAAATGCTTTAAGAATTTCAAAAATGCATATTGAAGATTTAAAATATTCAATAAAAAAATATAAAAAAATAATTAAAGAGATCAAAATAGATTACCAAAATTATGTTTTCAAAAGAGATGAATCTACAGATTATTCAAATGATAATTACAGCTATGTTAAAACGGGTTCTCCTCTTGATAGTTTAAATTACTTAGCTAAAGAATACAACAGCATTAGGGAGACGCAAAAACCTGGAGATGAAAGGACTATATCTATGACTAAAGTTGTAAATCAAATGATAGAATTAATTCCCTACGTCAATATTATTAATATTGAGGAAAAGTTAAAAAGTAACAATAAAGGTAATAGATTAATTGGATATATTTATTTATATGTTAAATTAGATAAATTTCAAATTTTCACTCTCATAGATACAATCATAGATAAAGAAGATACACCATTTGGGCAATATTGGGGCTTAAAAGCAGTTAGTAATATTTTTTCAAACAAAGATATTCCTAAAGCTGTGCGAAATTATTGTTATAAAAAATTATTTAATTTTAGACAAAGACTTGAGCTCAATTCAGATAGATATCAAGAAGTAACTAAAATTCTCGGGTATTTAGATTATTAGAATAATTTTAATTTAAAGGCATGGAGTTTTCATGCTTTAACCACAATTTTGGCAACAATTTTTTAATAATAAACAAGTTAATTGGCTGTAAATGAATAAGTTAACCTCCTTTTATAGAGTATTATCTTTTTTAAAATTCGATTATTTCAGTGAGTCGTAACTTAAGGCGCTCAATCTCAGTAGTTTACTATGTTCCTCTCCCTCTGCTGAAAGCCTCAAAACACGCTGTTTTGGGGCTTTTCTGTTGATTTGATACCCTAATTGTCTCCTCCAGATTATCCTTTTCGTTTTGAGTGGGCTATAAGAATTTTTTCACCTAGTGATAAAATCCCCAACCATTTTTATGACCTGCTATGTAGGCGACCCGCATATTTATCGCTTTCCTTCTGCTTCCGTTTATACCATTCCCATTCATCGGCACTCATACCGTCGCCGTTTTTCTCCTGATGCCGGAGTTTTTTAAATACGTGCATCTGGATTCGTTTTTCCTGATTTTCGTTCAAACGTAACCCCGCTATCGCTTTTGTCGAATGTCTTAGAAGTTGTTTGAATGAAGGCCGGAGGCCTGTCCTGTCGATAGTCCACAGCCGATATCAACGAGTGGTAGCTCCGGAGGAGCGGCCTGAAGATGTTTTTAGACCGCTCCTCCGGAGCTACCACTCGTTGATATCGGCTATTGGCTATTGACAGATCGCCCTTCCAGGGCTCTCCCCGGTTAACTCAAACAACTTGTTAAGCTTGGCTAACGGAATCTTATTCTACATTATTTACAAATCAATGGATCGTATCATAATTATTTCATAAGATTTTGTACTATTGGAATTTCAATACACTTATCCAAACCAATCGATATGAAAACGACCGGTTTTACACTCCTGCTACTCATGACACTCGTTTCAGCGGCTTTGGCTCAAACGGAAAAAGGACGCTGGCAAGTGGGCGCGCAGGTGGGCAATCTGACCTACCAGCGCTTCAAAGTGTTTAAGGGCCATTCGCTGTCGGTGAACTTAACGCCGTCGGTGGGCTATTTTGTCGCTAAGAACCTGCTGGCGGGCGTTTCTGTACCCTTTTCAAATACCAGCAATCGCTATCAGGCTGGCCCATCGGATTACAATAATCGATCCATCGGCATCGGACCCTTCATCCGCTACTATGTGGGCAATTCGAGCGTTAAACCCTTTGCCGGGATTGGCTTTACCTACAATTCCACCGCCATCCGCTACGAAAGCCTCCTCAATCTGAATGACATAAAGCTGAAAGGGAGTTCGACCAACCTGGTTCCGGCGGTTGGCGCAGCCTGGTTTATCAACCGCAACGTGCTTTTGTCTGCCGGTTTTGGGTATTCATTTTACCATGCTAAAAACCAGGGTTTCCAGCAACCGAACCCCAACACATTGACAGTGACTCCGATTACGGAGAATTACCAGAAGTTATCGTTCGATGTCGGCTTTGCCTTGTTGTTTGGAAAGTAAACCTGAACAATGGGATTGCGGAGGGAAGAGTGCGTTAAATGGGTAGGAAAAAGGCCAAAAGATTGCGTGTTCCTGTGTCGCCAATCGCCCGAATTCGGTTTCTTTGTGTATGAGACGACGGCTACCCTTTTTCATTATATTCACCCTCCTCCTTTCCTGTACGGCGAAAAAGCAGAATGACCAACAAGCGTTGAGCGACATCCCGGTTTCGGGCCTTTCCGGCAAGGAATTGGCGATGGCGCATTGCAGCGGGTGCCATGCCTACGTGAGCCCCGACCTGCTGTCGAAAACGAACTGGCGGGATGTGCTGCCAGCCATGGGGCATCGGATGGGGATCTACAGCGGGGGCGTCCGGCCCGACAGTCTGTTTGAACCCGGCCTCAGCGGCACACTCGTACGGAATGCCCGGATCTATCCGGAAAAGCCGGTTCTGGCGCTGGAGGACTGGCGCAAAATCGAAGCCTATTACCTCGAAAATGCGCCGGACACGATTCTGCCCCCCGTTCGCCAAAGCAAAATCCGGATGGGACTCCGGCATTTCAAGCTCCGGGAACCGTCCCTGGCGCACCGCCCCGCCCTGACAACGCTGGTCAAGATTCTACCCGACAAACGCGGCATCGTGTTCAACGATGGCAAAGGCACCCGCAATACCTTGACCTTTCTGACCGCCGACCTGAACGAGCGGTTTAGCCTGGGGCTGGGTGCCACGCCGATCCAGTTTGATGAAAAAGGCAATGATCTGTATATCACCACGGTGGGTAAGGGCATTTTCCCAAACGATGCGCCCGACGGTGCCCTGCTGCGCTGGGTGAAAAATGGCACGGAACCGGGCTATAAACTGGGTAACATCGCCCTTTCCGGTTTGCGCCGACCCGTTTGCGTGGCCTACGGCGATTTGAACAAAGACGGTTTTGAAGACGTCGTGGCTTGTGAATTTGGCAACCAGACCGGGCAACTGGCGTGGTATGCCAGCAACGGGCGCGGGGGCTACGACCGGCGGGTTTTGCGGAACAAACCGGGTGCCATCACGGCCATCATCCGGGATGCCAACCACGACGGTTTGCCGGACATTTATGTGCTCATGGCGCAGGGCGATGAGGGCGTTTTTCTGTATGAAAACCAGGGGGCTGGCACGTTCAAGGAAAAACGCTTGCTGACTTTTTTGCCCCTCAACGGGTCGCAGCACATGGAACTGGTAGATTTCAACAAAGACGGTTTTGATGACATCGTGTATGTGAGTGGCGACAACGCCGATAAAACGCCGATCCTGAAGAAGTACCACGGGATATCTATTTACCTGAATGATGGAAAATCCAACTTCAAACAGGCGTATTTCTACCAACTGAATGGCGCGTACAAGGCGATGGTCCGCGATTTTGACCGGGATGGTGACCTGGATATGGCCGCGATTTCGTTTTTCCCGGACTATGGCCGCTATCAGGAAGAGAGCTTTGTCTATCTGGAAAACAAGGGCAAGTTAAAATTTGACGATTACTCGTTTCCCGAAGCTCCGAAAGGACGCTGGGTGGTGATGGACGCCGGTGACATGGATGCCGATGGCGACATCGATCTGGTGCTGGGTTCATTTGTGTATTTCATTCCGCAGGGCGACACCACCGGGCTGGGTAAAAAATGGCTGACCACCGGGCCTTCGATTGTGGTGCTGGAAAATACGATTCGGTAGATTGCCCCCAACCCCCTAAAGTGGGCTTTGAAATCCGGATATTTTTGCCCCCTTTAGGGGGTTGGGGGCAAAAACGCAAATCCTTTAGTTGCTTAAAACCGGTACTTTGCTCACCTTACTCACTTTCACGATGGAACATTACTACCAGCGGTTTTTCAGTTATGTCGGGGAGATTTTGAGTTTGCCCGACGAAGACAAGGCGTCCATTCGCCAGTCGTTCCAGCCGGTTTTTGTGCCTAAAGACACGATTATCGAACCGGCCGGGCAGGTTCCCCAATACCATAATTTTATCGTTTCGGGGTACATGCGCAACTTTTACGTAGACCCGGATGCCAACGAAATCACGACCGACCTCAACGAGGGTTCCCGGTTTTTTACGTCGTATTTCCATTTTATGAACCGCACGGTTTCCAACGAAAACCTGCACTGCATTACCGATTGCGAACTGCTTCGCATCAGTCGGGAGGACGTGGACATTGGGGCGCAGCGCAGCCGTACGCAGAAAGATTACACGATTCAGATTCTGCAAAAACACCTCGAAGAAGAAAAGTCGCGGATCAACGACATGACCAGTCTGACGGCCGAAGACCGGTATCGGAAATTTCTCCGGCAGAAACCCACCATCATTCAGCACGTGCCGTTGCGCTATGTGGCGTCGTATCTGGGCATTACACAGCGGCACCTGAGCCGACTCCGGAGCGGTTTGGCTTCCTGACGTCCATACCCCAATCCAACCGCTCATCCGAATAGGACATTTGTCTACCCGGCAAAAAACCGGTTCGTCTTAGGTTTAGGGAAAACTTAACGGCTTTTCCGCTATGACGACAACTACTGCGATCTCCCCATCCAAAGAAGCAACCACTTCGACCGCTACCCGAATCCTGACCATTGCGGCCACCGTCTGGCTGGTGGTGGCAACGGTGGGGCAATGGATTTTTGGCCTCTACATTCTCCTGTCTTACGGGAAAGCTACCCTGACGGGCGATTTTGAACGGTGGAACCAGGTTTTGTCGCACAGCTACGTTGAAGGCGACTGGAAAGGCAATACCGTCGTTGGCGTTCACATCCTGCTGGCCGCGGTTCTGGTCATTGGCGGCCCCCTCCAACTCATGCCGTTCATTCGGCAAACCTTTCCCCGGTTTCATCGCTGGCTCGGCCGGACCTACGTCACGACGGCCATCGTGGTCAGTTCGGCGGGGTTGTTGATGGTCTGGACGCGGGGTTCCATCGGCGATTTAACCCAGCAAATCAGCATCAGCCTCCAGGCCATTTACATCATTTCGTTTGCCCTGCTCGCCATTCGATCCGCCAGAGCCCGTCAGTTCGACCAGCACCGGGTCTGGGCGCTGCGGTTGTTCATGGTGGTCAATGGCGTCTGGTTTTTCCGGGTGGGGCTGATGGGCTGGCTGCTGATCAACGGTGGTCCGGTCGGTTTTGATCCGGAAACGTTTACCGGCCCTTTTCTGACGGCGCTGGCGGTTTTTACCTATGCCATCCCGGTTTCGCTGCTGGTGCTGGAATTGTATTTTTATGCGCAGAAAAAACCGGATAAGACCTTCCGGCTCATCACCGCAGCCCTCATTTTTCTGTGTACGGTCATCATGGCCATCGGGATTTTTGGGGCCACGATGGGGATGTGGCTGCCCCGAATTTGAAGGATTGTATTTCCAGTCAGTTCCGGTTTCACGAACGACAATGGGAAAATGTTTCTTAAACTCTTGCGTAGTTACTACGCAAGAGTTATTTTTATAAGACGATCCACCACCGTATGACCAGGAAAAATTTACAGGAATTGATTAGCACACACCGGGCGCAGATGGAATACTGCAAACGGCTACTCGACCAGAGCTACTATGATCTTGAAGCAAGGGACGAAGAAACCAAATGGATTAACCGCTACCTAAAACACAATAAAATCGTAGAATGGCTGGAAAGCCAAACGCCAGACGAAGAATAAATAAAACCGGGAGCCACGCGCCCACGATAACCCGATCGAATATGATAACGGAAAAAGTAAGTGAAGAAAAAGCATTGGCTGCGTTTGAAAAAGCATCCGATGAAAGCCTGACAATCATCAAGGGACACGGCTTTGAACTCGACATGGCCGAATGGCTGACCATCGCCCGGTATTCCAAAAAATACGCTATCCCGCAAAGCACCATTACCAGTTGGATTGCCAGGGGTGTCATTCCGGGTGATGCCGTTCAGGATTTGCCCGAATTGAACAACATCCGGCTGATTAAGGATCAACCCTATCGGTAGACGACGCCAACGAAAAACCCACCAACAGCGTGTCGGCGGGTTTTTCAGGTTCAGCAGGTTAGATACGATCCCGTGACCTGCGCTGGATTTCGATTTACTGCTTATCCCACCACACTCGGGTTTTGTAATTATCCGCTCCCTGACGGGCCACGGCGGCATTGTAGTTGGCGGCATTCAAAACCGGCTCGTCGTCCGGGTAGCGCAGCCGGCGGGGATAGGTGCCGCCGGTTTCGTTGTCGGGGTAGTTGACCGGGGTTAGTTTCGGATAGCCGGAACGACGGACGTTGGCATAGGACTCATAACCGTTCAGAAAGGTCGCGACCCAATATTCGGAGTTGATCTGCTCGAATGCTTTTTCCTTGTCGGCAACACCCACAAACGGATTGGCGGTTAAGTAGGCCGTGATATCGGCATCCGGAATGGTGGCCGACCCGTCGTATTGCTGGAGCGTCTTCATTGCGCCGGTCACCCCGTTCCGGTAGAACTGGGCGGCATCGCCGGGAATCCAGCCCCGGACGGCGGCTTCCGCCAGCAGCAACTGAACTTCGCCGTACGTCAGCAGCATCCGGGGGCCGTCGAGCTTGGCAAACACATCCCGGTTGACGCCCGAAAACTGGTGTTCCTGGCCCGCTGCTGTCGGGTTGTAACTGGGGTCTTTGGGCAGCGTAATTCGGTCCAGTCCGTTGGGCATCCCTTTCTGAACCGCCGGATCGGTGTTTTTGGTCGCCACATTGGTCGGATCAGTGTAGACCGCCACCGTGTATTTCAGCCGGGGATCGTTGTGGCTTTTCATGTAGTCGAAAAACGTCTTGGCAATTTTACCCGGACTTCGGCCCGACACGCTCAAGGTCCAGCTCTGGCCGTTGGTCAGCACTTCCTGCGTCCCGGCTTTGTCGGTTCCCTTGATAAACAGGTTGTCGTCGATGGCCGTAAAAACACCCCCCGCAAAGGCCTTTTTGACCCAGGACTCGGCAGCGGCCGGGTCTACTTTGGACATCCGCATGCCGAGACGAAGCATCATGGAATAGCCAAACCGTTTCCATTTGGCTATGTTCCCCGCGTAGACAATGTCGGATGAGGTGTATAGCGTCTTGCTGGCGTCGAGTTTGGCGGTGGCATCTTCCAGTTCGCTCAGCATGTGGGCATAAATGTCCTTCTGCGCGTCGTATTTGGGTTTGTAAATCTGCTGGTAATAGCCCTGATTCGCTTCAAAATACGGCAGGTCGCCGTACATATCCGTCAGCCGGTGGAAAATCACCGTTTTCCAGATCCGGGCCATGTGGTACAGATTGTGGTATTGCGGTTTGTCTTTCGACAGCGTAATGACGTCCTCAATCAGTTTGGACGAACCCGCAATGGCGTTGTAGGTGCCTTTCCACATAGCCTCATTATTGCCCTTGTGGTAGACGTACTTATCACCCTGAAAATCAAAAATCCCTACGTTGCTCAGCGTCGCCATGTGCTGAACGAAGGGTTCGGCATAATTCAGGCTGGTGGCTTCATCGCCCTTCGCCGTGTTATACTGCCCGGTCGTAAACAGATACGCCGGGTTGAACCGGTCGGCGGTAACGGCGTTGGGGTCTTTGTTCAGGTCTTCAAACCCATTGTCACAGGCCGAAAGGAAAAACAGGCAGCCGGTGAAAACTATATAAACGATCTTTTTCATGTCAATTTAGGATAACCGGTACGAAACTAGAATTTCAAATTCACATTGAACCCGTAGCTCCGGGTTGGGGGCAAAGGAGTTGATTCGATCCCCTGATCGTTGCCAGCCGAAAGATTCGTTTCGGGATCGAGTCCGGGGGTGTGTTTCATCAGAATGCTCAGGTTCCGGCCCACCAGCGAGACACTGGCACCCTTGACAAACCCGATTTTTTCGTAGAGGGATTTCGGCAAGGCGTAGGTGAGCGATACATACCGTAGCTTGATAAAACTGGCGTCGTAGATGTAGTCGTCCAGTGCATCCCGTCGCCGGACCGTAATGGCCCGGTTATTCACGCGGTCCGCCGTCACCAGAAATTTATTCTCCTCACCGCTTTCGGTCACACCCGGCAGAACCGCTCCTGATGCTCTTCCCAACAGCGATTGCAAAGACATGCCGCGGTGGTCGAGACTGTAGTTGGTTTCGGAGTAAATCTTGCCGCCAAATTTGCCGTCCACCTGCGCCGACAGCGTGAAGTTTTTGTACGCAAAATTGTTGATAATCCCGGTCGTGTATTTGTTGATCCCGGACCCGAACGCTACCACGTTGGCAGGGACGATCGGCAATCCGGTGGCGTCGATCACATCCCGACCCTGCGCATCCCGTTTGATCGTGCGACCCACAATCTGCGAATATTCTTCCCCTTCGACATGCTTGATAAACGCTTTCGTAGACGTCGCCAGAATCAGCTCTTTGGACGTGTTCGAAATCTTCAGCACCTTGCTTTTGTTGTAGGCCAGGTTAAACGAAACATCCCAGCGGAAGTTGCTGGTCGTGACCGGTTTGGCCGTAATCAGCAGTTCAACCCCCCGGTTGCGGATTTCGCCGACGTTGACCGATACCCCGGAATACCCGGTGGTCGAGGAAATACTCTCGACGGCGATGTCGTTGGTGGTCAGCTTGTTGTAAACGGCCAGGTCGAAGCCGAGCTTGTTGTTGAATAACCGCAAATCCAGACCCGCTTCAAACTCGTTGACACTCAGCGGCCGCAGGCTGCTGTTGGGTACGGTAAACTGGTTGATGGTTCCGAGCGAACGGCCGTCGTAGTTGTAGGGAAGCAGGCCGTAGGTCAGGTTGAGCAGATAGGGGTCGGTATCACCGCCCACGGCCGCATAGGCAACCCGCAGCTTGCCGAAGCTGATGGCCCGGGGCATGTCAAACGCCTGCGAGAACACGAAACTCACCCCCGCCGACGGGTAGAAGAAGTTGTTCGACTTGGGGTTCAGGGTTGAAAACCAGTCATTCCGGCCCGTGAGGTTCAGATACAGGTAGTTGCGGTAGCTGAGTTCTGCCGTGGCAAAAACCGAGTTGATCTTTTTGTCGTACGTCGCCGTCGTGGTGTTCCGGTTGGCGGTATTGTTGATCACGTGCAATTGGGGAACTACGAAACCGGAGCCGAGAATTGTCGTCGTATACCGGTGCTGCGCCATGAGGTTACCACCCAGATTCACCGACAGGTCGAAATCCTTGTTCAGGCTCCGGTTCAAACCGATCAGCCCTTCAAAGTTCCGCTCCCAGAACGTCTGCTGCGACTGGTCGATCTGACCCGCCGGCCGGTAGCCCGTTCCTTCGGGAACAATTTTGTTGGTCATAAAACCGTAGTAATCCTGTCCGACTTTTCCCTGAATAAAAAGCCAGTCAGCTATGTTGTATCGCAGATTCACGGTCGAAATAAACCGGTCTTTGTTGGTCTGGTTTTTAATCCGGTTGAGGGTGTAATACGGGTTGGTCGCGTTCAAATCCGTTCCCAGAACCTTTTCCTTGTAATTGTCATCGTAGCCCGGCGACAGGGCGCTGGTCGGCATGTTGCTGTTGACATACAGGATTGTTCCGGCACTGTTTCCCGAGTTGCCCGTAAACACGTAGCGGTTGTCGACGCGCTCGTTGATGTAATCGACATTGGCCGCCAGGTTCAGATTTTTGGAAATGTTCTGATTGAGCCCCAGGCTGATGTTGTTCCGTCGCATACTGGCATTAGGAATGATGCCCTTGTTCCGCATGTCGGTGATCCCCAGCCGGAAACTGCCTTTGTCGCCACCGCCCGAAAACGAGATGTTGTTGGTGTTGGTGTGGCCTACGCCGTAGAAATCCTCCAATACCTGATCTTTTACGTACGAATAGGGCCGCTTTATTCCATCCAGTTGAATCGTTTCGGAGCCGTCATACAACGCGCCCCAGTGGTTTTGCCCGTGGTTAGCGGCATCCTGCTGGCTGGCCGGTTTTACACCGCCGTAGCCCTGGCCGTACTGTTTTTGCAGTTCCCAGAGAAAAAAGGGCACCTCGAAGGTGTTGTTGGTATTGAATTCAACGCCGAGTCCCTTGTTGCCCTTGCCCGACTTGGTCGTGATGACGATGGCCCCGTTTTTGGCTCTGGAACCGTACAGGGCCGCTGCCGTAGCGCCTTTCAAAACCGTAATGTCTTCGACATCGTCGGGGTTGATGCTGGAAATGTTATCGCCGAAGTCCGGGTTGTCGTTTTTCGGTCCACCGAACTGGGTGTTGTCCATCGGCAGCCCGTTGATGATGTACAGCGGCTGGTTGTTGCCCGAAATCGAGGTGTTTCCGCGAATGGTCACGCGGCTGGAACCGGCTGGTCCCGTTGCTGCCGGACTGATGTTGACCCCCGCTACTTTGCCGTTCAATGAATTGGCAAAGTTGGTTTCCCGGGTTTTGGTAAAACTTTCGCCATCGACTTTGGTGACCGAATAGCCGAGCGATTTGGTCTCCTTGCGAATCCCAAGGGCGGTCACTACCACTTCGTCCAGTGCCTTACTTTCGGCCAGAAGCCTGATTTCCAAGGTCGTGCGGTTGGCTATCGGAACTTCCTGCGCCGTATACCCCACAAAAGAAAAAACAAGCACCGAATTCATCGAAGGCACATCGATCGAAAAGTTGCCCCCCGCGTCGGTGGTGGTTCCTTTCTGGGTGCCTTTCAGCAAAATGCTGACGCCGGGCAGTGCATCGCCTTTTTCGTCGGTGACTTTCCCTTTGATGATTTCAACCGGTTTGGGCAGCGACCGGGTCCGCTCGATCGTTGCGGTTTTTCGTTCCGGTGTTGCCGGCCGCAGAACCGGCGCCGAATGGGCCGTGGTCGCCACAATGGCCATAGCGGTGAGCAGGGTACACCGCTTGCTGAACCATGCGAAGGGTGTACCAGTGTCTGGTAAAACTAATCCTTTCATGCAAAAAATTGGGTTTGGAATATTCAGGAATCGTTACAGGGACGTCATAGAGATGGGATGCGTCGGTTTAATCATTACATATACGTTCCTATGCCAATAGTGTACTACGATTATTTCTATTTTTAAAAAATAAATTGCAAAATGGCTGTGCGGGTACTTCGGTAAGAAATATTTACTCTCAAAATCCGCCTATTTCCGGCCCGGAAGGCGTTTCAGGAAGGACTTGAAAAAAAAGAGGACGGATCGAGAGTACCGATTGCGATAATTCGGAGTATTACTGTTTAGGCCAGGGAACACTGATTGGACGGATCGAACGGATTCACACAGATAAAAATCCGTTCTAATCCGTTTCAATCCGTCCAATCAGCGTTCCCATCCCAATCTAAACCCTGATGATCAATGAAACCACTTACTCCCTTTTCCCGACGGGAATTTCTGGAAAAAATGACCCCGGCCGCTGTGGCTGTTCTCGCCGGTGCCCAGACGCTTCTGCCCGCAACGACCCAGGCAAAAACCGTAGCCAGCGGATTCGGGCGGGACGAAAAAAAGTTTGTTCCGGTGATGATCACCCCTTTCGACTCCAATTCCGCCATTGATTATGACCGGCTTTCCCGGCTGATCGACTTTTACCTGAAGGCCGGAGCCAAAGGTTTTTTTGCCAATTGCCTGAGCAGTGAAATGTACTTTCTGACCAACCAGGAACGGATTGCGCTGACCCGGCACGTGGTGAAGCGGGTGAACGGAAAAGTCCCGGTGGTGTCGACGGGTTCATTCGGGGATACGCTGAACGCAAAAGCCGACTTTGCCCGGAAAATTCACGATACCGGTGTGGATGGGGTGATTCTGATTTCGGGCCATTTTGCGGACAAGGAGGAAAGTGATGCGGTTTTGACGGAGAATGTTGAAAAGTTTCTTTCGCAAACTGGTACTATGAAGGTCGGGACGTATGAATGTCCGAACCCCTACAAGCGGCTGCTTTCGCCCGGTGTGTTCAAATCGCTGGTTGCCAACAAGCGGATGATCTACCACAAAGACACCTCCGAAGACCTGAAAAACATCGAAACCAAACTGGAAATCGCCAAAGGTTCCCAACTGGAATTCTACAATGCGCATACCGCTACCGCCGTGGCATCGCTGCAAAAAGGAGCGCGGGGTATGTCGCCGATCTCCGGTAATTTTTACCCCGAAATCCATAGCTGGTTGTGCCGGAATGCCAACGATCCCTCGAAAAAGGCGGATCTCGACTGGATTCAGTCCGAAATTACCCGAACCGAACCCATTATCTCGAAATTTTATCCGCTCAGTTCCAAGTATTTTTTGAAAAAAAGAGGAGTGCCTCTGGAACTGGTGTGCCGGGCCAAGGCCCAATCCATTCCGGCGGAGCAGATAAAAATTCTGGATGATACCTACACGACGTTTCTCGGCTGGTGCGAGCGGCTGGAAATCAACGGGTAAAAGTCAACATGCGATTGGATGGGAACGCGGATGGATCGGGCGGATTGTCGCAGATAAAAATCCGTTCAATCCGCGTTCCCGTCTTCATTGACCCGGTCGCCCGACTGCCGGGCTGCGACTACCGATTGCTCAAAGTCTTCCGGAGACAATGACGAAAACTCGTTGACAAACAGGATCGGCCCGGTTTCGGCTTCCGCATATTCCGTACCCATTCGCAGCCATAAATTCCAGTCCGGGGCCTGCATGTGAGAAATGGTCCCGACTACTTTTGAGTCTTCCGGGCGTTGGGCGTAGAGGCTGGCATAGCTGGCCACCAGGTTCGGCAGTTGCCGCAAAAAAGCGTTCTGTACCTCCGTTGGAAGTTGATTGAATGTAAGCCGGGCCTCGTCGGCCCAGTGCGTATCGAAAGTAGATTCCATGCTTAGGGGTAATAAAAGGCGGTTCCTGTTTCCCGGTTTATGGGAGAAACAGGCGTCCAAGATACCCATCTTTTGCATAGGCTTCGACTCCCCGTTGCCTTATCTGAAAAAAAAGAACAGTAACCGTCATCGATACTTTTTTCTAAAACTAGCCGGCGATGTCCCAATCGTTTTACTGAACAACCGGATGAAGTATTTCTCATCTTCGTAGCCCAACTGAAACGCAATTTCCTTAACGCTTTTGGTGGTATAGACCAGGAATCGCTGGGCTTCCCGAAAAATTTCAAGCTGGATGAGGTAGGTTGACGAAAAACCGGTGACCGCCTTGACGGTATCGTTGAGGTAACTGACGGTTATATTGAGTTTTGAAGCATAATCAGCGGGTTTTTTCAGGAGGAGAAAATGGTCCTTCACCAACTGATGAAACCGCCTGGTAATCTCCAGACTCCGGGACGAATGGTTCTGAATGCGTTGATCCTCCTGCGCCTGAAAAATCAGTACGGTTTTGTAAAAAAGGGCATTGATCAACGTTTGGAGAAGCTGGTGATGAAAATTTGCCGTTGATTTCTCGTTTTCGGTCGAATAAATCAGGTTGAAAAGGGTGCATACCCCTGTTTTTTCAGCTTCGTCTAGTTGGAGTAAAATGACCTTCAAAAAGGACTGATCGATAACGCTGCGGGCCTTTTCGTCGATAAAGTGTGCATCAAAAGCCAGTAGCCACCCGGCAGGATCTTTGGCAAAACCGAGTTCGTGAATTTGTCCGGGACGGGTTATTAAAAGGGAGGAAGGCTGGATGTCTATATTCTGGAAATCGACACTAAAATTCAGGCAACCACTTTCCATAAAAAAGAAGCAATAATGGTCGTGGCGGTGGGGAATCCTGACTTTTTCATTGACAAGTTCCAGGGTGGCTTGATCCGAAAGGGATAAAATTCCCATTTCGAACGGATTTTTTTCCAAATGAAAGAGGGGAATATCGTGGGTCGCCATGCTGCTTTTTTTATGACCAGAACCCGTGGGCCTGGAATGTCGCCCGGACGTCCGGTATTGCCTTCAGCTTTTTCCGCAAGCTTTTCACCAAGGGCGTATGGCCTGCCAGATAAACCGAGGTATACGCGCTCAACTCTTTTGATAGCACCCATTGTTCCAGGGTTTCAAGGCTGTTTCCGTGCGGGTTGAAGATAAATTCAAATTCGGGATTATTCGCTATCAGGGAGCATGGTAGCTGGTAAATTTCAGGCAGTATAATCAAGACCTCCATCGGAAACCGCTTCCGGTCGGTTAACTGCTTCATTCCCAAAAAATGCCCGATTGCAGTGCCGTCGCCTAGGCACAGGATTCTCCCTTCTTTCGTCGGCACCTGGGCTGCATGGGCAACGCCCAAGGGAATCTTGTCGCCCTTCTTTAGGCGCTGAACCCAGCGGCTTCCGGCTCCGTCGTGTCCGGCCTGGATATAGAGGGTGCAAATTCTCTTTTCTGCGTTCCAGGTGGCCGGGGTATAATCCCGGTATTCAAACTCCGCGACTTTGCATTTCAAGCGTTGGATGGTGGTCCATTTTTCCATCGCAGTGGTGGGAAGGTGAACGTCGACTTCATACAGCGTTGCCGGTTGCCAGGCCCGGATGGCCACGACGTGTGAAGGCGTTGAAAGTTTATCAATTAGCTGCGATACGGCTTTTTTGAGAACATTTGCCATCAATAATCTATTTGTTTTGGCAAAAGTATCGCAAAGCAACAGGGCTTTTGTCCAACAAATGGCCTGAATAGGTGGACGAATGGCGGCAATTTTGGAATTCGTTCAACCTTTCTTGTTTTGATACACGACCGTCAGGCCGGGTCGGAGTCCGGTGGGCATCAGGCTGAAGAAACGGTTCAGATAGCGCCACTTTTTTTGCGGAAAAGGGGGATGCTCTCCATTGATCGGTCGGTATTGGTAATCAAAGTAATTGTTGAATGAAACGTGTATAGGAGTCAATCCTGCCTGTTGCCCATACCGGCATAACTCTTCAGCCGTATACTCCCGAAAATGACCGGGGTTGTCGTGTTGCGTTCGGATTAGTTCATACGGATTCTGGCCCAAAATCATCTTTACCCTTTTGTGGAGGGCTACCGCATTCGGAGTCTGGACAATGAAAATACCGTCTTTTTGCAACACCGATTTTAAAAATGGGTATACCAATAACGGTGAGGTGTATAGGTGCTCAATCACTTCGGCCATCACGATCGCTCCGTATTGGGGCAAATCGGTTCGGTAGCGGTCTGGAAACTGGCAGTCGTTGAGGTTATAAAAATAATGGTGTCCGTAGGGGGTTGGTCCCTCTTTTTCAAATCCCAGTGTATGGATGGGGCGTTTAAAGCGGGTTTTCAAAATGTCTGTCAGGCGGGAAACGCCGATGTCGAGCAGGGGCGTGTCAGGGGCTGAAAACCGGTTTAGTAATTCCAGTGTCGTTGCGTATCGATGTGCATGATAAAGGGTATACCCATCACCAGGATAGGCCGAATGAATTTGCCGGACAAGTTCGGCACGCGCAATGGTCATGAGAAGGAAGGCTATGGAATCGAAAATGGCAGGACAAATGTATCATATTTACTTATCTGTTTCTACTCAAAAATTAATTTGATTTCTGCCGGTTAACTTCGAAACCGGCAGTGCTACGACCCAAAGGCGTTGCGCCATTCCGCACCGGAAATTTTTAAATAGCAAAACCACCGGTTCAAATAACGAACCTTGCCGGGTAGAGGGGAGCGACGGAAATTTGAGGAAACGTCTATCTTTTTTGCCCGCCATGCTTTCTTTTCGCCCATTGTCCCTGATCGGGGCTCGCCCGCTCTTTTTGTGTTTTGTCCTGTGGTTCGGAGCCTGCAAACCCGCCGGGCAGGAGCCGGAGCAAGCCAGCGGACCGCCCGCCATCACCGAAGTGGGCCAGTCGATTGGGCCGCTGGCCACCAAAACCATCGGCCCCGCCGGCGGAACACTCACCTCCACCGACGGTCGGCTGACGCTGGCCATACCCGCCGGGGCACTCTCCGCCGAAACCGCACTGACCGTAGAACCGGTCGAAAACACGGCGCCCAACGGCGTGGGGCGGGGCTACCATTTTGGCCCCGAAGGCACCCGCTTTGCAAAACCGGCTTCCTGGACCTACCACTACCAACCCGGCGAGTTCAACGGGGTTGGGCCGGTCGCCATCGCCGTCCAGCAACCCGACCGAAGCTGGGTACTCACGCAGGGCGCCCGGCAGGATACGGCCAACCGGACGATTACGACCCAAATCCGGCATTTTAGCTGGTGGTCGCTGGTGACACAATACCAACTTATCCCGCCCGCCGATACCATGCTAATCAATACCAAAAACAACTTTGAGGTCCAATACACCGATTATCCGGGCGGCTTCCCGAAGTTTGACGCGGATGGCAAAGACCTTCTGGCTCCGCTGGGCTGGATTCTGTCGGCAAAGCCATCTGTGATTAAATCGATTACCCTCAACGGGCAAAAGTCGGGGGGCGATGCGGGTCGCTTTCAGATGCTGCCGGGGGCAGATAAAACCGTGATTGAGTACACCTCTCCCGACAAGCAGCCTGCCCGCAACCCCGTTGCGCTGACCCTGGAATTGCAGTTGCCGGGAACAGGACTTTTTATGCTGACGTCGAACATTTTCATAAAACCACCGATCACGTTCCAGGTAGAGGGCCGTGAGTTTAAGAAAATTTACGGAGGAGCCAGCCTGCTGAACAGTCCGCAGGTGGGGACGTGGCTTCAGTTCATCATTCACGAACAGGATTCGCCGAATGACAAACAGCATAACATTACCGTATCGGTGAAAAAACCAACGGTTGGCGGGTTTCCTTTCGGTGAACAAGTCGAAGTATCAGGTATTTTTCCTTCGCAGAAACACACGGGGTATGTGCACAGTTGGGTGGAGACCGACGATAGCAAGCAATACGCCAATGGCAAGGTGATTATCACCAATATTGACCGGAAGAACAAATTGCTGGAAGGATCCATTAGTGGCAGTCTGGTGTATCACAATCAGCCGACCCCGGATTACCCCCGCATTCACGACATCGCCCGTTTCAGCGCTACGTTTTCCCTGCCATTGACGGAATGAAAAAACGGGAATGATTTGATACCTTTCAGGTTAATTGAAGGACAATCACTCGGTTATTTTGTCGTTGAATACCAATTTTTTGCCAAAATTTCCCGTTATTTGTATGTCGTCAATTGGACAAAAAACGATTGCGGCCTGGGATCGGCCAGGGTATTAAACGTACTCAAAGGAGGCATGGAAACTTTCAGTATTCATATCAAAACAGACGGTCGTCATCTGGATGCCTTTAAACGTTTGGCAAAAGCCGTTGGAGCAACCATCACCACAAAGACTCTGACCGAACCGGCAGGCACTCTTGAGCAAAAGATCGAAGAGGGAAATCAGGATTTTCGGGAAGGCCGTGGTACGCGCATGTCCGTTGAGCAACTTCAAGAATTAGTCAATGCCATTTGAAGTTGGCAAGCGTGAAGCCAATTTTTCGGCGCGTGCACTGGAAGAACTTCACACCTGGATTGCTACGAATCCTAAAATAGCCAAAAAGCTCGTTGAACTAATCGCAGAATGCTGCCGAAACCCATATGAAGGGAAGGGGAAGCCTGAAGGATTAAAAAACAACCTAAAAGGCTATTGGTCGCGCAGGATTACCGATGAGCATCGGCTCGTATATAAAGTAGAGCCTACCGTCATCTTGATTTATTCGTGTCACGGGCATTATGAATAACTCCAGTCCGGGTGACCTCAGTTTATTCCCTTGGTCAGCACCTGATTTTGCGAACTTTTAGTGATCGGATCAATTGACCAAAAAGATGATGATCAATTGATCCAATCGGTATCTTACTGCGCGGCTTCTTCTTTGATCAACGTTTTGACCTGTTCGGCCAATTCCGGCGTAACCGTCATGCCGTGAACCGTAAAGGCGTGTTCAGCCGCCTGTTGCAATACTTCTTCGTCAGTGGTGCCTTTGATAATGCCTTCACAATCGAAGCCGACGTCCCGGCAATGGAGCGTTTTCATGGTTTTATGGAGTTTGGAATGGTTAATACGATTGCGCTTGCATAACGGAAAAGGACAGGAGAAAAATGATGTGGATCCAATACGTTTTCATCCGGTTTGAGGATTGGTCAGGACAAAAGTAGATCCGGATACCGCCAAAAAACGGTATCAAAAGATACACAAGCCCTCAATTATTTTAGCTGAATGGAACCCCTGAACAATTTGACTTTGCCCTGCTGTTCAAATCCTTTCAGGATGCGGGAAATAACCACCCGCGTTGTGCCGAGTTCGTAGGCCAGATTCTGGTGGGAAATGGCAATTTGGGTGGTGTTCTCTTTTTTAGCCCGGTCGGTCAGATAGGAGAGGACCCGTTTGTCGATCGGATCAAAGGCGACGCTTTCAAACGATCCCAGCAACTCATCGTAGCGACTGCGAAAGGTCTGGATCAGGTAGGCGTTCCAGGAAGAGTATTTCAATTGCCATTCGTTGACAAGCCGGGTCGGAAAAACGAAGATTTCGGACGGTTTGGTGGCCACCCCATACGACGTGCTGGTGTGATTGAAATAGGCAGCGGAAAGCGACATCATGCACGTCTGGCCTTCCCGAACGTAGTAGAGCAGAATTTCACGGTCTTCTTTTTGCTGGAAAACCCGAATTTCGCCTTTGATGACAATGGGCAGAAAATCCAGGTATTGCCCCTCCCGAACCAGGGTATCATCTTTGTTGACTGTGATGAATTTTCCGTGGGTCAGCATTTCCTGACGAAGCGCCGACTCCGTAAAAAACCGTGGCAGTTTGGCTAGGATTTCGCTTTCTTCCATGCAATTGGATCGATTAGGATGAGGACAGATGGTTTCGGATTCGCCCGGAAAGCCCGGTTACCAAAGATAACAATCTGCCCGAATCTTAGCGGTGATTCGCGGGATAATCGGGCATCAATAAGTCGCCTGTCAGGGGGACTTTGTTAGCCGTTCAAAACCGGTATGTAAACGCGATTCCCCGCTGGCCGGTAAAGGTGAACGTCGGCTGCAGGCTGAGTGGGCCGGTTTTTCGGCGGATGCGATGAATCTCAGGAATCCCGATTCCGCAGGCGGCACCAACGAGAAAACCCGTCAGCACATCCGTCCGAAAATGTTTACCGGCGTTCATCCGGTTGAACCCGACCAGAATCGGTGGGATGGCGGCCCCCGAAAACACCACTACCCGTTTCCAGCCCCTGATGCGGTAAAAATCCGTCAGAATTTTGGCTCCAAAAAACGTGGCCGTGGTGCTGAAAGAGACATGTCCGCTGTAGAACGAATTGCTTTTGGCGTTCCCGATTTTTTCCGAGACTGGAATCGCCGGATTATAGGTTAGTGGCCGGGCCCGCCGGATCGAGAAAGTCGTGGCGAAATAGAGCAGGTTATTGACCGCATGTGCCGTCGTATACAAGGTCAACACATCCAGCCCTTTGTGCCGAATTCGGTTGCTCAACATCAACAGCAGCGGGCTGGCAATCGACAGATTCAGAAACCGGTCGGATCGTTGCTGGGCCGCTTCAAACCGGGCGGGGTCGAAATAGGCGACGGGCCGGTCGAAGGCATTGATGCGGGTCGGGTCGAGTTGGGCAATGTCGCCGGCGTTGAAACTGGCGTAGCGGTCGAGTTGCCGGTACCCAAAAAACGAAGCACCCAGCATCGCCAGTGAAGCCGGTAGTTCGTAGGCCCGGTATACCCGGTATGGCGAGCGGCTGGCAGAATCCAACTGCCCGAAAACCGGCGAACACTGGATCCACAGCACAAGGATGGACAGGTATACTTTCATAGTTTGGCAGGCAGAACAACAAGTATACCAAATTTTAGACGTATTGACGGTATGGCCAGGATTTTGTCCGTGTTTGAATTGAGCAGATAAGCTGTCGGCCAACTGAAGAAGTTACATGGTGTAATAATCGTACGGCAGCAGCTTGGGCGGTATTTCTTTGTAATCCGTCATGGTTTTGAGGTTGATCTCGATGGTGCGCGCAATCGACGTCACGGGGGTGTCGGTTGGCTGGTTTTCAAACGGGTCCTGAAGCTGAACGGCACTTTTGTCGAGCAACAGAAAAGCGCAGGAAATCACTGTCACCAGCGGCACATCCAGGTAATACAGATCCGCTTCGAAACAGAACGGCAGAATGGCAGCAAAAAGATAGATGAACACCCGCATGTTGAAGGTATAAGTACGGGGAAAAGGCGTGTTTTTGATCCGTTCGCAGCGCCCCATCGAGTCGGTCAGGGTGTTCAGCGTGGTGCTGATTTGCACCATTTGATAATCCGTTAGTTGCCCGGTTCGATAAAGCTGACCAACGGCTAAACCGTGTTCGAGCATCAGCGCATTGGGTCGGTTGTCGGTTGCCAGAATGGCCTCGACGGTGGCCGGGGTCAGAAATTCCTGTAATCGCCGTTCAACTTCATGACCCCGCAGCGAATCGCCCAGCACAAAACACCAGGCGCATTGCCGCTGCACAAAGGCATGAATAATCATTTGCTGGTTGGCTGTCATGGGCAGAAACATCTGAAGCTGCCGGATCAGACTGCGGCTGTCGTTGACGATGGCTCCCCAGATAATCCGGGCTTCCCACCAGCGGTCGTAAGCCTGATTGGTGCGAAAAGCCAGAAGCAGTGAAATGCAGGTGCCCAGCAAAGTCGGAATCGCAATGGGAATGGTCAAATACCGAAGGTGAAAAAAGTACTTGGCCAAAACGACCACATTGGCAAACAGAAACACCAGCATAGCCTCCCGGCGAATTTTTCGAAACAAAAACGTGAACGGAATTGATTTGTCAAGTAACATGATTCTGGCAGATAAGGAATACGGTTTTGGTGATTGCGTTTTTTGAATATGATCGTACAAAAAAAAGCCAGACGACGGAAGTCTTCTGGCCCTATGATATCGCTACTGAAACAGTTATTTTTTCAATCAGACACTTTTCACAGCAACCCCGCTTGGGCGCGATTTACAACTACAAAACCCGCCCCGGAAAAAAATGTTTATAAGGAGAAAATATTTTTTTACGGTAAAACGTCACCCATGAATCGACTAGTCACTTTTTGTGATAATTTCAGCAATTCACCTCGTTTCAGATCTGGACGTGGTAACCGGTTTTCTCACCATGAAACACACGAGACGAAATTTTATGAAGTCGCAACTGATGGGCGGACTGGGCGTGCTATCCAGTGCCGGAAGTTTGCCAATGGCGGACGGGTTGCAACCCGCCCCCCCGGTTTTGTCGGCCGAAACCTTGCGGAAACACTACCTGACCTGCCTGGGCGGGCCTTTTCCGAAAGCTACACCCCTGCTGCCACAGCTCCGGGAAACGATGCCGAAAGACGGTTACCGCATTGAGTCGATCACCTACGAAGTGGAACCCAACGACCGGGTTCCGGCCCTGTTGCTGATCCCCGAATCGGCGACGGCTCAAAAACCGGCCCCGGCCATTGCCGTCTGGCACCAGCACAATGGCGAGTATCACCTGGGTAAATCCGAGCCGGCCGGTTTGGCCGGCAACCCAATGCACCATACCGCCGTGACCCTGGTGCGCGAAGGCTACGTTGTGCTGTGTCCGGATGCACTCTGCTTTGAGGAACGGCAGGACCCGACCGGGAAGTTGAAAAAAGGCGATTATGAACGCTTCGAGTTTCTGCGCCAGGTGGTTCGGGGACGAAGTATGGCCTGGAAGAATGTGCTGGAAATGCGCCGGGCGGTCGATTACCTGTGTAGCCGCCCGGAAGTACGCGCCGACCGGATCGGTTGCTACGGTCACTCGATGGGATCGACGCACTCGTGGCTGGTGGGGCCGCTCGAAAACCGCCTGAAATGCATCGTTGGAAACTGTTGTCTGCCTTCCTATGCTGCCATTGAGCACGAACACCTGCTGCATTGCTTTCCGAACTTCGTGCCGGGCTGGCTTCAGTATGGCGATACGCCCGACATCGCGGCCCTCATTGCGCCCCGGGTTCTGCACCTGAACTTTGGAGAAGAAGACTCAGGTTCACCGATCGATTTTGTTCGGAAGGCCATTCCCCACATTACTCAAGCCTACCAGAAAGCCGGTGCCGCCGGGAATTTTACTTCCTTCATTGACCCGGGCCAGGGCCATGTGTTAAGTGACGCCATGTGGGCGAAGGCCAAAGCGGTTTTCGCCCAACACCTTCAGGGTGCCTAAGCGGGTCGGTCGAAGGTTTTTTAATTGCTCTGGATGAGGTCGATTGTGAACACCAGAATTGAATTGGCCGGAATCCCGTTCAGCGCCTGTGCGCCATAGGCTAAACTGGGAGGTAAATACAGCGTAATGCTGCCACCGGGGGCAATCAGCGGAATGCCTTCCTGCCAGCCCACGATGAGTTGGTTTAAGCCAAAAGTGATGTTGCTGGCACTGTCAAAAGTGGTTCCGTTGGTCAGTTTCCCCACGTAATTGACGGTCACGGCGGAACACAGCGTGGGTTTGGTGCCGCTGCCAGGGGATTGGATGCTGTAATAAAAACCCCGTCCATCGGCCACTGCGGAAATGCCACTGGAGTCGATGTACTTTTTCAAGGCGGTAATTTCCGAATCGGGTGCCTTGAGGGTAGGAATGGTTGGGTCGCAGGGAGCCTGTTCGGCCTGTTGGCAACTGCCGGCCAGCAAAGCCCAGGCCAACAACATAAATCCGTATCGTTTCATAGCAAACAAATAGGCCGCAATCTACTGCTTTCGCAGAAGATACCCTACAGACCGGGCTATTTTAGTCTTCCCGAATCATCGCAATCCCTCTCATCAGCGACGTAAAAGCCAGGTAGGTAAACAGAATGACGCTGCCGATTTTGGCCACGACGGCCATCCAGCCGTATTCATCGATCACCCGCATGGCGTCTGCGTTGGTATAAACCTGAACCGACATGTAGACGAAGGAGAAGGAGAGAAGAATTAACCCAATACCGGCCGCTTTTTTCATGATCGAAAAAGGTTTTTTGCGTCTCTAAATATAGTCGATTCTTTGGAAATTGCAATCACATACAGGTGAAATGGGAAAGGGGAGGCTTTTGGGGAGATTCATTCTATTTACAAAAAAAGGGTCATGGGATACGGGTTCCGGTAGTTTCAACTATCTTACGGCCGACAAACGTATAATACCCCGGTTAGCTTGTCTACTTATTCTGCTCAACACATGTGGCTTTACTTTTCGCTTTGCTATTCACAGGGAAAAAACCGTTCCTGCCGGCTCTACTCCAATGAGCTGGAACACCTGATGGAAGTTTTAAATTATTTTGCCGGTTCAGGATGTAGGCTTCTTTCGGCGTTCCTGGTAGATGACGAAGGGAAACGGACCGACCTGCCGCTGACCGCTTTCGATGGTTTACCGGTAACCAGTGTCATGCACGGGCTGGAAAGAGAATATCAACGAGCCTTGACAACCCCTTTGTGTGAATAGGGCGAAACCGTTAAAAGTCTGATTATTAGGTTATGCCAAATGAATTGCCTACCTTCTGGAAAACGATGAAAAAATCGCCGAAGTGGTAGACTGCTATGGAAACATTAGAAATGGGTTTGGCAAAATTCAGGTTGTCATTTAAGCCGTCGGAGGCTTCACCAACGGTTTTATTCTGGGATGAAAAATTTGCGAGAGACGATGAAGACCGGTTTTTTAAAGTGGTTGATAAAATGGTGAAATACGCGCTCCGAAAAGGCGATGCCAGCCGGAAATTTACGTACGAAAGTGCCGTCGGAAATCTCCGGCTGTATATCAAGCTGGTGGACAACGACCGCGTATGGTTTCACAATCTGCTAAAAAAATACCAGGACGAAACCGCGTAGCCGTTTCATCCCGAGCTTATTTTTTCTCTCTTGCCTCAACCCAATTCATATCCGCTTTCTGAATGTAGCCAGGCCGATCATTGTCCCATTCCGTCCGCACTTTTTGGTTGTAATTGAGATAGAGCTTGTTATCGACGATCGTCCAGGCATCGGGTTGCGTGGGGGCTTTGTAGCCTTTCGACATGCCGAAGGCACAATACCCGCCGTATTGGGGCGCAAACCGTTCGGGTTCGGCTTGAAAAGCCGCTTTGTTTTTCTCGCTGGCAAAATGCCAGTGGGCGCCCTGCCACGTCCAGGTCAGCGAATCGGCACCTACAACCGGTTTTCCTTCCGTAAAATAAGCCACCGGATCATAGCCACCCAGGGCTTTGTTGGATGTTGAAAAGATAACGGGTTTCTGGGCAAAAGCCGTAGCGAAAAAGAATAAAAAGACGACGGTTAAACGGACAAAATTGCGTTGCATGATGAATTGAGGTTAGTAGATCAATCGTTAAAAAATCATCGGTTCGATGCCAGAACCAGGCCCTGGACAATGGCCAGGCCCACAAACAGCCATCCCATGACGCGCTCGAACCGGTGAAGATGGGTCGCCAGAAAAGCATTCAGACGCTGGCTTACGCCCACAAAAAACCACAAACCGGTCAGGGTTCCCAGCGCAATCCCCAGCACATACACCAGAACCGACGACGAAGCCGCCAGGCTGACCCAGCCTTTCTGGGTGAGCAATACTGTATAAAAAAGCCAGAACGGAAAAGCTGCCACGTTGATGACACTCAGGCCAAGACCCAACCCGAACGCGCTGGTCGATGTTCGGTCCGTGGGTGTCGGTCGGTTGCTTTGTTTCCGGAGGTAGTAAAGCCCCAGAATCAACAGCAGAAGCATGGTGAACCCGTCGGTGAGGAGTTTGAAAAAGGCATATTGTGAGATCTGTTCCGTGAGCCACACCGCGATGTAGCCATACAGGAACTCGATTAGGGTGCAGGCCAGAGCAAATTCGAGAGCCGCCCGAAGCCCCTGCCGCAACGATACCCGAATGATGGTCAGGTTGAGAACACCCGGCGGCAGAGACCCCAGAAAACTGACCACCCAGCCCACCACAAAATTTCCCGCGAACAACATCATGATGGTCTGTTGGTTTTGTCCCGCTGAATACGCTGGTAAATGGTCCAGGCTTCCCGGAACGTCAGGTACCGAACACCGCGTTGGTGGTTGGCCCGGCTGATGCTGTATAATACCTGCCAATGCCCAAGCAACACCCGCCAGGCCGTCCAGATCGAAGAGCCGGGTTGATAAACATGCGCCGGTTCGGCCCCGGCCCCGTTGAGTTCCATGATCCGGATGGTTTGTCCCCGGAGGAGGTCGTCGATTGAGCGGCAGCGGAGGTCGTAGCGACCGTAGTAAAAACCGTCTACCGATTGACTGATCCGGTCAAAAACCGCCACCAGTTCCGGCGTAATCAGATGATTACCATCCAGAAACTTCGTACCCCGGCAGTGGTTGCCGATGGGCTCCAGCATCGGGGTTTCTCCGGGTTCCGGCACATGGGTTAACCGTTCGCCATACCGTTCCATCAACACCGGCAATTGAAGCCGGGCGCGGGGATTCTGACGGAGTAGTTCCAGTAGGGTAGACGTTCCATCGCCTATCACCGACAGAAACTCCTTGACCACGATGGAAGAAACTGTTCCGGTCGGCTGGTCTGGCATCCGGTAATAGAACACCCCCAGTTCCAGCGGTTCATCCACATATTCCTGCACAATCAGGGCTAAATTCGCCGGGCTATCATGCAGATAGGCCGTCAATTCGGCGACGGAATGGAGCTTTTCGACCCGCCAGCCCCGCTCTCCGCGGTCGGGTTTGGCCACGATGGGGAACCAGCAATCGGCTAGCAGCATCTGATCCAGAACCGCATCGATGGTGGGTTGGTGAAAAAACAGGGTTTTCGGTTTGTAATCTGCGTCGATGCGGTTCAGGATGTCCATTTTCGATTCGCCCAGCATCCCGCCCGATTCAATGCCGGGGTTACTGGCCGAAAAGAAAAACCAGGAACGGGCCTTGAGCGCGAGCCAGCCGTAGTAGATGATTACCGGGAAATAGACCACGGAAAAAGGCCAGTATTCCCAGTGCCGGAGCCGAATCAGAAACCGGTCTAGCCGTTGGCTGAGCTGGTCGGCCCAGCCCGGAACCGCAGCGGAAACCGGGGGGTGGAGACGTTCAGTGGGCGTAGCGAAGCTCATGGGATGGCGTTAGTTGCTGATACAGGAATCGGGACGTTGTCAGGTCTTCGTAGAAAATCCCGGTGTGGTCCGGGCAGTGCCGAACGGTGGTCAGGCTGAGGGTTTGCATCCCGTCTCCCCGGTTCATCAACACCGCATTCTGTGGGTCGTCCCGGCCGGCCTGCTTGTGAAACTGGCGAATACCGGCCACGGTAAACTGCGTTTGTTGCCGGAGCCACGTCTGAAACCAGGCTTCGCGACGGGCAACCACGGAGGGCGTATAGAGCGTCGAAGACGACCAGATGGCGGGTTGAGCCGGGTCAGGCTGGCGGCTGTGGGCGGTTTTTCCATCCCAGCGAACCTCCCAAAGTTGCCCCGGTTGCAGAATAATCAGGGTAAACGGTTCGAGGTTCTCAAAATCAAAACCGGCCAGCCATTCGCCCGGAGAGGCATACCGGAACACCTCCAGCACCACCAGTCCCCGGCTGTGGCGGTAGGGCGGATGGGCCGTATGCGCCTGAAAAGCACCATTCAGCAGGCAAACCGTGATAGGCTTAAAACCGGGTTCGTGGGCCGTGGCAATCCACGAACCGTGTCCCTGGGGGTCCTGCGGGAAATAAACCGCTTGTCCATTGAGCGTCGCTTTGACGGGAAAACGCGCGGAAGGCCGGGCGGTTTTTTCGTCGCGGCTGGCGGTGATCAAATACGCACCCTTTGCCAGGGGAAGGTAAGAAACGGTACACATGGCGCAACTTAATTAACAGATACTATCTGGTAATCAAGCCGTATGCCAGTCGTTTATGGTTTGTGTAATGGTTTGATGGTTAAATGGTTAGGTGGTTTTCTGTGGCTGGGTTAGTACAGCGTTGGTTACGGTATTTCAGGAATGTCAGGACATTTCAGGATGAGTGAAAGGGGTCAGGGTCGGGTAATGCCAAGCTTTTTCATCTTCGATTCGAGCGTGGTTGGAATGACATCCAGAATCCGGGCGGCCCCGTGATCTCCGCTGACTTTCCAGTGGGTGGATTCCAACACGGCGATGATGTGGTTGCGTTCGCATTCTTCCAGCGTCAGGGGCGTTACTTTACGGGCCAGCGGATTCTTGCGGTCGCGCCAGTCGTTGCCCGTCCAGTCGCCGAGTTCGAGTTGTCGGCCGGTCGAACTGATCAATGAGCGTTCAATGATGTTCTCCAGTTCGCGGATGTTGCCGGGCCAGTTGTAGGCCGTCAGCATATCGATCACGCGGGTCGGAATGACCTCGATCCGGCGGTTTAGATCGGGGCCGTGTTTGTCGCAAAAGTGCCGCACCAGCAGCGGAATGTCTTCTTTTCGTTCGCGCAGGGGCAGGCTTTTAACCGGGAACACATTCAGCCGGTAATACAAATCTTCGCGAAAGCGGCCGTTTCCGATTTCAACTTCCAGATCGCGGTTCGTAGCCGCCAGCACCCGAACATTGACGCGCAGGGTTTTGGTGCCGCCGACGCGCTCAAATTCGCCTTCCTGCAACACCCGCAGCAACTTGGATTGCAGGTCGAGGGGCATTTCACCGATTTCATCCAGAAAAATAGTGCCGTTCTGGGCCAGTTCAAATCGCCCGGTTTTCTGGCTGGTCGCGCCGGTAAAGGCTCCTTTTTCGTGACCGAACAGCTCGCTCTCGATGAGCGTAGGCGGCAAAGCTGCGCAGTTGACCTTCACCAGTGGTTTGTTTTTCCGACTACTGTGTTCGTGTATGGCCCGCGCCAGCAGTTCTTTGCCCGTACCGGATTCGCCCAGAATCAGCACCGTCGTGTTGGTGGGGGCCACCTGCTCTATTTTGGTCAATACACGCCAGAAGGGTGCACTTTGGGTTACGATTTCGCTGAAACCACTGGTCTGGCTGATCTCATCGCGGAGGTAAGAATTTTCGGCCTGAAGCTGATCTTTCAGCGTTTCCAGTTCGGCCAAGGCGCGGCTGAGGGCTTCGGTTCGTTCCTGAACCCGCTGTTCGAGCTGTTCGTTGAGCTTCTCCAGATCATGACGCATTTGCCGCAGCGCCAGGTGCGTTTGAACCCGTGCCAGAACTTCGGGCAGTTGGAACGGTTTCGTGATGTAATCCACCGCGCCCATGTTAAAACCGTTGATTTTGTCGATGGACTCGGTCAGGGCGGTCATAAAAATCACCGGAATGTCGGCAGTTGCGGGGTTGTTTTTGAGCTGGCGGCAGGTCTCGAAACCGTTGAGGCCGGGCATCATCACGTCGAGCAGAATCAGATCAGGACGGGCGTGGCGAACCTGTTCGAGGGCGCTTTTTCCGTCGCGCTCGGCCAGCACGCGGTAGCCATAATGGGTCAGCGCATCGAATAAAATGCTGATGTTGTGGGGCGTATCGTCAACGACAAGAATACTGGCGGGCATAAGGTTAGGGATTGTGCAGGAGTTGGGTTAAATAATCCCGGATTTGTCGGGTATCAAACTCTGCGGCCCAGTGGCGTAAGCGATTGGCAAACGGACCGAACGCGGAATTGTGTGCTTCAAGGTCGGATACTGTATCGAGAATGCTCCGAATGTCACCCTGCCGGGCCTTTTCCAGCAAGGCATTCAGGTCATCAGAGCCCGGAATGACCAGTTCGGCGGTGTCTGTCGGCGGGGAGATTACCGGCTTTCCGGCTTCGGAATCATCAGCCGCGTATCGCCAGTGCAAACCCAGTTGCTCTCCGATTTTAACCAGGAGACTATCTACATCGACGGGTTTGGCGACAAAATCATCGAAGCCCTCGCTGAGCGAACGCTGTTGGTTCTGTTCGAAAACATTGGCGGAAAACGCAATGATTCGGGTGTGCGCCAGTTCCTTCCGGGCGCGGAGCTGTTGTAGGGCTTCAAAACCGTTGAGGTTGGGCATCACCAGATCCATCAAAATCAGATCCGGTTTCTGACTGATTGCCAGTTCGATGGATACCCGTCCGTCGACGGCTTCGAGGACGACGAAACCCAGCGTTTCCAGGAGTGACACCACCACCAGCCGGTTGTCGGCATTGTCGTCGGCCACCAGCACCCGCCGTTGCAGACCCTCATAGCCCAGAATCCGGCGTCGATCCGGGTGAGAAGTTTCCGGTGCAGGGCCACGCTGGGCGGCTGACAGGGGCAGGCTGACGGTGAAAGTACTGCCTTTTCCGGGCGTGCTAGCGACACTCAATTTGCCGCCCATCAACTCGACCAGTTTATCCGAAATGGCCAAACCGAGGCCGGTGCCTTCGATGAACTGTTTTCCGTCCCGCACCTGGTAGAAGGGTTGAAAAATCTCGGTCAGGCGGTTTTCCGGAATGCCGATCCCCGAATCACTGACCCGAAAAACCACCCGAAACTGGCCGGGGCGCACTTCCTGACTGCTCACGACCAACTCGACGGTACCCTGCTCCGTAAATTTTACGGCGTTGCTCAGGAGATTATTCAGGATTTGCGTCAGGCGTTTTTCGTCACCGGAAACCACCGCCGGGAGGGGCGTCTCCACCCGGTAGGTGAACGCCAGCCCTTTCTGTTCGGCCCGGATTCGGAAGAACGCCGACACGTTCGCCAGGAGCGCGGGCAAGGCTACCGCCGATTGCTGAAAGTCGAACCGCCGGGCTTCAATTTTGGCAATATCCAGCACCTCGTTGATCAGCGTCAGCAGGTGTTCGCCACTGGTGCGAATAATGCCCAAACCGCGTTGCTGACTGCTGCTCAGGTTGGTGTCGCGCTGGAGCAGTTGCGTAAAACCCAGAATGCCGTTGAGGGGCGTCCGGAGTTCGTGGCTCATGTTGGCCAGAAATTCGCTTTTCGCCCGGTTGGCCGCTTCGGCGGTTTCTTTCGCCATCTGCAAACGTGCCGATTGCGCCACCAGTTCTTCTTTTTGCTGAACCACCTGCGCGGTACGGTCGTCCACCAGGGCTTCGAGTTTCAGCTTTTCCCGAATCAACCGCCGGGTGTAATACTGGACAAAGACCGCTATCAGGAAACACCCGATGAGAATATAAAGCGCGTAGGCCCAGGGTTCGCGGAACCAGGGGCGGGTGATTTCAAACGAAAAGCGGCTTTCCCGGCTCAACTGACCGTAGGAGTCGCGGGCGCGAACCAGGAAGGTATACGGGCCAGGGGGCAGGTTGGTGTAGTCTTTGCGCGTTTCCCGACCCCATTTCGACCAAACCGTATCGTCGGCCATCTGGGCATTTCCGGAGAGTTTGTACTGAAACTCATTTTCATTGTCGCCCACAAAACTGGTGGCCGCAAATTGGAACGACAAGGCCCTGAACCGATAGGGCAACGTCAACCGGCCCTGACCGGCGGGAATGCTGCCCCCGGCATACAGCAGGGAATCGTTGGCCTGCAACCGGACGGCCCGGATCAAAGCCGGATAATCGGGGGGCATGGTCATCTGGGCACCGTCGTACCGGAACAGTCCCTCGTCATTGCCCAGCCAGACCAGCCCGTTCTGATCGGGATAGATGGCGTAGCCACCCCGACTGATCGGTTTCAGACTCAGGCTGTCACACTCCCAGGTTCCGGCTGCGTTTCGGCGGAGGGCTACTGAAGGCGTGGCAAACCACAGGTTTCGCTGGCGGTCTTCGGCAAGGGCCGGGGCATCGGAGGAGGATTTGGCGAGCAGGGTACTGAATTTCGGATCGGCTGCGAACTGTTTGGTGCGGGCATCAAAACGGTACAGACGGCCACCGGCGGTAAACAGCAATCCGTCGGAGGTCGGGAAAACGTAGCTTCCGGTTGCCGGACGAACCCCGAAATTCGAGTGAAAGAGGATCTGGATCAGGTCTTTATCGAGTTGAAAGAAACCGTTGTGCCGGGTCCCAACCCAGATGGTACCATCGGCTGCTTCGGCGAGCGAAACACACTCGTCCCGCAGGTTTAGTACTCGGCTTGCCTCTTGCCACCGGTTGGCTTCGCGTCGGTAGAGCCGGAGCCCATTGCCCAGAGCCGCCAGCAGCAGATTCGGTTTCTGGCGGGGCCGAAGCAGCGCGTGAACGGTCTGGTTTTCGGTCAAAAGGGTTTCTACAATCCGGTTCTGCCGAATTCGCCAGATGTAGCCTGCCGCACCCGCCAGCAAATCCGTTCCATCGGTCAGCAAGGTTGTGCTGGATGCGTCGGTACCGGACACCATTTCAAAACGGTGGGTCGGGTTGTTCCAATAAAATACGCCCAAACCGGTTCCGATGTAGAGTACGCCCGCGTGCCGACGAATGGCCCAAACCGTGGAACGGACGTTCAGGCTGCTTTCGAAACGGCTGACGGGCAGGTTGGTTTCCACGCGGTCGAGGCCACTGCCGGTGCCGATCCAGAGCGATTTTTCACGGTCCTGAAACAAACTCAGAACCGCATTCCGACGCAGCCCGTTGCTTTCATCGATCCGTTGCAGTTCCTGTCCCTGGTGGTTCAGAATCCGGACCCCGCCCCGGGCGGTTCCAATGATATACTGGTGCGTGCCCGCTTCGGGATTGGGAATGTAAATGGCCCGACTGACGCGGGCCTGGTGTAGCCAGTCGTCGGCCTGCGTCGGAAATGTTGAAACGCTGGCTTTCAATGGGTCATAGCGAAAAAGCCCACCCTGGCATGTAACTACCAGCAACTGATGATCGCCGGGAAACGGCAAAACCGACTCGATGGTTTGGGTGGTCAACCGCTCGGTTCCGGGGGGCACCTCCAGGGCTTCATCTCCAGATCGGGCGGTGTTCAAGCGGAAAAAAACGCCGTTCCGGGTTTGCAAAAATACCGTATTGTTCACAACACTAACGTGCCGGATGCCGGCCGGGATAGGCCAGATGCCAATGGGCTGATTAGGCTGGTAGCGGTAAATCTTTTGTGCCGTACTGAAATAAACGCCCTGATCCGTGCAGAAAACCCGGGCTATTTTGGGCAGCGTGCGTTCGGCCGGGGGCAACTGATCGCTGAGGGAAACGTAGCGGTTTACGCCCCTTTGGTCGGTTTTGAGGTAGCCAAAGTTCGTGTCGGTTCCGATGTAAACCGTGCCGGTGGTGTCGGTTGCCACGGCGCGGGCGTTGGTGCCGGTGACGGGTAATCGTGTCCAGGTACTGGCATCGAATTCCAGCAGACCGTGTTGGTTGCCGAAGTACAAAACGCCCCGGTTATCCTGCGCAATGGCCCGGTTTTCGGGGTGAGCCTGGTAGACTTTGGGGGCGTAATGCTGGATAAACGGCACCCCTGCGGGCTGGCTATACGCAGCCCCGGTCAGGACATCCAGGATGATGATCAGCAGGATTACAAACGATTTCATTGACCAAGTTAACCGCAAAATTCATTCCGTTGCCCTTTGCGGCCGTAAATACGCTTCTACTCATTGCATCGGGTTAAAGCAGGCTGATGCCGGTGCCGTAATTCCGGTTCATATTCCCGAAATAGCGTGACTCTCCCGACATATCAAAACCGGCAGTTCGTCCGGGAACTCAGGACAACGTTCTAAAAAACCGCTTTCCGGACTGCTGGCGGTGTTTTCAGCGATCTGGCACCGTAGGGCATGTTATTTGGCTACTGGATAGGGAGTTCACCTGATTGATGACGAATCTTGAAAAACATGAACACCCACCTAATCCGGGCGCGGACCCCGTTTGCCCATCTTCTCATTGGCAGCCTGCTTTGGCTCCTGACGTTTTCGGCGGCACAGGCCCAGCGGGAGGCCATGCTTGCCAAACACGCCAACGTAGACGAAGGACTGGCCATTCAGGGCTACGACCCGGTAGCCTATTTCACGGCAAAAAAAGCCACAAAAGGCCAGAAAACGATTTCGACCCAGTATCGGGGAGCCACGTATCGGTTTGCGTCGGTTGCCAACCGGGACCGGTTTCTGAAAGCCCCCGAATCGTATGCTCCGGCCTACGGCGGCTGGTGTGCCTACGCAATGGGCGATTCGGGCGAAAAAGTGGAGATTGATCCGGAAACGTTCGAGCTGCGCGACGGTCGGCTTTACCTGTTCTACCACACTTTTTTCAACAATACGCTACCCAAATGGCAAAAAGATACGCCGAACCTGCAACGCAAAGCCGATCAGAACTGGCAAAAATTACTAAACAACTAACCGACTTTTCCACGCCTGACCTTCCCACTCATGAAATTACAGGACACTTCGGCCCGTCTGTTGAGCCAGCTCACGGCGGTGATCGCCCAACTTGAACCCCACGAATACACGCGTCCACTCAATTTGCTGATGGGGAGTTCGGTGGGGAAACACCTGCGGCACATCATCGAATTTTACGCGCTTTCGCTGACGGCCTACCACACCGGTTACCTCAATTACGACCGCCGAATTCGGCAGGAGTCGCTGGAAAACAGCCCGGCAGAAGCCGTGGCTGCCATTCAGCAGATGATTGCCCAATTGGCCTGTTGTACGGAAGACCGCCTGCTGGACCTGGAAGCGTCGTATTCGCCGGACGCGATCCCCGATGTGGCCATTCTGACGACGTTTTACCGCGAATTGCTCTACAACATCGAACACGCGATTCACCACAGTGCCATCATTCGCATTGGCCTGGAAGCGGTTTTTCCGCACGTTCAGATACCGGCTCATTTCGGGGTGGCTCACGCTACGGTGGCTCACCAAAAAAGACCGTCCCCCGCTCAATCGGAAAAAAACTTGGTGAGTTAACTGTCGGCTACAATCCATTTTATCTCATTCACTCCATCTCTCATTCTCTATGAAACTCTCATCCCTTGTACTCTGGCTGGCCCGGCTTGTGGCCGCCGGTATTATGCTCCAGACCCTGTATTTCAAGTTTACAGCCGCTCCTGAAAGCGTTTATATCTTCTCAACCCTGAACATGGAGCCCGGCGGGCGGATTGCCAGCGGGGTGGCCGAACTCCTCGCGTCGGTTTTGCTGCTGATTCCCCGAACCAGTTGGATGGGGGCGTTGCTGGGCGTCGGCATCATG
Organism: Larkinella fluvii; assembly: GCF_051857545.1. Taxonomy (NCBI): domain Bacteria; kingdom Pseudomonadati; phylum Bacteroidota; class Cytophagia; order Cytophagales; family Spirosomataceae; genus Larkinella; species Larkinella fluvii. The sequence continues at coordinate 285,046 of NZ_JBPZHB010000009.1, read as the reverse complement.
ATTGGAGCTATTGGTGCCCATTTGACCGTTTTAGGCATTGAAATTCAGGGCGATGGCGGTTTACTCTTTGCCTACGCCCTGACGGTATTGGTCGCCTGTCTGTACGTGTTGGCCGTCAGCTACCGACAGGTAGTAGCCACCATCCGGTACCCGGGGCGCTGGCGGCAGTTTGTGGTTTGGGTAGTGATTTTGAGTGGACTGTCGGGCTGTGCCAAGGACCCCGAACTGACGCCGGTCGGAACGGTTGACAAGCCGGTCAGCACAACCGATAACACCAAACTATTCGACGCAACAGGGCAGCAACTGCTGGTGGAAGGCATGTTTATGAACAATGTTCACACGGTGAAAGGAACGGTGAAAGTGTATGAGAAAGCCGGCAAACGGACGATTCTGTTTGAGAATTTCAGTACGGATGGCGGGCCGGATCTGCGGATTTACCTCGCGGAAGATACGAGCCTGACCAATTTCATCGAAGTGCAGAAATTAACCAATACCGGGTCCTTTTTTCTGGAAGCTCCGGCATCCTTCAATCCGTCCCGCCAGCGGACCATCCTGATCTGGTGCAAGGCCTACAGTGTTTTATTCGGCCACGCCAAACTACAATAGCCTTTTAACCCGAACCGTTATGAAACGATTCCTTGTCTTTTTTCTCCTGTCATTGCCCGTGGTCGTCCTGGCACAGTCACCCCACAAACCGCTGACCCGAACGATTGATCTGAGTGTTGCGGCCAAACCTGATTTCGGTACGGCGGCACTGACGATCAACCAATTGCACGGCATTGGGCGTTCGAACCGGTTTCGCCTGGGCTACGGATTGCGGCTGACCTCGGCTTTCGGCGGCAGGCTCGACTACATCACGGCCCCGGCCCGGCTAACGTCCGGCACCGAAAGCATCGTCGCGCTGTTTACCGAGAACATTCTCACCAACCTGGACACGCTCCAGCTAAACCGCACCCGTACTACCTCGCTCAACGCCAGCATTCACATCGAGTTCGCCCTGACGCAGCGGTTTGAGGTCGGCATCAACATCGACGCCATTGGGGTGACGCTGGGTGGAGCGCAAAGCGGAGTTTTCTACGCCAATGCCCCGGCGCGGTCGTCGCTGAGTGGAACGGTGCAACCCGCCAGCCCAACCCGGTTTAACATCCTGCTGATCAGCGACAGCGACCGGGGCAGTCTGAACTCGGAAGCGTATGTGCGGTATCGGTTTACGCCGAAAGTGAGTGTACGGGGTGGTATTGGTTTCCAGTTCGTCGAGTATACCACCGACCGCAAATTAACCTTCGAGAACGACCGGTTTCGTAGTAAAAATGCCATGCCGATGTTGGCGCTAGCCTACCATTTTTAAGATGAAAAACGCCTTTCTAACCCTGATTACGGTCCTGCTGATCGACCTGAGCGCGGTTGCTCAAATCCACTGGAAACCCACCAAAGCAACGGTGACGTTCAGCATCCGAAACGCGGGTCTAACCGTTACCGGGACCTTTGGCGGTTTTTCAGGAGACTTGGTTTTTGACCCGGCCCTGCCCGAAAAGGCGCAGCTTTCGGCCAGTGTGGAAACCGCGACCCTCGAAACCGGTATTGGTCTGCGGAATAATCACTTGAAAAAAAAGGAGTATTTCGACGCAGCGACCTACCCCCGGATTAGTTTGCGCTCTACCCGCATCGAGAGGCAGGAAAACGACGCCTACACCGGCACGTTTGAACTGACGATTAAAAACACTACCCGCGCTGTAACGATTCCGCTCACCATTGTCCAGAAAGGCATGACAGCTACATTCTCGGGCCAGTTTACGCTCAACCGGCTGGATTACAAGGTCGGAAAATCCGGTCTGCTGATGGGAAATGAAGTAACCGTTCAGGTGGTGGTGCCGACGCAGCAAGTCATGACGCCGGTCACAACCCGGTGAGGTAGTTAACCGATCCTGCTGATTGACTGGTCGTGGCCCTTTTCCGAAAACCGAATACTGAAAACCTCATTCCTGCTCCGGCTCAATTTCCATCGTCAAATCGTCGATATCGCCCTCGTAGGCCAGGGAGTTGGAGCGGTTTTCGGCGGTATTGATGGCGGTGTGGGTGTCGGTATACAGCAGCGTATCTGTGGCTTCGTCGTCGCCTTTGTTGTAGGTGTCTTCGGAGCCCAGGCCGAGATCCGTATACATCGGAGCCGTATCGGCTTCAGAGAGGGGCGGCAGGCCGTCCTCTTCTTCCATTGATTGATTTTGACGGTAATTGCCGGGTTTAGGAGCATCGGCGGCCGAGTCTCCTTTGGTCTGATTTTCCATGTTTCGTCCATTTTAAGTATGGACGTATAACAAACGAGAACCCCGTTTGTTAGCGAAGACCGGCGTCGGAGCCGTTGCTTACAGGTATCTCAAAAAGTTTTTCCCGGACAGGGCATTGACCAATTGGCTGGCGTAGAGGCCTTTCCGGCGTTGCTTGTCAATGGCCTGAACGCGCGCCCGCATCTTCAGAAAAACGCCGGTGGCCATATAGAGGAAAAACATCCCGATCAGAATAAACAGCGAAACCGTGTTGGTGATGTCGCGGTGAAAAAGGAAAAACAAAACCGTATTCACCAGCGAAATCGTGCAAAGCACCGCCGTGGCCGCTGCGTGCGTCAGACCGTTGTCGATCATGATGTGGTGCATGTGGTTGCGGTCGGCCGAGAAAGGCGAACGACCGGCCATGATCCGCACCAGAAAAACCCGCAGGGTGTCGAAAATCGGAACGATCAGCACCACGATGGCAATGATCGGCGCGTTGAAAAACGAGGTCGGATCGAACCGGAACGAGTTGTTCAGGTTGATAAACCGGACGGCAAAAAACGAAAGCAGGAAGCCCAGAATGAGCGATCCGGTATTCCCCATGAAAATCTTGCTGGTGTGCGAAAAATTAAACCGCAGAAAACCGACCAGTGCGCCCGACAAGGTGAACGCCAGACACGCCATCGCAAAGTGATTGGTGAGCAGAAACCAGCTTCCGAATGTCAACGCTGCCAGGGTAGAAATGGCCCCCGCCAGGCCGTCGATGCCGTCGATGAGGTTGATGGCGTTGATGATCGTAATGAAAATGAGACAGGTAATGATGACTGAAAACACATCGTTGATGTGGTACAGACCAAAAATACCATACAGATAGTCAATCCGCAGTTTTCCGAAGAAAATCAGAATCAGGGACGGCAACACCTGGAAGAAAATCTTTTTGTTGGGGTCGATGCCCACCATGTCGTCTTTGATCCCGATGAAAAACAGAATCGACATGCCGACAATGGACAGGTTGGTGCGGTAAATATCGGTCTGGTCGATGGCCGGCCAGAGGAAATAACTGATCAGAATGGCGGCAAAGATGGCAATTCCGCCGAAAGTCGGGGTAGCCGTTTTGTGGGAACTGCGCGAGCCGGGTTTCTCCATGAGAAACTTCAACTCCGAAATTTTGATGACGACTGGGATGGATACGACGGCTACAAAACAAGCGACCAGAAACGACAGGAGGCACTGGTAAAGTCCCAGTTGGAACAAATCGTCGGTGAGTTTATTTTGGATATAAGAAAGAAGCAATTCCAGATTCATAGGGACAGGTGTGATGATACGTTGGTTATAAAATCACAGGGACAGAGCGTAAATGTTACTGTTTTATAATTTTGGTACAATCAAAACTGACTAAGTGGTATAGTATTTTTATCATGCGGTGCAAAAAACGTTTATTTTTCACAGCTTTGGTAATAGCTGGTCAAGTTTTCTTAGTGGTTTCAGAAAAAGTGTAAAAAAATAAGGACGCAAACCGTTTAATTTCCACCCCTGACGGTCTTCGCGATTGGCCCGCCAGCGGTGTTTCAGCGTTGCGTTGCTCATGCCGCCCGACCGCATGGTTACCAGCACTTCGGGCAGGTAACTGAGTTTGATTTTGTGTTTGTGGATGTACCGCAGCAGCAGTTCATAATCGGAGGAGCTTTTCAGTTCGAGCGTATACCCGCCTAGTTTTTCATACACCGACCGCCGGATGAAGCAGGTCGGGTGGGGGGGCATCCAGCCCCACAGGAAGGCACCCTCTTTGTATTCGCCCACTTTCCAGTAGCGATCAATTTTCTGCGTATTTTCCGCATTGACGTAAATGACGTCACCGTACACGGCATCACAGTTCGTCTTGTCGAAAAGCTGGACCACTTTTTCGACCACCTGGGGATGGTGGTAAAAATCGTCGGCGTTGATGAGCCCGATGACGTCGCCCGTGGCCAGCCGGATGCCTTTGTTAATCGCATCGTACAAACCCTTGTCAGGCTCCGAAACGAAGCGGGTGATGCGGGAACCGTAGGAGCGGACCACCTCGGCCGTGTTGTCGGTCGAATTGCCATCGATGACGATGTATTCAATATCGGGATGGGTCTGGTTCAGCACGGATTCGATGCTGTCGCGAACCGTTCCTGCGCCATTAAACACCACCGTTATGATCGTTACTTTCATTGAATTTCGCGGTTTTTAACCCAGACGGCCGGGTTGCCCTGGTAGATTCCGTAGGCTTCGAGCGGCTGGGTGGCCACCGACCCCACCGCAAGAATGGCGTGGGAGTGGCAGGTAACCCCGGGGCATACGACCGATTTTGCACCGATCCAGACGCCGTTGTCCAGGTGTATGGGTTTAACAAATAAATCGAACGTTCGGCTCCGGTAATTGTGATTGCCGGTTTCGAGCATGGCTCCCTGCGAAATGCAGACGTGATTGCCGATCGTGACCGGAGCCAGGTTATCGATCCAGACGCCTTCGCCAATCCAGACGTGATCGCCGATGGTGAGCAGCCACGGGAATTTGATGTTGACCGCCGGTTTGATGGCCAGCCCCACCCCGATTTTGGCCCCAAAAAGGGTGAGAATCCATTTTTTGACCCGTACTGGAAGGGGCATATACGAATTGATGGAAATCGAACTCACCAAAAACCACAGGATGATTTTGAGCCTGGAGCCGGGGTTCCACCAACTGTTGTTGTAAACCGACAGGTCAGTGCTGACCCGGCTGCCGGGCCTGGAGGTCTTTTCCATATTCTGTTCGGAAAAAATCTATAATTGCTTGTTTATCAGTGCCTACCCGATGATAGACTTCGTACAGTTTGGCATCGACCAGAAACCGGTACCAGAGTCCCTGCAAAAAATGCCACATCAGTCCGGGGCGTCCGTCCAGCACACCCAGCCGCACGATGTACCGGTACAGAAAATACATTACCGGCCGCGTGAAGAGCGGCAGCGACGCATACCGCTGCTTCAGATACCGTTTGCGTTGTTCCTGCGTTCCAAAAAACTTCGGTTCAACCCGAATCGACTGGTCAAAGTTAAAGCGAATGTTGAGAATATCGATCACCTCGCGGATGGCATACAGGTTATGTTTTTGGGTCCACCACGTTAAATTGTTGAGGTTGTGATCCACCAGATCATGCCCGAACTGAATGGAGCGGCCCGTCGACAGTTTAATGTGTTCGTCCATCCAGCTTTCCTCGCAAATGCCCTGACCGCTGCGCCAGATTCGGAGCAGCCAGATTGGGTAATAATCGCCGTGCCGCATCCAGCGGTTCATGAACATCACCCGGCGTTTGACGTAAATACCGCTGACATCATCGGGCAGGGCGGTAAGCCGGGTGTTGATTTCGGTTGCCAGTTCGGGCAAAACATACTCATCGGCATCCATCCGCATCAGCCAGGTGGTCTGGAACGGGATGTGACGGATGCCGTAATTGAACTGCGTCGCGTAATTGACCCAGGGATTCTGAACGACAACGGCCCCCATCGCCCGGGCAATTTCAACGGTTTGATCGGTTGAAAAGGAGTCGACGATGAAAATCTGTTTGGTAAACGGGAGCAAACTGGCAATGCACCGGCCAATGTGTTTTTCTTCGTTGTGGGTCAGAATGATGACGGAGATCGAACTCATGCGGGATGGGATTCAGAGCGTTGGTGAGAACTGAAAACCAGATTTTGGTATTCTTGAAGCAGTTGATGACCAACTACTTTAATTTCATACTGGCTCCGGACGAGTTTGCGGGCATTGCTTCGCAGCGTTTCGGCGTAGTCGGCCTGGTGTAAAACCGCATCCAGTTGTTTGCAGATTGATTCCGGGTTTAGATCGGTCAGGCAAGCCGCCTGAATTTGGCCCACATGGCGGCCCAGGCCCACGCGGTCGGAAATCACCGTCGGCACCCCGGCGGCCATCGCTTCCAAAACCGCCATCGACAAACCTTCGGAGAAGGAGGGCAGCACAAAGACATCGGCATCGGACAGGGCCGCCAGTTTGGTTTCACCGGTGAGCATCCCCACCAGCCGAATCTGTTTTTCCAGTCCGTTCTGGCTGATGAAGTGCTGTGCCTGGTGCTGGTAGCCGTCGTCGGAACCCGCCAGCACCAGCACCGCATCCGTATGCTGGCGGCAATAGTTCCGAAACGCTGGTAACAACAAATCCAGTCCCTTTTTGACGTTCAAACGGCTCATAAACAGCACCATTCGCTGGTTGACGTCCAGGTTGAATTCCTTTTTGAACTGGCCTTTGGGTGGTAAAGTGGCAAAATCCGCGACTTCAATGCCATTCGGAATCAGAACGATTCGCGGGTGTTTATAGCCCAGATAGGTTTCCACATCCTGCCGCTCGTCTTCATTCAGAATGTGTATAAGATCGGCCCGGGCCATGAATTTCTTCTGGACCAGAAAATCCATCGTTTGCTTTTTCCAGCGACTTTGCCGCAGCGCCCAGGCGTCCAGAACGCCGTGAACGGTGATCACTTTCGGCACGGTTTTGTTGACAAGAAAGGGAGCTATGCTGCCAAAATGCCACAGACCGTGGCAATGAATGATGTCGTAGTTGGCACTGTGGGCTTTGAGATACCGGTAAAGGTCCAGCGAAACTTCCCGAAAAAACCGGCTGATGAACGGCGTTCGCAGACAGGGAATGACCCGACTGCCTTCCGGGGCCGGATACAGTTTGTCGCCGGGTGACATCGGACTCAGAATATCGACCTGATGGCCTGCCGCCACCGCAACCTGCGTATGGTCGTAAATCATCCGGGCCGGGCCACCGATGGACCAGGTATAAGCACAAATGTGGAGGATTCGCATACGATGGTTCGAAATAACTAAGTACGGGTCACTTTCACAAATCCGGCGAGCATTTCCCGGGCAACGGTTTCCGGGGTAAAACCGGCAATGATGTCGGCTGAAACCCGCCCCATGGCTTTCCGGTCAACTCGTTCGTTCATAAAGTTCAACAGGCATGTCACGAGTTCGTCCGGCCGTTGCGGGTCGAAAACGTAGCCGTTTTGGCCGTTTTTCACCAGATCGGTCGCGCAGCCACAGCGGTCCGACACCACCACCGGCATACCGCAGGCCATGGCTTCGTTGACCACCAGCCCCCAGGGTTCCGACAAACTGGGCAACACCAGCACATCGGCCAGCGCCAGCGTTTCGGGAACGCGGTACCAGGGTTGATTGGGTAATATTTTGACAAATTCCTGAAGATGAAGCCGTTCAATCTGCGTTTGAAGAACCGCTTTCTGGTTGCCATCGCCGAGCAGCAGCATCCCCCAATCGTTCCGGTCCGCAGCCTGTTGCCGGGCTTGATGAAAGGCATCCAGCAAAGCCGACAGATTTTTCTCGGGGGCCAGGCGACCTACATACACAAAATTGGCCGGTTTTAGCCCCAATGCCTGTTGATGCACTAACCGGGTCGGAAAAGCCTGTTCGTAGACCTGCCTCAGTTTGGCGTTGTCTACAACGGCGTTGTTTTTCACCAGAATCTGTTCCGGTCGGGCACCCAGTTGCATCAGGTACTGGGCCTGGGGAGTACCAAAACAGAAAAAACCGTTGGCCATCGAAATGATACGCCTTTTCAGCCATTCGCGGGGTACGTTTCGCACCAGATCGACGGGCGTAGATTCAGTCTGAATGATGACTTTGATGCCGCTGACTTTGGCAATTGCCATCAGGATCAACTGGGCGGGGTCGTAATAACCCGTCAGCAATAGCACATCGGGACCGTAGGCGCGCATCCGGCTTACCAGCGCCCTGCTTTTGGCGGAGGTGCTAACCTGCTCGATGTACGTATCAAACAGCAGTTCGTAGCTGTATTGATCCGGCAGTTGATCCGGTTTCCCCAACAGCGCCCGGGATTGTTCGCTTTGAGCAATCTGCAACACATGAACAGTGCTGCCAAAGGCGGAAGCCAGCCGGTGGAGTTCACTGAAAACCGTTGCTTTATAGTGTGCCCACAGGATGTTGTGAACAATCAAAATCTTCATAGAGATGGGGTAAGGCCTCAGAGTGCCGGTTTAACCACCGGATGATTGAGCAGGTTGGGGGGGTATAGGTGACTAATTCCCACAAACCGGATCATCAGACAGAACGGGTGCCAGAACGAGATTTCGTAGGGACGACCGTTCGTAAACAACTGGACGAACAGCATGATGTAGAAGTACGCCAGGAAGGTCGAAAGGGTATCGGGGTTGTCGCGGATGGTCTTCAGGCTGTAGAAGAGGGCCGAGAAACAGAAGGCCGTAAATGTTACAAAACCGGGAATGCCGTGGTTGATCAGGGCTTCCATCAGCGGCACATCCAGGTAGGTAGACTTGTAGCCCTGTCCGACGAGAATCACGTGAATATGACCTTGCAGGATGTTTTGCAGGTACATAAAACTGGTGGCCCGGTTGCCTGCCGAAGCATCTAGGGTGGCCGCAAATTGATTCTGAACCTTCATCCCCAAAACGGCATACACGTTCTCCAGATTTCGTTCAATGAAGGCGACGGCGTAGCCATACAGGATGGCGATCAGATCGCCGTTTTTGCGCATGAAATAGGAAATACCCATGAATGCCACGAAAAACAACAAGAGCGAAGCCGGGCGCGTCAGACCGTGTATGGCCTCTTTGATCTGCCGTGGGCGGATATTGAACATAAAAAACAGGCCGATGATCAGAATCAGGGCCACGATGCTCGAGCGGGTTTGCGTCATGACCAGAATGCCCATGCTGAAAACACAGGAGCCCAGGGCCAGAATCCGGACAATGAAACCCGTTTGGGGGCGGAAGGCCCAAATCCCACAGGCCACGACGCACATCAGGGCATTCCGGGAAAAGACGTGGGGGTTCCCGGATCGATATTCTCCCTCACCATACTGAATTGCAGCCCGTTGGCCGATGTTCCAGGTGGGGTCGGTCATCAGGGCATACACCAGAGCCAGGTTGGAAATCACCGTAAAAGCAATCACAATCGGCACAAAAACCTCGATGATATCGTTCGGAATGTTAATCAGTAGAAACAAGAACAGGGCTACATAAATGTAATAAATCGTATCCATCGTGCCGTCTCTGAACCACTGGTCGCGGTAAAAAGCCATGTAGAAAATGATCACGGCAAAAAACAGCAGTGCCATATTCAACAGGTTGGTATTCAGGCGGTAAAGTTTACGTAGAAAATGAAAAGGGATCATCAACGCAAAACCCAGCGCCAGAAAAGCGGCCGTAAAAGCCGTACTTCCCGGTGCAATGCGAAGCGTTTCCTTAAAGAAGAAAATCAAGGGATAGCCGTCAATAACCATTAAAATACCGACGACATACCGCATCAGGTGTATTCTCCGCCAGGTAAATAATTCTTTCAATGACGATAGCATAGCGTATTCGTTTTATACGATTTTAAAAATACCTCAATTGGCCTGATCCGATTCAGAAAGCAATTGTATTTTTTTAATATCTATACAAAGATAGAGAAAAGAATAGTCAAGAATGAACAATGCACAATGAATAATGAGCAACGGTGTTTTTGAGCACTTACATTTTCCGGGGAATATCGACCGTTTCAATAAACTGAAGGGTTTCCCGCAACGTCTCGACGGCTTTTTTGCGCCAGCCTTTCACCGGCGGTTTGAAAGGCTGAAGCCCGTAGGCCGGCACAACTGACCCCAGCCCGTTCCGGTCGAACGTGCGCAGGCGGGTCTGGTAGTCGCCCAGCCACTTTTTAATCGTCGGGAAGTCTGAAATCCGAACCCGGTCCTGCGCCTGAAAATAGCCCTCCTGATCGGCTAAACCTTTGTAATTCAGAAAAACAACCGGATTGCTTTTGCTAATAGGTCGTTCGTGCAGATTCCATAAGCCAAGGTGCCAGCCGGGGTTTTTCACGATTGTAACGCCTTCGAACAATCCAGGGGTCAGTGCCAGCCAGATCTGGTCGGTATACATGCCTTCGCAGGGGCGGGCAAAGGCCCGTTCCGGCACCCGATGACTCCACCAGTCCAGAAACCGGGCCGCTTCGGCAGACCGTTTCAGACCGAGAAAACCGGAAGCGTATAAACCGATATTCTGAAGGTATTTTTCGTCCGGAAAGGCATTGTCCGTCACCGGTTTGAGGAGATGTGGGGTCAGCACAAGCGTCGCATCGGCATACCGGTTCGGCAAGTCCGTCAGTGGTTGGTACAGAACAACAGACGGATCGAGATAGACGAGCCAGTCGCTTTGCGTTTGATTTTTATAGACGTGATTGATAAACAGCGGTTTGCAGGCTGCCACCATTTCGGCAGGAGTGTATTGTTGCGAAAGCTGCGTCAGATCCGTAATCGCCAGCTCGCTGATCAAAACCACCGGATACGGGATTTGAAAACCGGTTGGCAGGTTTGAGGCCTTATCGCAAAGCCCAATGACGAACGAATCGCCGGGATGCTGTTGTTGCACACTTTCGCCCAGAGCGAGGGCCTGCGGCAGTTGTCGGATGGTGCAAACGGTCAGAAATGTCATCATAAGTTGGTTACTCTACTAAATCGCCCAAAGCCGCCAGAAAAGGCGCATACTGATTCGCTTCCTGATCGGCATAGCGGTGGTAATTTCCGGCCACCAGTTCCCGAACGACCGAACCGATCCTGGAAAACCGCCCGTCGGGCATCGTGCTTCGCCGGGCATAATGCGCCAGCCGCCGTTCAAACTGTTCGATTCCCGGTGTTCTGGCCGCGATTCGTTGGGTTACCAGGGTGTATAAATCCTTCAATTCCCGGTGCTTGCGAATCAGCGGGTCGAGTTTCTCCTGGTGCGGACGCGAAAACCGGTCTTTGAAGCGTACCGGTTTTCCGGCCTCCGGCGGACGGGTGCCGACCTGCTGTTTTTCGTGGGTTCGATACCAGACCAGCGGTTTTTCGTAAAAGTCGATGGTGCCTTTGGCGGCTGTTACCAAGCCCATCCAGCCGTCATAAATGTAATTGGGCAGGTTTGGAATGGGCAAAAACGACGTCAGCAACCGCCGGCGCAGGGCCGAAGTGCAGCCCATCACCCGGTTGCCGTCCAACAACACTTCCACCGCTTCGCCCCGTCGCCACCGCTCGCGGATGGGTTCGGTAAACCGTACGGCATCCCAAAACAGTCGCCCTGTGTTGTTCAGGCTGGTGTCGGCAATGACGGCATTGCTGAACACCAGATCGACCTTCGGGTGTTGAATCAGGTAGTTGGTGAGCGTTTCGATTTTTTCGGGCAACCACCAGTCGTCCTGATCGCAGATAAAAATCAGCTCGCCATTGCAAAGTGACAGGGCTTTTTCAAAGTTTTTATTGAATCCCAGGCGGGTCGCATTCCGGATGATCTGGACGGGAAAAGGGGCTTTGGCGGCAAATTTTTCCAGGATCGCCCGCGTCTGGTCGGTCGAATCATCGTCGCAGACGACCAGTTCGGTAGGTAACCGGCTCTGTTTCAAAATACTCCCTAGCTGGGTTTCCAGATAAGCTTCGCCGTTGTAGGTGCAAAGTGCCACCGAGATCGTCGGCTGGTTCGGATCAGATGGTGTAGCCATAGGTTGCAAAGATGGGCCGCCAGTAGTCGGTTCCGTGAATGTTCCAGGCGTGGCAGCCGAAGGGTAACTGGCCTTTGTTGTAGGTTTGAATGGCGCGTTCGGGATAAAACTCGACCGAAAACCGCAGTGCCGTCCGAAAATCCGGAACGCTGATCAGGGGAAAATACCGGTTAATTTCAATACCCCAAAACACATCTTCGTTGTATTGGTGGGCGTGAATTTTCTCGTAATCAGCAATCTTCTTCTTGTAAAAACGAATCCAGCGCAGCAGCGTGGGGATTTTGCGCAGCGAAAAACCGCCATTGCCCACCCCGTTGAGGGAGGTGATTTCGCGCGGGGTAACGCCGTCGTCCTTCTTCAGATCCAGCCAGATGGCGATTTTTTTCTTGATGTTGAACACGGTTTCATCCTTCCAGTCGGCAAAATCGCGGTCGCGGAGCCAGGGAGCCCCGATGTATTCGTAGCCTTTCCGGCACCACTCCGCCAGTTCATCCCGAAACACAAACGCATCCAACTGGTAAATGAGCATGTATTCGAAATCCGTAAAGGCCTGATAGTAATCTTCCGAAAGCATCAGCCGGTTGTAAGACTGCACGTCCTTGAAAAACGCATCATCGAACGTCCGCACCTGGAGATGCGGATGCGGCTGGGTCAGGTACGATACATCCAGGGAACGGGGGGTTACCAGAATAATCGGGTGCTGACCCAGCACGCGCAGGCACTGCGTGAGCGAAATTTTTTCATACGCCGTCAGCGACGATTGATAAACCGGAATGACCACACAGGCGACCTGCGGACTTTTACGTAGCTTGTTCATTTTTCGGTTTTCGGTTTACGGTTCACCGATTTCGGTTGGCTGATGCACGTATTGGAATGCGTCAGCCAACCGAAATCGGTAAACCGTAAACCCGTAAACTAATCACCGGTTTTCGAGCACCGAAATCAAACGATCGATTGGCGATTTCAGGGCTTTTCGGACGCTTTGGTAATACAGCGTTTTCGGTGGCTTGATGTAAAAACAGGGGTAATTCCGGTACGTTTCGTTCTGATTATCAAACAGCCGCTGCCGGTAGAGTTCAAACAACGGCACCACATCGGGGCGTTGTGCAAAGGTAAACCGATTCTGGTATTTGGAGATTTCCTGCGGTTTGTGAATCCCGTAGCCGCTGTAGTGGAAAAACTGCAAATCCGCCGTTTCGTTGACCTTCCAGACGCCATTCTGTTCCGAGAAAAACCGCTCGTGGAGGTTCCAGTAGGCGGCATTGTAACCGGGATGCTTTTCAATCCAGACCTTGTCGTAATAAATCGGCGCAAAATTCACCCAGTGCTGATCGACAAACAACCCGTTGCAGAGGTCGATGCGACACTCGTTCACCAGCCGTTTTTTCCACCATTGTACAAACCGGTTGGACTCCTCACTTTTCTGCAACCCAATAAACCCCAGGTTGTAGGTGCCGGTGTTCAGGTGGTTCAACTCGTTGGGAATCAGCCAGTCGGTGATGGGTTGGCAAATGTGTGGGGTCACCACCAGATTGTATTCGCTCAAATGCTGTTTCAGTCGGGTAAGCGGCTGAAAAACAATGATATCCGGGTCGAAATAGATGACCTCGGTGGCGTCGGAATAGTGTTTGAAAAAGTAGTCGATGTAAAACGGTTTGACGGCGGTATTCAACTCCGTGATGTCGTACCGCTCGCACATGCCCGCAAAATCCTCGATGTCGATCTGGTCGATTTCCAGCATCGGATAGGCAGGAACCAACTCGGGGGGCAGGTGGGCCTGATCCAGCTTATCGACCAAACCGATCACATACTGCCAGTCGGGATTGGTTTGCCGCAGCGAGTCACCCAGGGTTCGGGCCTGAGCAAGGTAGTTGATCGAACAAATCGTGAAAGCTAGCGTCATGCGTAATATTTCTGCAAGAGGTGTTTTAAGTAGCGTTCGGGCTGAAGATCAGCGCGTTGGTCCAGTAAAACAGCCGCACTTTGGGTAGTATCTATTTCAAAGGGTTGACCTTTATCGATCAGCCGGTAAAGGGCTTTCAAACCGAGTTGCTTTTCGATGGCCTGCACAATGTCCAGCGGTTTGACGCTGTATGGATTGGCCACATTGATCATCTGGTTCCATTCGCCCGGTCCGCGACCGATGTACGCCGTCACAATCCGGTACACATCATCGACATCGATCAGGTTCCGGGTAGCACCCTGCCAGACGTCGAACGGTTCGTGGTTTCGGATGCGGTTGACAAAGAAATTCAGAACCGTATGCGGGTTGTCCGTTTTGCCTACAACGTTCGAAGCTCTGATTATCAGGTAGTTTTTGCAATTTCCGACGATGTAATCTTCCAGAAACAGCTTGTGGGTCACGTACGGAGAGCCCTGCTCGGTGGGGTCGGTGACGCTGCACGTACTGAAATAAACAAACAGCCGGTTTCCGGACGACGCGATGGATTCTTCCACGAGCTTTTTCTCGCGGGCAAACGCCGACGCCCGGTTTTCCTTGGAGTTGGAGACTCCGGAGGCAAAAATCAGAACATCATCCCGGTCGTCGAAAGCTGAAAAACGCCGGGCAATCATACCGTTTCCAACGACCATGCTAGGGAGTGTGTTCATTCAACGCGGTTTCAAGAATGGCCAGCAGACGGGGCACCAGCACCCCGGCATCATGATTCATGGCCCGCTGGTAAAAAATCGCCCCAACCCGGCTGCGTTCGTCCGGTGCGTTAGCCAGTCGCCGAATCACGTCGGCCAGGGCCGAAACGTCGGAATACGCGACCAGACAACCTGTATCTTCCCCGACAAAATCCGGACTGCCGCCCGAATCGCGGAAGCACAAAACCGGGATCCGGTTCAGGCCCGCTTCAAGAATTACCAGCGGATACGGATCTTCGCGCGAGGTTAAGGTAAAGATGTCAAAACAGGCAAAATAGTTCAGGTAATCGCCACCCGGTTCGATCAGAATCACGCGCTCGTTGAGTCGCATCCGTTCCAGATCGTAGGTCAACCGGCGGTATTCTTCCCCTTTTTTGGGAACGCCAATCCAGACAAAATAGGTGTCGGGGTGCGTTTTCAGCACCTGCTGCGCCATCAGGACGAACAAATCCACGCCTTTCCGCCATTCGGCATTGCCGCAGCCACCCACCACCACGGCATCGGGCGGGATGCCCAGCCGGGTGCGAATCGCGGGCTGGTCCACGCTTTGCAGCGTGTTCAGCAGCGATTCGGTGCGAATGAGTGAATTGAGGACATTGGTTTTTTTGGGGGCCAGTCCGTGATTCTGAATCAGATTCTGCCGAACCGCATCCGAACCACACAGAAACAAGGTGGCGTGGTCGAGCTGGTAGCGTAGTTCGTTCGGTTGGGTATAAATATGAATCGATGTTTCCAGTTCGTGAACGTAGGAAACAAAGGGCAATCCCAGCGGTTGAAGCCGTTGCAATAAACCGCCGTTGGCGATGGTATTTGAAAAGATCAGATCAAACGACTGCGCTTGTAAAACCGGTAGCAGTTCGGCAAAAAGCTCGCTTCTGGGATCGTTATCCTGGTTCGAGTTGCCAACCCCGAGCCGCTTGAAAGCCCGGGTAATCAGACCATTGGGCTGCGGTGGCGCGGGCGGAACAAAACCGTCGTAGACCCTGGTAACCCGTTCGTAGTCGGGCAGGAGCGGTCCGCCATCCCCCAGCAACAAGGCCGTTTCGACTCCCGACTTCTGTAAAAAAGTCAGCAGGTGAAGCAGTAAATATTGCGCGCCGGCCCGGTTGGCATCGTGGCCGATAAAAAGAATCCTGGTCAAGAGAAAAATGATTAATAAACTTTGTGACTCGGAATGGGGCGTTTTTCGGCGGGATTGCCCATGTAAACACCCCAGGCTTCGGTCGATTTGATGACGGCTGCGGCCATGCCCACCAGCGTGCCTTCGGCAATGTGCAGGTAATCGCGAATGGTGCTGTTGACGCCGAAAAAGCTGTAGGAATCCACCACGCAGTGACCTGACAAAACGACGTGCGAGGTGAAAAAGACGTGATCCTTGATCTGTCCGTGGTGGCCAATATGATTGCCGCTCCACAACACGACGTTGTTGCCGATGGTCGTGAAAGGCTGAATCGTATTGTCCTCCAGAATAAAGCAGTTTTCGCCGATCGGGTTGTTGAAGAGCGTTGCTTTGGAACTGACGTAGGAAATGCACTCGTACCCTTTGGCTTTGGCTTCCAGGTAAATTTTTTCCCGGTTTTTGTTCATTTTCCGGCCCGTCATGGGCGCGAAAAATTTGAATTCCTGCGGAGGATACACCGTTTCAATCTCTTCAAAAGCGACCACCGGAAGCCCCTTAAACTCGGTTTCTTTCAGGTAATCCCGGTTGAGGGCAAACGCAACCACCTCATGTTCAGAGTCATGCGTTAAATAAAAATGCGCGAGTTCGGCGGTATCCAGTACGCCGAAGATGATCACTTTTGCCATATTTTAATTTTGAATGATAGAATGAGTGAATGATAGAATGTCCGGGGAATCAGGTCGATGAATAGTTTTATTCATCCATTCTATCATTCACTCATTCAAAATTAAATTAACTCAAACTCTTTCAGCATCTCCTGCACCGTCGGTACGTCGTTGAACATCAGCACGTCGGCGATGGAGAGCCAGGGTATAAATTCGTTCTGAAACTGGGGGTATTCGACCCGTTTCGACTGAATAAAAAACAGTTCGATGCCCGCGTCGGCAAACCGTTGCCGGTCATAGAGTTCCATGCCCCCGATGGGATTGATGTACCGGGTTGCTTTCTCCTGCAGACAGATGTCCAGAATCCGTTCCTGCCCCCGGAGTTCGCTGTTGTTATACTGATCCGACGACGGAACCAGTTCAGTATCAATGCCCAGGTAATCATTGAGCAGGGGAAAACCGTCACGAACCAGTTCGGCAATCGTTCGAACCTCCAAGTTTACGATTTTTTCCAGCAAGGGGAATACCGTTTTATAAAAAGGTGCTTTCCGATACGACTGACCGAGGGTTTGCAGCAATTTTTGCCGCCATTTCGGATCGTCGCTCAGGTGGATGTCGGCAATCCGTTTGTTCTGGCTGGCATCCTTGAGCGGCACCGTGAGCATAAAATCCTTGCCGTTGACCAGAATCCGGTTTCGGTTTACCCAGCCCCGGTTGATGAACGCCACATCGTCGTAAAAAATAAACTTATCGACCTCGTTCATCAGTTGCAAATACCCGATGTAAGGCAAAAAATAAGGCTGCATGATGGCAATGGTCATCTCGGTAAACGGTTTTCAAAAACCGTCTTTTGTGTGGAAACTGGTTTCGAAAGTTGGGCTACTTCAATTTTCGCAAATAATAATCCTCACCCGGTACGATCAGGTGAGTCATGGTGGTGTCGGTTCCCAACCGTACATCGCCCGGTTGCGGTTTGATGACGTTTTTCGAGAAAAACAGATAATCCGCTTCTTTCGGAATGGGTTGAACCCCTTTTTCGAAGGGATTGATCACGATCAGCCGCCGGGACAGGTTTTTGCCGTACAGGGGGTATTCAAAATCGTCGTTGATGGTTCCCAGGGCAACCGTCGCGTTTTCCGGCACCAGCGTATCGAACCGTTTGTAGGGCACGTAACTATCGGGCCGGAACATCATCTGCGAATACATCCGTTCGGCACTGAACGCCGACGGTCGCCCATAGGCCGGAAGCGGCAAACAGCGCTCGTTCAGGAAAACCGTAAACAGGGCGGAAAGACCTCCGACGATGATGACGAAACCCACATACGTTTTGAGCATCACCCGGCCCGGTTTCACAATATTGAGCCAGCGGTTCGTAAAGAGGATGGGTAAAAAGAGCGACCCCAGCAAACCGGTTTCGATGAAATACCGCCCTTTGAAAGGATCATACGGCGCTGAATAGGAGAGGGCCAGAAAGTGAAGCACGAAGGCAACCGCCAGGAAAAAGTGGGCTTTCGAGCGCAGGAGGCCCAGCAACGACAGCGCGACCAGCGGCAGAATCAGGCCGAAACCGATGATGCCCCAGTAGGGATTGGCATTGTAAAACTCAAACCGACGGCTGAAAACGAAGGGGAAGATTGAAAAGTCGGTTTCCTCGTCCAGCCGCATTTTGGTGACTTCCTCCAGTTTGACCAGCGGTTTTCGCATGATCACGTTGGCGTCCAGACCCCATTGCGTGTTCCGCAAACCGTCGAGGTTGATGTGATCATAGCCGTACCGAATGACATTTCGGCTGCCTTGTTCCAGCAAATTCCGCAACGGCCCGGCGCGTTCCACCGACTGGTGTTTCAGGGCGGTCGGTGGTCCAATGGGGTGGCCGAATACTTCGATGTTTTTAAGATACCCCGTTGGCAGCATCCACAAACAAACACCAACGACGAAAGCCGGTACGACGTGTTTGAGTCGCTGAAAAAAGATCGAGGGTGTGGGTGCCCAGAAAACCGTGTAGATCATCAGGACAAACAGCGACGGCAGGAGCAGCGTAAATGTAACTTTGTGGCCGTAGGCAATCCCGAAAGTGATGCCGGCCAGATACAGATACCGGGCATCGCGGGTGGTTTCCGTGCCGGATTCGCGGTAGGCAAACAGGAAATACAGGAAACTCCCCAGGTAGGCCGTCAGCACAATATCGGTTTCGGTCGTAACGGCCTGCATCAGAAAATCGGGCAGCAGGGCGTAACACAGGGCGGCAAAAAAACTGGCGGACAGGTTCCGGGCAATGCGTTGGGCAATACCGAAAACCGCGATAATGGCCATCCAGTAGGACAGATGGTGAATGAGTTTGAAGGCATTCTCGAAGCGGCCGGTGATCAGAAAGGAATAAATCTGGATCGTACAGACGCTTTTGGGGTAGGTGTCGATGTTCCAGTTCGTACCGCCAAAATGCCGCATACTGCCGCGCTGGATGTATTGCATCACCCGGTTCAGGTGGCCGGTCATGCTGTCCCATTCGTTCGGGGGCGTGAGCAGCACCAGCAACAGGTTGGTGATGGCAATGACGCCCAGGGTTGCCAGCAGAGTCGTGAAAAGAACCTTGAAATAGAGGGACAGTGAGCGGTACCAGTTGCCAAATGTTTCCCGCCTTTCCCGCAACAGCGATCCCACCGACCAGCGCGGCTGATTGACGAGCCTTCCAAAAACCAGACGCAAAACCGTTAAGGTCAGAAAAACGGCAAACGCCCAAACCGGCGTAGTGGCTGTCAAATACAGGGCGGAAAGGCAATAACCGGTCAGAATAACGCTACCGGCAAAGAGAATGAAGCAAACCAGCAACCACTCGGTCAGCGATCGTCGGCTGATACCGGCTGCGGTGTTGCCAATGTAAACAACGAACAGGGCAAACGTAAGCAGGTAAAAGAAAGTCATGATGTAATGCTGGCAGTGAATTAGCGTATGAATGAAAAATGTAAAATGATGAATGTAAAATTTAAAAGTGATAACCGGTTCAAGGCTACCGTGTAAACTATTTTTACATTTCTAATTCTTCATTTTACATTTTTCATTCTTTTTTTAAACGTATTTATTCACAATCTCGCAAACCTGATCGATCACTTCTTCTTCCAGATCGGGATACATCGGCAGGCAGAGGGCCCGGAGCGCAATGCTTTCCGAAATGGGGCAGGGTTGGGTGGTTTTCAGGAACGGCAGGGTATTCAGCGAGGGGTAAAAATACCGCCGGGGATTGATCTTTACCTGTTCCAGTGCCGCTTTGATTTCCAGCAATTTGGCCTCAGTTTCCAGAACAATCGGATAATAGGCGTAATTGTAGCCGGTTTCGGGCTGAATCACGGGCCGTTGGATCTTCGAGAGGTTCAACTGCGCATCATAGCGGGCAAACCGCTCTTGGCGGGCTTCGATCAGTTTCGGCACCACGGGCAGGTTGCAAAGCCCCATCGCGGCATGGAATTCGGAGTTTTTGCCGTTGATGCCCATGTCGATGTAGTCATCGAAGCGGTGCCCAAAGCTGCGGTACAGATTGAGTTTTTCGGCAATGGCGTCGTCATTGCAGGTAACCAGACCGCCTTCGATGGTGTGGAATACCTTCGTTGCGTGGAAACTACACGTGCTGATGTCGCCGTATGACAGGGCAGACTTACCTTTGTAGGTGGCGCCAAATGAATGTGCTCCATCGTAGATCACTTTCAGATTGTGCTTTTTTGCCAGGGCTTCGATGGCTTCGATCTGGCAGAGATTTCCGTAGACGTGGGTGGCCAGAATAGCCTCCGTGTTTTCGGTGATCAGCGGTTCGATCTTCAGCGGATCGATCGTGAAATCATCTTCCCGAACATCGGCGAAAACCGGCGTGCAGTTTTCCCACAGGATGGCGTGCGTACTGGCACAGTACGAAAATGGGGTGGTAATGATCTCTTTGGTGAGCCCCAATGCCTTGATTGCCATTTGCAAAACGATGGTTCCGTTTCCGCAAAACAGCAGGTGATTGATGTCAAGATACGCCTTCAGCTCTTTTTCCAGTTGCTGGACGAGCGGACCATTGTTGGTCAGGTAGACACGTTCCCAGATTCCCTCAAGATGCTTGACGTATTCTTCGAGGGGAGGCAGGTACGACTTGGTGATGTTAATCATTCAGAATGTTTTCTTCCATCATTTCGGTGTGGAACTTCAGTTGCGGACGCACATAGCCTGGCCATTTGCCATACCATGCCACACCGTCGCGGTAATCGGCAACGTCAAAGATAAGTCCTTCTTCCATATTGTACAGCGGAGTGACGGTATCTTTTACAATCATCATGGAGACGTTATACGTCCCATCGTTCAGAAAGTGACCCGGTACCAGACACTCGCCCGCGATAAGCCCCTTTGAATAGGGTTGGGATTGCGTTCCGACGTTGAAAATACATTCGCCGGTCATGGAGTTCATGTGAAGGCTCAGGTTGAGGTTGGCCTTGTCCATGAAGTTCCAGTATTCGAACCGAACGCGGAACGGGGTGCGAACGTCGATAAAAATCTGATTGTCAACGTATTCGGGCAGGATTTCGATTTTCTTGATCCGCACCAGATCATTGCCGGGAGCCTCTTCCGGCGTATTCCACTCCCGAATCAGTTTCGTTTTTGAAATTTTGCTCAGATACGACGCGACGACCTGGTTGGTTTCGCCCTGTTCGATCAGTTGCCCGCGTTCGAAGTAGAGCGTCCGGTTGCAGAGCGCCTGCACGGCCGTCATGTTGTGACTGACGAACAGAATGGTCCGGCCGCTGGCCGAAACATCGCGCATCTTCCCCAGACTTTTCTTCTGAAACTCGGCATCACCGACTGCCAGAACCTCATCGATGATGAGGATTTCGGGATCGAGGTGGGCGGCAATGGCAAATCCCAGCCGGACGTACATCCCCGATGAATACCGTTTGACGGGCGTATCCAGAAATTTCTCGATGCCACCAAAATCGACGATGGCATCAAACTGCTTCCGGATTTCTTCCCGGGTCATGCCCAGAATGGCGCCGTTGAGGAAAATATTTTCGCGACCGGTCAGCTCGGGGTGAAAACCGGTGCCGACTTCGAGCAGGCTGGCAATGCGGCCCCGGATGTGAATCCGGCCCGTGGTGGGTTCGGTAATTTTGCTGAGAACTTTCAGGAGTGTGGACTTGCCGGCTCCGTTGTGACCAACAATCCCGATCCGGTCGCCCTGCTCGACGCTGAAATTAACGTCTTTCAGTGCCCAAAAGTCTTCGTGTTCAATGTGTTCGGTCTCCTCGTGTGGAGACTTCTTACCATTAAAAATCTTTCGTATCTGGTCGCCCAGGGCATCCTTGATACTGGTGCTGCCCTTGCCCCGTTTATGGTCGATGATGTATCGTTTGCTAATATCTTCTGCTGTAATGACCGCCATAGCTTACTAAGTTGCCAGTTGTAAGTTGTTTGTTTTCAGTTAACTAACGTAAATAAACACATTCTGTTCAAAACGAAACCCAGCAACTTAATTTTAAATATCATCCACAAAGGAGTTTTCCCGTTTCCGGAAAAAATAAATGGAGATGAAGAGAAAGATCGTAATGATCACCACTGAATTAATCACACTGGTCGGATTGAAAAAGGCTTTCTCACCCAATAACGACCATTTGAATCCGTCGATAATGCCCACCATCGGGTTCATGTAATAGATCGGGTGCCACCATTCGCCGGCATTTTCTTCTACCAGCCGGCTGCTGTAGGCAATCGGGCAGGCGTAAAAACCGATCTGAACGATGAACGGTATGAGCTGACCAATGTCCCGAAATTTGACGTTGAGCACTGCAAAGATAAGACCAAATGCAAAGGATGCCAGCAACGCCAGCAGGATAAAGAAGGGCAGAAACAGGATGTGCCAGTCGGGCCAGAACTGGTACCAGATTGTCAGGACCACAAACAGGCCCAACGCCACCAGAAAGTCGATGAAACTCACGACCGACGAACTGAGCGGCATGATCAGCCGGGGAAAATACACCTTGGTGACCAGGTTCGAGTTGGCCGTGATGCTGGTGCTGATCTGGGTAAATGAGTTGGAAAAAAACGTCCAGATCGTCAAACCAGCCAGAATCATGAGTGGATACGGAATGCCGGGGTCGCCTTTCAGTTTCGCTACTTTGCTGAATACGAAGAACATAATCATCATCGTAATCAGTGGCCGGATCAGACTCCAGGAGGTACCCAGAATCGTCTGTTTGTAGCGGACTGAAATGTCACGCATGGATAAAATATAGAGCAATTCCCGGTTTTTCCAGAGATCCCGCCAGTAATTCTTTTCCGACCGGCCGGGTTCAATAACCACTTCGTGTGTTTTCACAAACTTGAATAAATGAAGAGTGTAAGTAAGTTCCCTTCCTCCGGAACCGTTCGGTTGGTGAGGAAGGGTTCATTGGCAATATTAGCTCTGCATGATGCTGTGGAAGGTCTGTCTCAGGAAGATGAAGATCAGACCCAGAATGAGCCCCATGACAATGCCGGCCTGGAAGGCATATGGTTCGTGGGTCTCTTTAAACAGCGGGAGCGACACGGGTTCCACGATGGTGAACAGGGGCGCTTCCTTGATCAGGCTGAGTTTCAGGTTGTCGACACTTTGAACCGCCCCATAGTAAAGTTGTTGCAGAAAGGTCGAGTTGCGGGTTAGTTTCGATTGCTGGAGCTGCCCTTCGGCCACAACGACCTGCTGATTCTGGTCGATATAACGGGCCAGGTTCGAATCATTACGACCCAGCACGCGTCCCAGCGAATCCCGGCGGTTCTCCATCAGCACCAGCATTTCTCGGGTTTTGCGGTTTTGCTTTTCCGTAAAGTCTTCCTGTACGGTTTCCAGCAGAATATCCAGCCACGTTGCCGCCAGCATTTCCGCGTGCATACCGGTTCTCAGGGTCAGGAAGGAGGATTTTCGGTCGAGTTGCGCAATGGAAGTCTCGCCTTTGATTCGGTTGAAGACCCCATCCAGCGCCTTGTTTTCCAGTCGCGTAAAATTCTTCGGATCTTTTCCCCGGATAAAGCGGAAGTTCCGCAACGTATCGTCGTCTTCCCACTCATCGTCACGAATCCCGCTCTTGTTGATGTAGTAGTTGACCATCAGGTCTTTGTGGTTGGCGGTTGTGTCCACCTCTTTCAGCAAAGACCGGGTGATGATCGGTTTGGAAACCACGTAATACATAAAGTTTTCACCCGTGAAGATGTTGGCATCCGGAGCGCCACCGCCCAGCCCAAACATGCCGGCCAGGTTGCCCAGTTCGCCCAAACCACCCTGGCTTGAACCGCCCCCGAGGTTAAATGTAATGTATCCCGTGTAGGTAGGCCGTTTGTCGGTATTGAAGTCAATGATGAAGCCAATGGCTCCGCCGATCACCATAAAGATCGCCAGCAGTTTCCAACTGCGGACCAACTGGTCTTTGAACAGGATGACCCGGTTGACAACTTCCTTGGGCGATACCTGATCGGGAGGCAGTTGATTTTTGTCTGTTTTTTTTGAATCAATGGTTTCCATACGAAGTCAGATTACCAAAGCGATTTATGTCTGTATTAACGAAGCAACCGGAATGCCAACACTGTCGTGATCAACGTCATGATCGAACTGAGCACGCCGGTGGTGTTCGAAATGAGCTGCTGCGGGGTCAATTCGCCCTTGGTTTGCTGCGGAACAATAATTTCGGAACCGGGTTCAACGCGTGGATACACATTGAAGAAGGCAAACCGGCGTGTCCGGTCGGCCGACCCGTTGGCATATACGACGTAGGCGCGTTTCCGGGCTGAACGGCTGGTGAAACCACCGGCCTGCGAAATGTAATCCTGGAACGTTTGTCCTCTCCGGTATTTCGCCGTCGTCGGTAACAATACTTCTCCACCAACCCGTACGGTTTCCAGTTGTTTCGGAATTCGTAAAATATCACCTTCTTCCAGAATCATATCTTCTGCGGAACCCGGATTACTTAAAATCTTCTGCAGGCTAATCCCGATCAGTTGCTCCGTAACATCCGTGGTTACTTCCGGCTTCACAATCGCCTTTGGGCTGTCGTCGGCCAGTTCGGTAATGGTTTGCTGACGCAACTGTTTTTCGGCCTCGCTCAGCTGGATGGTCCGCACCAGCGTAGCGCCCTGAACGTACGCAAACGGTGTAATGCCCCCCGCCATTTTAACCAGATCCGAAACGCGCTGGTCTTTCGTTACCACCGGATATTCACCCGGCATGACGACTTCCCCTTCCACATTGACAAAGGTTTGGATCCGGTAATTTGGTGAGCGTCGTACGATCACCTGATCGTAGGGAAAGAGCGGAAACTGCGTATCCGTTGGCTTCATGCTGAGATCCCGATCGACGTTGAATCGGAAAATTTCCGAAACCTGCGCTGATTTTGAACTCACATCGACGTCTTTTTTCCGACGAACAATTTCAATCTGCGCAGCCGCAGCCGACTCTTTCAAACCACCCGCCCGCAGAATCAGATCTTCGAGCGTCATGTTGGCCACATACGGCGTAGCCTCGATGGGGGTGATCACTTCCCCGGTGATGCTGATTTCGGCAAATTCGGCCATATCGAAGCGGGAAGGAATAATGACCTGATCTTCCCGTTTCAATTCCACATCCGGTTTCACTCCGTTCATAATATCGACCAAATTTAGGGAGATATTTTCGATCGCCATGTCCTCGCGGGTGCGAACAATTTGAATCCGCCCCGTAAAAGCTTCTCCTTTCAGACCTTCGGCACTGGCAATCAGTTGTTTCAGGGTTTTATTCTGATCCAGCGAATAAATGCCCGGACGGAAAACCGCGCCTTGAATACCGACCTGATTTTCGTAACGAACCAATACGCCTTCAACCACAACCTGGTCACCATCTTCCATCGGGAAGGTCGGAAAATCGGATTCCACAACGTCGATGACCTTCAATTCCCGGTTCGTAAACCGGGTTACTTTGATGCGGGCTTTATAGGCATTGCTGCTAAAACCGCCGGCCAGTTCGAGCAATCGCGCCATGGGTTCGCCGGGCAACATTTCAAAAATGTTGTTGCGTTTGGTCGATCCGTTAATCTCCACGTGCGACTTGAACGTCTGGAAACGTACGTTATCGTTGTCCTGCAAGCGGATGTCGTTCCGCTGAATCCCGGTCGTCAGGAAGTCATACAAATCGATGGAGGCCACAACCCGGTTGTTGCGGATCACCTGAACATTCCGGAAAGACCCGATTTCACTGGGGCCACCGGCCTGGTAAATCACGTTCATGGCTGTCGAAAGCGACGATACCGTGTAGGTTCCCGGCCGGACGGCTTCGCCCGTCACCGTTACCCGGATGCTGCGAATATCACCCAGGGTTACGATCATATACGTGTTGGCCGGTCCGTAAGGCCCGCTTTTCAATCCGACATAGATTTTCGCCAGCCGGTCCAAAATGCGACCCCTCGCCTGTTCAATGGTTAGACCGGAAACGTGAACCGGCCCGACCCGCTGGAGGTAGATAAACCCGTCGGGGTTGACTGTGGTCTGGTAAACGGCTTCCGAATAGCCGTAGATGTTGATGTTCAACTGATCGTTGGGACCCACCACATAGCCTTTTGGTGTGGCAATGTTGATGTTCGGCTGAAAAACGCTGCCGTTGGCCGGATCGTTGAAAAGCTGGTACCCGAATAATTTACGCCGTTGGGCGGCCAGTTCCCGTTCCCGCAACAGTTCGGCTTCCGTTTTTAATTGAGTCTCGTTCTGGTCGTCCAGGGGTTGCTCGGTGGCATTCTGGCTGCTTCCGTCGGGAGCGGTTTGCTGCCCGTTCTGGTTGGTACCTGTCGTGCCGTTTTGCCCGGTCGTACCGGTTTGGCCCCGGGTTCCCTGTTGGTTACCGCCCTGTTGTGTGGTGCCGGTTTGGCCCCGGGTTCCCTGTTGGTTACCGCCCTGTTGCGTGGTACCGGTGGTACCTTGCGTACCGCGGGGGGCGTTACCGGTTTGTCCCGGAAGCTGTCCGGCCGGTGCCTGACCCTGCGTGGGGCGTGGCATACCGGAAGGGAGCGTAGAAGGGGCCGACGTGGGGGCCGAAGGAGCCTGAATGACCTGAGCTGCCGCATTGAAGCCAGTACAGAGCAGCAATACACCTAGAATGGTTTTGCGGAAAAATTGCATCGAAGAGTAGGCGGAAAAATTTGAGCTAAAACAATGGAAATGTGGATATTTTTGCATATTTTTAAGAAAGTATACGACCGGTTTCCGGCGCTCAATCTCATTTGCTTTGGTTTGCTATCAGTAGTAAATCGTGCATTGCCGGTTTTTGACGCACTTTGCGCTACAAAGTAAACGAACTTTTACTACTTTTTAAACATTTTCTTTTTAAAGGTCAAAATTTCATATTTTGCGAACATCCAATAAACTGCAGACCGCAGATGAATGCGTTAAAATACGGTTTCTGGGGTGTTTTCTGACGTAAAACCAGTTTAATAGTCATATGGCAGATAGTAATCAGGTTCAGTACACGGAAGACAGCATCCGGTCGCTCGACTGGCGTGAACACATCCGGCTTCGGCCCGGAATGTACATCGGGAAGTTGGGCGACGGGTCGGCCGCGGATGACGGAATCTATGTATTGATCAAGGAAGTAGTAGACAACTGTATCGATGAACACGTGATGGGTAATGGCAAGCTCATCGACATTAAAGTGACCGACCACCGCGTTGAAGTACGGGACTATGGCCGGGGAATTCCACTGGGAAAGGTGGTCGATGTCGTATCCAAAATCAACACCGGCGGGAAATACGACTCGGGCGCTTTTCAAAAATCGGTGGGTCTGAACGGAGTTGGTACCAAAGCCGTCAATGCCCTATCCACCCTGTTTCGCGTGCAGTCGTACCGGGAAGGAAAAACCGTCTGGGCCGAATTCGAACGCGGCATTCTGGTTCGGCAGGGCGAAGATTCCACCAACCAGCGCAATGGAACCCTGGTCGTTTTCGAACCGGACAACACGGTTTTCAAGAATTTCCATTACATCCCGCAGTTTCTGGAGAACATGATCTGGAACTATTGTTACCTGAACGCCGGGTTAACGATCAGTTTCAACGGCCAGAAATTTATTTCGCAAAACGGGCTGCTCGATTTGTTGCGAAATAAAACCGACGAAGATGCCCTGCGGTATCCCATCATTCACCTGAAAGGTTCCGACATCGAGATCGCGTTGACGCACGGCAACCAGTATGGCGAAGAATACTATTCGTTCGTCAACGGTCAGTATACGACCCAGGGCGGAACCCACCTGGCGGCCTTGCGCGAAGCTTTTGTCAAAACCATCCGCGAATACTTCAAGAAGGAGTACGATGCCGCCGATATTCGGGCTTCCATCATTTCGGCCATCAGCATCCGGGTGCAGGAACCGGTTTTTGAGTCGCAGACCAAAACCAAACTGGGGTCCATCAACATGGCGCCCGACTCCAACAGCACGACGGTGCGTTCGTTTGTCATCGATTTTGTGAAAAACCAACTCGATGATTTCCTGCATATGAACACCGAAACGCGGGAAGCCCTTAAAAAGCGGATCGAACAGTCGGAGCGGGAACGGAAAGAACTTGCCGGGATTAAAAAACTGGCGAACGACCGGGCGAAGAAAGCCAATCTGCACAACAAGAAGCTGCGCGACTGCCGGAACCACCTGCCCGACATCAAGTCCGAGGATCGCTATAACACCACGCTGTTCATCACGGAAGGGGATTCGGCCAGCGGTTCCATCACCAAATCGCGGAATGTGCAGAACCAGGCGGTGTTTAGTCTGCGCGGAAAACCGCTGAACTGTTTCGGGCTGACCAAGAAGGTGGTGTATGAAAACGAAGAGTTCAATTTGCTGCAACACGCCCTCGATATTGAAGACGGACTGGATACGCTGCGCTACAACCGCATCGTGGTCGCCACCGATGCCGACGTCGATGGCATGCACATCCGGTTGCTGCTAATGACTTTTTTCCTGCAATTTTTTCCGGATTTGGTTCGAAATGGCCACCTTTACATCCTGGAAACGCCGTTGTTCCGCGTTCGAAATCCGAAAAACCACAAAGAGACAGTTTACTGTTATTCGGAAACGGAAAAGCAGCAGGCCACCGATAAATTGACCAAAGGCGGTAAAAAAGTAGAAATTACCCGCTTTAAAGGTTTGGGAGAGATTTCACCGGAAGAATTTGGCCTGTTCATTGGCGACAACATGCGTCTGGAGCCGGTGATTATGGAGAAAGAAACGTCCGTTCCGAAATTGCTCAGCTATTATATGGGTAAAAACACCCCGGATCGCCAGCGTTTCATCATCGACAACCTCCGCATCGAGAAAGATATGGAGGAAGTTGCGCTGGTATTGGAATAAGTTATATGAGTTAGGAATTAAGAGTGAAGAGTTATGAGTGAAGAGTTTCATGCGTCAGCCAACTCTTCACTCATAACTCTTCACTCATAACTTTTTTAAAAGTGACCCTCGAATCCCTCCGTACACAGATCGATTCCATCGACGATCAATTGTTGCATTTGTTGAACCAGCGCATGGAAGTGGTGCGGCAGGTTGGCGAACTAAAAAAATCGAGTAAATCCGTCATTTACCGCCCCGAGCGGGAGAAGCAGATTCTGGATCGGCTGCACGAACTGAATAAGGGCTTGATGACCCCGGCGGCTATCGACGCCATTTACCTGGAAATTTTTGCGGTTTCGCGGAATCTGGAAATGCCGGAGCGCGTGGCGTATCTGGGACCGGAAGGAAGCTTTACGCACCAGGCCGCCGAAAGCCGGTTTGGGGCCATGAGCGATTACATGGCCCTGCCCACCATCCGGTCGGTGTTCGAAAGTGTTGAAACGGGCCGCAGCCGGTTTGGCGTGGTTCCCATTGAAAACAACCAGGAAGGCGTGGTCAATGAGACGATTGATTTACTCTTCGAAAAAGACCTGCTGATTGCGGCCGAAGCCCAGATTCCGATTCACTTTACGTTTGCCACCCAAACCGACGTGCTGAGCGAAATCACGCACATTTATTCCAAAGACATTGCGTTCGGTCAGTGCAGCAAGTTTTTGCGGGATTATTTCGAGGGTTTGCCCGCCGAACTGGTGCCAGTCGAGTCGACCTCCAAAGCGGCCAAACTGGCGGCTCAGCAACCCCGGGCGGCTGCCATTTGCTCCAACATCGCTTCCAAGCTGTTCGGCGTTCCGGTTTTGTTCGACAACATCGAAGATACGGACCTGAACCGGACCCGGTTTTTGGTTCTGGCGAAGGATTTTGAAAACCAGAGGAGTGGTCACGACAAAACCACGATTGTCGCCCGGCTGCCGAATACGAACAAACCGGGGGTTTTGGCGCAGTTTCTTCAGGAGTTCGATGCCCGTCAAATCAACCTGACCAAAATTGAAAGCCGCCCACTGCGGGAAGGGGCCACGTTTAAATACTGGTTTCTGATCGAGTTTGAAGGTCACGCCAGCGACCCCGGCGTTCAGGAAATTCTGGAACACCACGGGGCTGATGTCAAATGGCTGGGGAGCTATGTGCGATCGCTGGGGTAATTTGGAAGAATTTTAAATGTAAAATGATGAAGGCTAAACGTAAAAGTGGCTAGTCGCTGACAAACTTTTACATTTAGCCTTCATCATTTTACATTTAAAATTCAATTAATTCCTAAAATCTCTCTCGTCTGTTCAACATCCAGTTGCATCTGATCCACTAAAGCCGCCAAACCTTCGAACTTCAATTCGGGACGCAGGTACTCGATAAACCGGACGGTCAGGTGTTCGCCGTAAATTTCCTGGTTGAAATCAAAAATATACACTTCAATCGTGCGATGCGTGCCGCCGACGGTGGGCCGGGTGCCAATGCTCATTGCCCCCCCGAGTTTTTCGCCTTTGTAAATCACTTCGGCGGCATAAATGCCGTTGGCCGGTACCAGCTTGCTCGGATCGTCGACCTGAATGTTGGCGGTTGGGTAGCCAATGGTGCGACCCAGTTGCTGCCCTTTGACGATGGTTCCGCTCAGGCTGTAGGGACGCCCCAGAAACTTGGTAGCGGTTTTCAGATCACCTTCCAGCAAAGCCGCCCGGATTTTGGAGGAGCTAACCCCCACATCTTCCACATCCTGACGCGGGATTTCTTCAATCTCAAAACCGTAGTGGTGGGCGTGTTGCTGCAAATACTCGAAACTGCCTTCCCGGTTGCGGCCGAAATGGTGATCGTAGCCGATGACCAGTTTTTTCGTTCCGATTTTATCCACCAGGATCTGTTCGATAAATTCCGCTGAGGATAGTTCGGAGAACGAACGGGTGAAAGGAATCACCACCAGATTATCGACGCCCGCAGCCGCCAGCAACTCGGTTTTTTCTTCCAGTGTCGAAAGCAGTTTCAAGCCCTGACTGTCGTTGGAAACCACCGTACGCGGGTGCGGCCAGAACGTCAGCACCACGGTTTCACCGCCTTCGTCGCGACGGGCAATTTCGGTGAGCCGGGTTAAAATTTTCTGGTGGCCTAAATGAACCCCATCGAAGGTACCGCTGGTGACAACGGCGTGGGAGATGGGTTGGAAAGTATCGGTTCCGTGGTAAATCTTCATGAATGTAATGGCTCAGCCGGGCGGTTTTTGCTGATAAATCCGTCGACGGTGTCCGCTTCTTCAATCCGAAACGCACCGATTCGAGTTCGGCGGAGGGCTTTTAAATACGCGCCATTTTGCAAAAACAATCCCAAATCACGCACTAAGCTACGGATGTATGTCCCTTTTGAGCAAATAATCCGGAAATCAATTTCTGGAAACCGGTCGGTATCGACTTCAAAAGTAGAGATAGTCACCGTCCGGGATTTGATCCCACCCTCCACGTTGTCGGCGGTTTCACCCCGTCGGGCTTTTTCATAAAGCCGTTCACCATTGACCCGAACGGCGGAATAAATGGGAGGAATCTGGTCGATAACGCCGGTGAGTTGCTGAACGGCGGTTTGAATGGCTTCGGGCGTGATTCCGGAAACATCGAATTCGGCATCGAAATCCGTTTCCAGATCGACGGAGGGCGTGGTTTTGCCCAGCACCAGCGTGCCGGTATATTCTTTTTCCTGCGCCTGGTAGCTGTCGATTTGCTTGGTCATTTTACCGGTGCAGAGAATCAGCAGGCCCGTTGCCAGCGGATCGAGCGTTCCGGCATGGCCAATTTTCTTGAACTTCCCCGCAAATTTGAGCTTCTTAACGACATCGAACGACGTCCAGGTCAGCGGTTTATCGATGAGAATTAGTTGGCCTTCGTCGGGTTGCTGCATGGATTTAGACAACATCCAGTTTTACGCCGGCTGCCATCAGGCCCAGCAATAACAAGCCGAGTGCAATGCGGTAATATCCGAATACTTTGAAACCGTATTTGGTCAGAAAACCGACAAATCCGCGAATGGCGAGCAGGCCCACAATGAACGCAACAACGTTACCAATCAGCAGAATCTGAATATCGTCGGACTGAATGGTTTTGTAGGTTTTCAGTAATTTATAGCCTGAGGC
Source organism: Larkinella fluvii (assembly GCF_051857545.1). Classification (NCBI taxonomy): domain Bacteria; kingdom Pseudomonadati; phylum Bacteroidota; class Cytophagia; order Cytophagales; family Spirosomataceae; genus Larkinella; species Larkinella fluvii. The sequence goes on along the minus strand of NZ_JBPZHB010000009.1, from coordinate 253,330 downwards.
TGCCGCCATGGTCGGAACGGCCAGGAAGAACGAAAATTCAGCGGCCTGTTTCCGCGTAAGTCCCTGGGTCATCCCGCCAATGATGGTGGCGGCTGAGCGGGAAACACCCGGAATCATGGCGATACACTGAAAGAATCCGATTTTGAGCGCTTCGGGAAACGTGACGTCGTAATCCCGCGGAAACTGCTTGAAAATGCGGTCGATGTAAACCAGTAGAATACCGCCCAGCAAAAGGGTAATGGCAACCACGGTTACATTTTCCAGCAGCGAATCGATGAAATCATTCAGCAAAAAACCGATGACGGCGGCTGGCAGAAAGGCCACGAGGAGTTTAAAATAGAAATCGGTCGTTTGTAAAAACCGGCGCCGGTAAAGCACCAGAACCGAAATGATGCAGCCGAACTGAATGTTGACCGTGTATAGCTTGGTAAATTCCGACTTGCTGATGCCGACCAGGGACGAATAAATAATCATGTGGCCCGTGGAAGAAACCGGCAAAAACTCGGTCAACCCTTCAATAATGGCAAGAATGATCGCGTGGAGGAAACTCATTGATTCGTTGGTCGGCGCAAAATGGCAAAAAATTCAAGAATAAAACCACCCATGACAATCAGCGGGCCAACGGTAAGACCCAGGGCTCCAAAGCCAAATTCTTCCGTATCCATGCTCATCACGATGAAGCCCAGGAGAATGATTACCACGCCGATCACCATCAGGGTGTAGTTGGCGCGTCCGAAGGGAAGTTTACTCATGTAATTAAATGGTTTAATGGCTAGATGGTTAAAAAGGATGGCTGCTTAGACCATTCAATGGATTAGTACAAATCGTCCAGCGATAAGCTCAAATATCGGTGAACCGCCTGGAACGTGCTGATTAAACCGATGATTACACCGAGTACAACGACGGCACCCAGCAAAATGGCAATTTTTTCGGGTTCCTGTAAGGTCGCCAGGCCATCGATGTTGCGGAGAGCTACCTGCAATAAAATGAACAGGAGCGCAGCGGCTACGATGCCACTCATCAGGCCCTGCGTCATGCCACGCCGAAGAAATGGAAGTTGAATAAACCCGTTGGTCGCTCCGACGAGCTGCATGCTCCGGATCAGCAACCGCTGCGAATACAAGGCCAGCCGGATCGTATTGTTCATCAGAACGACGATAATGACCAGCATAATCACCGCAAAAACCGACATGATGATGTAGATTTTGGTGATGTTTTTATTGATTTCGTCGACGATATTTTCCTGGTAAATCACTTCAAAAACGCCGTTGACGCTTTCCAGATCGGTTTTCACTTCCTGTAGCCGGGCTTCTTCAAAGTAATCCTCCTGCAATTTGATGCGGTAGCTGTCGCGTAATGGGTTTTCGTTCAGGAAGTTGGTGAAATTCTCTTTGGTGTCGGCCATAAACTCCTTGGCCGCTACGTCTTTGCTGACGAACGTAATCTGGGGTGAGGTCCCATTGAAAAGAACGTACGGTTTTTTTACAATTTCAGCGTGGAGCTTTTCGAGTTTGCCGGCATCCAGATCCTTGTCCAGAAACACCCGTACTTCGTTGTTTTCACGAATATACCGGACCAGTTTCTTGGACTGAAGCACCAGCATTCCACAAAAACCAATCAAAAATAAGGCCGAAGTCAGGCTGAAAAGAATCATCCCACTCGGATACGCACCCACTTTCTTTTTTGAAGCCATAGAAAACTCCGTCGGGCAGTGTCATCCTGCCATGCCGACGTCGGTTACAAAAATACGGATTTTGCCCGAACACCAACTCATTCTGTTGGATAGAGGAGGGAGATTTAGGAAAAATTAAGAGATAGGGGGCAAAAAGGGGCAATTTGCTCTGCTTCCTGTCGGATAATTATATCGCTCAAACTTCCATTGGTCCTACGTGAATGGGCGTCAATTGATCGAGTTCGTCCAGCTCGAAAAGCCGGGAGCGAATGAAAAACCGGATGCCAAGCGGAATTTCCAGTGAAAAACTGGCCCCCCGGCCGGGCGTTACGTCAATGGTCAGTTGGGTATGTTTCCAGTACTCGAACTGGTCTTCTGACATGAAAAAATCACAGCCATGAACCTCGCCAAGCCAGACGTCGGAGGAGCCGATCAGGAAGTCACCTTTGGCAAAACACATCGGTGACGATCCATCACAACACCCTCCGCTCTGGTGGAACATCAATTCGCCATGCTCCCGGCGTAGTTTGTCGATGATGATGGCAGCAGCCGGTGTAATCTCAACGCGGGAAATAGGTTGGGTAAGCATTGGTTGGATGGCAAAAAATGGTTGAATGGTTAAAAATGGCTGGATGGTTTAATTGGTTGACAACCATCAATTAACCATTTAAACCATCCGGCCATTTAACCGTCATTAATTAAAAGAACCCCAGTTTATTCTTGCTGTATGAAATCAGCAGGTTTTTCGACTGGCGGTAGTGGTTGAGCATCGAGAGGTGGTTTTCCCGACCGAAGCCCGACTTCTTGTATCCACCAAACGACGCGTGTGCCGGGTAGTTGTGATAACAGTTCACCCACACCCGACCTGCCTGAATGGCCCGCGGCACCTGGTATAGCTCATGTGCGTCGCGGGTCCAGACACCGGCTCCCAGACCATACAGCGTGTCGTTGGCCATTTCGATGGCTTCATCGACGGTTTTGTATGTCGTGGCCGAAACCACCGGGCCGAAGATTTCTTCCTGGAAAATCCGCATCTTGTTGTTGCCCCGGAAAATCGTCGGCTCAATGTAGTACCCGTTTTCCAGGCCATTGTTCAGCTTCGCCGGGCCACCGCCGGTCAGAATTTCAGCGCCTTCCTGCTTACCAATGTCGATATACGACAGAATTTTTTCGTACTGGTCGTTGGAAGCCTGTGCGCCCATCATCGTAGTCGTATCGAGCGGATGCCCCAGTTTGATGGCTTTCGTACGTTCGATCACTCGCTCCATGAAACCGTCGAAAACGCTTTCGTGAACCAGCAGACGCGAGGGACAGGTGCAGATTTCGCCCTGATTCAGCGCAAACATTACGGCACCTTCGATACACTTGTCAAAAAACGCATCATCGGCATCCATGATCGACGGCAGGAAGATGTTCGGCGATTTGCCGCCCAGTTCCATCGTGACCGGAATCAGGTTTTCCGACGCATACTGCATAATCAGACGACCGGTGGTGGTTTCGCCCGTAAAAGCCACTTTGGCGACGCGCTTCGATTGCGCCAGCGGTTTGCCTGCTTCCGGGCCAAAACCGTTGATAATGTTGATGACCCCCGGAGGAACGACGTTTTCGATCAGCTCCATCAGCACCAGAATTGAGGTCGGCGTTTGCTCGGCGGGCTTCAACACCACGCAGCAACCGGCCGCCAGGGCGGGGGCGAGTTTCCAGGTGGCCATCAGCAACGGGAAGTTCCAGGGAATAATCTGGGCCACCACGCCAATCGGCTCTTTGATGATCATGGAAACCGTATCGGCATCCAGCTCCGAAACCGATCCTTCTTCGGCCCGGATGACACCGGCAAAATAGCGGAAGTGGTCGACCACCAGGGGCAGATCGGCTGCCATTGTTTCGCGGACGGCTTTTCCGTTTTCGACGGTTTCGACGCGCGCCAGAAATTCGAGATTATTCTCAATGATGTCGGCGATTTTGAGCATGATGTTGCTGCGTTCGGTGGCCGACGTGCGCGACCAGGTTGCAAACGCTTTATGAGCCGCGTCCACCGCCAGTTCCACATCGGCGGCTTTGGAACGGGGCATTCTTGAAATCAGGCTATCGTCGATGGGAGAGTTATTCTCAAAATATTCACCGCCAACGGGAGGGACCCATTTCCCGCCAATAAAGTTTTCATACTGATTCTTGAACTGAGGTCGTTCCAGTTGGGTAGCCGAGCGGGTGGCCACGGGTGCTTCTAAGGTTTCCATGGATGTAAGAATACGTTAAACTGATTTTCGGAATTTGAATTATGACAAATTTTGCCGAAATCGTACTAAAGTTTTTTCGCTATTCTCTCAAAAACTTACGGTATTGTCTCTTTCTTTTTCCTCTATAAACCCTACTGGAATATGCGTCTTCTCGTAGTGAATACGGTTTTAGGGAATTCGGGAAGTTGAAATCGGAATGGTAAACGGAACAGAACCAGTAGCTTATGACATCGGGAAAAAAGTCATTGCAGAATTTGGAAGCGTTGCCGGCCTGGGGTGGTCGCCTGGACGCACTGGTGGAAAATAAGCTGACCCTCAGCCACGACGTGGCGGAACTTCATTTGTACGAAACGTTCCAGCGGGCGCAGTTGGTCGAACTGGAATTTGGTGCGCCGGTGCTGACCAGTATGTTGACCGGGAAGAAGGTCATGCACATTGACGAGCTGAAACCGTTTGATTATCTGCCCGGTGAATCGCTGGTGTTACCGGCCAACAAACCGATGAAAATTGATTTTCCGGAAGCGACCGTCCAAACGCCCACCCGCTGCATTGCGCTCACGATTTCGGGGGAGTTTATTCAGCAGACCGTCAACTATCTGAATGAAGAATATCCCCGCAGTGAACCCAGTGAACTCTGGGAGGTGGATACCAATAATTACCATTTACAGAACAACTTCGAAATCAGCTCGTTGATTGATAAAATCATCCGATTATACCGGGAAAACAACGTCCTGAAACCGTTCTTCATCCACAATTCGCTGGAAGAACTGATCGTGCGGCTGATGCAGACCCAGGCCCGGCGGGTGCTGGTCGATCAGGCGCGGAAATACATGAGCTCGCATCGGTTAGCGTTTGTGGTGGAGTATATACGCAACAATCTGACGAAGGCGTTGGCAATCGACGAGTTATCCAGTCAGGCGTGTTTGTCCAAGTCCCACTTTTTCAGGTTGTTCAAAAACGAACTTGGGGTGTCGCCGATCCAGTTTATTCTTCAGGAACGCATCCGGCTGGCGAAACAGATTCTAAGCAATCCCGCCAAGTCAATTACGGATGCCTGTTATGAATCGGGATTCAATAGCCTGACGCATTTCAGCAATGCCTTTCGAACCGTTGAGCGCATCAGCCCCCGTCAGTACAAACAGCAACTCACCTAGGCGGTTTTAGTGATCGTGCCGACTCATCCAGTCATCCATCGAAAATCTGCCCGACCCAACGACCAGGAACATAATCAACAGAAACAGAACGACAATCGACAACCAGAGTTCGGAATTCAGGGCCGAGAAACCCTTGCTGATGTTGATAAAAAACACGGCCCCCAGCAAAATGGGCAACTGAGCCAGCACCGCCAGGCGCGTCAGCATCCCGAAGGCGATCAGCACCCCGCCCACCAGATGGGCAAAGGCAACGTAGTGAACCAGCATAACCGGCGTCAGACCGAAGCGGCTTCCGCCAACGAGAGAAGAAAGGTAGGTGGTGTCGCCAATAAAACTAACTCCTTTCAGGAACAGGATAATTCCCAGCATAATGCGAAGAGCGTCAATCCAGGCGGGGTGATGCGTATCGCCCCAGTGTTCAACTCGTTGTAACACATTCATGACATCGCTTTTTTGGTAAAACTATCCTAAGTTAATCACTTTTATTAGACAAAAGCAAGGATTTATTGGGTGATTTTGTTGTTGAGTGAATGAGTGATTGAGCGATTGAGTGAAAAAGCAGAATTTTTGATCCATTCACTCAATCGCTCAATCACTCATTCACTCAATGCTATATAATCTTCGGACACTTCGTGCTGCCCGCCAGCCGGGATCGGCGCGGTTTAGGCATACGTTTGCTGGCCACCCGGGTTGTTTGCGGGGCGACGGTTTTGGAAGGATTCGCGATGATTTCCATGGTCACCAGGTCATCCAGCGGCCGGTAGTCCGGCGGGGTAGGGGCGTCGGTTTGGATCGGAAAGTAGTGGTCGCCGGGGAATTCGTAGCGTTCGAATTCGTAATCGTAGAGGTAAATATTGATGTAACCGTCCTTGCTGTATTTTGAACTAATTGAGTTGGTCGGCATCAGATTCTGGGCCTGGAGAATGTCGGGACGGCGCGCCAGCGAATCTTTAAAATACTCCTTGTAGACCTTATACCGGTTAAATTGGTACACCATGCTGGCCGAATCGATGGTCAGGGCAATGTTCAGGTAATGTAGACCATATTCCCCTCTTTTGTTGCGGGCATACAGAACGCCGAGGTTGTTGATGGCGCTTTTGTCCAGATGGCCCAGGTAACTTTGAACGGCCTTGTCGTATTCTTCCGTGTTTTTGTAGACGTTTCCTAAATTATTGAAGTACGTTTTATGCGTCGAATCGAGGTCGCGTGACCGCTCGTAATCGCGGACGGAGCGGTAGTAATACTGTTTGGCGTTGTGAAAATCCCGCTCTTTCTCGTGTTTGAGGGCCAGATAAGAACGGACTATACCCCGGTTGTTGTACAGAAACGCTTTGTGATGCCCCCGGTTGATGACGCTGTCGAGCACAGCCTCCGCCTGTTCAATCCGGTCTTTCTCCAGCAAGGAAATTGACAAACCGTTTAAGGCATTCAGACTCTGACGGTTATAGTGCAAGGCCCAGGAAAAGTTGTCGTAGGCTTCCTCCATGTTCCCCGACTTTAGATGCATATTGCCTTTGTTGGTCAGCATTTTGTCGTTTTGCGGAGACAGGCGAATGGCTTTTTCCAGATAGGCCAGCGTGTAGCGAAAGCTGTCTTTCTTGCGGTAGACTTCACTGGCACCGGCATAGGCCGCCGGATGGTCTTTGTTCAACCGCATGGCCACGTTGAGGTTGACCAGGGCGGTATCCAGTTGATTGAGTTCCAGGTGCGTAAGGCCACGACTTAAAAAGCAGTCGGCGAGATTTTTGTCTTTCTGATCGAATAAATCGGGTGATTGCAGGAAGTGTTCCATTGCCTCTTCGTGCAGGCCCTGCCGGTGGCTGATAACCCCCAGACCCAGGTGAATGTGCTGATTTTCCGGTGCCAGGGCCAAAGCCGTTTCAAACTCGATGCGGGCCGAGCGGTAATCGCGAATGCTGGCCAAAGCATTGCCCAGACCGGTTCGGGCTTCTACCCATTGTGGACGAAACTGAACGGCCCGGCGGTATTCGGCCACTGCTTTGGTAAATTCTTTCTGGCCATAGAAGGCATTCGCCAGTCCAAATCGGGCTGGTGCCTGGTAGGTTCGGTCGTTGGTGAGCAGGTAATCGGTGAATTTTTCGGCCGCTTCTTCGTATTCTTTCAGGCCGATGAGCGCATTGCCCAGCCGAACTGGCAGCATCATGGTAAGTTCTGCCACTTTTTCGACTGATTCATAAGCGTTCAGGGCTTCGCGGAATTTTCCTAAACCCAGCAATGCATCGCCTTTGACCATTCGGTACACCGGCTCTCCGGGTCGCATCCGAACGGCATCCGAAGCGGCCCGGCTGGCTTCTTCGAATTGGCCGGCGTGGAGGTGGGCAACGGCCCGGTTGAAGGCCACTTTGTCGGCTCCTTTTCCGCCGGGGGTGTTTTCCAGCAGGGCCAGGCCCACTTTAACGTCACCACTCATGCAGAAAAAGACGCCCTGATTGGCCTGGGCGTACGCAAAGTTGGGGATCTGCTGCAACAGGCTGCTGGCTTCCTCATACCGTTTCAGACGGCTGAGAATGATGGCCTGGTTGTAGAGCAACGTGTCGGAAGGGCGACCCGAGGAAGCGCGTTGCAGAAGCTGGAGCGCCCCGCTGTAATTCTTGTTTCGGGCCAGTTTGATGGCGGTATTGTTGAGCCGGGGAACGGAATCGTTGTCTGATTTTAAGTCAGACGTTAGTCCTGACGTATACCCGGTTATCGGTTGAAAAACGACAAAACACAACAACAGAATCACAGGGTACAACAACCGCGGCATCAGAGAAATTAGTTAGGACGGGCTGGTGAAGATACAATTTTTGATTATACGAGCCAAAGAAAGTGAGTTGCCGGTCTGCTTTTGTGAGTATATGGACGAATAAACAGCGCTGGAAAACGTTAAAGTAAGCGAATCACAAAACTGAATTTTGGGAGGATACTGAGCCGGTAACCCCAATTAATACAAATTGAATTTGTGCTTATATGTACGTATTAAATTGTAATCAAAAAGGAAAGACCGGTAGAAATACCGTTCGCTACTAAACGTAAAAAGCCGGTTCGATGCCGGCTTTTTACGTATGTTACAATACTTTGGCATGAACCGGTTCTTTCTGAAGCCGGTGTTGATACAGGAATTCGATCAGGTCTGCCACCAGCCCGGTCCAGCCGGTTTGGTGGTTGGCGCCGAGGCCGCTGCCGTTATCGCCGTGGAAATATTCAAAAAACAGGTGCATATCCCTGAAATACGGATCATCCTGGTATTTTTTGTAGCCATTGTAAGCCGGTATTTTGCCGGTTTCGTCGCGCCGGAAAATGTTGACCAGACGTTCGGCCACCAGCACCGTCGCTTCCTTGATGCTCATGACCTGACCGGAATTGGTCGGGTATTCGATCTCGAAATCGTCGCCGTAGTAGTTGTAAAATTTCAGCAGGGAGTCGATCAGCAGGTAATTAACCGGAAACCAGATCGGCCCCCGCCAGTTGGAATTACCACCAAACAGACTCGTTTCCGATTCGTTCGGAACGTATTTTACGGAGAAAATCTCGCCGTTCAGGTTGAATTCATACGGTTTTTCTCCGTGGTATTTCGACAACGCCCGGATGCCATAATCAGACAGGAACTCGGTTTCATCGAACATCCGTTTGAGCAGCATTTTCATCCGGTGACCCCGAAGCAGCGAAAGCAGGTGGGTAGCGCCCTTGCCCGGTTCGTGCCAGCGCGAAATCATCGACGCCAGATCCGGGCGGTTGGTTAGCACCCACTCGACCCGTCGTTTGAAATCCGGCAGTTTTTCCAGCAAGTCATCATCCAGAATTTCGACGGCAAAGAGCGGAATCAGGCCCACCATCGAGCGGATTTTCAACAGCATACTCGCGTTGTCGGGCGTGTGCAGCACATCATAATAAAACTGATCGTCTTCGTCCCACAGGCTGATGCCCTGTCCGCCCAGGTTTTTCATGGCAGCCGCAATGTGCAGGAAGTGCTCGAAAAACTTGGAGGCCATGTCCTGGTACGTCGGCCGGGTCAGCGCAATTTCGCAGGCAATCCGCAGCATGTTCAGCGTATACATGGCCATCCAGCCCGTTCCGTCAGCCTGTTCGATGTGGCCACCCATCGGCAAGGGTTGGCTGCGGTCGAACACCCCAATGTTGTCGAGGCCGAGGAAGCCCCCCCCGAACACGCTGTTGCCGCTGACATCTTTCCGGTTTACCCACCACGTGAAGTTGAGCAGCAGTTTGTGAAATACGCGTTCCAGAAAGTTGATATCGCCCTTGCCGTTCATGTCACGGTCGATCTCGTAGACTTTCCACGTCGCCCAGGCATGAACGGGCGGGTTCACATCGCCGAAATTCCACTCGTACGCCGGAATTTGCCCATTCGGGTGCATGTAATACTCCCGCAGGATAACCGCCAGTTGGCGTTTGGCAAAATGCGGATCGAGTCGCGCCAGCGTCAGGGTGTGAAAGGCCAGATCCCAGGCGGCAAACCACGGATATTCCCATTTATCGGGCATCGACAGGATGTTGGCGGTATACATGTGCCGCCAGCCGGAGTTGCGCTGGTAGGCCCGCCCATGAAACGGCGTGGGCATTTTTGGGTCGCCTTTCAGCCACTCGTTCACGTTATAATAATAGAACTGCTTGTTCCACAACATGCCCGCGTAGGCCTGCCGCTGAATAATTCGCAATTCCGGGTCGGTCACATTGGCTTGCAGTTGATCGTAAAAATCGTCCGCTTCCTGAACCCGTTGTTCAAAAATGGCGTCATAATCAGCGAAAGGCTGGCTTTTATGGGTATCCTGACTAAATCGCAGCCGAATGGTGACGGACTCGCCGGCCGGAACCGTTCGGACATACCGGGCCGAAGCTTTCGAGCCGATCTGATTTGGATTGACGTATTTTTTATCGCCCGAAACAATGTAATCGTTGACGCCGTCTTTGCAAAACAGGGAGTCGTTGGGAATGCCGTAGAGCCGCTCCGTATTGGTTTCATTTTCGCAGAACAGCAGCTCGTCGGCGTCTTCGCAATACAGTTTATACTTTCCCAGGAGTTTGTGATCGACTGCAATCTGGGTGGTGGCAATGCCGTTCAGAATGGGCTTGTAAGCATACTGCTCATAACCCCACGACCAGGTATTGCGGAACCAGAGTGTGGGCAGCATTGTGAGTTTTGCAGCCTCTGTATACCGGTTGTGGGCGGTAATTTTGATTAGAATGTCATTTTCGTCATTTTTGGCGTATTCAATGAAAATGTCGAAATACTGGTTATCGTCAAAAATACCAGTATCGACCAGCTCGAATTCGGGTTCCAGACGGTTTCGGCGACGAGCCTCATCCACCAGCCGGGAATACGGAAACGCTTGCTGGGGATACTTGTACAGCATTTTCATGTAAGAATGGGTGGGCGTACTATCCAGGTAATAGTACATCTCCTTCACATCCTCGCCGTGGTTTCCTTCCGGGCCGGTCAAACCAAAAAGCCGTTCCTTGATGATGCTATCCGTATGATTCCAGAAAGCCAGGGCAAAACAAACGTGACCCTTGTTGTCGGAAAGCCCACCAATTCCGTCCTCACCCCAGCGATAGGCCCGGGAGCGTGCCATGTCGTGGGTGATAAAACCCCAGGCATTGCCGTGGACGCTATAATCCTCGCGAACCGTGCCCCAGGAGCGTTCAGACAGATATGGACCCCATTTCTTCCACCCTTTGTTATCGGCGCGGGTATAAATGCGTTCGCGTTCGATGCTGTTTTCCATCTTGAGGTTGTATCCCATTGTGAAGCTTCAAGTACAGTGTTGCGGCAAATTCAGATAAATCAGGTCAACGATGACACTGCCATGAAGTCATTGATCGCCTTAAATTAGTATTCTCATCCAATAATGGTGTCATTGGTAGACCATTATTTTTTATTCCTTTCTCCAAAAAAACGCATCAACAGTTGATGTTTTATTAATTATAGGCTAGAGGAAAAGTGGATTGTCAGACAAAAGACGGTGCGGATTTTTGATACATTTACCGAGCCTTTGCATTTTTCGCGCCAATCTCTACACCAGTTGGTAAATGTTTTTTTCCGGTTTCAACCAGGTAACGGTTGCGCTTTTTACATGTTCCGGCGGTATTGGCCGCCCACTTCATACAACGCCCGGGACAGTTGGCCCAGCGAGCAAACTTTGGTGGCTTCCATCAGGGCTTCGAAGATGTTGCCGTTGGCCAATGCGGTTTGTTGTACCTGTTTCAAAACTACATTGGCCGCTTCGCGATTCCGTTCCTGAAAGGCTTTCCGGGATTCGATGGCGTACCGTTTCTCGTTGTCGGTCGAGCGGATGACTTCCTGCGGAATGCGGGTGGGCGAACCGTTGGGGTCCAGAAACGTATTGACGCCGATGATGGGGAGTTTGCCGCTGTGTTTCTGCATTTCATACACCATCGACTCGTCCTGAATTTTGCTGCGTTGGTACATGCGCTCCATCGCTCCCAACACGCCACCACGTTCATTCAGACTGCGAAATTCGTTCAAAACCGCCTGTTCAACCAAATCCGTGAGTTCTTCCATGCTGAAAGAGCCCTGCAAGGGGTTTTCGTGTCGGGAAAGGCCAAATTCTTTGTTGATGATCAACTGAATGGCCATCGCCCGCCGAACGCTTTCCTCGGTGGGCGTCGTGATGGCTTCGTCGTAGGCGTTGGTGTGCAGGGAATTGCAATTGTCCGACAACGCGCTCAGGGCCTGCAAGGTGGTGCGGATGTCGTTGAACGCAATCTCCTGGGCATGTAAACTCCGGCCGGAAGTCTGAATGTGGTATTTCAGCTTTTGTGAACGCTCGTTGCCTTTGTATTTGTATTTCATCGCTTTCGCCCAGATGCGACGGGCCACGCGGCCCAGCACCGAATATTCAGGGTCCATGCCGTTGGAAAAAAAGAACGACAGATTGGGTGCAAAATCATCGATTTTCATGCCCCGGGCGAGGTAGTATTCCACGAATGTAAACCCGTTGGAGAGCGTAAAAGCCAATTGAGAGATCGGATTGGCACCGGCTTCGGCAATGTGGTAACCCGAGATGGAGACGGAATAAAAGTTGCGCACCTGTTGGTCGGTGAAATATTGCTGGATGTCACCCATCATCCGCAGGGCAAATTCCGTCGAAAAAATGCAGGTATTTTGCGCCTGATCTTCTTTCAGAATGTCCGCTTGAACCGTTCCCCGCACCTGCCGCAGCGTGTCCGCTTTGATTTTTTCATACACCTCTTTCGGCAGAACCTGATCGCCCGTGGTGCCCAGCAGCATCAATCCCAACCCCGTATTGCCGTCCGGTAATTCGCCCTGATAAGCGACTTTACTCCCCGGCCCCCTGAAGGGGGAGTTTGCTCCGACGGTTTCCACTCCCCCTTCAGGAGGCTGGGGGGCGGTTTGTCGCAAATACAACTCACACTGCTGGTCGATGGCGGCATTCAGAAAAAAACCGAGCAGCATGGGAGCAGGGCCGTTGATGGTCATCGAAACCGACGTGGCCGGATCGCAGAGGTTAAAACCGCTGTAGAGCTTTTTGGCGTCGTCCAGGGTGCAGATGTTGACGCCAGAGTTGCCGATTTTGCCGTAAATATCGGGGCGGTAATCCGGGTCTTCGCCGTAGAGCGTCACCGAATCAAACGCGGTGGAAAGCCGTTTTGCAGGCATGCCTTTCGAGACGTAGTGAAACCGTCGGTTCGTCCGCTCCGGGCCTCCTTCGCCCGCAAACATCCGCGCGGGGTCCTCGCCTTCGCGTTTCAACGGGAAGACTCCGGCGGCATAGGGAAACTCGCCCGGCACATTTTCGGTCAGCAGCCAATGCAGAACGTCACCCCAGTCTTCGTAGGTCGGCAAACTGATTTTCGGGATTCGTAAACCGGACATGGAGGTTGAAAACAGGCTCTGGTGAATCGTTTTGTCCCGAACCTGATACTGGTACGTATCCGCCCGGTATTTCTGCTTCAGATCCGGCCAGGATTCCAGGAGTCGCCGGCAATTGTGGTGAAGGCGGTTTTCGAAGTCGTCATAGAGGGCTTGGAGGGATGGTGAAACCCTGTCAGCGGTCTGAGACCCTGACAGGGTCTCAGAAGACAGGGTTTTCAATACCCCGTCGATTTGATACATCTTCCGGGCAATCGCCACCTGCTCGTTCACAAAGGCATTATATTGCTCACTGGTTTCGACAATTTCGGCCAGATAGCGAACCCGTTCTGCCGGAATGATGGCCGAGGGCGGGGTAGAAAGTTGGTTGGTGACGACCTGATGCAGGAAATGAGCCCCGGTTTTTTGCTGAACGAGATGCAGCAGTTTCGAGAACAGGGCATTCATGCCGGCATCGTTGAACTGGGAAGCAATCGTTCCAAAAATGGGAAGTTCATCGTCCGGGAGTTCCCAAATGCCGGGATCGGTAACTGCGTGATTTCGGCGGTATTGTTTGCGAACATCCCGCATCGCGTCCAACGACCCGCGTTTGTCGAACTTATTGATGGCGATGACGTCGGCAAAATCGAGCATGTCAATTTTTTCCAGTTGGGTGGCTGCGCCGTATTCAGACGTCATGACATACAGACTGACGTCCGAGTGCTCGGTGATTTCCGTATCCGACTGCCCGATGCCGGAGGTTTCGATGATGATCAGGTCAAATTGAGCCCGCTGGCAGATTTCAATCGCATCCTGAACGTGTTTACTGAGCGCCAGATTGGCCTGCCGGGTCGCCAGGGAACGCATATACACCCGGCCAGCCGCCAGATCGGGATGAATCGCATTCATCCGGATGCGGTCGCCCAGCAAGGCACCCCCGGTTTTGCGTTTCGATGGATCGACGGAAATAATGGCGATGGTTTTGTCGGGAATCGTCAGCAGAAACCGCCGAACGAGTTCATCGACCAAAGACGATTTACCCGCGCCACCGGTTCCGGTAATCCCCAAAACCGGGACAAAACCGCGATCGGTTTGTGGAAACGACCGGTCGATTTTTTCGTAGGATGCTGGTTCATTTTCCGCCACTGAAATCAATTCCCCGATCAGGTTCACATCTTTGGTTTGGGCGAGTGAAGCCAGTTGACCGTTCAGCTTTGCCAGGTGGTCGGCCGTTCCGGTCGGGTGGTCACAATGTTGCAGCAAGTCGTTTATCATGCCCTGCAACCCCATCGTTCGCCCATCGTCCGGGGAATACAATCGGGTAACGCCGTAGTGGTGCAACTCGTCTATTTCGGCGGGTAAAATGGTGCCACCGCCACCGCCAAATACCTTTATATGAGTTGCTTTTCGTTCCCGAAGTAAATCCACCATATACTTGAAAAATTCGACATGTCCACCCTGGTACGACGTAACGGCAATGCCCTGCACATCCTCCTGAATGGCGCAGTCGACGATCTCGGCCACCGACCGGTTGTGACCCAAATGGATCACTTCGGCACCGGATGCCTGCATGATCCGGCGCATGAGGTTGATGGCGGCATCGTGGCCGTCGAACAAAGAAGCCGCCGTAACGATGCGTATGGGGTTCCGGGGCTGGTATGGTTTATTGGATTGTTGCGATACCATGATCAAATTGCAAATTGTCGTGTAAAAGTAGGCAGAATGGCGGAAAAGCAGTATTATTGATTATCATTAGCAAGTTTTAAAACCGGCATGTCGCCAGCTCAAAAGTTCTACCGTTCGATTGGTGTACGCCATCATGAAGTTCGAACAGTCTGGTTATTTTTCTTACACAACTTTTTTCTCGGCATTGGGACGATCCTGGTTTACGTTTCGGCGAACGTCATTTTGCTTGAAAATCACCCCGAAACCAGTCTGCCTATCGCCTACATCGGTTCCGCGATTGCGATGATGATTGTCGGGAAATTGTACGCACATTACGAGCATCTTCTGGCCCTTAGAACGCTGGCCGTCCGGGTTCTGTGGGCGGTTATCATCCTGACATTCATCATCGATGTGCTCGTTCTGGCGGGGCATTCTGTGTGGTCGTCCATTGCCATCATGGTCGGTTTCCGGATGATCTATCTGCTCACGAATCTGGAGTTCTGGGGCGTTTCGGCGGTGGTGTTCGATGTCCGGCAAAGCAAGCGGTTGTTCAGTGTCATCAGTTCGGGTGATATGCCCGCCAAAGCAATGGGTGCCATTCTGGCTGCCCTGGTTCACGCCCATACCGACATGTTTTTCCTGCTGATTGTGGCTTTCGGCTCCTTTCTGGCGGCCATCTACATCCTGCGGCTCACCTATCATTCCCACGATGTTCACGCAACGCACGGTTCTTCGCGGGTTCGTCAACCCAATCAGTCGCTGATTGTCGAGCATTTATTCGGCAACAGCCGTCTGATTACCTCGATGTGTTTGAGTCTGGTGGCGGTGGCTACGGTTGCCGCCAGCGTGGAATATGCTTTTTTTATCAACGTCAAATACAAAATTCACTCGACCACCTCGTTGCTGCAATACCTGAGTAAGGTCCTGGCGCTGACGTACTTGATCGCTATGGTCGTGAAGGTGATCATCTCGGGACAGGCGCTCGACCGACTCGGTATTCGGCGTTCGCTGCAATTATTGCCGATAACCGCCCTGGTGGGCGTAATCGTATTCTGGATTGTCTGGGTGCTGGATGTGAGTGAACCGACCTGGCTATTGTACTACTGTGCGCTCTATCTGACGTTCGAAGTCATGCGCCGTTCGTTGTTCGATCCGGTTTTTCTGGTGCTTTTCCAGCCGCTGACAACCCAGCAACGCTTGCACGGCCACACGCTCGTCAAAGGGTATTACGAACCGCTCGGGATGGCCCTGGCCGGGGTCATGATCTACGCGTTTCATGCCTATCCGGAATTGAACGAATGGGTGCTGTTTGTCTGGATGGGCATCGGAACGCTGGTCGCTTTCCTGCTGCTCCGACGGACGTATCAGAACTACCTGAACGAACTGAAGTCGGCTTTGAGCCGGCGGTTCCTGGAAACGAACGAACTGGCCGCACCCGAAGAGGTGTTGAATCTGGTGCTGACGAATCTGGAAAGCGCGCGGGTCGAGGAAGTCATCAACGCCATGAACTGGCTGAAAACGCACCACCCGGAAAAACTGTCGGATGCATCGGTAATGCTCCTCAATCATGCCGAATTACCGGTTCGCCGGTTTGCGCTGGAATCATTTATCGACTTGAAATTTCCCGTTGACGCCCCGCTTGTTTACCGTCTGGCTATTCACGATCCCGAACCGGTAATCCGGGCGTTGGCCAGTCGGTTATACGCGGGATTGCCCAAAGCCGATGCGAAAGCGGTAGCGGATTTGCTGCACCACCCGGAGTTGACGATCCGCAAAGGTGCCATTCTGGGAAGTTGGAAAAACCGCCCGTATACGAAACCAGCTACCGAAAGTCTGGATCAGTTGAGTACATCGAACGATCCGGCCGACCGAATGGCGGTTTTGGAGGTCATCCGGGGGCTTCAACTGCAACAGCGCAGCGACCTGGTTACCACTTCCTTAAAAAGCAGCGATTCCGCCATCGTTAATGCCGCCATTCGAACGGCTGGCGTCATGCAAAATGCCGGTTTGACCCGCCAACTCGTCAACCTGTTGTCCGACAAACTCTACTGGCGAACCGCTGCCCGCAGCCTGAGCGATATGCAAACGGCGGCTGTTCCGTTTCTGGAAGAGGCCGTTCTGGCGTCATCCGACACCCTGCTGATTCGCCGGATCGCGTCAGTTTGTGCAAAAATCAAAGTTCCTGAAAGCCATCACGTATTGACTACCCTCGTCGGTAAACCCGACTTGACGGTTCGGCTGGCCGCTTTGCGGGCGTTGAGTCATCTGGAAAGCGTCGCTACCAAATCGGAAATATACTACCCGGTTTTACAGGAAGAACTGAAACTGGCGCAACGGTTGCTCCACGGAAGTCTCCACAAAAATGACAAAGAACTGCTGGCTTGTCTTGATTATGAAATCGGTCTGCTCTTGCAGCGGATTTTCTTTCTGCTCATGCAACTGTACGATCGCGACGTGATTGCCAGCGTTCGGACGGGAATTGACCATGCCTCGCGGGAACGACGGGCGAATGCGCTGGAGATGCTCGACAATCTGATTCCCCGGGTAGTATACCAGTGCCTACAGGCCCTGCTCGACGATGTGCCGGTGGCCGAAAAAGTCCGCCTGGTCGATGCGCAACTGGAGCCTTTTCATTCGCAGGAGCCCTTGTTAACCTACATTTTGCACCAGGGAGAAACCATGTTTTCTGCCTGGACGATCAGTGTCGCCCTGCGACGGTGGACCTCACGCTCGCTGGCAAACACCCGTTTGTTGGGTTTGTATATCAACCATCCGATTCAATTGCTGCGGGAAAGCGCCGATGGCGTTTTGCAGGTTGTGAAGGAAAATCACCCCGAATGGTACCAGCGATTGCTGGCCGATCATCCTACGTTAGCAAGTCAACACATGAAACCAACAGAAGCCCACATTTCTGATTTTGAGCGGGTTATTGTTTTGAAAAATACCCGTCTCTTTGCCGATACGCCAGAAAATATTTTGAGTACGATAGCGCCTATCATGAAAGAAGTCACGTACCAGGATGGTCAGACGATTTTTCAGAAAGGCGATATCGGGAACTGTATGTTCGTGATTTATTCGGGAACGGTCGATATTTTTGACCGCCAGCAGCGGTTGGCGCAATTCGGAAGGGGCGATGTGTTCGGTGAACTGGCTTTGCTCGACACCGAACCGAGATCAGCCTCGGCGGTTGTAGCTTCCGATGTGCTGCTGTTCCGGATCGACCACGAAGATTTTTACGACCTCATGGAAGAACGTGAGGAAGTGCTGCGGAACATGATGCGCATTCTGTGTCAACGAATCCGGTTGCAAAATGAGAAAATTCAAACCATGTCGGTCATACCGAATAATGGCTGACAATTTCTTTCAAGTTGCTCAATCGTTCCTGCTTGTTGACCTGCCGTAAAGCCGTAGCGGTTTTGGTCCAGTAGTGGTGGCTTTCCAGAAAACTGACCTGAATCCGGTTCCAGGCGGCTTCGTCGCGAATAAAATTTCGCTCTTTCAATTCTTCAAAAAGCGAGCTGGCAATCGGGTCGAAGTCCGCACGGCCCAGGTAATCCAGATCCGCATCACATAGAATTTCCTCGAACAGATTCTGCGGATTTTGTGGTATTTTGGTTGCCATAATCATGCCGCAAATCTGCTCGATTTGCTCGGGAAGGTAGCCAAACTGCGGGAGTGTTTCGCGCGCGTAGCGGCACCCTTCAGCCTCGTGGCCCTGGTAGGTGGTGATAAAACCGCAGTCATGGTAGAGCGCGGCCGTTCGCAATAACGTCAGCGATTCCGTGTCGGTAACATCCTCTGCCTGTGCCAGTTTAGAAACCGCATCAACCACATCCAGGGTATGATGAAGACCGTGGTAATACAGGGTGGGCGAAAGATCGCGCTTCAATTTAGCAAGGATAAACTCCTCGGCTTTCCGCAGATTCATCGAATACAGGCTAATAACGGGTGATAAATCAAACGTACTACAAATTGGTACGGTTGTCAACATCTGTCTGAATATTCATTACAAGTGACTATTAGTAGGCAAACGGTAATATTTTAATTATCTTATTGCGGAGGACCTATTTTAAGTATAAATTGGTTTTTTTCCAATTTATATACTACCCGCTTTCCCTAAACCCAAATTATTGTAAAGCTATGAGTCCAAAGGTAGTTATTCTCGGCGGAGGAGTAGCCGGTATGAGTGCGGCCCATGAATTGATCGAACGGGGATTTGCGGTTGAAGTATATGAAAAGAAACCCGACTATGTGGGCGGAAAGGCCCGTAGCGTGAATGTCCCCGGCAGTGCCAGCGGGGGGCGACTGCCGCTTCCCGGCGAACACGGTTTCCGGTTTTTTCCCGGATTCTACCGGCACATTACCGACACCATGAAGCGGATTCCCTTCAAAAACCCGAAAACCGGGAAAGCCAACAAGCGGGGGGTGTTTGATAACCTGGTGCAGAGCAACAAAATGATGATGGCCCGGTTCGATCAGGCGCCCATCATCGCCCTGAGCAAATTTCCAACCTCGCTCGCTGATCTGGAAGTGATCTACGATGACATCTTCAAGACCCATACGGGCCTGAAACCGGGCGAGTCGAAGCTGATGGCGCACAAGCTCTGGCAACTCATGACGAGTTGTAAAACCCGTCGGCTGGACGACTACGAAAGCATTGGCTGGTGGGAGTTTACGGAAGCAGACGATCATAGCGATGCTTATAAAGCCCTGTTTGTGAACGGGTTGACCCGGACGTTGGTGGCCGCAAAAGCCCGCAAAGCCAGTACGAAAACCGGGGGCGATATTCTGATTCAACTCGTGTTCGATTTGCTGAATCCGGAAATTCAGGTCGACCGCGTTCTCAACGGCCCGACCAATGACGTGTGGCTCAATCCATGGTATGATTACCTCGTGCAAAGAGGGGTATACTACGAAAAAGGGCAGGAGACCGTTGAATTTCTTTGCGACAAAAAGACCATCACGGGCGTCGTTGTTGAGGATGCAGATGGTAATCGGAAAACCGTTCAGGGCGATTACTACATTTCGGCCATGCCGGTCGAAGCGATGGCTCCGCTCGTGAACGAGAACATGCTGTACAAGGATGCTTGCCTGGATAATATCCGAACGCTGGCCAACAACGTCGACTGGATGAACGGGATTCAGTTTTATTTATCCGATCAGGTGGACATCATCGACGGCCATATCATCTGCGTCGATACACCCTGGGCGCTGACGGCGATTTCCCAGCTCCAGTTCTGGGGCGATTTCGAGGTCAGCGGTTATGGCGACGGCACGGTGAAAACCGTTTTGTCGGTCGATGTCTCGGACTGGGAAACACCGGGGATTCTGTACGGCAAAACCGCTCAGCAATGCACCTTCGCCGAAATTAAAGACGAAGTCTGGGCCCAATTGAAGAAAAGTTTCAACGTCGAGGGAAAGGTTCTCCTGCACGATGACCGTTTGGTGACGTATTACATCGATTCGGATATCGTCGAAAAAAATGGCATCGCAGTGCAGAATACCGAAAAACTATTGGTGAACTTGACGAATACCTGGGATTTGCGCCCCAATTCTTATACCGAAATTCCCAATCTGTTTCTGGCTTCCGACTACGTTAAAACCTTCACCGATCTGGCTTCGATGGAGGGGGCCAACGAAGCCGCCCGGCGGGCCGTCAACAACATCATCAAGCGTTCCGGTTCAAACGCTCCGTTGTGTACACTCTGGGATTTGCACGAACCGTTCCTGTTGTTACCATTCCGGTGGCTCGATAAAATCCGGTACCGGAAAGGGTTGAAATGGCATTCCGACGTGCCCAAAACCGTGCAGACGGTGGCCACCGCAAACGCTATTTTTCAAAAAATGAAAGTCGTGGTCAAACGACCTTTTCTATGATTTCGCTACCGGTTACCCGACATCACCAACGCATCCGAACCTATTTCATTCTGCTAACGCTGGGCCTGGTACTGGGCATCGGCATCGTCAGCGACCGCTATCAACTGGGCTGGCAGTCGGCGGCCTGGCTGGCCTATGGTACCTACGCGGTTCTGGTTTTGTTTGCCTGGTTCTATCACGATCTGTTTCTGCGGAAACTGCTGCTCTTCGGTCTGATTGCGGGCGTTGGCGAACTGCTGGCAGACTGGTGGCTGGTGGATGCAACGGGGACGTTGATTTACCCAAACAATGAACCCATGCTCATCCGATCACCGCTGTACATGCCGTTTGCCTGGGCCGTTATTCTGGTTCAGATCGGTTATCTGGGCTGGCTCATCAGCACCTGGAAGCCGATGGGACTGGCGGTTTTGGCAGCAGCCTTGCTGGGTTTGTCGATCATTCCGCTCATGGAACACTGGGCTAAAGATGCGGGCTGGTGGTATTATGTACATTGCCAGATGATTGGAAGTGCTCCGTTATACATTATCGTGGGAGAGGGTGTCATCTGCACGTTGTTGCCGGTTTTTTTCCGGCGAATCAACAACCGATCGGGCTGGTCTGATGCCATTGGCCTGGGGCTGGCTCAGGGTGCCTGGATCTGGCTGGCCTACGTGATTTGTTACTACTTGTTTCGGTAAGCCATGATGAAGCGACTCCAGGACTACATCTACGGATTTATTCCTCCCGAAGCCTTTTCCGACGAAATCACCTTACGTCGGTATAAACTGCTGGCTTACACCTGTTTCATTACCGGAGTCTTTGCCTTTTATTACTCCCTGGATTCCATCCGGTTTTCGTTTATACCGGGCGTCATCGGCATGTTTGTGTTCGGCATTTTGTATTTCGTTTTGCTGTACCAACTGCGGACCCGGCCTTTTCAGTGGGTGGCCAATGGCTATAGCATCGTGGGTGCCATCACGGTTCACAGCATTATTCTCTTCAGCGGAGGAGCGTATTCACCAGCGCATCCGTGGCTCATTTCTTCCCCGATGGTGATTCTACTGGTTGCCGGGCAACGAAATGCGGTTATTTGCCTGATTTACAACTGTCTGTTTTCTCTTACTTTGTGGATACTGGCCGCTAATGGGACCGTGATGGAGATGTACTACGATACGTCCTGGGAGTTGAGTTTCAATGCCAGCAGTCTGATTGGATTGATCATCATTTGCTTCATCATTGTGCTGGTTTTCGAGAATGGAAAGAATACTGCATTGAACCAGCTTCAGGCAAAAAACCAGCAGATTGAAGCGGAAAAAAAGCGATCCGACGAGTTGTTGCTGAATATCCTGCCGTCCGAAATAGCCGAGGAGATTATGCAAAATGGCAAGTCGACTCCGCACTTTTTTGATTTAGTAACGGTGTTGTTTATTGATATTCAGAATTTTACGGCACATGGTGAAGACATGACACCCGAAGCCCTGGTGAATCAGATTGACTTTTACTTTCGGTCGTTCGACAACATCATCAGCAAATACCGCATCGAGAAAATCAAAACCATTGGCGATGCGTACCTGTGCGCTGGCGGTTTGCCGGTGCCTTACGCCGACAATGCGCGGGAAGTGGTAAAAGCCGCGCTGGAAATTCGCGCCTTTATGGAACAGACCCGAACCGAACGGGAGGCCACCAATCTACCCTTTTTCGATTTTCGGATCGGGATTCATTCCGGCTCCGTCGTGGCCGGGATTGTCGGGCTTAAAAAATTCGCCTACGACATATGGGGGGATACCGTCAACACGGCCGCCCGCATGGAGCAGCACGGCGAGGTAGGGAAAGTAAATGTGTCGGGCACGACCTACGAACACATCAAAGATCATTTTCAGTGTCAGCACCGGGGCAAAATCGATGCGAAAAACAAGGGAAGGATCGACATGTATTTTGTCGACTAGAAAACACAACGCCCGGCCAATCTGGTCGGGCTTGTCGTAGTTGTAGTATAGCAAAGAGTGCGTCGTGCAAGGCACAACAAATATTAATTGGGGTTACTGACCCGGTCGATCAGCATTTTATTGAACATCCGCTCGGTATTGTGAAGCTCCTGAAGCTGTTGAGCCGTAATCACGCGCAAAAATTTGGCGTTGTATTCTTTTTCCAGATCAACCAGCTTCTGTTTGAGTTCGACGGATTCGTTCAACTCGCTGATCGCTTCGTTGCCACCGGGCTTGCTCGATTTGCGCAGTTGCCGGGAAATATCCCTCCGCCGGTCGCTGTATTCGTTGTAGATGGGCCAGAATTGGGGAGCCTGCTCCGTAGTTAAATTCAAGCGGTTGGTAATCAGCCCGATTTTAGCACTTTCTATTTTCTGACGATCCTGATTTTGTGCGGCAGCCGGTAAAGTCAGCAGCAAGCCAAAGAACAAAATCAGTAAGCGGGTGAACGATTTCATAGGAATGGTTAAAAATAAACGATCGATCATAATCAAATGGCTGCAGTTCCGTCTTCTTCAATCAGTTGTTGGATGGATTCCGGCGAAACGTGCAATTCATGAATCAGCGTCGAATCATTGGGCATATCATGGGTTTTGATCAGGTCTGAATAATCTTCCAGATAGATATCCTGATCCTGCAAATAATCTACCACTGATTCGGTGCTCACTTTGCTCAACAGTTCGGGTTCCAGCGAATCCTGCTTTTCCGGGTACGTAAACCATACCAAAGCCGCCACAAAACCGGCCCCGGCCAGCGTAGACAGGGAGCGCTGCCACGACCAACTGATCGTGAAACGGTGTGACCGGCGGGCGGTTTCGGCCTGTATCCGGGTCGGGAGCGTATCGAAGTAGCCGTCCGGCGTCGTAAACGGCAGTTGCCGCAGCGGATTCTGCCGGTCTAATTCGTCAAGTCGTATTGGTTTTTTCGGTTCCATTGTCTTAAAGGCACAACGGTTTGACAAGCAAGCCTGTATCGGGTTTAATTGGTATTCAGATAATCTTCAATTTTTTTAACCGCCAGGTGATACGATGCTTTCAGGGCACCCACCGACGTTCCCGTAATTTCGGAAATTTCTTCATATTTCATATCATCGAAATACTTCATGTTGAAGACAAGGCGTTGTTTGTCAGGTAATTTTAGCAACGCTTTTTGTAACTTCATCTGAATTTCTTCGCCAGACGGGTCATTGCCGGAGGTCACATAGTCCGAATTGCTTTCCAGCTTCTCCATCAATTCGCCTTCTACATCGCCAATGGGCAGGAAAAATCGACGGCGTTTTTTATTCAAAAAATTCAAACATTCGTTCGTCGCAATCCGGTAAATCCAGGTATACAACTGCGAATCGCCCCGGAAGTTCTCCAACGAATTCCAGACTTTGATAAACGTCTCCTGCACCAGATCATCCGCATCATCGTGGTCGATCACCATCTTCCGGATATGCCAGTAAATTTTCTGCTGATACTGGCGCACCATCAGGTTAAAGGCATAATTCCGGCTTTGCGGATCGCGGTATTTTTGCAGGAGTTCCTCGTCAGTCATACGCTGGTTTAAAGTTTAAGGTTCAAAGGTTTAAGGTTCAAAGTGTAAATCGGAATCGCTTTCCGGTTCATCTTTAAACTTAAACTTTAAACTTTAAACGACTCTTCTTTCTATGGCTCGTTTGGCGGCTTCAACAATTTTCCCGGCGGTCAGGCCGTATTTCTGCATCAACTGGTCGGGCGTGCCACTTTCTCCGAAACTGTCGTGTACGCCAATCATTTCGAGCGGAACGGGATAGTTGCGGGACAAAGTCTGCGCGACACTGTCGCCCAAACCGCCGTTCAACTGGTGTTCTTCGGCCGAAACCGCACACCGGGTTTTGCGAACGGAAGCCAGAACGGCCTCTTCATCAAACGGTTTTATGGTGTGAATATTGATAATGTCGGCTTCAATTCCTTGTTCGGCCAGCATTTCACCGGCTTTGATGGCTTCCCAAACCAGGTGACCCGTCGCAAAAATGGAAACATCCGGTCCCTCATTCAGCACAATGGCTTTCCCGATTTCGAATTTCTGATCGGCAGGGGTGAAAATCGGCACCACCGGGCGGCCAAACCGCAGGTAAACCGGGCCTTCGTGCTCGGCAATGGCGATGGTGGCGGCTTTGGTCTGGTTGAAGTCGCAGGGGTTGATAACCGTCATGTTCGGCAACATTTTCATCATGCCGATATCTTCCAGTATCTGGTGCGTTGCGCCGTCTTCGCCCAGCGTCAAACCAGCGTGGGAAGCACAGATTTTGACGTTTTTGTTCGAATAACAAACCGACTGCCGAATCTGGTCATACACCCGACCGGTGGCAAAGTTGGCGAAAGTCGTAGCAAACGGAATCTTTCCGCCAATGGTCAACCCCGCCGAAACGCCGATCATGTTGGCCTCCGAAATTCCGCACTGTACGTAGCGTTCCGGAAATTCCTTGATAAAACCTTCCAGTTTGAGCGACCCGGCCAGATCGGCGGTCAGGGCGACGACGTTCGGATTGGTGCGGCCCAGTTCAAGGATGCCCGCACCAAAACCGGAGCGGGTGTCTTTTTTTTCGGTATAGGTGTATTTCTTCATGGTCTAAGCGATTGCAATTTAGTTAAAAAGTAATTCGCACTCGGGCAATGGGGGTGGTTGGCGGCATTTTCGATGGAGAAGCCATTTCGGTTCATCGTCATTGCAAACAATTTTTTGTCGCTCGCCCCCCGGTTCGTATAATTCAAGCTTAACTGTGAAAGCGTATAAGAAGGATTTGCTTCTTCTTCGGGTTTGTCGAAATAAAAATTGGTACGAAATACGTTTGACAGCGTTTTCGAATCCGCTAAGAACCAAGCTTCCAATTCCTTCACCGCTATACAAATTTTTACATCGGCTGCTTGGTAAACTTCCTGCTTGGCCGATGTGATGCAAGGCATGTCATCTAAATCACGCAAAACAAGAATCGTTTCAGCTCCCAAATCACGAAGCAATTGAACTTGGCTTTGCATACGTTGCGTGTTAAGATTGCCTTTGCCCTTGAGGTTTACAACATCACTGACTAGTTCCAAGCTGTTGCGTTGTAAAAGATCAGTAAAAGCTGGCGATTTCAAGACGATTCGCTCAGAAAAACCTTCGACAATGATACCGATTCTCACCAGGGCAAGCCTCCTCCCAAGGCACCGGTTAACCAGGCTTCATCAGTTGGAATGTCATATAAATTTCGATCATCAACCTGTTTGATTTGAGTAGCTCCACCTCGCTTATCGACCAGAATTATCTCCTTCGCAGTCAACATACGCACTAGTGATTCAGAATGCGTATTGAGCCAGATATAATGACCTTTTTCTTTGCATTGTTGACGAATTAAATCAACCAAAGTCATCAAGACTTGAGGATGCAAACCGTTCTCTGGTTCTTCAATACAAAGAAATTGAGGCTCATAGCTTTGATAGATAGCAGTAAGTAGACAAAGAATGTTGTATGTGCCATCTGAAATTAAAGATTTTGTAAAAGGTTTTGTAGAACTTCCTTCGTAAAACAATAAATTGTCACTTCCAGTTAATTCATCAGTGTGTACTTCTACTTTTGCGAAACTTGGTATAAATAATGATAACCAATTTTGAAACTCTTCATTAATGATTGGATCGTTTAGAAGCCGTCGAAGGACTTTCTCTAAATTGTTGGCTGATAATGAAAGTCTTAAACTACTATCTCTAATTTGCTTTTCATATCTACTATTTGAGATAAAAACTCTTGAGAATTTATCAAAAAATTGTATATAATCAAATGTTACAATTTCCTCTCTATTCAAAGAGTTATTGTTATATTCAGATTGATAGTGAAAATTTTTTGATCTGATTAGTATATCTTTCTCGCGTGTATTGTTAACGCTAAAAACTTTTTCAGTAGGTATAACTAACTTACTAAATCCCTCATTGGAAATAAAGGATGTAGTTTCTTTGTTATATGTTTTTCTAAAAATACTTTCAAACGATTCGAACTGACATGTAAATTCTATTTGTCTTTTATCTTTTCTTAAATTACGATTTAAAAAGACGTTATCCCCTCCAAATAACTCATCAACCTCATTACTTAAACTTTTGGAAGATAAATTCACATACTCCAAAGCCTCAAAAATATTCGATTTCCCCGACCCATTAGGGCCGACGAATACCGTGAACGGATTGGGCTCGATGAGCTCAATCCGTTCGATGGATTTGAAATTTTCGATGACCAGGCGTTTGATCTTCATGCTCAATAATCGGCTGATCCTGCCGTGATGACGAGTTGGTTCAGGGCGGTGGCCAGTTGCGCGTCGTTGGGCGCAACACCGTGCCATTTGTGGCTTCCCATCATGAAATCGACACCGTAGCCCATTTCGGTTTTCATCAGAATCAGGGTCGGCACTTCAGCATCCGTCTTCGACTCTTTTAGGGTTTTGATGATGTCGCTCATGTCATTGCCGTTCATCTCAGTGACGTTCCAGCCGAAAGCCCGGTATTTGGCACCCAGATCCCGGTTGTCCATCACCAGCTTGGTCGGCCCGTCGATTTGCTGTCCATTGAAGTCGATGATGGCCGTCAGGTTGCCGAGTTTGTGGTGGGGCGCAAACGTAGCGGCTTCCCAAACCTGGCCTTCCTGCTGCTCCCCATCGCCCATCAGCACATACACGTGTTTGTCGTCGCCGTTCAGCCGTTTGGCAAAAGCCGCCCCGCAGGCCACCGACAAACCCTGACCCAGTGAACCGGACGCGATCCGAATGCCAGGCAGGTGCTCCGCCGTGGCCGGGTGTCCCTGCAAGCGGCTGTCCAGCTTGCGGAACGTGGCCAGTTCCGAAACCGGGAAGTAACCCGACCGCGCCAGAACGCTGTAAAAAACCGGGGAGATGTGGCCATTCGACAGGAAAAAAACGTCTTCGTCGGTGGCATTCATGTCAAAAATTGCCGCGCCCTGCTCGTCGCGTTTCAGGCGCATGACGTCGAAATACAGGGCGACCAAAAGATCGGTGCAGCCCAGCGAACCACCCGGGTGACCGGAATTGACAGCGTGTACCATCCGGACAATATCGCGCCGGACCTGCGTGGCAATGTGTTGTAATTGTTCGATTTCCATGTTCAGGTAAAAGAGTTGAGACAAGAGAATAAAGACAGTGAAAGTCTCTACTCTCTTGTCTATAGTCTCACTTCTATTTTAAAATCTGCTCGGTGTGATTCTCGTTATCGACTTTGGTAATGATGTCCGAAATCATCCCGTTTTCGTCGATCACGAAAGTAGTCCGGACGATGCCCATGAATTTGCGGCCATACATCGATTTTTCGTGCCAGACGTCATAAGCCGTCACCAGTTTTTGATCGGTATCGGCCAGCAGTGCAAACGGCAGGTTGTGCTTTTTGATAAACTTCTGGTGCGACTTTTCATCATCGACACTCACACCAAGCACTTCATAACCGGCTTTCAACAGGTAATGGTAATTGTCGCGGAGGTTGCAGGCTTCCGCCGTACAACCGGGCGTGTCGTCTTTGGGATAAAAATACAGAACGACTTTTTTGCCCCGGAAATCCGACAGACGGACGGGGTTGCCATTCTGATCGCGGGTTTCGAAGTCGGGTGCCGCGTCGCCGATTTGGAGAGCCATAGTTTTTAGGTTTACAGTCTTCGGATTGGCAAGTAACGGCAAAAAATGCACATTGTCTGCCAAACCCTAATTTTCCTTCTCCAACACAGCCGCTGAATCCACCACCATTGGTCGGGGGGCCGGTGGAAGTTGGGCCGTTACAGTCGTCAGATTGCCCGCCCGGTCCGTCACTTCCAGCACCAGCGTGCCTTCAAACGGCTTGGTCGGGTCGAACTTGTCGGACCAGATCAACGCTCGTTTATAGTCGTATTGCATCAGAATCCATTCGCCGTTTACCAACGCCCGGATGGTGTCCAGCCCCGATAAATCGTCCTTGACCGTGGCGACAATCGCGTTGTAATCTTTGCGTAAAATCTTTACGACCGGGGGTTTTAGATCCGTCAACAATTGAAAGGTACCAAACTGGCGGGCCTTGAAAATGAACCGGTTGTCTTTCCAGAAACCGCCGACGTACGACTTGCGGTTCCCGTTCACGAGATACATGTGGGTTTTTCCGGAATTTTCCAGCGGTTCGGTCGGCAGAAAACTGACCTCGAAAAAATCCTTCAACGGAATCGTTCCCTGGTTGATCGACACCCGGTTACCGCCATGCGAAACCGCCAGATGAAGGGTGTCGTACAAACTTTCGGACGGGAAGGTAACGGTAATTGCCGAATCCGTGTAAGTACTGGCTTGTCCTGGAAGAATCCGTTTTTTAAAATTCAGGGGCAGTACGGTTTTGCCAATCTGAACAGAATCCGGCAGATGTTTCTGTAAATCAATGACGTAGTACGCTTCATTGGCCCGGACATACTGCGAGGGGAGTTCCAGCGTGGCACCGCTCAGGTATACCTGAGCCGTCGGAGCCGTCGCCGTTGGAAAATTCCGCGCCCGAATGATCAGGGTATTTTCTTCCACCGAACTGAACAGCGCGGTGGGTAATTTGCTCGGGGTCAGTTTGCCAATGGCCGAATTTTCGGCTTCGGGATTGACCGTAAACCGGAGTGTGGTTGTATGCTGGGTGCAGTCGTATAACGTTATGGTTACTTCATGAGGTTGACCGTCAAATAGCGGTAATTTGCCGCGTGTCTGATCAAACCGGTACAAATCCAGCGTATTGCCATCCGCGATGTAACAGCGGTGAAAACGCTGGCCCGTCAACTGCTCGATACCGTAGTTCATATGCAGGTTGATCAGCCGGGTTTCCTCGTTCGGGAAGTTATTCATGTTGTAGGCGAATACTTCCCGGTTATCCAACTGAATTTCAATGCAGGTCAATCCGTTTTTGAAGGGTGAGCCCGACGTGCGGTCGTGCGCCAGCACTTCCAGGCCCAGCAGACCGGACGCCGAAATCGGTTGCGTCAACACCCAATCGCCGTTGGGTCGACGGATGGGAGTGAGGGCTAGCCGACCCGCTTGTCCGTTCACGCGGGACGACGGGGTTAAAGGCTGGAGCGCAATCCGTTCAAAAAAAGGCGGTAGTTCGTCTTCAATTTCCTGAAAACCAAACAGCAAGGGGTTTAGCAGGTTGTTTTTGTCGTCACGGATTTCAAAGTGTAAGTGCGGCCCGCCGGAGCCGCCGGTATTCCCCGATAAGGCAATGATTTCACCTTTTTTCACCGGAAACTGGTTCGGTTCCGGGCGCAGATCGATCTCAAACGACTGCTTTTTGTATTGCCCGGCCCGCAGAAACTGAGCGAGCGTATCGTTTAAGGTTTTCAAATGCCCATAAACCGTGGTCAGGCCGTTGGGGTGTTTGATAAAGATGACGTGGCCGTACCCGCCGGTAAAAACCGCAATCCGCGAGATGTAACCATCGGCGGCTGCATACACCTCCAGGCCTTCGCGTTGGGCCGTCCGGATGTCGATGCCGGCATGAAAGTGATTAGGGCGAAGATCGCCTAAACCACCCGAAAGCGAATTGGCTTCACCGGGCATGATGGGAAACAGAAAATAACCGGGTTGAACGGCCTTCAGAATGTGTTTATCTCGAATTTGACTCCAACCTGCTGCGTAAACAAACAGAAAAATGACGGAAAGGAACCATTGCACCAGCTTACTTCTCACTATTTCTACCATAATCCCTCGGCCTTGGCGATTCACTATTTGACATCAAATTCTAGCATTTTCCGGTCTTCGATATAAGCCGTCAGTTTGTCGCCGATGTGTACGGGGCCAACGCCTTTCGGGGTTCCGGTGAAAAGGATGTCGCCCTGGAGTAACATGAAGTAAGTTGAAACGAAGGAAATCAGGTAATCAATCTGGAACAACATCATCGACGTATTGCCCGCCTGCCGGGTTTCGCCGTTGACGTCGAGCCGAAAATTCAGGTTGTGCAAATCCGGGAAATCCGTTTTGGGTACAAACGTCGACATGGGCGCCGAACCGTTGAAGCCTTTGGCCAAATCCCAGGGTAAACCTTTGGCTTTCAGTTTCGATTGCAGATCGCGCGCTGTGAAATCGACCCCGATTCCGATTTCATCGTAATACCGGTGTGCAAACTTCTGCTCGATGTTTTTTCCCGTCCGGCTAATCCGAACCAGAATCTCCACTTCGTAGTGAACGTCGGTGGAAAAATCGGGATAAAAAAACGGGTCACCGGGGCGCAGAATAGCCGTCTCGGGTTTGGTGAAAATAACCGGATCTTCGGGTTGTTCGTTGTTGAGCTCCTTGATGTGTTCGGCGTAATTCCGCCCGACGGCAATGATTTTCATGCGCTTTAAACTTTTTCTGCTGGCACAAATCTAAACAGGAAAGACGGCTCAACCGCAAGCTTATCAAAAAAAATGAACAAAGTGAGGCCCTCAACAGTCTCTAATAGGTAGTTTTGACGTCTCAATATAAACACTATCATATTTCAACCATGAAAAGAGCGATAATGGCCATGTTACTGCTTGGCCTCGTCATTGCCTGTCAGAAAGTTCCGCTTACGGGCCGGAATCAACTGGTATTAATTCCCAATGCGCAGATGTTGCCGCTGAGTTTTACAAACTATAAAGAAGTGCTGGATACCAGTAGAGTGGTTCGTTCCGGTGGGCAGGAAGATATGATCAAACGGGTAGGTAGCCGGATTCAAAAATCCGTTGAGTCGTATATGGCCGCCAACAACCTCAGCGACCGCCTTCAGGGCTTCCAGTGGGAATTTAACCTCATTGAAAGTCCGCAGGTGAATGCCTGGTGTATGCCGGGCGGGAAGGTGGCCTTCTACACCGGTATCCTGAAATTTACCCAGAATGAAGCCGGTGTTGCCGCTGTGATGGGCCATGAAGTATCACACGCCATTGCC
Source organism: Larkinella fluvii (assembly GCF_051857545.1). Classification (NCBI taxonomy): domain Bacteria; kingdom Pseudomonadati; phylum Bacteroidota; class Cytophagia; order Cytophagales; family Spirosomataceae; genus Larkinella; species Larkinella fluvii. The sequence goes on along the minus strand of NZ_JBPZHB010000009.1, from coordinate 222,015 downwards.
GAACACGGGAACGAACGTATGAGTGAAGGCTTGCTGGCGAATGGTCTGATGCAGGGTGGACAGTTGGTGCTGGGCTCGCTTTCGCAGAACCAGCGGAGCCAAACCAACGCGCTGTTGTTGCAGGCCGTTGGAGCGGGCTTACCGATTGCGTATCAGGTAGGCCGTGCGCTGCCCCACAGCCGTGCGCAGGAATCCGAAGCCGACAAACTGGGGCTGATTTTTATGGCGATGGCGGGCTACAATCCGCAGGAAGCCGTCAATTTCTGGGGTCGGATGGCGAAAGCCGGATCGGGTCAAAAACCGCCTGAATTCCTGTCTACCCACCCATCTGACGAGCGCCGGATTCGTGATCTGGAAAAACAAATGCCCGACGCGATGAAGTATTACAAAAGATAAAGAGGTTTTTTTCGCGGAGTTGAGCGGAGAAAAAAAAAGAGTTAAGCAGAGAAATTTATTCTTCTTCGCTTAACTCTTTTTTTTCTCCGCTCAACTCCGCGAAACTTATTTACTCACCCATATCTTCCAGTACCTGCTTCACCCGTGCCGCTGCATCTTTCAACTGAACGGCTGAGAACACTTTCAGGCCGGATTCGTCGATGATCCGCGCGCCTTCTTCCGCATTCGTACCTTGCAAACGAACGATGATCGGCACTTTAATGTCGCCGATGGCTTTGTAGGCTTCTACAACTCCCGTGGCAACCCGGTCGCAACGAACGATACCGCCGAAGATGTTGATCAGAATTGCTTTGACGTTCGGGTCTTTCAGGATGATCCGGAAACCGGCTTCCACCGTCTTGGCATTGGCCCCTCCCCCCACGTCCAGGAAGTTGGCCGGTTCACCACCTGACAGTTTGATGATGTCCATGGTCGCCATTGCCAGACCGGCACCGTTGACCATACAGCCTACGTTTCCATCCAGTTTGACGTAGTTCAAGTCATTGGCCGTGGCTTCGACTTCCAGCGGATCTTCTTCTGTGATGTCGCGAAGGTGGATCAGATCGGGGTGACGATACAGTGCATTGTCATCCAGATTGACTTTCGCATCAACGGCCAGAATTTTGTTGTCAGACGTTTTCAAAACCGGGTTGATTTCAAACATGGACGAATCCGTTTCCGTGTACGCTTTGTAGAGCGACCCGATGAATTTCACCATTTCCTTGAAGGCTTCACCCTGCAAACCCAGCGCGAAAGCAATGTTCCGGATCTGGAAAGGTTGCAAACCGATGGCCGGATCAACCCACTCCTTGAAGATTTTTTCGGGCGTGTGTTCCGCAACTTCCTCAATGTCCATCCCGCCTTCGGTGCTGGCCATGATGACATTGCAGGCCTTTGCCCGGTCCAGCAAAATACCGATGTAATATTCTTTCGGTTCAGAAGCGCCCGGGTAGTAAACATCCTGTGCAACCAGCACTTTGTTTACTTTTTTGCCTTCAGGGCCGGTTTGGTGCGTAATCAGGACGTTACCGATCAGATTCTTCGAAATATCCCGAACATCGTCGACGGATTTGGCCAACTGAACTCCGCGTTGTTCCGAACCCCGGATTTTGCCTTTCCCGCGACCGCCGGCATGGATCTGAGATTTAATTACAACAAACTTGGAACCGGTTTGCGCCATGATCAGCTTGGCGGCTTCAACGGCTTTTTCGGGTGATTCGGCTACGATCCCTTCCTGAACACGGACACCGTAGTTTTTTAATATCTCTTTACCCTGGTACTCGTGAATGTTCATATTGAGCGAAACAAGGAATGGTGAAAAAAAAGCTATTTTCGCGGTAAACTTAACAAATTAATCTGTTATAGTTCTGAGTTTCGGGTCGTGAGTTTCAATTTACATGTGATATGAACTTCGTTGCACTACACCAGAAACGGTAAATCTGACATCAATCATTCTCTTATGGAACCGCTTCTGAAAGCTGTTGACCTGACTCGTTCCCACGGCGATTTGCCCGTTTTGAAAGGAATTAATTTGAGTATTCAAGCCGGCGAGATTGTCTCGATTGTCGGCGCTTCCGGAGCCGGCAAAAGTACGCTTCTCCACATTCTGGGTACGCTCGACCGGCCCGACTCCGGCCAGGTAACGCTGGCTGAAAAAAATGTTTTTAGCCTGAATGAAAAAGAAATGGCCCGGTTTCGGAATGAACGGATTGGTTTTGTGTTCCAGTTTCACAACCTGCTGGCCGAATTTTCGGCCCTGGAAAATGTCTGTTTGCCCGGCTATATTGCTGGGCATGAGGACAAAAAGGTGAGGGAGCGAGCCGAAGAATTATTAAATATTCTGGGAGTGAGTGACCGGAAGCACCATTTACCGTCTCAATTATCAGGAGGGGAGCAACAACGGACGGCTGTAGCCCGGGCGCTAATCAATACCCCCGCCATTATTTTTGCCGACGAACCCAGTGGCAACCTCGATTCGCACAATGCCGAAGAACTGCACAAGCTCTTTTTTCGGCTGCGGGATGAGTTGGGACAGACATTCGTGATTGTAACGCATAACGATTTGTTGGCCAACATGGCTGACCGGAAGCTTACAATACGCGACGGGTCTATATTGGCTGAATAATAATGAGTATTAGTACTTATTTTTACCGCGATTTGTCGGTTTTCGTGAACAGTTTAATAGGTTGATTGTGAGGGTGTAATAAGGGAGAAATTGATCATGTAAAATTTTTTTAACCTTTTTGGATTTTATATTATAACTAATAGTATATATTTGCATCGAAAAGAAAAGTTTTTCATAACGTTGAGTAAATCAGAAAGCCATGAGGGAAATCCCGCATGGCTTTTTTGTTTCCGGTAAGTGATTTTACTTACCGTCCAATGGCTTCAAATTTCCAGTAATCTCAATACCCACCCGCAGAAGTTACCGCTTGAATTCTTTTAATCGCTGTAAAATGGCGAAAGTCAATTCGTACTCGCTGGATTGCAGGACGAACATATCGTCGAAGCGGCAGAAATCCTTAAATTTTGTGAGTTCATCCCCCGATAAATCGGTTGCCCGGCCAGCCACCAGATCGAAACGGTACGATGCCAGTTTGTGCCGGCGGTCTTCCTGCATCAACACCAGCGCTTTGCGATCCGACTTGGCCCGCTTGCTGAAGGCTTCATAGAGCAGCGTAATCACCGAGCCGGAAGCCACCCGGTCGAGCACCTGTTCGCCCGACACCCCGCGTTTGGCTTCCGGTTCCGCAAGCAGGATTTCGAGTTCCCGCTTGAGTTCGGCTTCCTGCTTGCCCCGTACGGTCACTTCCGCCAGTTCGATGACGTTATCGGCCAGTTGTCGCTTGATTCGCATCACAGGTTGTTGCGTGGTTCCGTCCCACAGAAAAGCCATCCGTCCGTGGGTGGGGCTGGTGATAACCACCGAATCTCCCGGTTTCACCTGGAGGTAATAATTACCAATCTGATTGGTGCGTCCGACGGCCAGCGAACGTTTGTTGATGACGCTGGCGTTGGTTACACCCCGGCCCGTTTCCTGATCCAGTACTTTGCCGATAATGTACTTCGGCGTTTGGGCCAGCGACGCAATGGAGATAAAAAGGAAGAAGAATAATAAAAGTTTCATAATCGACGGCAAGTTCGATATAAACAAAAAGGTAGACAAAGTAAGAGGGTTATTTAAGAAAAATTAACAGGCAAGGGCGTACAAATTATCAGCCAGGAAAATAAAATATATTTTAGTTGTGTTGCATATATTTTACTTATATTATTACGGACTGAACTGCTGAAGACTCAAGGATATGAAAAACGACTATTTAAAAGGGCGTGGAGCCCAGTTCAATGCGCCCAATCGCTTTCAGGCCTTGCGGATAGAACCCGACGAGGAGCAGAATGTTCCCGATGACGATTTTCCGGAGCCAACCGTTCGAACGCAATTTTTTGAAGAAAACCCCAAACAGATTGTCAGCCGACCCAATAGCCCGGACATCGGTTTTATTGCTTCGGTAAACCCGTATATGGGTTGCGAACACGGCTGTATTTACTGCTATGCCCGGAACTCGCACGAGTTTTGGGGTTTTTCGGCGGGGCTTGATTTCGAGAGCAAGATCATGGTCAAAAAAAATGCACCGGTCTTGCTGGAAAAGGAGTTCCTCTCGAAAAATTACGAGCCGGAAGTCATTCATTTGTCTGGCAATACGGATTGCTACCAGCCCGCTGAACGTCGGTTTCAATTGACCCGCCGGATTCTGGAGCTGTGCCTGATGTACCGAAATCCGGTCAGCATCATTACGAAAAATGCGCTCATCTTGCGGGATATAGACCTGTTGCAGCAGATGGCGGCCCAGAATCTCGTGATGGTTTTGATCACCATTACAACCCTAGATGATAAATTACGTCAGGCGATGGAACCCCGGACGGTGACGGCCAAACGACGGTTACAGGTCGTGGCTGAACTCACCAAAGCCGGTATTCCGGTGGGCGTGATGACGGCGCCGATTATTCCCGGTCTGACCGATCAGGAGATTCCGAAGCTGATCGAAGCGGCTTCCCGACACGGGGCATCGTGTGCGGGATACACCATTGTGCGCCTGAATGGCGCCATTGGGCCTTTGTTTGAAGACTGGATTCGCAAAAATTACCCGGATCGGGCCGACAAAGTGCTGAATCAGATTCGTGAGTGCCACGGCGGACAGTTGAACGATTCGCGGTTTGGAACCCGGATGTCGGGCGAGGGCAAGTATGCCGAACAGATCCGGCAGTTTCACGAGATTGCCATCCAGAAATACATGCCTAACCATGCTTTCCCGAAACTGGACACGACCCGTTTTCTTCGGAAAAGGCAACTGAATTTGTTTGGTTAAAGCGATTGTGCGCCGACCTTCCGTCAGTTTTTGCAAAATAAAAAACCGTCTGCCGAATGCTTACGTTAGTATGGCATAACTTTTTAATCAATCAACGTTATGAGTTACATTCAAGCTGGAACCGGTCGCAATGGCGAGCCGGTCAATCTGTTCTATCAGGACTGGGGTACGGGAAATCCCGTCGTGTTGATTCACGGCTGGCCGTTGAGCCACGAGATGTGGGAGTATCAATTGACTGAATTGCCCAAACATGGGCTGCGCTGCATTGCTTATGACCGCCGGGGATTTGGGAAGTCGTCGAAACCCTGGGATGGATATGATTACGATACGTTAGCTGCCGATCTGAAAGCGGTTCTGGACGAACTGGATTTGCAGAACGTGACCCTGGTTGGTTTTTCGATGGGTGGGGGCGAAGTTGTCCGGTATCTAAGCCGCTATGGCTCGAATCGGGTTTCAAAAATTGTACTGGTGAGTGCTGTAACGCCTTACATGCTGAAAACGGAAGACAATCCGGACGGCGTCGATCAATCGGTTTTTGACGAAATGCTGGAGAAAATGCAGGCCGACCGGGCGGACTTTTTAGCCTCGTTTGGCAAACAGTTCTATGGGGTCAGCATGCTGAATCATCCGGTAAGTGATTCGCATCTCAAGTGGGACCAAACGCTGGCGTTGCTGGGTTCACCCCAGGCGACGATTGAATGCGCTAAGGCCTTTTCGAGTACAGATTTCCGCTCAGACCTGGCAGCCGTTACGGTTCCAACGCTCATCATTCACGGTGATGCGGATCAAACCGTTCCCTTTGAATCTTCCGGTCAGAAAACGCACGAGCTGATTCCACAATCGCAATTGCTGGTGTATGAAGGCGAACCGCACGGTTTGTACTTCACGCAAAAAGACGAGTTGAATGAAGACCTCCTTTCGTTCATCACGTCAACCACCACAGTGACGGAAACGACTTATTAGCGAAGAGTTAAGAGTGAAGAGTTAAGAGTTGGCTACCGCGTTTAACTCTTAACTCTTCACTCTTAACTAATCTGGTATTCGGCTATTTTTCGGTACAACGTGGTGAGGCCGATGTTGAGAAGCCGGGCGGCCTCGGTTTTGTTGCCGTTGGTATGGTCGAGAACATGCCGGATGTGGTTTTCTTCGACCTGAGCCAGATCAAAAACCGGTCCGGAGGGCGTAAATTTCCCGGCATAGAGTAGATCGTAGGGCAGCAGTTCCGGGGTTAATTCCGGTCCATCGGCGAGAATAACCGCCCGCTCAATCACATTTTTTAACTCCCGAATATTCCCCTTCCAATCGTGTTGCCGGAGTTTTTGCTGAAAATCCGGACGGAGCAGTACATCACGCTTTCCAATTTTTAGCGCACTTTGCCGGGCGAATTGCTCCGCCAAAGCCGGGATGTCGTCGCGACGGTCGCGCAGCGAAGGCAACTCGATCCGGAATACCGACAGCCGGTAATACAGATCGAGTCGAAATTGTCCGGCAGTGGCTTCTCGTTCCAGATCGCGGTTGGTGGCGGCCACAACACGCACATCCACTTTGGTCGGTTTGGTATCGCCAACCCGGATAAACTCGTGCATTTCCAGCACACGAAGCAATTTGGCCTGTAGATCAAGCGCCATTTCGCCGATTTCATCGAGAAAAATAGTGCCTTTACTGGCCTCTTCGAACAGTCCTTTTTTGTCACGGGATGCTCCGGTGAAAGACCCGGCGCGGTGGCCAAAAAGTTCACTTTCCAGAATTTCTTTTCCCAGCGCACTGCAATTGACTGCTACAAACCCGCCCGACCGCCGGGGGCTGGCCTGGTGGATCGCCTGTGCAAACACTTCTTTTCCCGTTCCGGTTTCGCCGGTCAGCAACACGGTTGTGTCGGTTACCGCCACTTTTCGGGCCAGGTCAACGGCTTGCTTGATGGGTTTTGATTCGCCGATAATGCTCTCAAAACCATAGCGTTTGCTGACTTTTTCTTCCAGTTGCCGAATCCGAAACTGCAACTGCGCCTTTTCAATGGCCCGGCTGACGAGCGGAATGATGCGATCATTGTCATCACCTTTGGTGATGTAATCGAAAGCGCCGTTTTTAATGGCAGTAACGCCATCGGCAATGGTGCCGAACGCCGTCAGAACAATGATTTCGGTGGCGGGATACTGTTGTCGGATCTGGGCCGTGAGGTCAATGCCGTTTTTGTCGGGCAGCTTCACGTCGCTGATCACCAGATGAATATCTTCCTGTTCCAGCACCCGAAGGCCGTTGCGGGCGTTGTTGGCTTCCAGAACGTGATACCCTTCAAGGCTGAGGAGTCGGGCCAGGAGTTGGCGGAGACGGTCTTCGTCGTCGATAATGAGGATAGTGCCTTGCATGGGGCAAAGATAGCAAAACAAGGCCGTTGGACGATGTTAGACCGCCCGAACGGTGCGGACATATTCCGACGGTGTCTGCCCGGTAATGCCTTTGAACTGGCGGTTGAAGTTGGAAAGGGTGCGGTAGCCACTTTCGTAACTAACTTGTGTGACCGTCAATTTGCCTTCCATCAGCAGTTTACAGGAGTGGCCAATGCGGATTTCCGATACAAATTCCGAAAACGTTTTGTTGGCCCGGGCTTTAAAATAGCGACAGAAAGCCGGTGGCGTCATCCCCGCCAGATCGGCCACGGAATCCAGACTGATGTCGTCGTGAAAATGGCCCAGCACGTAATTATGCACCTGTTGCATCCGGTCGGTCTCCGACGGTTTCACGGTATTGGTATACCCCAGGCTGGTAATATACCGGTAGTCGACGGCGTGGGAAAGTTCGTCGAGCAAGCTGAGCAGGGTCATCACGCGGTTGAAATTGACCGGTTGGCTGGCTAATTTCTGCAAGGTATCCTGCACCAGTTTCTGGGTCGGGCCGGTCCATTCCAGACCCCGGCGGGCGTGTTCGAGCAATTGCTGGATCAGGCTCATTTCCGGTTTGTCGAAGAAGTGATCACCCAGAAAATCCTCCGGAAAATAGACAACAATGCCCCGGGTTACCAGACCGGAATCGCGCTGAAAAAACGCGTGATCACTGCGCCAGAGATGCGGCAGATTCGGCCCCAGAAAAACCAGATCACCCTCCGAAAAGGGCTTGATCGAGTCGCCAATAAACCGGGTTCCGGTTCCTTCCACCACCAGAAACAACTGGTAGTGCGGGTGAAAATGCCAGTTGGGGTCGAAGTGTGGTTCAACAAGCTCCTTCACGATGAAGGAAGATGCAACGGGTTCCAGGTCTTTTCGCAGGGCAATTCGCATAAGTTTGCTCTCTTTTGCTGTCTTTCACAAATTTATCAAACTTTTTTAGTTAAAATACAATCGGTATTTGGCAAGAAAAGCCGAGAAGAATCATAAATTGTTGCTTACTTTTGTAGTAATTGATTGAGAATAAATAGGAATAAGCCGGAATCAATGGATTTATTCAGCCCAAAATTTTGCAACAAGCAACCCAAATTATTAATTAATTTCATCACTCCACGGCTGCTACTCGTTAAAGTTGGTTGCAGACCGGTTCTAAATCCAAAAGAAAGACGGGTCAGAAAATCCGTTCTACCAGTATGAAAATCAATATTGCCATCGTCGGACTGGGCTTCGGAGCCGAGTTCATCCCCATTTATCAGCGTCACCCGCATACGAACATGTATGCCATTTGCCAGCGCAATACGGAAAAACTAAATGAAATTGGTGATGCGTTCGGCATCGAAAAACGCTACAGCAATATCGACGATCTGCTGGCTGATCCGAATGTGGACGCCGTTCACATCAATTCGCCGATTCACAACCACGCCGAACAGACCCTGAAAGCCCTGCGCGCCGGAAAACACGTGGCTTGCACGGTTCCGATGGCAACTTCGGTAGAAGAGTGCATGGAAATTGTGAAAACCTGCAACGAAACCGGCAAAAAATACATGATGATGGAAACGGTGGTATATAGCCGTGAGTTTCTGTTTGTCAAGGAGTTATATGAAAAAGGGGAGTTGGGGAAAATCCAGTTTCTGAAAGCCAGCCACCAGCAGGACATGGACGGCTGGCCCGGCTACTGGCCCGGTTTGCCACCCATGCACTACGCTACCCACTGCGTTGGCCCGGTGGCCGGTTTGCTGCAACTGGAAGCCGAATACGTGTCGTGCTTCGGTTCCGGAACAATCCGGGAAGAGTTGATTCCGCATTACAACTCTCCGTTTGCGGTTGAATCGGCCCACATCAAGTTCAAAGACAGCGACTTGTCGGCCTATGTCTACCGGTCTTTGTTCGATACCGCCCGTCAATACCGCGAAAGTTTTGAAGTCTACGGCTCGCTGAAGTCCTTTGAATGGCCGCTGATCGAAGGCGAAGACCCGGTTATTCATACGGCCAAAAAGCCCGAACCCGAGATTCCGGAACGGGTGAAAGTGCCGGATTTTGCGCACTATCTGCCGGCTGAAATTCAGTCGTTTACGACCCAGGGGGTTTATAATGAGGAAGATAACGCCCACTTGTCCTTCATTCAGGGCAGTGGTCACGGCGGTTCGCACCCGCATATGGTGCACGAATTTGTGTCGGCTATTGTCGAAGACCGCGACCCGTTCCCCAATGCGGTGCAATCGGCTAACTGGACGAGCGTGGGCATTCTGGCGCACGACTCGGCGATGGAAGGCGGCAATCTGAAGAATTTGCCGGATTTTGGGAGTTTGTAATACCACGCGTTAAAACAACCCACTATGAAAAACTTTAATATATTTCTGACCCTGGGGCTGGTGGTTCTGCTCACCGATTGCGCCCGTCGGCAACCGGCCAGCAGTCCGCGCGACATGGGCGGACGACCGGGCGTTTCGGCCACGAATCCCGACCAGCCCCGGCGGACGGAAATTCTGTTTCTGGGCGACAACGGCCACCACCGCCCGTCGGAACGCGTGCCGGAACTGATGGCTGCGTTGGGGGATAAAGGCATTAACCTGACCTACACCGACCGGCTGGAAGACATCAATGCAGAGAACCTGGCGAAATACGACGGTTTGCTGATTTATGCCAACTGGGACAGCATCCCGCAGCCCCAGGAGAAGGCGCTGATCGATTTTGTGGCTGGTGGCAAAGGCCTGATTCCGATTCACTGCGCTTCGTACTGTTTCCGGAATTCGCCGGAATACGTCAAAATGGTGGGCGGGCAATTCTGGCGTCACCGGATGGATACGATTCAGACCTTGACCGTTCAGCCCGGCCACCCGGCCATTATGGGCCTGAAACCGTTTAAAGCCTACGACGAAACGTATCTGCACGAAAAACTCCAGGCCGACAACAATGTGCTGGCGGTGCGCGACATCAAGGCGGATCAGGAAAAAGACCGACCCGGTCAGAAAACCGAACCCTATACCTGGACCCGCAACTACGGCAAAGGCCGGGTTTTTTATACGGCCTACGGCCATGATCAACGGACGTGGAATGTCCCCGGTTTTCAGGATTTGATCGAACAGGGCATTCTCTGGGCGGTGGGCGACAAGGTGAAAAAGTTGCACGACGATCTGAAACCGCAGCCCTTCCAGTATGTTGAGGCTAATTTGCCAAACTACGAAAAACGCTCGGGACCGCAAATGCGCCAGTTGCCGCTTTCGCCCGAAGAATCGATGAAACACATTCAGGTGCCGGTCGATTTTACGCTGGAACAGTTTGCCCACGAACCCGACGTGATGCACCCGATTGCGATGGCGTGGGATGAGCGCGGACGGCTTTTTGTGCTGATTACCAAGGATTATCCGAACGAACGGAAAGACACGGGAGGAACCGATTACATCCTTATCTGCGAAGACACCAACAAAGACGGCAAGGCGGATAAGTTTACCAAGTTCGCCGACGGCCTGAGTATTCCGACCGGTTTGGCGTTCGTCAACGGGGGCATTATGGTGTCGCAGGCACCGCACATGCTGTTTTTGAAAGACACCAATGGCGACGATAAGGCCGACGAGAAAAAGATCCTGTTCACCGGTTTTGGAACGGGTGATACCCACGCCGGCCCGTCCAACCTGCACGTCGGTTTCGACAACTGGGTCTGGGGCTGCATCGGTTATTCCGGTTTTGTGGGCAAAGTGGGCGCCGACAGCCTCAAATTTTCACAAGGGTTTTTTCGCTTCAAGCCCGATGGCTCGAAACTGGAATTCGTGACGAGCACCTCCAACAACACCTGGGGATTGGCGTTCAACGAAACCGGCGACGTATTTGGCTCGACGGCCAACAATTCCCACGGCTGGTACATGGCCATTCCGCACCGGTATTTCCCCGGCGGTCTCGGCAGTGGTAGCCGGGGCACCGATACGCATAAGGACATGAAACCGATTACGGAAAAAGTGCGGCAGGTCGATGTGTTTGGGGGCTTTACGGCGGCTGCCGGGCACAATTTCTACACGGCCCGGGCCTTCCCGAAAAGCTACTGGAATAAGGTGGCTTTCGTATCGGAGCCAACCGGTCACATTCTGCACCAGAACATCATGGTGAAAAAAGGGACCGATTTTGACGACAGCGAAGGGCTGGGTTTCAACCTGCTGGCCGGTGCCGATGAGTGGGTCGCCCCGGTTTTTGCCGAGGTAGGTCCCGACGGCGCAGTTTGGGTCGTCGATTGGTACAGCTACATTATTCAACACAACCCCACGCCGAAAGGAGCCCAGAATGGGCCGGGAAATGCGTACCAGACGGATTTGCGCGATTTCACCCACGGTCGGATTTACCGGGTCGCCTACAAAAAAGCTCCGGCTTATACGCCTTTGTCGCTGAGCAAGGATCGTCCGGCGGAATTGGTGGCGGCTTTGAAAAACAACAACATGTTCTGGCGTCAGACGGCGCAACGGTTGCTGGTGGAAAGAGGGCAGAAAGATATCGTTCCACAACTGCTGGATCTGGTGAAAGACCAGACGCTGGACGAAATCGGGATCAACCCGTCGGCCATCCACGCTCTGTGGACGTTGCAGGGGTTAGGAGCGCTGGACGGTTCAGATGCGAATGCGCTGCAAACCGCCACGGCGGCTTTGAAACATGCCTGTGCCGGAGTTCGAAAAACCGCCGTTCAGGTGCTGCCCCGCAACGAAGCATCGGCCAGTGCGTTGCTGCAAGCCAATGCGTTGAATGACAAAGAACCGCTGGTGGTTTTAAATACACTGCTGGCCTTGTCGGAAATGCCGTTGACACCTGCGGTAGAAACCGCCGTTCTGACGCGCCTGAACGACGCCAAAGAGGTAAACGACCGCTGGTTGCCGGATGCTTTTGCCTGTGCGTTGACGAGCCACGACGGGAAGTTGATGCAGACATTTTTGAAGCAAATGGTGCAGAACAGCAAGACGGGTCCGAAAGCAGCGGAGTCGATGAGCGGCCACCACGACCACGCGGCCATGACGGCTCAAGCCACCGCGCAGCCTGCTCCGACAATGGCTTCTTCGAGTGATAAACCGGATCTGGTGATCACAAAAGTGCGCACTGAACCGGCTTCTCCGTATGTTCGTGAATCGACCCGCATTTTTGTCGAAGTAACCAACCGGGGCGGTGTCGCCATTCCGGAAGGAACGCCAATTCCGCTGGCGATTCGGATTGAAGGACAGGGCCGGAAAACGGAGTATGTCAGCCAGAAACACACGGCAGGAATTAAGCCGGGCGAAACCGTGGTCATTCAGGAAGGAAACAACGGTCCCTGGAATACCAACTTTACGGTTTCGTTTGAGACGGCCGGAGACTATTCGGTGGTGGCAACCGTGGATGGCAACAACGTTCTGGCCGAAGGAAATGAAAACAACAATGGATTCACGCATAAACTGACCTATCGTCCACCACAAAGCATGAGTGCGTTTGTGTTGGAACGGGCAATTCGGAACTACACCTCGGCAGCACCGGCAGATGCGGTCGTTGGGTTGCTCCGGCTGTCACAACAAATGGATGCTGCGGGCAGTACCGCCATTGTGAAAGGAATTTCCGATGGCTGGGGATTCCGGCGGAAAGCAACACTGAATGAGGCTGACAAATCGTTTGTCGCCAGCCTGGTCACTACGATTCCGAGTGAGAACCGGGAGCGGATGAATCGGGTGTTGCAGGCCTGGGGGGTATCGGCCGAACCTGCCGCCGATCCGAATGTCGAAACCGTTCGCATCAAGCCGATCAAGGAAGCGTTGCAGTTTGACAAAAAGGAATTTACGGTAACGGCAGGCAAACAGGTCGAAATCATTTTCGAGAACACCGACGCCATGCAACACAACATTGTGGTCGGCAAACCGAAGTCGCTGGAGATCATTGGCGCGGCTGCCGATAAGCTGATTACGGCGAAAGATGGTGCAGAACGGAATTATGTGCCTTCCATCCCGCAGGTGGTGGCATCGTCGCCCCTCGTCAATCCCGAGCAAACTTACCGGTTGAAGTTCACGGCTCCGGCCCAACCCGGCGATTATCCATTCGTTTGTACCTTCCCCGGCCACTGGCGGATCATGAACGGAATCATGCGGGTAAAAACCGCTCCGGCTGAAAAAGCGGCTAAATAAAAGGGAGTTAAGAGTTAAGAGTTAAGAGTTAAGAGTTAAGAGTTAAGAGTTAAGAGTTAAGAGTTAAAAGTTAAGAGTTGGCTGACGCAAGAACAAGAAGAATGCGTCAGCCAACTCTTAACTTTTAACTCTTAACTTTTAACTCTTTTTGGCTTCGGATGGGTTGGACGGTCGGTTGGGGAATCCGGATGCTGAATGTGCTTCCCTGACCGGGGGCGCTGCTGACGCTTAATTTCCAGCGGTGGGCTTTCACGATCTTCTGTACGTAGCTTAATCCAAGCCCGAACCCTTTGACGCTGTGGGTGTTGGCACCCGGTGCACGGTAATACGCGTTGAAAATGTGGGGCTGGTGTTCGGGCGCAATACCAATGCCATTGTCCTGAACAAAAAGAACAAACTGGCCATTTTCATTGCGGGTGATCAACTGGATGAACGGATTGACGGGGGTGTATTTAACCGCGTTATCGACTAAATTTCCCAGTACATTGGTTAGGTGCAAACGGTCGGCCTGAACGATTGGGTAATGCGCTTCCAGTTCCAGATGCAGGTAATCGCCGTGTCGTTCCGCCAGGTGGAACAGCAACTCGTGCATGTCGATGGGAACCTGGTTCAGTTTGAAGGCTCCTTTGTTGTCGGAGCGGGCCACTGTCAAAACCGTCTCGACCTGCTGCTGGAGCCGCAGGGTTTCTTCCTGCACCATCCGGACATATTTCAGCATCCGCTCGGGCTGTTCAATAATCTTGGGAGACGAAAGTACATCGGCGGCAATTTTGATCGACGAAATGGGCGTTTGAAGCTCGTGCGTCATGTTGTTGATAAATTCCCGCTGGTCATCCGTCTGGTTTTTCTGCGTGAGCATCCGGTAAAACAGGTACATGAAGAAGCAGGTGAGCAGCAGTACGATCAGAGATGCCAGAATCCAGTTGTCCAGTTGCTGGGTCAGGTATTGAATCTGGTTGGGGAAACGGACGACAAAGTAATAGGGTGATGACGCCGAGGGCTTATCTTTGCCGGTGGCTACAGTCGGTTGATCCGGTTGACGGGACGAGTTTTCGTAGATAATTTGTCCGGCATTATTGTCGTAGACGCCATATTCGAACGTAGTCAGAATCTGGTGAATTTCCAGTTCAGCACCCAAATAGAAGTCCAGTTTCTTCGGATCGATTGGGGCATCCAGATTAACCAGATAATACGACGGAGACAAAGTAACAACCTGAACCCCAACGGGTACACCGGTTTCTGGGCGGGCTACACGCCGGGCCACTTCGCTCAAAGCTTTGGTAACGGTTTGCAGAAACTGCCGTTCGCGCAATTCATACGCCTTCCTGACCCAATAAACCTGCGTCGACACAATGCCAACAATCGACAGGATGGAGAGTGCAATCAGAATACGGGTAGTCAGTCGTGACATGTGTTATGTCATGTTAGGTGGACTTGATAGACTATACTCCGTTTAGACGAACGAATCTTTTGAAAGTCAGCTATTCAAGGTTTTTTTTACGAAAAACTTACACGTGTTAAGAGTCTGGTCTGGCGTTTGAGCAGGTGATGCTCCGTTAATGGAGGTTAACGTAGTAGGATAGAGAGTAACAATAATAGGTGTTTATCAGACGTTAAATATGGGGTACTTATGTTGCTAAGTAATTGAACAATAAGCAATAATTCAAATTTGTGGCAATAAAAAGTTGTAATTAACGTATGTTTAATAGTTGGTGTGCAGCGATATTTATGCACAAATTCCTTTAAGTGACAGATTCAAAGGGAGTTAGAGAAAAAACAAAAAAAGCGTAGAGCAACTGCCCTACGCAAAAATAGTTTACAAGATAGTGAGACAAATCCCTCTTTTCAGGATTCGGATGGGCTGGTTTCAGGTGCCGGTTTGGGGGAAGGCGCTTTCCGGGTTGCAGGTGTCGTACGGGTTGCCGTCGGTTTGGTGGCCGGTGCCGGTTTGGGCTTGGCGGGTGCTTTGGGAGTGGCTGCCGCTTTGGGTGCAGGTGTTTCTTTTTCGGGTGCCGACGCCTTCTCTTGACCGTTATTAGCCGCCTTTACGGTGGTTTTTTTGAGCTTTTTAGCGACTTTTTTGCCTTTCTGATCGGCTTTTTTCTTCGCCTTCGCCAGTTGTTTTTTCTTCTTTTCTTCTTCTTTCTTAAAGAGCTTACTGACCCGGTCGGCTAGTTTTTCGGCGGCTTTTTCGATGGCTTTCTTTACTTTTTTCGACTGTTCGCCTACTTCGGTCAGTTTGGTTTCAATCGAACTTGCAATTTCAGTTGCCAGCGATTTTTTTTTGGTCTTCATATGGGAATGTTGTTAAGGTATACTGCGGTAAATAAAAAAATCTACAAACAACTACGAAAGAAACAGGAAAAACAAAATCAGTGTGTTAAGTTTTTGTTAAGTTTTGTCAGAAAATCCCAGCAAACGATGCCCGCACTGACGGCGATGTTAAGCGAATGTTTGGTGCCATATTGGGGAATTTCCAGCACCAGGTCGGCTTGCTCAACAATACTCGAATTGACACCGGCAACCTCATTACCAAACACAAATGCAAACTTTTTGTTAGGCAGCGGCTCGAAATCCTGCAAACCGACGCTGCCCTCGGCCTGCTCGATGGCTGCGATGATCCAGCCTTCCTGCTTCAACCCGTCGATTAACGCAACAACATCCTGAACGTGCTCCCAATCGACCGATTCGGTGGCACCGAGGGCCGTCTTGGTGATGTCGCGGTGAGGGGGCGTACCGGTAATGCCGCAGAGGTAAATTTTCTCCGCCCGAAAGGCGTCGGCCGTGCGGAACACCGACCCAACGTTGTTGAGGCTCCGGACACTGTCTAAAATTAAAACGTACGGGTATTTGTCGGCGGTTTTAAAGTCTTCGACGGTTAGGCGATTGAGTTCGTCGAGACTGACTTTTCTGGGCATCTGAGTAAGTTTAAAATCGAGCATGTTACCAGGCAGTTGACGACCAAAAGGCTGGTGATAGGGGATGAAGAAATCGGTTGTTCATGGCGTAGGTGGATGAGGGGCCGAAATTTATATTCTTTTCGGGAAAGGACAAACAAATGAGCCTTTATCGGCAACAAGCCGGATGAGAAGACCGCCCTCTCCCTAAAATTTCGTATTTTTGTTTAAATTAAGCATCCGGAATTTGTGAAAAGTACCAGCACGAAGCTTGTCAAGAAAACGACCGAAACCCCCCTTAACCGGCAATACAACCAGATTAAAGTCAAATACCCCGGTGCCATTCTGCTTTTTCGCGTGGGGGATTTTTACGAAACCTTCGGCGAAGATGCCATCAAAGCCAGCCGGATTCTGGGCATTACGCTGACCAAACGGAACAACGGCGGAGCCAACGAAGACCTGGCTGGTTTTCCGCATCATTCGCTCGATACCTACCTGCCCAAACTGGTTCGGGCGGGCGAGCGCGTGGCTATTTGCGACCAGCTCGAAGACCCGGCGATGGCGAAAGGAATCGTCAAACGCGGGGTGACGGAACTGGTGACGCCCGGCGTTTCCTTCAATGACAACGTGCTGGATACGCGCCGAAACAATTACCTGGCTGCGGTTCACTTTGCCAAAGGCTCGGGCGCCGATGCCCAGTTTGGCGTGGCGTTTCTGGACATTTCGACCGGGGAATTTCTAACCTCGCAGGGCAATGCAGCCTATGCCGATAAACTCCTGCAAAGTTTTAATCCGTCCGAAATTCTGTTCTGTAAGAAATACCGCAAGGATTTTGTCGAACAGTTTGGCGATAAATTCAATACGTATACGCTGGACGATTGGGCGTTTACCTACGACTTTGCCTATCCGTTGCTAACCCAGCATTTCCAGACGTCTTCCCTGAAAGGCTTCGGCGTCGAAGGGCTGACCGACGGCATTGTGGCCGCTGGCGTCATTTTGCATTACCTGAATGAAACCGAGCACAAAGACATCGACCACATTGCCCGGCTGACGCGGCTCGAAGAAGATAAATACGTCTGGCTCGACCGGTTTACGATTCGGAATCTGGAGCTGGTAGCGTCGCAACAGGATGGTGGAATTCCGCTGATTCAGATTCTGGATCAGACCGTTACACCGATGGGTGCCCGGTTGCTGCGGAAGTGGCTGCTGTTGCCGTTGAAAGACAAACCGCTGATTGAAGAGCGGCTCAATACCGTCGAACTCCTTAAAAACGGCCACGGCGATGCCGCACAGGGCGCCGACGGGCCGAGCCTGCGGGAGTCGCTGGAACTCCACCTGAAACAAATTGGCGATCTGGAACGACTGATTTCCAAAGTGGCGGTTCGGCGGATTTCACCCCGCGAAATGGTGCAGTTGAAACGGTCGCTGTCGCATATTCTGCCCATCAAAGAATTGCTGATCACTGCGCTGGCGCAACAGCCGATGACATCGTCGATCAAGAAATACGCCGATCAGCTCAACGCCTGTACGTTTCTGGTTGATAAGATTGAAGCGGAATTGCGGGATGAAGCGCCGGTGGTGAGCAATCAGGGCGGCATGATCAAAAGTGGCGTCAATGCCGACCTGGACGGTTTGCACGCCATTGCCTTTTCCGGGAAAGATTACCTCGTGCAGTTGCAAAACCGGGAAGTGCAGCGCACCGGCATTTCGTCGCTGAAAGTGGCGTATAACAAGGTGTTTGGCTATTACCTGGAAGTGTCGAACGCCCACAAATCCCGGGTTCCGGCGGAGTGGATTCGGAAGCAGACGCTGGTGAATGCCGAACGCTACATTACCCCGGAACTGAAAGAATACGAAGACAAAATCCTGAACGCCGAAGACCAGATTTTCAGCATCGAGCAGCGGATGTTTAATGATCTGGTGCTGGCGGCCGGCGAATATGTCAACCACATTCAGCAGAACGCCCGGGTGATTTCGGTGCTGGATGTGCTGGCGTCGTTTGCCCGCATTGCCGAGAAAAACCGCTATACCAAACCGACGATCACCAATTCGAAGGTTTTGCAGATCAAAGACGGACGGCATCCGGTGATCGAACAGCAACTACCGCCCGGCGAACCGTATGTGCCGAACGACCTGTATCTGGACGACGAAACCCAGCAGATCATCATCATCACCGGTCCCAACATGGCCGGAAAATCGGCGCTCCTCCGCCAGACTGCTTTGATTGTGCTGATGGCGCAGACGGGCAGTTTTGTGCCGGCATCGGAAGCGGAGATCGGTATTGTCGACAAGATTTTTACGCGCGTTGGGGCTTCCGACAACCTGTCGCGGGGCGAATCGACCTTTATGGTCGAGATGACCGAAACCGCCAGCATTCTGAACAACCTCAGCGAACGGAGTCTGGTGATCATGGACGAAATCGGGCGGGGAACCAGCACCTACGACGGTGTTTCCATTGCCTGGTCGATTGCCGAATACTTGCACAACCACCCGACCTACCGCGCGAAAACGCTGTTTGCCACCCACTACCACGAACTGAACGAACTGGCGACGGATATGCCCCGCATCAAGAACTTCAACGTGGCCGTCAAGGAAATGGGCAACAAAGTCATTTTCCTGCGGAAGCTGAAGGAAGGAGGGAGCGAACACAGCTTCGGAATTCACGTGGCGCAAATGGCCGGGATGCCGACGGGCATTGTCAGCCGGGCCGGTGAGATTCTGCAACAGTTGGAAAGCCAGCGGGAAGGGTCGGGCGATACCAAACGCGAAGCGTTGCGGGACTTGCCCCGGGCGAGTGACATCACACTCAAGATTTTCGAAGCCGGTGATCCCAAAGCCGAAGCCATCAAGGAAAAACTGCGTAAACTGGATATCAATACGCTGACGCCGATCGAGGCCCTGCTAAAACTGAACGAGTTGTTGAAGATGATTGAATAAAATCGACCAAGTGCCAGCGGCACGACATGTTTGTAGTAAGAATAGTCACCATGTGTTTTAAGCGTGCCTTAGGTACGCAATAATCCTGATCGTTACGTACCTAAAGGCACGAGAAAAGAGTTGGCCTACTGTCGTTGCTACAAACATTTCGTGCCTCTGGCACTTGATTGGTTCATTATCATTAGATAAAATCTAAACCTACACTACTAAAAGTTGTCTCTAATTTACTGCACATGCCGCGACACCATTTGGTGTTTCGCCAGCATCTTCTTCAGCTCCTCCGACCAGCCCAGGTATTTTTCGCCGTCTTTGGTGTCGTAACCATTCTTGATTAAGCCGTCGGCTTCTTCCATCGCCTGATCGGGACGGTCGAGGAAATAGTTCAAAACCATCAGGTTATAAAAAGCTGAATACCGCATTTTCTGATTGCGTTTGTCCGAGCCGGGGTATTTGGTTTTCAGCTCCTGAAAATAATCCAGCACCGGTTGCAGGTCGCGGGCGAGCTGGTCGATCGGCTGGGTGGCGGTCATTCGTTTCGACAATTCCTTCACCGCTTTGATGGCTTCCTGCTGAATCGGGTATTCGGGGTGGCTTTTGGAGTCCAGAATCCAGAGAAATTCCCGCGTTTGGGTCGGCACATACCCATACCACCGATTAGCATCCTCATTCACCCGAACAAGTGCATCGGTCACGTATTTCGTAATCAGATCGGTCCGAATCGTTTGCTGGTTTTGCTCGATATACCGGCGCGCATCGGCCAAGTTTTTGTATTCGACGGTGGTAAATGACAATTCAGACGGAAAATAACCGCTGGTTGTGACGCTTTTTTCCGGCCCGGCTTGGGAGGCCGTTTGCAAAAACCGGTTGCTTTGTAACTCCTTCGCTTTCTCTTTTTCCTTCCGGCTCAGCGATTTTTCGTCGGTGCGCGCGCCGAGCACCTTGTAATTGCCGCTGAAACTATACCGAACGATCATGCTGTAATACGTGATTCGGTCGGTAACCTTCCCGTCTTTGTCTTTCTTTTCTTCGGTGCGGGTTTTCGTTTCGCTTTTCTCAAACCGCACGTTCCCGAATTCCACCGTAATGCCGACCGCTGGGTTGTTCTCGACCCGTTGAAACCCGGATAAATTGATTTTTTCGTAGATCGCCGATTCCGGATAGGCCGAAGCGACCGAAGGGGAACCCACGACCCGAACGCCAAACGTGCGGTTATCGGCGGGGGTGTGTTCTTTCGGGAGAATCAGATAACCGGCGTCGAAATAAAAGCGGTCAAGGTCAACCTTCTGGGCCTGAACCCGTGGGCTGGTCGTGAAAAAAAACAGGGCTAAGAGCGAGTAAAGCGGTTTCATGATCCAAAGGTAAGGGTTGCAAAAAATGAAAATTGCGAAGTATTTATCAAACGTAAAAGATTAGGGCTGAATTGATAAAAAATTGGATCGGATTGAAACTTATGCAACCAACATTTGACGCTAAATGCATTTCAATTAACTTCAAACCCGCAAGCGTAACCCAATTTGAACGCATTCATCAAATCCTGACGTAACCCAATGAATCTCAAAACCCGCATTCAACTCTCTGTAATGATGTTCCTCCTGTTTTCGGTATGGGGAGCCTGGTACGGACAGATGAGCAAGTATCTTTTCACCCAATTGAACGCAACCGGCGATCAGGTCGGCAATGCGTATCTGGCTTTTTCGCTGGCGATGCTGGTGGCGCCGTTTTTTGTCGGCCTTATTGCCGACCGGTATTTTGCCGCCCAGAAAGTGTTGGGCGTTTTAAATCTGGCCGGTGCGGCCATTCTGTTTTTTTTGATTCAGGAGAAAGATCCGGATTCGTTTTTCTGGCAGATTCTAGCCTATTGTATCACGTTTGCCCCGGCCATGTCGCTGACCACCTCCATTGCCATGCAGCACATGAAAAATCCGGAGAAAGAATTTCCGGGCATTCGGGTGTTGGGAACCGTGGCCTGGATCGTCGTTACGAATATTGTGGGATTCCTGGGAATAGGCGATCAGGTAGCCATTTTCCAGATCGCTATGTACACTGCGCTGTTTTTTGGCTTGTTTTCCTTCACACTGCCGCATACGCCCCCCAAAGCTACTGCTAGCGCGTCTATTGGCCAGATTCTGGGCGTCGATGCTTTCAAAATGCTGAAAGACCGCTCGTTTGCCATTTTCTTTCTGTCGTCGGTTCTGATCTGTATTCCACTGTCGTTTTACTACGCGATGGCCAATCCGTCGGTGACCGATGCATACAAGGCTGCCTTCCCGGGTGCCGATCCGAAAAGTTTTAATGTTGAGAATATCATGTCGCTGGGGCAGGCTTCCGAGTTTTTTTTCATGCTTCTGATTCCCCTGGCGTTCACTCGGCTGGGCGTTAAATACATGTTGGTGGTCGGTTTGGTGGCCTGGATTATTAGATTTCTATTGTTTGGGTACGGCGACGCTGGTTCGGGCGAGTGGATGTTCTACATTGCCTTCGTTTTGCACGGTGTCTGCTACGATTTCTTCTTTGTAACCGGCCAAATATACACCGACAACAAAGCCGGAGAGCGCATCAAGTCCTCAGCGCAGGGCCTGATTACGCTGGCGACCTACGGAATCGGAATGGGCATTGGTTCCAAACTGGCCGGAATCGTAGCCGACCAATATACGGTCAATGGCAAAGTAGACTGGACCTCTGTCTGGCTGGTTCCGGCGGGCATTGCTGCGGTGGTGCTGGTGTTGTTCGTTCTGATGTTCAACGACCGGAAGAAAACCGTACCGGCTGAGGATGAACTGGTAACGGGACCGTTGTAAGCTTCCCGTGTTAAAATTTTCAAAAGGATGCCGCTCCAGCGGTGTCCTTTTTGTGTTTTAGTGGAAATTAACGTTGTTTGAGGTATGGAAAAGAAGAAGAGGATCACGGTTTATAAAGACCTGAATGCCCTCATAGGGAACAGGTGCAGTTATATGCCCGAATGACACCGGAAGAGAGATGGGAGGAGTATATAAAGATGCGCCGGATTTATATTGAACTGGGAGGATTTCAGCCAAAAGCTGGGCAAAGAATTAGAATAAGTAGGCCATCATGGATGTAGAAAACAGTGATTTTCTCCAATTTGTAGCATCTGCCGAAAAACAGCAGTTAGAATATATGTTGGTTGGTGGGCTTGCCCTCTTGTTAAATGGGGCCGTTCGTTTCACCCAGGACGCTGATTTATGTTACAACCAACTAATGTAAACAAGGAGAAATTATTGAAAGTATTGCAGGATCTGGGCTATAGTCAAGAAGATACAGCGACGATTGGTTTACTCGATTTTACAAAACCGCAAATTATAAGGATTGATCTGGGGCCAATCGACATAATGACACGCGTTCATTTTCGATTCAATTATGAAGACTGCCGAAGTCGAGCGCAGGAGTTCATTACGAAAGCAGGCCATCGAATTTGTTTCATTGGTATCAATGACTTACGTGAAATAAAGATCTTGGCACGACGACCGAAAGATTTAAACGACGTGCTGATGATTGATGAAGTGATAGAGGAAAAGAAAAGACTTGGCGAGAATAAGACCGATAATAGTTAGAAAATAACAATGAAGCCGCACCCATGGATGTAGAAAAGCAATTCTATCTCATTTTCTTACTACTCCTGATTAGCCCCTTTTCGCAGGCTCAATTTGAGGGTAATGAATGTTTGGACAAGCATTATGCGAAAAAGGAAGCGATCGACTGGATGTTGAAAAGCTATCGGGGAGTCTACAATTTTCAGAAGACGGAAAATATTGCCAGCATTGGGGCGGGTTCGGGCGTTCGGGAAGTCATTTACTCGATGATGGTCGATAGCCTAACCATTCATCTTCAGGATATTGAGCCGATTTGCCTTCAGCCTGAAAGGCTTTCGTTAACCATCCGGCAATTGTATCAAATCGGTGGAAGAACCTGTTCGGCGTTTTTTATTCCGGTTCGGGGGAGTGAGCAGGAAACCGGGTTGCCCAGCCGGTTCTTCGACAAAATCATCATTGAAAACAGCCTCCATGAGTTTACCCGTTCCAATGAAATGCTGACCAGCATTCGGGGCAATTTGAAAAAAAACGGTTATCTGTTTATTGGGGAGTTGATCGCCCGTCGAAATGGCCAAAAGCACCAGGGATGCCGTCGACCGTTATTCACGGAAGAAGTCTTACTTCAGTTGATGGATTTAAATGGGTTTCGATTCGTCGAAAAAACGGTTTTGGATCCCAACTATCCCTACGACCGGGTCTATCGGTTTGCGTTGAAGTAGAACCCTGTGTTCATTTTTCCACCAGCCTCAGCCATTCTTTGATCACGGCCTGCAATGCGGTTGCTTTTGCGTCAATATCTTCCTGTGTCGTAAAAAAAGCAATTCGTCGGCCGTCTTCATACGCTCCTTCGAGTAATCCGGAGGGGTCTGTAATTTTGGCCCCGCTGGGAAAAACCAGCATGATTTTCCCTTTATGGAGGTTGAAAACCGCCAGTTCCCGTTTGTATTCCTTCGGATCGAACGGTTTCATGTCACCTGTGTAATAAAAACTCGGGTTGTTCCACTTGATCCGTTCGCCAATGTCGGGGTCGGTGCTCAAAATCAATTGCCGGATCGACTCGACAAGCGGGCCCCGTTTCGGGTCGAGTTTTTGAATATGCTCCGTAACCTGTTCCGTATCGGAAAGCTTTGGAGTACGGGCAACTGTTTTCTTTTTCGGTTTTGCTTCGGCGAGTTGCCGGTTTTCGGACACTCTGAATTTCACAATATCAGCAATCAGAGCCAGCGGCATGGGTTGGTCAATCGGAAACTGAACCGAGCCTTTGGCACCTTTATACACCGACAGGCGTTCCTGAAAGGCTTCAATGCCGGATGGAGTCGGATAAAAGCCAATGTGGTTTTTGTAGCCCGCAAAATGAACCAGATTACCCTTCAGCGTAAACGTCGGCATGCCATAGTTGATGGTCTCTTCGGCCTCGGGTGCGGCTTTCCGGATGGTTTCCCGAACCTGCTCAAGGAGTTCCCGCGTTTCGGTGGGAAAGTCGGAGATGTAGCGATCGATCGTGGTAGACTTGTTCATACGCAGTGTTCACTGCACCAAATTTAGGCTAATTCGTGAAAGATACAACGCGCTCTAAAGCCCTTCGTGTTTCAGGGAAGTGGGTAAATCCGTCAGGGTTTTCAGGAACGCCAGCAGCGCGCTTTTTTCGGATTTGCTCAGGTCAAGCCGATTGGTAGGCAGGGTTTGGTTTTCGAGTTCAATGCCGAGTCCGTGACCACCTCCGCCGTCATAAAAATCAATTACTTCGTCCAGGTTCTGGAACGCCCCATTGTGCATATACGGCATCGTGGCCGTAGTGTTGCGAACGGTCGGGGTTTTGAAGGCGTACTTGAGCGAAGGCAATTTGGTCAGGGCATAACGGCCTAAATCGGGATCAATCTGCCGGGATTTGGGGTGAATCGGCACGCCGATCACTTCGGATTCGGTTCTTGTGAAACCGGGTGGAATCGTTCCGTTGAAAAGCGGCATGAAATGGCAGATGCCGCATTTGGCTTTGCCCATAAACAGATTGAAGCCATTGATTTCTTCCAGGCTCATTGCTGCCTTTTCGCCCCGCATATACCGGTCAAAACGCGCATCCAGCCGCACCAGTGAGCGTTCATACGCCGACAGGGCGTTTTGAATCTGCACCGGGCTGATTCGGCCATCGGATTGGGGAAAAGCCTGCCGAAACCGCTTCACGTAATCGGAACTGACCTGCAATTTTCGGGCGGCAGAGTCGAGCGAACCGTGCATTTCGGTTACATTATGAACCACATCGAGCGACTGGTTTTCAAGGGTTTGGGAACGCATGTCGTAAAACTGGCTGTTCTGTAAAGCCGCATTGATAATCGTCGGCGTATTCCGCAGTACCAGACCCGAACCGGCCAGCGTCGTGTTTTTTGGTAAACCGTCGGTAAAGGCTTTGTCGGGCTGGTGACAACTGGCGCAGGAGCGGGTGTTGGTAGCCGACAAAATCGGGTCAGAAAACAGTTTTTCGCCCAGCAGCACCTTGGCTTGGTTGGTGCGCATGTCGGCGT
Organism: Larkinella fluvii; assembly: GCF_051857545.1. Taxonomy (NCBI): domain Bacteria; kingdom Pseudomonadati; phylum Bacteroidota; class Cytophagia; order Cytophagales; family Spirosomataceae; genus Larkinella; species Larkinella fluvii. Next base: position 196,812 of record NZ_JBPZHB010000009.1, on the reverse strand, counting down.
TGGGCGCCCAGAAATCGGCGTTGAACGCTCCCGGTTCAAACAAGGTGGCGGCATCGGCCCGCAAGGTCCGAACATCCGTAAACGGTTGAACACCAATCTTTTTCTGATAAGCGAGCAGTTCCCGGGAAATCGGGTTGGCAAAGGTCAGGATGAAATGCGCCCGATCGAAGGCGTCGAAATCGGAATGGGTAGTCAGGTAGGTTGCGGCTTCCTGAAGGCGGTTTTTCAGTACATCGGAGGAGTCAGTACCGGGGTAAAACGCCAGATAGGACTGCAAACTAATCAGTGATGATGCCGCTTCGGGCATGGCGGTTCGGCAGAGGGGCGTGTCGAAACCGGCAATGCCCAGCGTCATGATCCGAAAAACCTGCAGCCGTAACGCATCGAAAACGTGGGCGTCGGTGAGTTCCGTGGCTGTCCAGACCGTTCGGATGCGGGCCAGTTGATTCCGCAGATTCCGAATTTGCCGAACCAGCTCCGGCTTTTCGGTGATGGTAGCTTCCGCAAAGAGCAATTCTTCAATCACCTGAAAACCGGCGGGTTCGAAGGCTTTGGTTTCTTCTACTTCCACTTCATCCAGGGGTGTTCCGTTGATCAACCGGCTGGTTCCGGGCAGGTAATATTCCGTAAAATGTTCCAGCTTTTTAAACCGCTGACGGCAATCGATGAAGGCCAGCCGGAGGCTATCGACCGGAGCCGACGCTTCCGCCAGCGGCAGAAGCCGACCTGCAATAAGCCGTTCCAGGGTGTCCAAATCCTGTGTAAAGTGCTGGCGAACCCGGTCTTTTGGTAGTTGAACGGGCCGCGACGATTTTTCAATCCAGCCAAATAAAAGAATACTGACCACGACCGCTCCGGCAAATAAACCGACTGTTTTTTTCATACCCGGAAAATGATAAATTGAAAAAACGACAACCCGCCTGTCGGATGGCAGGCGGGTTGTCGAAGACAGGCTTTTTATTTCTGTAAACCTTGCAAAATCACAACTTGACCTCCTTCTTTGTTGGTACTCAGACCGCTACCGTCCGGATTGGCGTAGCTGTTGCTTTGCCAGGTGTGCGGGTGCAGATTGAGCAGGAAGGTGTTTGGGACGCCGGTTAACTTCGAAACGTCATACATCGCTCCGTATTCCCAGGAGCTAAGCTGCTGGTTGTTCGCGGAGTTGTATTTGCTGTTGAACGTCGGGTCCGACCGGCGATGATTCATTTCCAGAACCGCTTTCAGTTCCTTCGTTGCCATTGAATATTGCCACACGCGCCCGTCGTGCTTGTTGTCGGCGTAATACGAGTCGCCATCTTCCTGAATGTACACGTAGTTTTCCGTAACGCATATGTTGTCCGGGTTCACGATGTTGTTGCCCGGATCGACGCTGCCGTCGGCAATGACCTGAAGGGTGCCTTTCAGCGGATCATTTTCGTTGAGGTTTACTTTATAAACGCGGCCCCACATGGTTTTGCCCGTTACCGGCGTTTTCTTGTCGGCCTGGCTGACCCCCGTTGCCGTGAAATAAAACTCACGTCCGCGCTCACCACCGCCCCCTTTGCGGTAGTCGACGTCTTCAACCCGGGCAAATTGAACGGCTTTTTTCTCCACCGACTGGGCCGCGATCTGCGCCCCGGTCGAGGCCGCCACGTTATCAACCTCCACAAATTCGATGTCGTAGATCGTCCCGGCGACCATGTCCGTTTCAACCGGATTTTGATTTATCCGACGCAGAAAGTAGAGTTTGCCATTTTGCAAATCACCAACCGAATTAGACACATAAGCCAGTACCTGGCCGTTTGAATCGTCTTCGCCAATGATGATGACGGTTTTTCCGGGAAAAGCGTCTTTCGGTAGCGGTACGGCATTTTCCATACTGGCTTTTCCCAACGCGGGTAACACCCGGTTTTTATTCTTTTTGTCGGGCGAACCCAGCGGGTCAATCGCGTGTACCATCGACTCGGCCCCGCTTTCACCGGCGGTCAGGAATACCGGGCCAAAACCATGTTCTTCCGGCGTGGTCAACGTGGCCGAACACAACCGCCACTGGCCTCCTTCATAATCGACGATGTATTCGCCTTTGACGGGTTTGAAGGTTTTGTCGAGATACACCCGCGAAACCGACTGGTGGATTTCGTGATTGTTGATCAGGATGAAGCCTTCACCGTTGGGGTTTTTCAACAAACCGGCTCCGTCGGGCTGGGCACCGAAAACAAAATCGGGCGATTCGTCCAGTTTGTCATCGCTGCTGATGAGCGGGAACACCGAAAGGCTTTCAAAACCGGGAAGTGTTTTGACAAGCGAAGGGTTAACGGACCGGGTTTTCAGTTGAACCGCCGACGTGTCGGGGGTTTGATGGTCTTGCACGGTACAGCTTGTCACAACCAAACCGGTTGCAAACAGAAGGGGAGAAATTCTCATGGATAAGAAGCTATTGTGAAGTAAAATTGATCATGCAAAGAAGCCAATCGCATTTTACCCCAGTTTTAAGGAAAGATGATGACTTGAAGAAATGAAGATCTGTCGAATTAACACAAAGACAACCGCTTCTAGGGGTGATAATCCCCCGCAACCCGGTATTGGAGATGCCGGACTTGCGACTGAAATTCGGCGAGGTGTTGAGAGAGCAAACGAACCGATGCCCTTCGATGCAGAAGCTGCCGGAATTTCTGGCATTGATCCAGCAGCAAAGGCTGGATAACCGACGAGTGGGGGACTAATACGGTTTCTCGGGACGATGACAGGAGTGTGACTTCCTGCGCCTTCTGTCGGAGTTGTTCGGTCAGGGCGAGCAGTACGGGTTCCGATTCCCCGCTGATCACCGCCATCCGAAGCCCGTTTACCGAAGAATCGAGCGAGGTAATGGATTGGAGATGAAGTTGTTGAAAATCCCGGTCGATTCGGTTGGTTGGCATGGATTCATTCGCCGGAGTGGCCAATCGAGAGAAACGCCAGGCTCCCCATCCGGCCAGACTCATGAGCAAAACTAACCAGAATACCTGGTTGAGTCGTCGGAGCAGCAGTTCACGCAGAGATTGAGTCACGCAACGGGTTTCGGAATGTTTGCGTAAAGGTGCAACTCGAAAATGACCCCAGCGTAAAGGAAATGTGAACGGTTTGCGAAGTTTTTAGCTAAAAAAGAACCCGGAAGATGTTGCTTCCGGGTTCTTTTTATTTTAATGAATGGCTGCTGCGGGTTTTGCTTTTTTCGTTTTCTTGGCCTTGAGCTTCTTTTTCTCTTCTTTTTTAGTCACTTTGATCAGTTTGGCGGCCAGCTTCTTTGCCGATTGCTGAATCATCTTTTTGACCTTCTTCGATTGTTCACCAATTTCGGCCAGTTTTGATTCGACAGAAGTTGAAATATCGGTAGCCAGTGCCTTCTTTTGGGCCTTCATACAGTGTGTTGGTTTGATGGTATTCCTGGGAATAAAAAAATCTACAAACAAATACAAAAAAATAGCCGGAAACAAAAGCCCAATGTTAAGTTTCTGTTAAGGTTTCAGGTCTATTTTTCAGAAACCGCAGTGGCTGCAACTACCTTAAAAACCGTGTTGGCGGTAAACATCCGGCCGTAGGCATCTCTGGCACGCACTTCGATGGTGTGATCGCCAGCGGGCAGGTCACCGCCCAGTTTGGCCTTCCACAAATGCGTCGACAGAATAGGCGCAGAAGGTTTCGTTCCGCCCAATGGCTGTTCGGCAGAATCATATCGGTACCGAACGCCGAGCAATCCGGGATCGGCTTCCTCGACCCGGGTCATCGGTTTCCAGGCTCCCTGTCCGATGCGATATTCCAGCGAATCGCGCTTGCTGCCCTGGAAGAAGTTGGCATACAGGTCGTTACGGCCCACCTGTCCTTTGGTAATCGCTTTCGGTGCATACAAACCAATCTTGTAAGTTTCGGGATGGTTGGCAATCCGGTAGTCGAACGAATACTGATTGCCGTTGAAAGTCAGGAACATATAGCCTTTGGGCGTTCCATCGCGCATCGTTGAAACCGGTACGCCCTGCGCGTTGTTTTCGCCGGAATACCAGTCGCCCGACGTCGTGCCGACGTTGTATTCGTGGTGCGGATTGACCCGATCCAGCCCGGCCTCCTTGCCGTAAAAGAAGTGCTGCTGAATGTGCGTATGAGCCGAGAGCGACAACGTATGTGGGAAGTCTTTGAGCGCATTGAACAACCGCTGGCGGTCGGCTATCCGAAACGTTTCTCCCGCGCCCTCGCTGGACAGCGGAATGTGATGGCACAAAACCACCAGATGATCTTTCGGTACGTGTTTCAAGTCGTTTTCGACAAACGCCAGTTGATCGGGGCGTAAACCGCCTTGGTAACCATTCTGGTCGCGCGGGTCGGGATAGAGAATGTCATCCAGAACGATGAAATGGACTTTTCCCTGCGTGAATGCGTAGGTGTTGGGACCGTACATAGCCTCGAAACTTTCGTCCGACAGACTATCCACTTTGACATCGTAGTTCATATCGTGATTGCCCATGACCTGAAACCACGGCAGATCGAGTTTGCGAATGACGGTATTGTAGGCACCGAACAAGGCCGGATTGTCGCCCACCAGATCGCCCAGGCTGATGCCAAAGCGGAAATTGCCGGTTTTGCCCTGGAGTTCGGAAACCACCCCCCGGTCGAAATGGGCAATCTGCTCCGTGGTGTAGGCCTGCGGATCGCCAAACACCAGAATCTGGTATTGATCCGGCTCGTCCTGTTTCGTCAGCGCGAAATCGACGGATTTGGGCAAGGGGCCCGTGGGGACAACGCCCGGAAATTTCAGTTGCGGAGAGCCGTTGGGTTTGTGCCGGTAAAAGAACTGGGGCAAATTCTGGGCGTTGACGGGCAGTTTGTAGCCTGTCGGCTTGATCACAAAAAGAATATGATCCAGCCCGACCGGCAGTTGATACTGACCCTTTGCATCCGTCAGCACCACTTCGCGGCCATTGGAAACCGGCACCTGAGCCAGCCCCGGTTCGGTGCGGTCTTTTTTGCCATTCTGGTTGCGGTCTTCAAAAACAAAGCCCTGGGCGGTATGTTGGGCCTGAGCCAGCACCGAAACCGTCAACAAGGTACCGGACAGCAGCCCGCGTAAGGTAGGAATGAAAAGCATGTTTGGAAATGAGAAGAGTAGACCGATTTAGTGATTCAATGTAATCATTTTGTGGTAAAAATGCTGCCATTCCCAGCCGCAGACAGGGTCTTCGACCGCTGTCTGGGCTTTCGGTTGGAGCTTTCCGGGCTGACCGCCCGGTTTAAAGCCGCCAGAAATAGGAAATAGCCCCGCCCGTGCCAGGCCCGGAACTGTTCGCTGGCGTTGGCATCGTAGTGGGGCATAAAATCAAGCAAACGGCTCAGGTCGAAGGTGTTGGAAGCAACGCCAACCCCGGCCCGCTGACCATCCAGCGCATTGCAGGCCTGTTCGAAATGGTTGGGTTGGGGAATCATCAGGACGGGTTTTCCCAGGTAAAAGGCTTCGCAAACGGCTTCAAAACCGGCCGTAGTCACCACGGCCCGGCAGTCCTGCATGGCTTCCAGAAACCGTTGGCTGTGGATGGCGTGGTAGGTGAGGGTTGCGTCGATCCGCTCTTCTGCCGCCTTTGTTCCCGCATGAAAACAACGCATGGGCAGATCCGGGTGTTGCTGATGGGCCTTCACCAGTTGGGACACCAAACCGGGATGGGTGGTGTAGGCCAGCAAAAAATCGCCGGATGTCGGATTGCGTTCGGTGGCTTCCCGACGCAGCAGGGGAGGAACCACGCGCACCCGGCTGCCCGGCACGTCGGGCTGCTGATCGAAAGATAACGCCAGCAGTTCCCGGGCACCCCAGGCCGTGAGCCGGGAGGTGAGTTTGAACAGCATACGGTCCAGAAGCTGACCTTTCGGAAAGAAAAACCGGGGGTGAAAAGCCAGATACTGGTGGGCCACGCAGAGCATCGGAACCGTCGGACGGTAAAAACCGTAGGTCAGTCCGCCCAGCAGTTCATAAAAATTAATGACCAGATCCGGTTTCAGGGTTTCAATCGCATCCCGAATCTGACGCATGCTGCGCCGGTAGATTCGGGCGTTTAAAACCGCTTTTAGCGCCGTTCTGGAAGGTTGCAGCGCATTGGTCCGGGTGTGGTAGACCAGTCCGGGACTGGGCAGGGGTGTGATCGGAGCCGGGAACTGCTCGCTGAAAAAAGCAGGTGTCGGGCGGTTTTGGGTAACTCCCACCAACGCACCAACTACCTCATGACCAGCGGTTTCGACCAACTGAGCAAACGAAAGAGCCTGCGTCAGGTGGCCGCGACCTTCGCCCTGTACCAGAAACAATAATCGCATGAAAGTAATTGTACGGTTTTCGGAAGCGAAGCTACGTTGACAGGGTTACATGAATTTTACGGTCCGGTTATCAATGCGTGCGTATCCGGCGGTTTTTTACAGTTTTCTTAACACTTTCTTAACAGGCTGGAGGGGTCGATGCCGCCCGAAACCCGCTACCTTTCCGCGTTCAATCTTCCTTTGTACCGCTTTTGTATCCTTCATTATCATCCTTTTCCCGTCAGGATTTCGGGGCCGACTTTGTCTGGGGAGCGGCCACAGCCGCCTATCAGATCGAAGGCGCTCACCAGACCGACGGACGCGGACCTTCTATTTGGGACACCTTCACGCACGACAAACGCTGGGGGCGGTTGCGGGACCACGGTGACGTGGCCTGCGAGTTTTACCACCGCTACGAAACCGATCTGGCTTTGTTAAAAAGTCTGGGTTTCAAGGCTTTCCGCTTTTCCCTGTCGTGGTCGCGGATCATGCCCGACGGAACGGGCCGCGTCAACGAACGGGGGCTGGCTTTTTACAACCGCCTGATCGACACCTGTCTGGCGATGGGCATTGAACCCTGGGTTACGCTCTACCACTGGGATTTACCCCACGCCCTCGAAGCCAAAGGCGGCTGGACCAACCGCGCGGTCATTCGCTGGTTTTCCGAATTTGTCGATTGTTGCACCAAAGCCTTTGGCCACAAGGTCAAAAACTGGATGGTACTGAACGAGCCGCTGGTGTTTACGGCGGGCGGTTATTTTGCCGGTATTCACGCGCCGGGTCGGCGGGGGCTATGGAATTTTCTGCCGGCGGTTCATCATGCCGTGATCTGTCAGGGCGAAGGCGGGCGGATCATTCGCCGGAACGTGCCTCACGCCCGGATTGGCACCACGCTTTTCTGCGCCCCGGTCGAACCCCACACGCAGCAGGTGCGGGATGTTCGGGCAGCCGCCCGGATCGACGCGCTGGGCAACCGGCTGTTCATCGAACCCAGTCTGGGGCTGGGCTATCCGGTTCGGGAAGCGCCCTTGCTAAAACAGATCATGACCAAATATGCCAACCTCGGCGATCTGCAACGGGCGGCTTTCGATTTCGATTTTATCGGCCTGCAAAACTACTTCCGGCTGGTGGTGCGGCACGACTGGTTGACGCCGTATTTCTGGGCGCGGGAGGTGAAACCCCACCGGCGGCAGGTGACCGGGACGACCGACATGGCGTGGGAAGTGTATCCGGAAGGGATTTATCAGGTGATCCGCCAGTTTTCGGCCTACGAAAAAGTCAACGAAATCATCATCACCGAGAACGGGGCGGCATTTCCGGATCGGTTGGAAAACGGCGTGGTCGACGATCCGCAGCGGGTGGCCTTCTACCAGGCCTACCTTCGGGAAGTGTTGCGCGCCAAACAGGAGGGCTTCAAGGTCGGCGGTTATTTTGCGTGGTCGCTGATGGACAATTTTGAATGGGCCGAAGGTTACCGCCCCCGCTTCGGACTGGTCTACGTCGACTACCCCACCCAGCAGCGAATTGTGAAACAATCGGGACAGTGGTTTCGGGATTTTTTGACCCAATAAACGTCGACACCTGCCTTCTGCTGGCGGTTTTTGTTTTAGGCAACAAGTTGTTGTTTTAGTGCGGCTTGTGACCCGATGCGATAGCCGTTTGTGTAAATAAATTCGGATCGTAGTGGAAAATAGAAATTTGGGTAGTAATTTTCCACGTCGTAAAATTTACAATTTAACAGGTCAGGGATTACGCCCTTCAATAAATCTTCAATCATTAATCCAATTTGTTTGTTAGTATAGAAGCCCCTGGTTACTCCCGATCCATCCCGCCTGCCAGATGTCAGGCAGTCTGGTGCGGTCGTACTTCCAAGAACCGGCCTTTGTCTGGCTCGCAGAAAATTTGAGGAACCCGGTCGGCTTGTCAACTGATTTGAATTGATGCAAACACCCGTAAAATTTACCAATACCGGTCGGTCGCAGTTCTTTGCCACCGCTCGTCGCCGAGTTGATGCCTATTTTAAGGAAAACGGTATTTCGCCCAATGCCAACTTCGCCATGTGGTTTAAAACCATCTTTTTCTTAGGCGGTTATGGACTCCTGTATGGCCTGATCATTTCCAACCTGTTCAGCGCCTGGACCATGCTGGGGCTGGCCGTTTTGTTGGGCATTTTTGCCGCATTTATTGGCTTCAATGTATCGCACGACGCAATGCACGGTGCGTTTTCGTCCCGAAACTGGCTCAATAAAATACTAAGCAGTAGTTTTTACTTCATCGGGGCCAATCCGTACGTCTGGAAAATTTCACATAACATTGTTCATCATACCTACACCAATATTTTTGGACACGACGAAGATATCGACGTGGCACCGGGTCTGATTCGGCTGGAAGACGGCGAACGCTACCGGCCGTGGCAACGCTACCAGCATCTGTATGCCCTGCCGCTGTATTCGCTGACGTCGCTTTCCTGGGTTTTTCGGAAAGATTTTGTGAAATTTTTCCAGAAGAAAATCGGACAGCACGCCAATCCGCGCCATCCCCGGCATGAATACATCACCTTGTTTGCAACCAAAGCGGCCTACTATTTCTGCTTTCTGGTGCTTCCTTACCTGGTTTTGGATCTGGCTTGGTGGCAGGTTGCGCTGGGGTTTGTCGTCATGCATCTGGTGGAGGGGGCCTTGATCGCCATCGTTTTTCAGATGGCGCATTTGGTCGAAGGAACGTCATTCCCGGTTCCGGTCAACGGCATGAGCATTCAGGAAGCCTGGGCGGTTCATCAGTTGCGCACGACCGCTAATTTTGCCCCCCGGAGCAAGACGGCCGCTTTCTTCTGCGGTGGCCTAAACCGCCAGATCGAACACCATCTGTTTCCCAAAGTCTGCCATATTCACTACCCGGCCATCACGGAAATTGTGAAAAAAACCGCCGAAGAATTTGAGTTGCCCTACCTGGAAAATCCCACGTTTTTCTCCGCGCTGCATTCCCACTACCGCATCCTGAAACGACAGGGACGGCAGGAACTGGCCGAAGCGGCTTGATAACTCATATAAGCACCTGTTTAGGATTTAAAATAGGGCAAAAATGAAGGGAATAATAAATGTAAAATGATGAATGCCAAATGTAAAAGCAGCTCTCAATCCAGCACTTTTACATTTAGCATTCATCATTTTACATTTATTATTCTTTGCAATTCCGAACAACTTCTAAGCGAAAAGGCCACTCGCTAGGCGGCCAGGAAACTCAACGTTCTAAAGCAGGTCTTACACATGCCTGATCACCAGGCGGTTTTTCCGGGTTCAGGGCGTTTGTATTTGAAAATTCCTCCAGAACGCAAACATTTAGATTCAACACGATCTTGTATTGTCCACTGTTTTTCAGGCTTTTTTAGCCCGACTTTGGCTCATGACCGATCGCCCTGCTGTCAACATCCTCTGGTTCAAGCGTGATTTACGCCTGCGCGATCATGCGCCTTTGCAGACAGCCCTCAACGTGAGTAACCGGCCGCTGCTGCTGGTATACGTTTTCGAACCCGAAGTCATCGCCGATCCGAATTATGATCTGCGCCACTGGCGGTTTGTCAGCGAGTCACTGGCCGATCTGAACCAGCAGCTTTCGGAGCTGGAAAAAACCGGGCCGGTGGCTCCTAAATTCAATCACGAGTGGCTTCCCTTTGTGTTCGACGATGAGTCCGAATCGGTTAAGTCACTGGAACCGGAAGGCCCACCCCACATCTGGATTTTTCACCGGAGTGTGCCGGAGGTGTTCGACGTCCTTCACCGGATTTTTACGATCGACACTATTTTCTCCTACGAAGAAACGGGGCTGAAAGTGACCTACGACCGCGATAAAGCCGTGGCCCGGTTCTGTCGTCAGGCCGGTATTTCCTGGCGGGAATTTCCGTCCAATGGCGTGATCCGGGGGCTCAAAAATCGGGAAACCTGGGCGGACGACTGGCAACAAACCATGCGGTCGCCCCAGCAACATCCTGACCTCAGCCGCTGGAAACCGGCTGATTTGCCCGACGAGTGGTATCGGGCCCAGCGCGGTCCCGACCTTCCCCCGGCGTGGCAGGAACCCCACCCGCTGTTTCAGCCGGGCGGAGAACGGAATGCCTACCGCTATCTGAACAGTTTTCTGGCAAAGCGAATCTCGCTCTATGCCCGGTCGATCTCCAAACCGCTGGCCAGCCGTCGGGGATGCAGCCGACTGTCGCCCTACCTGGCCTGGGGCTGTCTGAGCATCCGGCAGGTTTTTCAGGCGCAGTTAACGGCCAAAAAGAGCATCGATGGCATGTCGTTTCGCCGGCAATTCGATGCTTTTGCCTCGCGATTGCGCTGGCACTGCCATTTCATTCAGAAATTTGAATCCGAAGACCGGATGGAGTTTCAAAACATCAACCGGGCTTTCGACGGGCTGCAAAAAAATGAGAACCCGGCGCAGTACCGGGCCTGGCGCGACGGCCAAACGGGCTATCCGCTGGTGGATGCCTGCATGCGTTGCCTAAAAGCGACGGGCTACATCAATTTCCGGATGCGGGCCATGTTGATGTCGTTTTTGAGTCATCATCTGTTCCAGCACTGGCAGGAGGGAGCCTGGCATTTGGCCCGACTCTTCACCGATTTTGAACCCGGCATTCACTACGCGCAGGTGCAGATGCAAACTGGCATGACCGGGACCAATACCGTCCGGATCTACAATCCCGTCAAGCAGTCGCAGGACCACGATCCGGAAGGCGTCTTTATCCGCCAATGGGTGCCCGAACTGGTCAATTGTCCGCTGGCCTACCTCCACGAACCGTGGCAGATGCCGCCCCTGGAACAGATTATGTGCCATTTTCAGGTTGGGATCGATTACCCGGCTCCGATTATCGATACCGAAGAGACGGGCCGCCGGGCGCGGTTGCTGCTGTATAAACCGCGTGAAACCGAAACCGGTCAGGCTGAAATCGAGCGGATTCTAACGCGACACACGATTCCCATGAAAGCGAATCCGTAGCCTTTGGGTAGTGGAAAACCGCTGTGCCAGCGCTTTCATCCTAAAACCGCAGGACGTAATACTGACACAAAAAGGTCTGCCCAAATTCTTCAATAGCGCTCTGATAGGTCGGCTGAAAACCGTTGCGTTCATAAAACCGCATGAGGGGGCCGGGTGGCGTTTGGAGAAGCCAGCACCAAGTAAACGATTTTTTGGCAACCGGAAAAACCGGATTCATTGTAATAAAAACCGCTTGGATTCGTCTATGCCGGTATCAACGCTAGCTTTCGACCTCATGCAAACCGCCCAACGTCTTTCCACTCTCATTCTGCTCTTTTCAGGCACGCTCTGTTTTGCCCAGCAACGTCCCGGCTACCGTGTCATTGGCCACATTCGGGGGCTCCCCGATCAGACAAAAATGTACCTGATCGACGGCGGAAAACGGCAGGTCATCGATTCGGCGGTGGTTCGGCAGGAGCGGTTTGTTTTTGACGGGAGTATGGCGGAGGCTGCCCACACGTATCTGTATGCGGGAAAAGGCAGTGTAAGTCTCAAACTGGCGGACATTCTGCTCGACAACCGAACCGTCGAGGTGGAGGGGACGAAACCGGTTTATGACAGCGTGACGGTCAACGGTTCAGACATCGACCGGCTCTGGAAAGAATGGTGGCGCGAAGATCAGCAGATCGGTTACCAGCGTTTTCGGATCAAACAGGTTCAGGAAGCACTGGTAGCCCAAAAAGATACGGCCCGTGCGGGAATACTGAAGAAAATTATGGATGAAATGACCGACAGCCGAATCGGGCTGTTGAAGTCGTACGTCAAGCGCTACCACAGCACCGCCGTGGGTGCGGCACTGCCAACGCTTTGTACCTTAGGGAATTACTTAACCAAAGCCGATTACCTGGAGATGTACCGGACGCTTTCGCCCACCTGGCAGAACTCCGGTTTTGGCCGGGAAATTCTGGAACAGGCCGCTGTGAAAGGAAAGCGGGTTCCGTAAGTCAGATACCCGGAGAATGAACCCGAAGGGCACAATCCCGCATCGTCAGCTAAACAGAATTGTCAGCGCAATGGCTACGAATGTCAGCACCACCAGCCAGTCGGGTCGTTCGGGACGGGGATTTTTCCGGGCCGGTTTCCCGTATTGGTTGTAATAATTGGCAAAACGGGTAGATCGGGTTTGAAGAGGGCGTTGGAAAAACAGTTGAGACATCATGACGCTGGGGTTGTTTCACGATTCAAAACTGCCCCCAGAAGCTTAAACGCAACTGAATATCTCCTTAGAATTTCCTTAGAAGCCTGTTAAAGTTCATAGGTTACGGTTTGATGAAGCACCGGTCCACCTACCGGTTTGAACGACACCTGCATCAACCCTTTTGTGTTGGATTTTTGATAGGAAGCTTCCTGATCCGAGGTTTTATACGGAATCGGGTTCGTTTCAAACCCCAGCATCTTTTTTTTCAGCGATCCTTCCCCAAACGAAAGCGTTCGGAAACTGGCTTCGGTCAAGGCCGTATCCACTTCGGTCACGGTAAAAACGGAATCCTTGGCGGAAATACCCTGAATTTCAATCAGTAACAGGCCCTCGGCAGTGGTCGGTTTGCCCGCTTCGTCCACCAGCGCAACGGAGACAATCAGACCATTGGACCCGTCTTTCCGCACTTCCACTTCTTTCAGTAATTTGGGCGAATTCTCGTTTTTGCAACCTGTCAGCAGCAGCAGAGCCAGGTAGAAACCGGTAATTTTCATGGGGTCAGTCAGTTAAGGGATTATTCCCCTTACTAACTGCTTTGATTGAAAAACGGCTAAAATTTGTCGGTTTTTCTACTGACAGTCGTATTTATATACTTTTTGTTTGTTAACAATCGATGGATTGCCGGTTTGCTGCAACAGGAGCGAGGTTTCGGTGGGCAAGTCATTGCTGTACTGGTACGTTGCGGTGTAGCCATAGCCGAAATCCTTGTACTGAACCGGATTGTTTGCACTGAGGTAGTGGCTTTTGTCGACCAGCGAAGACACCAGCGGAATGAGCTGAAAAGCGGGCTGGTTGAGAAAGGGCGATTTTTTGTCGTCGTACCGGTATTCTGCATAGAGTCTTTCGGCTTCCTGGTTTTTCGCGTAAAACACCTTGGTCACATTCCCGGCGGCATCGTATTCCATGCGTTTGAAGTAGGTCCGCTGCCCGCTGGGGTCCACCACCGAAATTTTGGTAATGCGGTTTTGCGAATCATACGTCGGCGTTGCCGTTACCGTCCGGGCATTGTCGATGGCGTTGATGGTTGCAATGCGGCCGCTGGCGTCGTAGGTAACGGTATGCTCTTCCGCCCCGAGGTTCTCGAATTGGGAGATGCCGGCCAGAAACCGGGTCACGCGTCCCGTGGCGTTGTAGGTAAACGAAAACACGTTGAACGACGACTGCCGGATGGCGGCCACCCGGTTGTTGGCGTCGTAGGTAATGGACACCGGGCCGGAGTCAAAATAGAAGTCGGGAACCTCATTGACCAGGCAGGTCTGATTCTGAGGATCCGGCGGATCCTTTTTGTCACCACCACACCCGAGCAGGAAAGCAACCGCGGCACAAACGAGCAAAGTAGTTCTGGCTTTCATACGTTGAATGAGTGGAATCGGTTTTGTAAAAATGGGAATTGTACGGGTTATTTCATAGTTCGCTTACTTCGTTTTGACCACTTTGAGTTTTTGCATAAGCCTTTTCCGATTAGCTACCGGAATTTGAATGGGCATCGTATGATTAGTCATATAGAGATGATTCTGTTCAACCCTTTTGAGGTGATGAAGGTTAATCAATATTGACTGTGATACGCGGTAGAAATTAGAAGCCGGAAAATATTGAGACAAATGACTCAAATTTGTACTAATGCAATAGGGGATATCTTTCCCAATTAAATATACATTGGTATAGGCTCTATCAGCAATTAAGTATAGAACGTCGTCAAGGGCAATTTTCTCATGACCATTTTTTACCGGCAAGAACAGTGATCTGGAGGAATCCGCGGGATCAGTCAGAGTCGACTGGAAAAAATGGTAAGCCAGTTCTACCTGCAATACTAATTCGTTAGCCCGGTAAGGTTTAAGCACATAGGCTGCTGGGAGGGTCGCTTTGGCCTCTTGAAACGTCTGGGGGTCCGAATTCGCTGTCAGGTAGAGAATGGGCATCTGATGATGAACCAGCAATTCTTTCGCAGTCGCAATCCCATCGGCTGTTGAACCTTCCAGTACAATGTCGATGAGGGCTAAATCGGGCGGATTTCGCTTAACGGCAGCTAAAGCCTGTTGAGAATCTCGGGCAATGGCCGTGACTTTGTGACCCGCTTCCTCAAGGGTTTCGCTGAGATCCATTGCGGTTATGGTTTCATCTTCAACGATCAGAATTTTTAATGAGGTAGGCATAGAATAAGAGAGAATACCGGACAAGTATACTCAAGAAACCGTAAACATCATCGTAAATACGGTTCCCGAAGATTGATTTTCGCTGCCGGAGACAAACCGGGACATTCCATTCAACTGAACGACCTGGGATTGAATCAGGGACATTCCGAACGAAGCTTTTCGGGTATTCGGGAGCCTATCATCCTGAACCAGCACCAGGCGGCTTACCTCCGCATTTTCGATTCCGGGGCCATTATCTTCTACGGTTAGTTCAATTTTGTTTTTGTGGCGGTGGCAGCGGATGGTAAACCGAGGCAAAACCGTATATGGGAAAGCATATTTACAGGCATTCGTGGTGAGTTCATTAATGACCAGTCCCAGGGGAACGGCCTTATCGGCGGTCAGGTAACCGGCATCAATCTCAAATTCTGGTAGAATCTGATCGTACCCGTAGGATCTTAACACGCCCTGCACCAGTTCGCGGACAAATTCATCCAGATCGACTTGAGCCAGCTTGTCGCCGTCGTAGAGCTTCCGGTGCAGGAGTGCCATCGATTCGATCCGCAACCGGCTTTCTTCCACCGCCTTTTTGGCGTTTTTATCCGACAGGCGCTTGGATTGCAGGTTAAGCAGACTCGATATTACCTGTAAGTTATTTTTAACCCGGTGGTTCTGTTCTTTTAACAATTCTTCGTTTCGGTGATTGATGCGTTGGTTTTTCCGGTATAATTTATAAAAAAAGATGCTGGCGATCACGGCTAAAATAGAAAACAGGGTAGTTGCCACAATGAAACGCTGTTGATTCTCAAGCGCCTTGTTTCGTAAATCGATTTCCTGTTTCTGGGCTTTAAGGAGGGCTTCTTTTTTAGCGGTTTCGTATTCGATACTAAGCCGGGATAGAGCACCTTCGCGGTCGGCCCATAGCCGTTTGCCTTCCAGATCTGTCAATTTTCTGTGCTGATCCAGCGCTTTTTCCCATTGATGGGTTTGCTCGTAATAAGTCAAGAAACAACCGGCAATCATGGCTCGTATTCCGTGTTCATTGAGCCGGCGGGAAGCGTATAAATGATCTGCTTCAGAAATATATTCCCAGGCTAATCTGAGATTGCCAAGCCGTTGATAAACGGTTGAAAGATGAATCAATATTCGAACCTGCCATTCGATATCATTTTTTAATGTAAATAGATTCAATGCTTTGGTCAGATAAGGTATCGATTGCTTCGCCTTGTCTCTTAGTAATAATGCGCCGATGAAGGCATTTGCTTCGGCAATTTTTAGGGTATCCTGAATCAGCGTACTGAGTCGTTCCGACTCTTTATAGCAAAAAAATATACTGTCGTATTCGGCCTTCGTACCCTGACCATTCCAGATGAACTGCCGGATATGACCCAACATACGGTAAGCAATAGCCAACCCTTTTATCGATCCAATCCGCTGGGCTACCTGCCGGGCCGTCAGAGCATAATGCAACGACTCTTGAAAATGCGACTGACGCTGTTCGGTTTCACTCAGCCGGACATACAGTTTTACCAATTCATACGAATCGCCCCGGGGTTCCAGAATCTTTAAGGCTTTCAGAAAATAAGGATGAGCTGACTGATAATTACCCACTTCTTGATATTGCTCACCAAATAAATACCAGCTTTCGGCCAGAAGTAGCGAATCTTTTTCACGCAGAGCTTTTGCTTCTAATTGCCGGACGTGCTGGATTCGGGCCGGATTGACGCGGAGGCCGGGGTGTTCTTGTGCCTGACTTTCGCTAATCGTGAATAGCCAACAGCCGAGTAGAAGGCAGCATTGAGCAAAACGGAGCATTGAGAAAAGTTTCCAGTTCAGGGCATATTGGTCATGACAAGTTACTTCAAGAGTTAGATGATTGCAATCAGACAGTCAAATTTTCATAGAAGACACATTGATGTGAACGAGTATGGTTTTGTAATGGAAGAAAAATGATTGGTTTGGGAAGAAGAAACTGGGGTTTGATAAGTTAGATCTTGCAATGGTGAGCACTAATTTTAAAATTACGAATATAATATTATTCTAGACAGCGAGCGATAAATAATTTGGCAGGGTAGCTCCTCAACTACAAGACTGTTTATTACAGAATAACCCGATTTTTCAATAGATTAATTTATGCAAGGAATAGTGTATGTTAAAAATTGTAACTTATTATAAATCAATGTTTTTTATTGATTAGCATAGCGC
Source organism: Larkinella fluvii (assembly GCF_051857545.1). Classification (NCBI taxonomy): domain Bacteria; kingdom Pseudomonadati; phylum Bacteroidota; class Cytophagia; order Cytophagales; family Spirosomataceae; genus Larkinella; species Larkinella fluvii. The sequence continues at coordinate 179,958 of NZ_JBPZHB010000009.1, read as the reverse complement.
TGGTAATGTGATTTAGTGTTAAAATTGAGTTATGTGTGTGTTTGAGTTATCATCATGAGAAATATACTTCAGTTTATTGCTTGTCTTTTTTCTTTTTCAGTACAGGCTCAATTAATTTCGATTAATGCTGGAACGGGCGAATTTAATTTAAATCCAAAATATAAAATTAGTAAAGATGGTATATGCTCTTCAATAAACTTATCAGGGAAAGATAGCCTTACCGGATCTTCACTAGATTTTAATGTCAAAATAAAGAGTAGTTTTCCAAGCCTGATTAGTTTGGGTGTAGCCAAAGTTTTTAGCGGAAAATTTTCTCTGGCCCCTAGTGACTTTTTTCTTACCTACGATTTTGGTGTAAGCTGTTCGACTGACATTTTACATGCATCTGGTTATGTAGAAGCGTATCTTGTTAACCCATTTATAATTCCCCTTAGTTTTGCTAATCCAAGTAATGTTTCTTATGGAGATCAAATAGAAATTTACTCAAAGAAAGGAGTTATTATAGAATTGCCTTTTGAAGCCACTGCTACTCTTGTTGCAGTTCAAACTTTTTGTAATCCAAGTGGAGCCTCAGCATTTGCTAAAGCTAATCTTAGTGTAGCACTTGGTGGACAAAAAGCCACTGCGTATGGAGAGGTTATTTTAGAAGATGGAGAGTTTTTGGCGATGGAAGACGCAAATGATCGGAAGGTCTTAAAAATTTATGTGCCAGAAGGTAAAAGTGTATTCGCACTAAATGTTGAAGGTACTTTATATGCAAAATCAGTGGCCATGGGAGTTGATCCCAAAGCACGAATTGTATGTGGTTCAAATGCTGGTGCAATTTCTAGAAACTCACTAGTTGTAAAAAATTTCACTGGAGAAAATGGAACTCCTTTACCCGAAGGATTGACAATAAAAGGATTAATTTCAGGGATTGATTACACAGGGTCCAGTACTTCAAACAACTGCCCCGACCTTTCCAAAGCCAAAGTTGATACTGTGAATGCTCGATGCGGTCTGGCCAACGGCCGGGCCAGCATTTCGATTCCAACCATCCCGAATGCAACCTTTGAATGGAGTAACGGACGAACCGGGTCGTCGGTATTGGGTTTGGCCAAAGGATCGCATTATGTTATTGTTCGTGATCCGTCGGGTTGCGCACAGGCTATATCGTTTGTTATCGACGACAAGTCGCCTGTACCCACTATAAATTTACCTCCCTATGTAGCCATACGAAAGGGTGAAACTGCAACGCTAAATGCTGCCGATACCACACTAACCGGTTTGACTTATAGCTGGTCAAACGGCGCTACCACGCCTTCGATTGAGGTAACGACGCCCGGAACGTATAAACTCACAGTTACGAATGCCGCTAAATGCAGTTCTTCCTATTCGGTTGACGTTTTTGAAAAAACCGGTTACTGGATTTCCGACGGAAATGTGAAGGCCGACGTCGGCAATTTTTACGATGATGGCGGCCCTACCAAAGATTACACGGGTGACCAAAATCGCCTGGTAACAATTTGCCCTGAATCACCCAATAAATTCATCGTTCTCAATTTTACAGAGGTCGATGTGATCAATTACAATAACCAGGACGTGTTACGGGTTTTTGACGGGTTTAGCTTCGATTGCCCGCTCGATATAAACGTAAATCGCCCAGCTTCATTTACCGCTTCGGCCACGTCAAAAGGCTGTCTGACGGTTTTCTTCCGGGCTAATTCCTACGACATTTCCGGGAGAGGCTGGAAGGCAACCATTACGACAACCGACAATCCCCCGCCGGGTTGTTTGCATGAAATCCGAGCGGGTTCCGGAACATTTACTGACAGCGGAGGGGAAAACGGATCTTATGCAAACAATGAATATAAAGTCTATACGATTTGTCCACCCGAACAGGCTGGTGCCCCAAAATACATAACGCTGGATTTCACGACCGTCGATATTGTTTCTACGTCGGTCTCGCTAGATCATTTAGCTGTATATGATGGGGTTGGTACATCCTGTATTCTGGAAAATAATCTGAGAAAACCGCAAACCTTTACGGCTTCTTCAAATTCTGGAGGTTGTCTAACGGTCGTATTTGATTCAGATAATTCGTCAGTTCGTGAAGGCTGGATTGCAAGAATAAGTACGACCGAAACCGCGGTAAAACCGCCTGAGTATTGCAATTGTGGCACCAATCCAACTCCTTCCAATACCTGTGATGAAGCACCCTTAATCAATAATTTGCAGACCTTTTGTGGCGTTTCATCCATTGATTATTCGGCTAGTATAATCGGAAATATGGCGCAAGGATTTTGTGGGATTATCCACAATAATTCATTTTTCAAGTTTCTGGCTCAAGATACAACAATTACATTCGGTTATCAGTCTCGCGGAGGAACACATAAACTCTGTGAAGGGGTTCAGCTTGCGATTCTTCAACCGGATGGTGCATGTGACTTACCTAAAACGAATTGGAAATACCTGAAATGCCAGAATTTTAATGGCCTCTTTACCGCTGGAAAACTTGATGTAAGCGGGCTAGTGAAAGGGCAGGAATACTATCTGATGATTGATGGGTCCTATGGTAGTGAATGTCTGTATTCGCTAACGGCTGAAAAGGGATTTGCTGCCTGCCCCTTAAAAATGGAAAAAGAAGAAATTATCTGCCATCCGGACGGTGGGTATAGTGTCAGGATTCCCATACGAGGATTAGCAAGTAACCAGGTCTATCGGGTTTATGAAAAAAATAATCTCTACAAAGAACTGAAAGAGACGACTTTTATAGACGATGGAAAAACAACTTCCATCCTGTTTGGACCCTATAAACCTGGTCGGGCTTATCATATCATTATTTCCGGTGGCAACGATTTGGATAAATGCTCGCTAAGTGTCAGTGGTAAAGCGGTTTGCCCACTTCCTCCCTGTGGACTTTCATCGACTATTACAGCCGCCTGCTGGGGTGATTCGGATAATATTACGATAACCGGTCAGATTAGCAATGCAACGTTACCGATCTCGATTGTTAGCGATGTTTATCAGACAATTCTTTTTCCCGATAGTCTGAAAAAAGAAAACATAGTAAATGCAGTCATTAAACGGTCTGCTCTAAACCGTGAAACCGCGTTTTATATTACGGATATCAATATGTGCCAGACTGAACAGATAGTTAAGATTCCGGTATGTGATGATTGCCCTGACGATATTTTACTTAAACCCAATCCTACAGATAGACAAATTTCTTTTTGGTACCCTTGTGGCAGTTTTGAAATATCGATTTATGATATGACTGGCCGTTTTTTTGGTAATAGATCGGCAGAACCTTCGAATGAAACAAATAGCTATTCTGTAAACATTGGTGACCTTTCAAGTGGAAATTATCTATTGAGATTACAAAGTGAAAAGGCTGTTATAACTAAGAAGTTTACAAAATATTAACACGGAAGCCGGGGCTCTATGGCAGAACATTGGTAGGATAAGTGTGAAAAAGAATTAAAAATTAAACGGTCTTACTATGATCCAAAAACTACTTTCTGCTTTCCGTACGATTACCTGGCTACTTCTGCTTGGTTTTATACTCATACAGTGTACAAAATCGGATACGAATCCAACACCGGATGAACCTCCGAAAGATGCCCCTCCGCTGAGCGAGGAGGCTAAAAGCCAGACCGGTTTGATCCCGCTGGACAAAGAGGAATACGAAAAAATACCGTTGTATGTTTCGAAAACCTACAAAGGAGGAAGAAAAGTCGCTAAAACGCAGGTTGACTTTAGCGCCGAGATGCCTCCGGTTGGCAATCAGGGACAGCAAGGATCTTGTAACGCCTGGGCCTCGGCCTATGCGGTGAGGAGCTATTTACACCATAAAGAAACGAAAAAACCGTATGTACTCAATGGCAATCGGGATGACGGTGCGGTTTTCAGTCCGGCTTTTGTGTATAACCAGATCAATAAGGGCGAAGATAAAGGTTCTAGTGTTTCGGAGGCTTATAACCTGATGAAGAACAGTGGCGTCTGTACGATGAAAGACATGCCGTATAAAGATGCCTGGCCCAGTTACAAAACGCAGCCAACAGCCAGCCAGAAACAATCCGCGTTAAATTACCGGATCGCGGGTTTTGGTCGGACGCCAATGACGGAAGAAAGTCTGAAGTCAGTTTTATCGGATAACAATGTGGTGCAGGTCACGATCAAAACCGACCCAAACTTCAACCGACCCTCGGAGAAAGTCGGTGGAGAATTTATTTGGAAAACTTTCGATGCTTCGTCTATTCCTGGTTGGAATGGATTACATGCGGTTGTATTGGTTGGTTTCGATGACTCGAAAAATGCTTTCAAAATCATGAATTCCTGGGGGAGTAACTGGGCCAATCAGGGCTTTATTTGGATGGACTACGGATTGTTAAACAAAGTGGTGGTAGAGGCTTATATCCCGTTTACGGGTCCGGTTTTGGAGCAATTGACCCTCTATAAACCCGTGCCGCCTAAAGGTGATCCGCTGGACCATTTCAAAAATATTCGGATTACCGTGAGCGATAAGCAGGGTGTTTTAGCCGATTCTTGTCTCGTTAACTACCGAACGGGCGAGGTCTTTCAGTTGAAAGATGGCGCTAAATATGCCGATAAAATCGACGGTGTGTTTATGAGTTCCATCTGCCAGGTTTCGGTCATAACACCCGTAACGTTGCAGGGGTGCGCGGTTGGCTGCGGGACAACCCAAACCAGTAAAACGGTGATTGATCAGAAATGGGGCGTTTACCGCAAGGGGAGTTTTGAAACCGGGGCAACGAGTTTTAACGACCAGAGCCAGATTTCGTCGAGCATCTGGGAAAATCTAAAAACCAGCGTAGACATTGATCAGTTGAACTTTGGTAGTTACAACACACCCAATGACACCTACAGCATCGGGACCCTGATTACTTCAAGTTCGTCCTGTAATGCCGACACCTTCGAGACAAAGGTTCTTCGGCGATTTGTGACTCAGGATGGGAAAAAAGGGCTGATGCAATTGACGGGTCGGGGAAAGACCGGCACAGGCTGGTGGATTACATTTGATCTGAAAATTCAGAAATAGATAAGTTGATGTAACCTATTGCTTACTTAACCAACGGGGCACCCTGAGAGATCAGGTGCCCCGTTTTGTTTTGGATGGGTGTGTCATTATGGCAAATATTTTATCGGTTTTTGCCGAATCTCCGCCAAATTGTCCGAAAAACCCGGCTGGCCTGCTCTTTGATAAATAGATTACAGCAACGAAAACGCAAACCGGGCAGGAACTGTTAGTCCGGTAAAGCGTTTAACCCACAACCATGAACTTAACAAATTACACCATCAAAGCGCAGGAGGTCATCCAGCAGGCGGCCCAGATTGCGCAGGGAAATCAGCAGCAGTCGGTGGAAACCGGCCACGTGCTGAAAGCGATTATAGACGAAGATCCCAACACGATGGGCTTTCTGTCGAAAAAAACCGGCGTTAATTCCAGCCAACTGACGTTGGCCCTGGACGCCATTGTGAACGGGTACCCGAAAGTGTCGGTCGGCGCGCAGGGAACCCCCAATATTTACCTCGGAAACGACCTGAATTCAGCTTTGCAACGAGCGACCAAACTTTTGAAAGAGTTTGGCGATGAGTACGTTAGCATCGAGTTGATTCTGTTGGGACTTTCGGGGGGCAAAGACGCCGTGGCGACGCTGTTGAAAGACGTCGGGTTCACTGAAAAAGTATTGAAAGAAGCCATTAAAGAATTACGCGGAAAAAATAATCCTGTGAAAGATCCCAATGCCGAAGCAAAATACCGCTCCCTGGAACGGTACAGTATTAACCTGAATGAACGGGCTGAAAAGGGGAAAATTGACCCCGTGATTGGCCGTGACGAAGAAATTCGCCGGTTGTTGCAAATCCTGAGCCGCCGGACGAAAAACAACCCAATGCTGATCGGGGAACCGGGTGTCGGAAAAACCGCCATTGTCGAAGGGCTGGCCCAACGGATTGTGCAGGGCGACGTTCCCGAAAACCTGAAATCGAAAATTATCGTGTCGCTCGACATGGGTTTGCTCGTGGCGGGTGCGAAATACAAGGGCGAATTTGAAGAACGGCTGAAGGCGGTTATCAAGGAAGTGACGGATTCAGAGGGCGAAATCGTGCTGTTTATCGACGAGATTCACACCCTGATCGGTGCTGGTGCTGGCGGAGGAGATGGTGCGATGGATGCGGCCAACCTGCTGAAACCGGCCCTGGCGCGGGGTGAATTGCACGCCATCGGCGCCACCACGCTGAAAGAATACCAGAAATACATTGAAAAGGATAAAGCTCTTGAGCGACGGTTCCAGACGGTTCTGGTGGACGAACCGGATGTGAAAGATGCGATTTCGATTCTGCGGGGGATCAAGGAAAAATACGAATTGCACCACGGCGTTCGGATCAAGGACGACGCGGTCATTGCCGCCGTCGAACTTTCAAACCGTTACATTTCCGACCGGTTTTTGCCCGACAAAGCCATTGACCTCATGGACGAAGCGGCTGCGAAAATGCGGCTGGAAATCGACTCGGTGCCGGAAGAACTCGACGAACTGAACCGCCGGATCATGCAGTTGGAAATTGAACGGGAAGCCATTCGCCGGGAGTCCGACCGTGACAAGGAAAGCGTTCTGAACCGGCAAATTGAAGACCTCAACGAACTGCGGAACAGCCTGAAAGCGCGCTGGGAGGTGGAGAAACAGTCGGTGAACGAAGTCCGGACGTTGAAAGAACAACTCGATCAACTGAAGTCGGAAGCCGAGCAGGCCGAACGGTCGGGCGATTACGGCAAGGTGGCCGAGATTCGCTACGGTCGTCTGCCCGAAATGCAAAACCGTCTGGATGAGCTGGTTAAATCGGAAGGCGACGGCCAGAACCTGTTGCAGGAGGAGGTGACCGCCGACGATATTGCGGAGGTGGTGGCCAAATGGACGGGTATTCCGGTGAGCCGGATGATGGAGTCGGAACGGGAAAAACTGCTACACCTGGAAGACGAACTGGCGAAACGCGTAGCAGGTCAGGAAGAAGCCATTCAGGCGGTGGCCGATGCGGTTCGCCGGAGCCGCGCCGGAATGCAGGACCCCAAACGACCGCTGGGTTCGTTCATTTTTCTGGGAACGACCGGCGTCGGAAAAACCGAGCTGGCGAAGGCCCTGGCCGATTATCTGTTCAACGACGAGAACTCGCTGGTGCGGATCGATATGTCTGAATTTCAGGAACGCCATGCCGTCAGTCGCCTGATTGGCGCTCCTCCGGGCTACATCGGCTACGATGAAGGCGGTCAGTTGACCGAAGCCGTTCGCCGGAAACCGTACAGCGTCATTCTGCTGGATGAGATCGAGAAAGCGCACCCCGACGTGTTCAATATCCTGTTGCAGGTGCTGGACGACGGCCGGTTGACCGACAGCAAAGGCCGGGTGGCGAGTTTCAAGAACACGATTGTGATCATGACGTCGAACATCGGCAGCCACATCATTCGGGAGCGGTTTGCGCAAATGGAGGACTGGAACCGGGAGCAGATCATTGAAGATACCAAGGACGAAGTCTTTGAGTTGCTGAAACAGACGCTGCGCCCTGAGTTTCTGAACCGAATCGACGAGCTGGTGATGTTCCAGCCGTTGACCAAACGAGAAATCCGCAAGATCGTGGGGCTGCAGTTCAAGCACATTCAGGACCGGCTGGCCGAGCAGGGCATTACCATCGAAGCCGATCAGGAAGTACTAGACAAACTCGCCGAAGAAGGTTTCGACCCGCAGTTTGGTGCCCGTCCGCTGAAACGCGTCATGCAACGGCGCATTCTGAACGCCCTGTCGAAGGAGATTCTGGCAGGCCGGATTCAGAAAAACGCCGTGGTCGGCATGATGATGAACGAAGGCGAAAACGGCAAGGAGGATATTCTATTTTACAACCTCGATAAAGTGATTCCGGCGTTAGACTAACGCGCTGGTACTGGATTGGAAACGCCCGGCTGATGAAGTCGGGCATTTTTTGTTTCAGATTGGTTTGGTCGCTACGCGACCATGGATTTCGTGGAGATCGTTCGGTTGCTACAAACATTGGGTCGCTAACGCGACCGGGGACATACTGAGTAGTTCGGTTTTATACAAACATTTCGTCGCTACGTGACTCGGTTGTGGGTGTTTGCCTGATCGGTCGCGTTAGCGACCCAATGTTTGTAGTAGTGTAGCAATCCCCACCCATCACCCCGTCGCGTAGCGACGAAACCATTTTTTACTGATGTGTGTGGCCCGGTTGGTTTGTTTGCTACGCGACCGGGATTTCGTGGAGATCGTTCGATTTCTACAAACATTTTGTCGCTACGCGACTCGTTTTCGGGCGTTTGGATGATCGGTCGCGTTAGCGACCCAATGTTTGTAGTAAGAACCTTGACCCGCCAGAAACCGAGTCGCATAGCGACGAAACTATTTTTTGCTGATGTGTATGGCTCTGTTGGTTCGTTCGCTACGCGACCGGAGACATGTTGAGAAGATCGGGTTTCTACAAACATTTCGTCGCTAACGCGACGGGAAAATTACCATCTCATTATTTTTATTCTACCGCTTTGAAAATATACCGCGCGTCGAAAGGTACATTGAACTTTTGCAGGAAGGTGGTATACTCTTCCAGAAACGTCATCGTACGGTGGTGCTCTTCCTGATTTTTAATGTAACGCACCACTCGGTCGATTTGAGATTGCCCGTAGGAAAAAGCACCGTAGCCCGACTGCCACTCGAAACGGCCTTTAATTAAACGCTGATCATTCATCCATTTGGAAGAGTCGCCTTTCAGGTCTTGCAGGAGTGCCGAAACCGACTGATTCGGGTTCAGACCCAGAAAAACATGAACGTGATCGGGCATTCCATTGATTGCAAGTATTTTATGCCCCTGATTCTGGACAATCCCGGTCATATAGCGGTACAAATCTTCTTTCCATTCGACCCGAATCAGGCCATGACGGTGTTTGACCGCAAAAACCGTCTGGATGTAAAGTTGGGTGTAAGTGTTTGGCATGACCATCGATAATAACAGGAATTAGACGGTGCCAGGATGGGTATCGTCACCTTGTATGGATTCTTTTTTGCATTTTAAACATAAAAAATAAAAATCGATTGGGGGATTTTTGGTACTAACTTGTCTTCACTGTACCAGACCCTTTGACCGATGCCAGCCAACGCGTTTCCATTCCGGCCCTCTCCCGACCCAAATCCCGGCGGTCCACCGCCACTGCTCAGGAGCGATGCCGCAACCCCGGTTCCGGTGAGTGCCGACAGCGAGTTGTTCATCCGCAATGCCTTTGCCGCTGACCCGAAGCTGGGTTGTGAACTGCTCTTCCGGCAGTATTTCGCGCCCCTGTGCAGCCATGCCATCCGGTTTGTCTACGACCGGCAGGTGGCCGAAGATGTGGTCGCGGATTTGTTCTATACCTTCTACCAGAGAGAACTTTACAAACAGATCAAGGGATCGTACCGGGCGTATCTCTACCAGGCGGTTCGCAACCGGGCCTACAACAGCCTGCGGTGGGAGCTGAGCCGCCAGGAACCGCTGCCCGACGACCTCGATCAGCCCGATCAGGACGCCATGCAGCCCGACCGGCTCTTGCAACAGGACGAACTGTACCGTGCTCTCGAACAAGCCGTTCAGCAACTGTCGCCCCAGCGGCAACGCGTGTTTTTGTTGAGCCGGTTCGAAGGGAAATCCTACAAAGAGATTGCCAGCGAGATGACGCTTTCCCCCAAAACCGTCGAAAATCACTTGTTACAGGCCATTTCAACGGTTCGGCAATTTCTCCGAAATCAGAAACTGATTAGTTATGGGCTGCTTTTGCTGACGGTTTTCGCGTAGCCTCACCGATATACACCTCATCATGGAACCTACCAAAGAATTGTTGTTTACGTACTTTGCCGGTCAGGCCACGTCGGTCCAGCAGAAAGTGATCGGCGAATGGCTGACTCGCCCGGCCAGCCGGGAAACGTATTTTCAGTGGCTGGACGAATGGGAGCGAAGCTTTCCGCAGTATGCCCCCGATTTCGCCCATCACCTCGACCAGTTCCGGCAACGGCTCGACAATCCGGACGAAACACCGGCCCGGGTGATCCGATCGCTGCCGGAGGAAATCCGCCCGTTTTGGCATCCGGGCCGCTGGCTGATCGCGGCTTCCCTCACGTTCGTGTTGCTGGCTGGCGGCTGGTTTTTTCGGAAACCGCTTTTCTACCAGACCATTACGACCAATGCCTACCAACTCCGTTCGCTGAGCCTGCCCGACGGCTCCACGGTGGCGCTCAACAGCAACTCGTCACTGCAAATGCCCCGGATGGGCTACGGCTGGTTTTCCCGGCGGGTGGCCCTGAAAGGCGATGCGGTTTTTGACGTGAAGCACCTTTCCACGCACCAACCCTTTGTCGTTCAGGCAACGGATGGCCTGGAGGTGGAGGTGCTGGGAACGGAATTTTCGGTGCGAAGCCGGGCCGCCCACGCCGAAGTGGTGCTGAAGCGGGGGAAAGTAAATCTCCACTACAAAACAGCCAATCAACCGGCGCAAAACCTGCTGATGAAACCCGGCGACTGGGCAAGACTCGATGAAAAAGGGGCCTTACGCTTGCAGCAGCAGGCAGACACGAACCGCTTTGCCCATTGGCGCTACCGGCTTTTTAGTTTCAATAATACCTCCCTGCGCGAGGTGGTGCGCCAGATCCGGGCGGTTTTTGGCGTTAATGCCCAGCTCGCCGATCCGGCGCTCGCCCGGCGAACGCTGACGGGTACCATTCGCGCCGGTTCCTCCGACGAACTGGCCGAGGCCCTTGCCGAACTGCTTGATCTGAAACTCAGCCACCGCGACCAGAATCTCATTTTTTCAACCCCTACCGAAATCCCACTTACCCAATGAGAAAATCAATACCGCTTGCACTGGCCACTGGCTGGTTGCTCAGTGTCGGTTACGGCCACGCCGTAGCCCAGACGCTGGCTTTTGTCCGAACACAGCAGACCAACTACCCACAGGCCGGAAAAACCACGCCCACCCTTGGGGTGAGCCAGCCGTTGAAAAACACCTTGCTGCAATTGAAGGACTATTACGGCGTCGATATTTTATTCGAAGAATCAGTCGTGGCACGACACCTGAGCCCGGCCGAACCGCTCAACCTCAACGCCCGGCTGGAAACCAATCTCAACCTGTTGCTGAAGAAGTACGGGATGCGGTTTAAAAAACTGCGCTCCGGGGCGTATCTGATTTTGCCGCCTAAAAACGAGCGGACAACGATTAGTGTACCCGTTGCCGCCACATCCGCAACCGCCGGAACCGGCCCCGTTTCGCTGGATGGCCTGATGAGTCTGTCGACCATTCAGCCCATTGAAACGACCCGGGCCGATGTCCGGATAACCGGGCGGGTCACGAGCGAAACCGGCGAGGGGCTGCCCGGCGTCAGTGTGGTGGTGAAAGGTACCTCACGCGGAACGACGACCGATGTGCAGGGTCGTTATCAACTGAGCATTCCCGACGAGGCTACCGCGCTGGTTTACAGCTTTGTGGGTTACGTGAGTCAGGAGCAGTTGGTTCAAAACCGCTCCGTGATCGATATTCAACTGGTGCCGGATACCAAATCGCTGAACGAGGTGGTGGTAGTGGGCTATGGCCAGGTGAAAAAGAGCGATCTGACGGGGGCGGTGGCCACGGTTCCGGTCGAAGAAATTCGCAAAGTAGCCGTCACGTCGCTCGATCAGGCGTTGCAGGGCCGGGCGGCTGGCGTCCAGATTACCCAGAACTCGGGCGCACCGGGCGGCTCAACCAGCATCCGCATCCGGGGTGGCAACTCGATTCAAGGCGACAACGAGCCGCTGTATGTCATCGACGGTATTCCCTTCAAAAACGATGGAGCCAATTCCGGGTCGAGCTTTAACGTGCTGAGTACGCTCAATCCCAGCGACATCGAGTCGATTTCGGTGCTGAAAGATGCGTCTTCCACGGCCATTTACGGGTCGCGGGGCGCAAACGGCGTGGTAATTATCACGACGAAACGGGGAAAGGCCGGAAAATCGACCATCACCTTCGATACCTATTACGGAATTCAGAATGTGCGCCGGAAATACCCGGTTTTGAACGGACGCGAATACGCCCAGTTTGTCAACGACGCCAACACGAACGAAGGCCGCCCGGCGGTGTATACGCCCGCGCAGGTCGATGCGTTTGGCGAAGGCACCGACTGGCAGGATGAGATTTTCCGGCAGGCCCCTATTTCCAACTACCAATTATCGATCAGCGGAGGGGATGAAAAAACGCAGTATGCCATTGCGGGCGGTTACTTCAAACAAAATGGCGTGATTGTCAACTCCGATTTTGACCGGTACTCGTTCCGGGTCAATCTGGACCGCAAGCTGACCAATAAAATCAAAATTGGCAACAGCCTGACTGTCAACCGCACCGTTACCAACCAGGCCCGCTCGGACGGCGATTTGGGCAGTGCTGGTCTGGTGACGATGGCCGCGCTCCAGTTTCCGCCCATTCTGCCGGTTCGGAACGCCGACGGTTCCTATCTGCTGACCAATCCGGCACTGGCTTTCACCGCCGACAACCCGGTGGCGCTGGCCCGCGACAACAAAAACCGCAATACGGCCTACCGCGTTTTTGGTAGTATTTTCGGTGATTACCAGATCATTGACGGGCTGAGCCTGCGTGTTTCGCTGGGGATCGACGGGATTTTGCAAAAACAGGATTCGTACTTGCCCCGCTCGGTTTCGAGTGGTCTGGCTCAGGGCGGATCGGCGGCTATCTTTAATTCACAGGCCATTACCTGGCTCAACGAAAACCTGCTGACCTACACCCGTACCTTTAACAACGACCACAACGTAACGGCCCTGATTGGGTATACGCAGCAGGCCAGCCGGACGGAAGCCAACCGGGCGCAGGCACGTAATTTTGTGAACGACAACCTGGGTTCGAGCAACCTGGCCTCCGGTTCGGTGCCCTTGACGCCCGAATCGAGCATTGGCACCTGGGGACTGCAATCCTATCTGGCGCGGCTGAATTACGGCTACAAAGACAAATACCTGCTGACGGCTTCGTTCCGAACCGACGGTTCTTCCCGGTTTGGCGCGAACAACCGATTTGGCTATTTCCCCTCGGCGGCCCTGGCCTGGCGGGTTTCGGAAGAAGCCTTTTTGAAGAACAATGCCGTGATCAGTGATCTGAAACTGCGAATGACGTACGGTACGACCGGCAACCAGGACGGGATTGGCAACTACCCGGCGTATTCGCTGCTGGGTACCCAGAACTACGTATTTGGAAACACGGTTTCGACGGGCCTGGGGCCGAATCAGATTGCCAACCCGGATCTGTCGTGGGAAACCACTTCGCAGGCCGATGTGGGCATAGACGTCGGTTTTCTGAATGACCGGATTACCCTGACCGCCGATGCGTATCTGAAACGGACGAAAGACCTGCTGTTGAATGTGACGGTTCCGAGTACGTCGGGTTTTTCCAGTGCCATTAAAAACCTTGGCAAAGTGGAGAACAAAGGCATCGAACTCAGCATCTCGTCGCGCAATCTGGTGGGAGCTTTCAAGTGGAATACCGATTTTAACTTTGCCCTCAACCGCAACAAAGTGCTCGATATTGGCGGAGCACCCCAGATTTTCGCCGGGAGTGTTGCCAACATTGGCCAGGGCCTCAACTCCGGAATCATTCGGGTGGGCGAACCGCTGGGGTCGTTCTTTGGCTACGTGACCAACGGCCTGTACCAAACCACGGACGAACTGACCGCTCTGGCCGATCCGCAGGCCCGAAAACCGGGCGATCGCAAATACCTGGATCTGAACGGCGACAAGAAAATCGACGACAACGACCGGACGATCATCGGCCGGTCGCAACCCAAGTTCATCGGCGGAATCAGCAACACGTTCTCATACAAGGGTTTGGAACTGACGGCATTCTTTCAGGGCGTTTACGGAAACAGCATTTTGAATGCCAACCGTTACGAACTCGAATACCTGAACGCGACCACCAACCAGAGCCGGGATATGCTGAACCGCTGGACGCCTACGAACACCAATACCGACATCCCACGGGCTTCGACCACCCGGCCTGCCAACCGCGTGTCGACCCGGCAGATTGAAGATGGGTCGTACCTGCGGCTGAAAAACATTCAACTGGCGTACAACTTACCGGCCTCCGTACTCAAAGGGCTGAAAATTCAGTCGGTACGGGTCTATGCAACGGCGCAGAACTACCTGACCTGGACCAACTATTCGGGATACGATCCGGAAGTAAACCGGTTTGGTCAGGACAGCCGGAGCCAGGGCTTCGACTACGCCAGCTACCCCGCGGCCAAAACACTTCTGTTCGGACTTAACGTAGGATTTTAACACTATGAAAAAACACCTAATCCTTCTCTGCCTGATCGGCCTGATGACGTCCTGTGAAGTGCTGGACCAGAAGCCCGAATCGAATTTTACGCCCGCGAATTTTTATAAAAACGCCGACGATGCCAAAGCGGCTGTCAGTGCGGTCTATGACCCACTGAACAACGCGAACCTGTATAGTCAGGTGATGTGGATTTTGCAGGATCAGGCCACCGACGATGCCGAGTGGGGCAATGGCCGCTCGACCGCGAACCAGCCGAAAAACGACCTCGACAAATACACGTTTACCCCGGCCACCAATACGTTTCAGGCCATCTGGTCGACGGTCTATTCCGCCATCAACCGGGCCAATGCGGTGATTACCCGCTTACCGGCCGTTCCGATGGATGAGGCTCTGAAAGGCCGCTACCTAGCCGAAGCGAAGTTTATGCGCGGTTTTTATTACTTCACGCTGGTTCGGCTGTTCGGGGGCGTACCCATCATGACCACCGAAACCACATCGCTGAATGACCTGAGCGTGGCCCGGGCGTCGGTGGATGAGGTTTATACGCTGATTGTTCAGGATTTTACGGAAGCCGAAACCGTACTGCCCGCGAGTTACACCGGAGCGGATCGGGGCCGGGCCACGAAAGGAGCCGCAACCGCCTATCTGGCAAAGGTCTATCTGACCCGTCAGGACTGGGCGAAGGCAGCGGCCAAGGCGAAAGAGGTGATCGATTCGGGGCAATACGATTTGTGGGCCAACTTTGCCGATGCCTTTCTGATCGCCAACAAAAATGGCAAAGAAGCCGTCTTCGAAATGCAGGCCCTGAGTGGTGGTTTTGGAGAAGGCAGTTGGATGCAGGGATATATGCGCCCCAATTTCGACCGCGTCAACGGCGTTGCCGGTTTTGGCGATGACCCCGCCACCGAAAATCTGTACAGAGCCTACCGCGACGATGACAAACGCCGGAATGTTACCCTAAGACTCTATTCGGCCACCAGCACCCCGGCGGCTCCGGCCAGTGTGTTGTTTCCGTGTTACGTCTACAAATACCTGGACCCGGCCGCAACCGGTAACGCGGATGGCGGGAATAATTATCCGATCATTCGCTACCCGGACGTGTTGCTGATGTATGCTGAAGCCCTGAACGAGTTGGGTGCCAACAATGCTGAGGCTTATGCCACCATCAACCGCATTCGCAACCGGGCGGGCTTACCCAATCTGGCCCCGAACCTGACGCAGGCCCAGTTCCGGGATAGTGTGCTGCTGGAACGACGGCTGGAACTGGCTTTCGAAGGCCACCGGTGGTATGACCTGGCCCGGACGAAACGGCTGATCAGTGCAATGAAAGCCCAGAATCCGGCGATTACTGTGGCCGAGCACCATTATCTGTTCCCCATTCCCCAAACGGAACGCGATGTGAACCCCAAGCTGGAGCAGAATCCGGGGTATTGAATTTTCGGTGTACGGTTTTCGGTATACGGTTTTTCGATTTACAGTTGAAAATCATTAGTTAACAATAAATGGGGAATGAAAAACAACGCGTCAGCCACCGAAAACTGTAAACTGAAAACCGAAAACCGTTATATCATGCAGCGTCGAACGTTTTTGCAAAGTACCCTGGCCGTTGCCCCGTTTTTGGGTCCGTCTCTGGTTGGGAATGGGCAACCGAATGCCGCAGAACCTCATCCGGTGGTCATCAATGCGGGGGTTGGCGGCAACAATACCGTCGATTTGCTGGCCCGGATCGAAAAAGATTGCCTGGCGCAGCGGCCCGAACTGACCATTCTGATGGCCGGAACCAACGACGTGAACAGCAAAAAGTACGTTCCATTGCCGGTCTATGAGCAAAACATGCGGACGATCTGTTCCAGACTGATCGCAATCCGGAGCAAACTGGTGCTGATGACGATTTTGCCGGTGTATGAACCCTACCTGATGACCCGACATGATCCGGCTTTTTACCAGCCAGAGGGCCATGCTGCCCGAAAAAAGGCCATGAATGACGTCATTCGGAAAGTAGCTTTGGACAACAACCTGCCTTTGCTGGATATGCACCATATTTTCGAAACCGTAGGGAACATTGGTCTGGAAGCGAGCAGCTTGCTGAAAAACGAAGCCAACAGCAACAAAACCGATGGGATTCATCCTACGCCGGAGGGTTACCGGACGATGGCCGTGGCCCTTTACACGTTTCTGGTGCAGCGTCAATTGGTGAAAAACCGCATCGTCTGTTTCGGTGACAGCATTACCCACGGTGACGGCGATGGTAAAAACTATCCGGCTTATCTTCAAAAACTAGTGGCAGCCTGAGTGCTGTCTTTCCTGAATCACTATGACTTTGTACAACCCGTTCGCTTCTGAATTTTTTAAAAAAGGGTCCGTCACCAGCCTCCTGTTGGGCTTACTCCTGATGCTGCCCGGCTATCGTACGTCCATCCTTCAACCGTCTGAAACCCGAAAGGCAGTGGTGCGGAAGGCCGATGTGATCATTTATGGCGGCACCTCTGCCGCCGTCACGGCCGCCGTGCAGGTTAAAAAGATGGGCAAATCGGTTATCATCGTGTCGCCGGATAAGCACCTGGGCGGTTTGTCGTCGGGGGGACTGGGCTTCACCGATACGGGCAACAAGGAGGTCATCGGCGGACTTTCCCGCGAGTTCTACCAGCGGCTTTATCAGCACTACCAGAAAGACGCTTCGTGGACCTGGCAGAAACGCTCGGAATACGGCAACAAAGGTCAGGGAACGCCCGCACTCGACGGCACCAACCGCACCATGTGGATCTTTGAACCACACGCGGCCGAGCAGGTCTTTGAGGATTTTGTCAGGGAAAACAAGCTGACGGTATACCGCAACGAATGGCTGGACCGGTCGGCGCAAGGGATTGAGAAACAGGCGGGGGCCATCACCTCGTTCAAAACGCTGGGCGGTACGGTTTATCAGGGAAAAGTGTTCATCGATGCCACCTACGAAGGCGATTTGATGGCGGCAGCGGGCGTGAAATACCACGTCGGCCGGGAAGCCAACAGTGTCTATAACGAAACGCACAACGGCGTGCAGGTTGGCGTTTTTCAGCACGGCCACTATTTCAAGAAAAATGTGAGTCCCTACAAGATCGAAGGGGACCCCAAAAGTGGTTTGCTGCCCGAAATATCGGCGGATGAACCGGGCGCAAACGGCACCGGCGACCACAAAATTCAGGCGTATTGTTTCCGGATGTGCCTGAGCAACCACCCCGAAAACCGTATTCCGTTCCCGAAACCCGCGGGCTACGATCCGAGTCGCTACGAACTCCTGGCCCGCGTGTTCGCCACGGGCTGGCGCGAAACGTTTGATAAATACGACCCCATTCCGAACCGCAAAACCGATACCAACAACCACGGCCCGTTCAGCACCGACTACATCGGAAAAAACTACGATTACCCCGAAGCGACCTACGAACGGCGCAAACAGATCATCCGCGACCATGAACTGTATCAGAAGGGGCTGTTGTATTATATGCAGAACGATCCGAAAATTCCGGCAGATGTTCACCAGGCCATGCAGCAGTGGGGGTTACCCAAAGATGAATTCAAGGACAACGGAAACTGGCCGCACCAACTCTACATCCGGGAGGCCCGTCGGATGCTGGGCGAATTTGTCATGAAAGAAGTCGACGCCCTGGGCAAAACCGACGTGCCGAATCCGGTGGGCATGGGTTCCTACGCGCTGGACGCCCACAATTCGCAGCGGTTTGTCAAAAAAGACGGTTTTGTTCAGAACGAAGGCGATATCGGTGTTCATCCCGACAAGCCATATTCGATTGCTTATGGTTCAATCGTACCCAAAGAAAACGAGTGCAAAAACCTGCTGGTGCCGGTTTGTGTGTCGAGTTCACACATTGCCTACGGTTCCATCCGGATGGAACCGGTGTTCATGATTCTGGGACAATCAGCCGCCACAGCCGCCGTGCTGGCCATTGACGGCAAGACATCCGTTCAGAAAGTACCGTACGCGAAACTGAAAGAGGTGCTGCTCAAGGACAAGCAGCGGCTGACGCTGTAGGAGAAAGAGAATTTTAAATGGAAAATGATGAATGGTAAATGTAAAAGGAGTCTCCAAGCCCGCACTTTTACATTTACCATTCATCATTTTCCATTTAAAATTCTTTACAGTAAAAACCAACGTAGCTAAGTGGTTTTACATCAGCACGATACCTTGCTATTTTCTAAATCCTCTTTATCTTTGAAAGACCCGCGAGATTCACCCTGACGCTGTTGCCTATGACCCCCATACGTCTCCTCTTAACGGATGATCACGAAATTATTTTGGACAGCCTGTCCCTGCTGCTGAGCCGCATCGAAGGAGTGGAAGTGGTTGGTACGCTGAACGACAGCCGCGATGTCATGGATTTTTTGGGGAATCACGAGGTTGATATCGTGCTGTCGGACATGAACATGCCGCACCTTGACGGAATTAATCTGACGCTGAAAATCCGCCAGCAGTTTTCCCACATCAAAGTGCTGATGCTGACGGTTTCGGAAGATGCCGACAGCATTCGGGAAGCATTTCGGGCCGGTATTTCGGGCTACGTCATGAAAAAAGCCGGGAAAGCCGAACTGGAGAAAGCCGTGAAAACCGTGGCCCGTGGGGAGAAGTATTTCTCGGAATCGGTCATGACCCAGTTGGTGGCGCTGCCGGTAAGCCCGGTTCGGGCGCTGGATGAAGCTCCAGCGCCCCTGTCGCCCCTAACCGACCGCGAACTGGAGATCATCCGGCTCGTGGCGCAGGAGCTTTCCACCAACGCCATCGCCGAAAAACTGTTCATCAGCCCCGGAACGGTCGAGACACACCGCCACAACATTCTTCGAAAACTGGCCGTCAAAAATTCAATTGGCATCATCAAATACGCCGTCCGGCACGGCTTGCTGTAACGTCAGGGCTGTTTTAACTGGCCATCGGAATCTGGACATTCACACAGGTGCCGCCTGGTTCGGGGCTTGAAATGTAGAAACTGCCGCCCAGCCGTTCCAGCCGCGACTGAATATTGCGCATGCCAACTCCGTCCGAAAGCCTGTTCTCATCAATTCCTGCGCCGTCGTCCTGAATGGTCAGTTTGAGAAAACCGTTCTGGCGGTGCAGGGCAATCCCGGCACTGCGGGCGTTGGCGTGTTTGAGAATATTGTTGACCAGTTCGAGCGAAATGGCGTAGAGTTCGTAGGCGGTTTTTCCCCGCACGTCCGCGCCCGAGTCGTCCACTTCCAGCAGAAACCGGGTGCGGTTCTGCACGTTCAAGGTATCCGTCAGTTTGATCAAAGCCGCCTGTAAGCCCTGTTTTTCGATAATTTCGGGCATCAGGTTGTGCGAAATCGCCCGGATGTCGTCGTAGACTTCACCCATGTGATCCAGCAGGCGTGTGTGTTCCCGCTGCTGGCCGTCGTCAAACTGCGAGGTATCCATGGCTTCGAACCGCCACTTCAGGGCCGAAACTTTAGCCGCCACGCTGTCGTGCAATTCGCTGGCCACCCGCTTCCGTTCCATCGTCTGACCGCGGTAGAGCGCGGCTTCAATCTCGGCATTTTTCCGGGAAAGCGCTTCGTTGGTGGCCCGCAGCCGCCGGTTGCTCCAGAACACGTAGCCGAGCGTTCCGGCACTGAGCACCAGCAACGCAATCAGGAAATTGCGCGACTGGGCCAGTTGATCTTTTTCCAGCGTCGTAATGCGGTTTTGTTGCTGGGCCTGCTGGAGCCGGGTTACCTGCTGTTTTTTTTCAAAATCGTAGGTCATGCTGGCCACCGTCGCTTTCTGAATGGCTTCTTCATTCAGCATCGTATCGGCTTCCGCTTTATACCATTTGAAATAATACAGTGCCTGGGCGGGCTGGTTCAGGTGATCGTAGGAAACGGCCAGTTGCTGCAGGTATTTGGTGCGTTCGGGGCGCATTTCACGAATGTCTTTCGTCCAGGCCAGCCCGGTTTTGGCATACGGAATCGCCCGTTCATACTGCTTCCGTCCGATGTAAATTTCCCCGAAATTATGCTGGGCATTGTGCTCCAGGGCTTCCTCGGTTTTCTCAACGGTTTTTCGGTACGTGTCCTGCGAGCGTTGCGAATAGGCGAGGGCCTTGTCATACTGGTGGAGGGCAATGTACATCCGGCCCACCGCGCCGTAGGCCCGCGCCAGATTACTGGGCAGGTACGGATTCTCATACGCTTTCACCTGTTCGAGGTAAAGGGAAAGTGCCGCCGTGTAGTGGCCTTTTCGCTCGAAGATTTCCGCTTTTTTGCCGATCAGAAAGGTTTTAACCAGACGATCGTTCAGCCGGTTGGCAATTTTTTCGCCCTCGGCAAAACAGGCCAGCGCGTCGTCATACCGGTTGAGTTTCACGTAAGCCGCGCCCAGATTCGGTAGGGTTGACCGCAGGCTTTTCCAGTCGTTCATGCTTTCCTGAATCCGCCGGGCCTTAAGCCACAGATTGATCGCTTCGACGTACTGTCCTTCCCCCATTTGCATGATCGCCAGTTCGTTGTACGCCTGTGCTTCCCAACGCCGGTCGTGGCCTTCCCGAAACTTCGCCAGGGCCTGCTGCAACAGGGTTCGGGCTTCGGGGAGTTTCGCCATGATGTTGGCATACAACTGCCCCCGCCGGAGAAAAACCTGCCCCTGCAACGACAGATCACGGATGGATACGGCCTGGTTGTAGGCTGTATCCAGTTGAGCGTGAGCGGTTTTTGTGTCAGACAGGTAATCGGCTTCGATGCGGGCCAGGGCCAGCCGGGCGCGGATTTCGCCCGTCGGGTAATTTGCTTTTTGGGCCACCTGCAGGCCCGTACGAAGCGTTTGGATGGCGAGAGAATCATAGCCATTCCACCAGTAATTGGTGGCCAGTTCGTGCAAGGTCAGAACACGAAAACTATCCGCCGGGAGCTGTTTCAGCCGGTTTTGCAACGAATCGATTACCGGATTCTGGGCAAGGGCGAACGTACCGGAAAGTAGCAGGAGCAGAAGGTTGCGCATGGCCTGAAAAGAGAAAGAAGACACCGAAAGTACGGATATAAAACGTTCAAGAACAACGGACTACCGTAAAATATAGGTTTTCCTATAGACGTAAAATACAGGTTTCCCGGAGTCGAAAATCAGGGCTTTTCCCGATTTCCTCCCGCCGACCGATTCCCCACCTTTGTATCGTCCAAACGGTAAAATAGTCCAACCCTACAACGTATTAACTCCTGTCACTCATGGCCACTCGAATAGAACGGTTTGTCATCCGCCATCTTACCGGCACCAAAGCCAACCAGGTCGAAGAATTCGACTACAAAAAGTACACTGAACTGACGTTCGGGCGGGGCATCGCCAACGACCTGCGGTTCGATCCCGAACTAGACTCGACGGTTTCCCGCGAACACGGCAAACTCGTGAAAGAAGAAGGCCCGCTGCCGGTTTTCAAGGTGGTCGATAACAACTCCCGGAACGGTATTTTCGTCAACAAAACCCGCATTGTCGGTTCGGCGATTCTGCAACCGGGCGACGAAGTGCAGCTTGGCCAGGGCGGCCCGGTTTTCCAGTTCGACCTCAACCCCCGCCCCGCCGAATGGATGCAGAGCACGCGGGTGGTTGACATGCCCGCACCCTACAACCCAACCAGTGAATTCAAAATGCCCGCCCCGGTTGCCGACGTTGATGCGTTTTCCGGTGTGCCGGCCAAGGTGGGCCTGGGCAAGCAAACCGTCGAACGGATGATGGTGACCGAACGCAAAAAAACAACGCGCTCGGTGCTGGTGGGAGCCGCCCTGGTGCTGGCCATTCTTTCGGGCATTGCCTTCGCGTTTAAGGACAAGTTCCGCACCAATACCACGGTGGTTGTCAACCGACCGGTTGTGTTACCGGCTTCCAAACCGGATCATTCCCTGACAACCGAGCAAATTGCCACCGCCAACACCAGCAAAGTGGTTTTCATCGAATTTGGCTACAAACTGATCTACACCCCGACCGGCGACGATATTTACCACCAGTATATGCCGGTCAAACAATGGGACGGTACCACTAAAAATATTCCGATGTACATTGAAGTCGAACCCGGCCAGATCGAACCGCTGCTGGGGCTGAAAAAAGACGTGGCCGTGGGCGAACCCATTGCCATGCACGGGGCCAGCGGATCGGGTTTTGTGGTTTCGCCCCAGGGCCACATTCTGACCAACCGCCACGTGGCTGCCGCCTGGAATTCCTACTACAATTTCCCGCCCGATGCGTTTCCCGGCCTGTTGCTGGTGCAGGGTGCCAAGGGTTGGGAAATCAGCCCGGAGCGGGTGCAGCCGTTCCGCTGGGTGCCGGGTGAAACACGGTTTTTTGGCAAAAAACCGATGTCGGGAAAAGTCATCGAAGGCGTCAATACGTACCTCGACGTGACTTTTAACAAAAACGAACAACGTTTTCCGGCCAGCGGAAAACCCATCATCTCGCCGAAACACGATGTGGCCATGATCAAAATCGACCTGGCTGAAACGCTGTCACCCGTTCAGATGCGCAATGCGGAAAAAGACATTGCCTCGGGCCAGTTGGTCACGGTGATGGGTTATCCCGGTATTTCGCCGGATGTGTTTGTGGGTGAAAATTCGTCGGATTTTGCCAATCGCAACCCGCAGTTTGTTAAGGTGCCGGACGTGACCGTCACCCCCGGCAACGTCGGCAAAATCATCAAAGGCCAGAGCAGCGGTAAGTCGTCCAGTTATTACAGCGAGTTCGGGGATTATTACCAGCTCACGGTGAACGCCACCGGCGCGGGCAACAGCGGAGGGCCGGTTTTCGACCGGGAAGGCAACGTCATCGGCATATTCACCGCCAGTAACACCACGCAGGATGCGACCCGCATCACCTTCGCCGTGCCCATCTCGTATGGCCTGGAACTGATGGGACGTCGGCAGGTGGTCGATTGATTCAAGTCCTGAAAAGATGCTTTAACGAACTGATAGTAAGAACGTTCATGAGAAAAATCGTCCAGTATCTTTTCGGGAAAAAATTGTCACCCGCCTTGCCGGAAACCGTTGAAGAAAGCGTGTCGGCGGAACGCGGGGGGGAAGAGTCGACCCCGCTGCCCGTCGTTTCCGGCGACCTCAATGCCATTGTCGTTTCGGACATTGGGAATGTCCGGAAAAACAACGAAGACACCGGTTTGTTCGTCCGGCTGGCCGATGAAGGCATCCGCCGGGTTAAAGGGTATCTGTTGCTGGTGGCGGATGGCATGGGTGGGCATCTGGCCGGGGAGATCGCCAGTCAGATGGCCGCCGAGATGGTCAGCCGGGAGTATTTTCAATTCCGCGATACCACTGAAAACAGCCTGATGCGTGCTTTTCAGATCGCCAACCGGCAAATTTTTGACGAGTCGCTTCAACACGAAACCTTCCGGGGAATGGGGACAACCTGCACCGCCGTGGTGGTTCAGAACGAGCAACTCTACTTCGCGCATGTGGGCGACAGCCGGGCGTATCTGTACAAAAATGGCCAGCTCGTTCAGTTGACGGAAGACCATACGTATGTCCAGCAATTGCTGAAAATGGGCGAAATCACGGAGGAAAAAGCCGCCCGCCATCCCGAACGCAACGTCCTGACGCAGGCAATGGGTACGAAAGCTGACCTGCGGGTGGATCTGGGCCGTTGTGTGTTGCCGTTCGATACCGGTGACCGGCTGCTGCTGTGTTCCGACGGTCTGTACGAATACTGCCGGGAAGACGATTTGCTGCGGCTGCTGGCCCAGGACACCTTGCCCCAGGTCGCTTCCGAACTCGTTCAACTGGCCAAAAACCGGGGTGGACACGACAACATCACCGTGGTTCTGGCCGAGCGAACCGTCGCCGGAACGTTGCCCGCCCCGCGCGAAACCCGCGAAATTGACGTACCCTTTACGCGTGACAGCGAACGTGCTCATGAATAACCAGAAGCCCACCCTACAAGGCCGTCTCATCCAGCACTACCGCATCGAATCGCTCCTGGGCGAAGGCGGTATGGGGACGGTTTATCAGGCAACCGATACGCTGCTGCAACGACTGGTTGCGGTGAAAATGCTCCACCCGCACCTCGTTTCGCAGACGTCTTTCATGGAGCGGTTTCGGAACGAAGCCCTGATCCTGGCCCGGCTTAACCACCCCAACATTGCGGTTGTCTACAATTTTTTGCAGGATAACGCCGACTATTTCATGGCCATGGAATACGTCGAAGGCGATAGTCTGGAAGCGTTGATTCGAAAAGCCGGGGCTTTGTCACCCGCCATTGCTGCGGAGGTTGTCAGACAGGGGCTCGAAGGCATGGCGCACGCGCACCGGAAGGGGGTTCTGCACCGGGACATCAAACCGGCCAACCTGATGCTGACGCCGGAAGGCACCATCAAGCTCATGGATTTTGGCATTGCCCGCGTGAGCGGGGAGCAGCGACTGACGCAGGCCAACCGCCTTGTGGGTACGCTCGAATACATGGCTCCGGAACTCATTGAAGGACAGGAGCCTTCGCCCGCTTCGGATCTGTATGCCATGGGCGTTTTGCTGTACGAACTGCTGTCGGGAAAACTGCCTTTTGCCAGCCGGACGGACTACGAACTGATGCAGGCCATTGTGCGGGAAAAACCGATTCCGCTGCGAAAACTGGATGGTCAGATTCCGAAAGAACTGGAAGCGGTGGTGCAAAAAGCACTGGATAAAAATCCGGCCAAACGGTTTGCCGACGCCAAAGCCTTTCAAAAAGCCCTGCAACCTTTTTATGCCTCGGCCCCGGTTCTGGATCCCGCCCAAATCATACCACCACTGCCGGTCACGGATGTGGTAGATATGCAGCCCAACCGAAAGCTGGTCGGAACCCAAAAAGCCGATTCATCCTTTTCGGAGCGGTTTTTGGCCCAACATACGCCGGACTGGTTTCGTACGAACTGGGAGTTTCTACTGGCGGGAACGCTCACGCTGGTCGCGGTGCTGTTTCTGGGGATGCTGCTGCTGGAACGCAAGCCGCTGCCCAAACCCACGACAAAAATCGGTGATAGCGGCAAGAAGCCATCGGCACCGGTAAAGCCCGTTGTTTCGCAAGTAACCTCGCCGACGCTGGTTTATGCGGAACCCCGCGAAAACCGGGTGACGGTTCCTGAACCAACACCTGATCCGGTTGAAAACAAACCCAAAACGAGCCTGCCGAAAAAACCGGGTGCAATAAAACCTAAAACCGTGCCGCCCAAATCGGTTGAGGAAACACCGGTGACTCCGCCCAAAGCAGAACCCGTTGCGCCGACGACTACCGAGCCCATGCCGGAACCGGTGAAACGACCGGTGACCCGCAAGTCGGTTGCCATCAGGCGTTTGCCGGTGAAGCTGGCGTTGAGCAACGATCTGTCGTCGTCCCGCGCTCAGGAGGGAGAGACGGTTCGGTTTCGGGTCATCGACGCGGTGGTGAGTGAGGGCGAAGTGGTGATTCTGGCGGGTGCGACGGCTTTTGGAGAAGTGACCCGGATCAGGCAGGCGGGCAACGATCTATTCCGGAAAAAGGACTTGCTCGAATTTCGGATCTATGCCGTTGAAGCCGCCAACGGCCAACGGCTCGCGTTGCGGTCGGCCACCATCAGTGAAGAAGTCAAAGGGAAACCGGTGGTTTTTCCGGCCGGCCAAACCTTCGAAGTCCGCACCGGCGACACGGTTCTTACTTTTTAATCCAGTATCCATTAGTCGATTTTTTGTACTTAAACCGTCTTTCAACCATGCGACTTTCCTTGATATTCTTGTTGTTTTTGCTGACTGGTTTAGTCGAATCGGCACCCGCTTTCTCACAAACCATCCGTCAGAAATCGACGACTGAAGGCCTTAACCTAAGTTTGCAGGGCCACATGCTCGGCTGGTCGTCGGACTATTTCCAGTTCCTGGACGAAAATTCCGGCAACGGCATCGGTTTTGGCGGTCGTGTCGGGTTTGGTCTGACGCAGCGGCTTGAGGTGTTTGCGCAGTATGACCGGACGAAAATGAACCTGAAAAAAATTGACGCCGAGTCTTTTCAATTCACGAACCTGACGGGCGGTGTGCGCTTTAATTTTTCGGCCACCACCCACGCCCTGCGCCCTTTTGCGGAGATTGGGTATGTTCACCGGGCCGGGAAAGTCGATCAGGTGATCAACAACAATTCGTACGACAACATTCTGTTCAAAGGGGGAGCCGCCCACATCGGCGCGGGACTCAATTACTTTTTGTCGTTGCCTGTGGCCCTGACCCTGAACGGTTCTTTTCAGGTAGGTGGCAAATCGGGCATCGATCTGAACGGCGAACGGACGACGGACAAAGCCGATGTCAGCACCTTTCGGATTTCAGCGGGGATTGTGCTGTATTTGAGTGAATTGTGAAGTTCGAAACCCTGACAGCGACGGGCCACCGATGTGGTCGAAGACCCTGTCAGGGTTTCGAATCGTTCCGTTAGGACAATGCTTCCGCGAAGGTTTCTTTCGCTTTGGCGACCACTTCTTTCGCCGTGCTGACGGCATCTTTGATGCTGTTCAATCCGTTGAGCAGGCTGTCTTTCACATCGTCGTATACGTCGTCGGCACCGGATTTGATTTTACCCGCTTTGTAGCGATAACGAACTTTATCGTATTCGCTGCTATTGGCATACACGAGGGCAATGGCCGCTCCGGCCAGCACCACAGCCGCCAGACCGATTCCCCACGTCAAAGCCGCTTTGTTGTCTTTTTCATCGGTTTTGGGTTCCGCTTTCGGCTGCATTGTCTTCCGCATCATCCCCGCCAGGGTTTCCTGCGGAGCCACGTACGACACCACTTCGTAGGCTTTGTTGACCAAACCGCCTGGTACGACTTTCGACGCTCCTTTCATCAATGCGTGATATGCATCTTTGGCAACCGTGGCCGGATTGTCCAGATTCTCAGTTGCTTTCGTGTTCGCGGCACCGGCTTTGTTGAAGAAGTCGGTATCGGTGGCGTTGGGAAGCAAAGCCGTCACACTGACGTTGGTGTCCTTCAATTCGTTGATCAGCGACTGCGTAAAATTATAAATATAGGCCTTCGTGGCGGCATATACCGCCATCAGCGGCATGGGGGTTATCGATACCAGCGACGCCAGGTTCAGGATTTTTCCCTCATTCCGCTCCACCATCTCTTTCAGAAAGAGCTTGGTCATCTGCGTGGTGGTCAGGACGTTCAGGTGAATCAGCGATTTTTCCCGTTCCCAGTCGGTTTCGGTGGCAAAAAGCCCGTAAAGGCCGACACCGGCGTCGTTGACCAGTACATCGACCGATAGATTCTTCGCTTTGACCTGGTTATAGACATCCTGAGCGGCATCTTCTTCCGAAAGGTCTTTCGTAATGACCGTCGTTTCAACCCCGTATTCGTCCCAAAACCGTCCGCCGAGTTCGTTCAGAATGTCGGTGCTGCGGGCAACAAGAACCAGGTTGTAACCATCTTTTGCAAACAGTTTTGCCAGTTCCTGGCCGATTCCGCTTGAGGCTCCCGTAATCAGTGCTGTTTTGCTTGCCTTTGTCGTCATGATGTGCGTTGGTTGATTCGTTTCAATCTAACTGCGTAGGTGGTCAGATGGTTGGAAATATTTTAAGCTTCATTCAAAAAAGCACGCAGGGGGATTAAAAACCGCTCGGGTTTCGGTCTTTCCCCCACTTTCCGGCGGGTAGATTGGGCTGAATTTTTTCTTCATTCGTCGATAATAACATCCTAAATCCTCCTGAAATGAAACCGACACGAATGATTTCATGCTTTCTGCTTGGCGGGCTGTTGCTTACATTTACGACGGCCTGGGTTTTTACCTCTACCGAAAAAAACAGCCATTTCCTGGTGAAACCCGCGCCGAAAGTGCAGCGGTATCTGTATGTCGTAACGCCGGGTGTGCGTAATTACCTGGGCTACGGTGGCCACGGGATTCAGGTTTTCGACATCGATAACCACCACCGGTTTGTGAAATTTATCCCGACGAAGGGTTTTCAGAAGAACGGAAAACCGTCGAATGTGAAGGGCGTGGATGTTAGCCTGGCTACCAATTGCCTGTATATCAGCACGCTGGAAGCGTTGCAATGCCTCGACCTGACGACCGAGAAAGTATTGTGGGAAAAGGAATACGAAGGCGGTGTTGACCGGATTTCGATTTCGCCGGACGGAAAAACGATTTACATGCCTTCACTGGAAAAAGAATTCTGGACGGTGGTGGATGCCAAAACCGGCAACGTCATCACCAAAATCGTGACCAATTCGGGTTCACACAATACCATTTATGGACCTGATGGGAATTTTGTATACCTGGCCGGGTTGAAATCGACGATGCTGAATGTAGCTGACGCAAAAACGCATACGGTCACCAAAAAAGTCGGGCCTTTTGGGGCCGACATCCGTCCGTTTACCATTAACGGTTCGCAGACCCTGGTGTACGTAAACGTGAATGGGTTGCTGGGTTTCGAGGTGGGCGATCTGGTGAGCGGCCAGTTTCTGCACCGCGTGGTGGTGGAGGGCTTCAACATCGGCGAGGTAAAACGCCACGGCTGTCCAAGCCACGGGATTGGGATGACACCCGATGAAAAGGAGATCTGGCTGTGCGACGGTGCCAACAACCGGCTGCACGTTTTTGACAATACCGTGATGCCGCCGGTTCAGAAAACCTCTATTCTGGTGCGTGACATGCCGGGCTGGATTACGTTCAGTGTGGACGGAAAATACGCCTATCCGTCTACCGGGGATGTCATCGAGGTGAAAACACGTAAAATTATCACCAGCCTGGAGGATTCGAATTACAACTGGGTGCAGAGCGAGAAGATGGTTGAAATCCATTTCAGTGGTGGAAAAGCCGTGGCCGCGGGCGATCAGTTTGGCATTGGTCAGCAGAAAAAGGCACCCAAAAAAGCCTGAAAAACGCCGACTCGGAAGGTCCTCCGAAATCTCATCCGGTTTATTGACCATTCGTCCAGGTATTTTTGCCGCCAAAGTACTATGCATAGCAAGGTACCTTATGAAAGACTACCTTTGAATCATCAAAACGGCCGATCCAGGCAGTAAACAACACAAAACACGAACATCCTTAAACAACAAATCTTATGAAAACGCTATTCGCTTCCACTTTACTGGCTTTGACTTTTGCCATTTCAACCACGTTTGCTGCTGACAACAACGAAAAAGTTAAACCAAAATCAACGTTTCAATCGGCCGTTTATCCCATGATCAACAGTATGAAGGTGAGTGTGAACGTTCAGAAAGAAACCGACAGTAAAATCAATATTCGGCTTATCAACAGCGAAGGCCGGACGCTGGCTACCAAACGATTGGGCGAGGGCCACGAGATCACGACCATCCGGTTTGATCTGAATCAACTAGAAGACGGGGTCTACAAAGTTGAAATCACCGACGGCGCTAATACGGAGGTTAAAACTGTAAAACTGCAAACCAAAACACCTGTAGTTGAATCGCAGCGTCTGGTGAGCATGAACTAATCGCTCCGCATTCGAATTATTGAACAGGAAACCCGGCTTCAAAAACCGGGTTTCCTGTTTTTTTTATCATTTGAATTGTCTGATAAATTGGCTGGTTTAGGTGGGAAGTTTTTCGCTTATTCCTTCTGTCAGAAGACGGATCATCTGAAAAGACCGGCGGAATTCTTACCTTTACGGGACGGTCCACGGCATAATTGTTGCTCCAATTAATTTACAATACCGCCTATTTGGTAACATATTGGTGGTTTATCAGTCAATGCAAGAGACAAGTCGTGCTTAACTCCAGAGGGAAACCGACGTGGGGATCCATTTCGTTGTCGATTAATTGATTCGTGGAAGCCTAATTCACATCCATAAAAAGCTTTATTTACCGGAAGCCCTTAACGAAGAGATAGGTACCGTCCGTATATCATTGTCAACCCGTATATGTCCCCAATAGAGCACCTCGAACGCCAACTGGCTCTTGAAAAAGAAGCCCGCAGGCAGACGGAGGCTATTCTGGAAGAAAAAAACCATCAGCTTTCCCAGGCTAATGAGCAGCTTCTTCTTTATAAGGAACTGAAAAAAAGTGAACGACACTACCGCCACGTGGTGGAGTCGGTGCCGGATATTATTTTCAAGACGTCGATCGACGGTTATTTTACGTTCGTCAATTCGGTTGTCGAACAGTGTCTGGGGTATACAAAAGACGAAATTATTGGATTGAGTTTTATGACGCTCGTGGTGCCGTCCTGGCGAGCGTCTGTAGCGGAGTTTTACCAGAAGATGTTACTGGACAAGCAGCGGAGTTCCTACACGGAGTTTCCGGTGCTGGCCAAAGACGGCCGCACGGTCTGGATTGGTCAGACGTTGCGGGTGGTGGGTGGTGAAAACGACCTGCCCGAACTGGTGGCCGTGGCCCGTGACATTACCAACCGAATCATCAACGAAGACGAATTCCGGACAACACAGGCCCGGCTGACCTCGCTCATTACCAACCTGCAAACCGGGGTGCTGGTTGAAGATGAAAACCGTACCGTTATTGTTGTCAATCAGTTATACTGCGATCTGTTTGGTATTTCCAGGCCGGTCGGCGAACTGATCGGGACCGGGTTTGAGCAGTGGGCTCATCCGAACGACACCTTGTTTGCCAATCCGGATTTGTTCCGTCAACAGATGCAAGAGGCTATCCGTCGGCAGCATACCGTGGTCAATGCGTCTGTTAACCTGCTGGACGGGCGCGTTCTGGACTGGAGTTATATCCCCATTTTTCAGGAGGGTCAGTACCGGGGTCACCTGTGGCAATTTACCGACATCACGGAAAAATACCGCTATGATGAACGGATTCGGCGGAGTGAAGAGAAATACCGGGGGATTATGAACCGGATGGAACTCGGGTTACTCGAAGTCGATGCCAATCAGGTTATTCGGCAGGCCTACGACCGGTTTTGCCAGATGGTGGGCTACACGGAAGAAGAACTGATTGGGCAGCGGGCCGACGAATTGCTGGTACCGAAAGAATTTACAGACTTTCTGGGGAAACAGCAGAAATTTCGGGGAGAGGGCGGTGCCAATTCATACGAAATGCAACTGATCCGGAAAGATGGCGAACGCATCTGGGTCATCATCAGTGGGGCACCCATCATCGACGAACGCGGGAACGTGATCGGATCGATGGGCATTCACTACGACATTACGGAACGGAAACGGCTCGAACAGCAACTGGCCCAGGCTACGCAGGTTGCCGAAGACGCCCGGCATACCGAGAAGCAGTTTCTGGCCAACATGAGCCACGAAATCCGCACACCCCTCAATGCCATTCTGGGGTTTTCCAACCTGCTGGAATCGACGGCTTTGAATCGGGAGCAGAAAGAGTTTGTAGAATACATCCGAACGGCCGGCAAAAATCTGCTGACGATTGTAAACGACATTCTGGATATTTCCAAAATCGAAGCGGGGATGTTGCCCTTGGAAAGCATTCCATTCAGCATCGGTTCCCTGGTGGATTCGATCCGGACGATGCTCGATGCGTCGGCAACGGATAAAAACCTGCGGCTGACGGTTACGGCCGATCCTGATTTGCCGGCGGTCGTTCTGGGCGATCCCACCCGGCTTACGCAAATCCTGCTGAATCTGCTCAGCAATGCCATCAAGTTTACCCGTCAGGGCGGGGTTTCCGTACGCATCGAAAAGAAAGAGGAAACACCGGAGAGCGTTCGTATTCGATTCACGGTGGAGGATACGGGAATTGGCATGGAAACGGCCATTCTGCCGCATATCTTTGAGCGGTTCCGGCAGGCCAGTGATTTCACGACCCGGTATTACGGCGGTACGGGGCTGGGGCTGAACATTGTCAAGTCGCTGACGGAAATGCAGGGCGGCTGGATCAAGGTGGAAAGCAGAATGGGAGAGGGCTCCACGTTTACGGTGGAAATTCCGTATAAAATAGCACCCCATCAACCCGAGCATGAAGTCGATCTGACTATGGAGACGTCCGGGCTGGGGGGGCGCGAGGTGACCATTCTGGTGGTGGAAGACAACGTGATGAACCAGCGGCTGGCCCTTCAGGTGCTCAACCGGCTGGGCTACCGAGCGCAGGTAGCTGAGAATGGCCAGGAAGCCCTTTCGATTCTGGAAAAAGAGGAGGTCGACCTGGTATTAATGGACATTCAGATGCCGGTGATGGATGGGTATACCACCACCACCCGGATCCGAACGACGCTGAAAAGCCCGGTGCCAATTATTGCCATGACTGCCCATGCGCTGGCCAATGAGCGGGAGC
The DNA here is from genome assembly GCF_051857545.1 of Larkinella fluvii. Classification (NCBI taxonomy): domain Bacteria; kingdom Pseudomonadati; phylum Bacteroidota; class Cytophagia; order Cytophagales; family Spirosomataceae; genus Larkinella; species Larkinella fluvii. The sequence continues at coordinate 147,444 of NZ_JBPZHB010000009.1, read as the reverse complement.
AGTGTTTGCAGGCCGGTATGAATGATTTTATACCCAAACCGTTTCAAATTGAAGAGTTACAACGAATTATGCGTAAATACCTGCCGATCGCACCGGCTAAAGTTCAAACCCAAAAAGTGTATATGACGCCGAAACCCAGTTTCTCGGTGGAACCGCTCCTGGAAGCCGTTGGGCATGACATGGATTTTGCGGTTGAAATGATGACGTTGTTTCTGAACCAGACGCCGGTGGAGATTCAACAATTGCAACAGTCGCTGGAAGAAGGCGATCTGCTCGCTATTAAGCGGCTGATTCATACTCAGAAAGCCGTGATTCAGACCTTTGGTCTGAACGAGGCCGCCCGACTCATTACGGCCACAGAAGCCCTGATTGCCGACAAAAAGGCCCTGTCTGAAATCGCCCCGCTGATCAGTCAGTATCTGTTGGTGCTGGAATCCGAACTGCCGGTGATCCAGGGTGTTCTGGAGGCTAATTCGGAGGGGGGAGGAACGGGCGAAGGGTAACGGACTTCTTTCGATTCGCCTGGAATTTGTTTTATCCCCGGAACGAATTACATTCGCATCCTTGTTAACCAACCACCCGACTCCGTAGCTCAGCTGGTAGAGCAATTGACTCTTAATCAATGGGTCGACAGTTCGAACCTGTCCGGGGTCACGTTAAAAATAGCACTTGCAAAGGTATTGCAAGTGCTATTTTGTTTGCTCGCAATACAAGTTGCAACAGACTTATTCGAGTTGTAATAAACAAAGCCATTGGAGTGCGATCCGATCTCAATTACGAATGAGTGAAATCACGCTTGCCCTCAAACTATTCTTTCCATACCTTTACCCGTGAATGATCTGGCGGACCTTTATAACGTCGTTATTACTGTTAACCTACACCCTCGTGTTGGTTCACGACTGGTTGCCGCATCATCACACCCATGAGCATGATCACGAGGGAATAGGCCACCACCATCACGAAGATCAGGCCAATAAGTCCGATGACTTGGACTGGACCTCGCACACGCATGGAGCTGTTCAAACCGGGTTCGTGTATGTAGCTGCTGCAAAGAACGATCACGTTCAGGTAACGACTCCGGAAATTAGTGAGAATTGCCTCTTTACTTTTCAGGTTTCATCCGTTCATTGGGTAAGCCGTACCGCCTGGCTCACCTATGCCTGTGCCAAGGCACCACCACCGGCCTTTAGTTCTCTGCTGCTTCGTGCTCCCCCTTTTGCATTTTCTTCTTCCTGCTGACCTTTTAGTCTGGAGTCAGCCTTCTTTTGGCTATTAGCTAGCCCACTTTCTATTCTTTCTTGCAATACTGAATCCTTTCGTACGGGATAACCCGGATTGTCATTTCGGTCATAGCGACTGTCTGGCTGATCATGCGTTTTCTCCTTCCATCTATCGCCCGGTCACTACCTGGAATTGTTGCGCTATCACTTATAAGATGCGTAAGACAGACTCAACCATTCAACCACTAAAACAGATCCCGTATGGAATCTACAATCAATCGTGAAGAACTAGAGGCCATTGAACACTTTATGGCGCGGGCCAGCCAGGGAAAAGTTCATCAACAACTACAAACCGGCGATTATGCGCAAGACGATCTCGACCGGGTCTTTCCCGCCATTCGAAAACTACTGGAATTTGGTGCGAAACACGTCAATAATGCGCCACACGATTACAAACTCTATTACACCAACAGTCAGGGGAGCCCCATGCTTCTCTTTGGTCTGACCGTCAATAACCCCGAAATGATTCAAAATTTACTGATACACTATAAAGCAATCGAACAGATGGCCCTGAAAGAGAAATTATTTGCCATGAAAATTTCGGACATGACCGGTGCCGAGTTTGCGCAGTATCTGACTCTTTTGGAGCCTAAAAAGTCCATTCCATAATCGCCAACGAACAACAATATCCTGCTGCTCCTGCCGGTTCAAGGGAATGCCGGGTGTATCGTTTTTCTTAAGAAGCGAGTCGAGTTGAGGGTCATCCTGAATACCCGTGGTGTAGGGATTAAGCACCTGACCCAGCATTTTAAAACGACCGTCGTGCATATACTAAGTGGTCATGGCGATATTGCGCAGGCTTGGCACCCGGAATTTGTTTTTATCCTCCGGCTTTTGGCTGATGCCATAGCGTCCCAGATCGGGGTCTTGAAGAGATTGGAGCAGGAATAAAACTTTACAGAGATGAAATGGATTACGCGGGAACGTCCCAAAATTGATCGCATTGCCTGTCCCTGGTTGATCAGGCGGTTCATTGATCCCGAGGCCGAAATTCTTTTCGTTCCAGATACCGAAGTAGTGGCTTTGGCACAAGAACGGTCGGCTATCCCGTTCGACATCCCGGGCGTGGAATACACCCATTATAATGATCAGTGTACGTTTGATTACTTCCTCAAAAAGCATGAGCTGGTCGATCCCGCCTTGCACGCGATGGCTCCGATCATTCGGGGAGCGGACACAGATGACCATGCGCTGGCTCCCCAGGCTGCCGGTTTATGGGCGATTTCGGCGGGTTTGGCATTCAATATCCGCCAGGACTACGAACTGCTGGAGCAGGGAATGCACCTGTATGATGCACTCTATAGCTGGGCGAAGTATTTGCAGCGCGAAAAACACACCCAAAGTACCGTCGAAAAATTACTGATTCAAGTCCTGCATCCCTATCTCAAACCCAGGGGCAGGAAAATACCGGTCTGGGTTAATGAACTCAAGGAACTGATTCAGGACCAGGCCGATACCAACCTGGCGCTCACCCTGAAGGAATTGTCGGAAAGTCTGGATGTCAATCCAGCGTATCTATCCCGGGAGTTTTCAAAATACTTCGGCAATCTCTCCTTCGGGGAATACATCCGCAAGCTTCGCATTGAAAAAGCGATGGACTTGCTTCAAACCTCCAAACATTCTTTGGTGGAAATTGCCTACCTGACGGGTTTTTCCGACCAAAGCCATTTCACCCGCATCTTTAAAAAACATACCGGGCAAAATCCTTCCGATTTTCGAAAAAGTTTGCCAAAAAAGTAAAGAATGTACAAATGGTTAGTTCTGTTCTATTTTTCGCTCGTAGAAGCCCGTAGCATTGTACCCGGCTACCCTCTCTGTCTGATCTCTTTTTTCAATACTACGCAGAAGAAGTTCAATTTTAGTTTGTACGAACCCAGCTATGAAACGCAGACAGTTTATTCAAAATACCATTATCGCGGGCGTTGTACCTTTGTGCGGTTCCCAGGATCCAGACCCCAATGCGGTTTTAGGAAACACCCCACCTTTGAGTGTGAGTGAACAGGAAGCCATTGCAACGGCATTGGGTAAAAAGGGTACGTATAACGAAGCGCAGGCGGTTTACACCGTACCTTTGCCCCGCAATGATTTGAAAGTCACGGTCAAAGGGGAAGTCGTACCCATCTCTTTTGGATTTGGCGGCTGGGTATCCTTTAAGAAAACGGTGGACGGTCAGCAGACGGTCATGATGAGCGATACGGTTTTGCTGGAAACCGAAGTCAATTCCCTCATCGATGCCACGCACGCAGCCGGATTGGAAATTTCGGCCATTCACAACCACTTTTTCTACGAACAACCGCGCATCTTCTACATGCACCTGCACGGGGTCGGAACGGTGGCGGATTTAGCCAAAAAATACGCACAGGCGATTGGCAACACCAAATTGTTCCCGGCAAACCAACCTACGCCCGTGGCGCAAAGTGGCACGACGCCATCAACCGGAAAAGACTTCTTCGATCTGCCCGCACTGGATGCCATCGTCAACTATACCGGGTCGGTCAATGGTCCCACCTACAAATACACCGTGGGTCGTGATGACGTAAAGATTATCGCGATGGGGGCGGAAATGACGGCCGCTATCGGCCTAAACTCTTGGGCTTCTTTTGCCGGAAAGCAAGCTGATGCGCATATTGCCGGTGACATTGCTATGTTGGAAAGTGAGGTCAATGCTGTCGTTCGAACGCTGCGGCAACATAAACTGGAAGTGGTTGCTTTGCATCACCACATGCTGGGGGAACAACCCCGGACGGTTTTCCTGCATTACTACGGGCGCGGTCCGGCCCCGGAATTGGCAAAAGGTTTTCGGGCGGCCCTGAACCAATTGGGTCGCGGGGAGAAGAAAACGGGCAACGATGGGATGAAACACTAATTTGACAAACGTACAGGATATGCCTTTTTTACAACATAGCTCTATCAAATCGGTCTTTTTTACCTGCCTGATAGTCTGGGCGTGTTTCTCCACCGCCCTGGCCCGGCCCGATTCCGTATCGGTAGCCTTTGCTGACTGGGTCGCACCTGAATTAATCGCGCTTGCTCCTCAATACCCTAAAAAAAAACTGTTCTGGGTCGTTAACTTTGGTACAGCCCGGACGTTGCCGCCCAAAAAAATCGGCTTTGCCGCCGGTATGGGTGGGCAGGTGGTTTTCCTCGGCGACCCCCGGAAAACCAGTGCATTTTTCACCATTCCACACGCAGGCTTTCGGCTGGGCCTGGCAAAGGGTTTAGACGCGGGGCTTCGGCTGGCCCCCATTCCGTTGCCTTTCGCGTCGGTTGGGCCGGGTTTTGGCATCAACTTAGACGCGAAATACTGCTTCACCCCACCCACCAGCAAGGTTGATTGGGGGATCGTGCTGGGATTGGGCGGAGCACACGTCCTGATTGAAGATCGGAACCGGCTGGCTTACAGCCCAAACGTAGCCTTGCTAAACTCCTACCATCTGGGTGGCACCACCGTACTGACCATCATGGGTCGTTACGTTCACCTTGGAATCCCGACAGCCACTGGGGGTGCAAAGGCTAATTTTGTCAACATCGCGGGCGTGTCGCTGGGGTTGAAAAAAGATATCCGGCCCAATATAGCCCTGCTCCCCGAAGTGGGTGCGTATTGGTATGACGGGAAAATTCTGGGCGTAGCAAAACGCGGCCCGGGTTTTCAGTACGGACTGATGCTGGCTACGAGCTTTTGATCTGATCGCAGCCGCGGACGGTCGCCGAAGCGGCCCTGATGTTTGCAAAGGGGGCTAGAAACGCCTGCCGAACGAACTTGAAAAACGTTTTCCTCTTTCTTTTCCTGCTGTTGAGTAGCCACTTGGTTGCCCAACCCCTCAGTATTCATTACAGTCATGAACTCTGAACTCCTCACGCCCCCGTATTCACTCTGGCAACTCACGAGTTACTTCCTGCGCCTGGGAACCTTTGGCTTTGGCGGTCCTCCTGCCTTAGTCAGTGCCATGCACCGGGATCTGGTGTTAAATCGACAATGGATAACCGAAGAAGATTACCGGGAAGGCATGGCACTCGCTCAGTTGGCTCCGGGGCCGCTGGCGGCTCAATTAGCGATATACCTGGGGTATGTTCATTACGGCATTTGGGGTGCCACCCTGGTGGGCTTTACGTTTGTGCTGCCATCCTTCCTGATGGTTTTAGGGCTGGGCTGGGCTTACGTGCAGTTTGACGGATTGCCGTGGATGCAGGCTATTTTCTATGGCATTGGAGCCGCGGTTATTGGCATCATTACGATGGGTACTTATAAACTAACCACCAAAACGATTGGAAAAGACTGGCTGGCGTGGCTGTTGTTCGCTATCTCGGCCATAGCCACCATTCTGACGGAATCCGAATTACTGTGGCTGGTCATCGGATCGGGTGGGATTTATTGGCTAATCAAAGCGCCACCGCTGCGATTGGATTCAAAAGTGAGCCAGGCTGGCTGGCCATTTCTCACGCAGGTGTTAGCGGTACCCACCGACTCCGTTCTGTGGAAACTGGCCCTGTTTTTTGCCAAGGCCGGTAGCTTCGTGTTTGGCAGTGGTCTGGCCATCGTGCCCTTTCTATACGGTGGTGTTGTCAAGGAATACGGCTGGCTGACAGAACAGCAATTTTTGGATGCTGTGGCTGTGGCTATGATTACGCCCGGACCGGTGGTAATTACCGTCGCTTTTATCGGCTATCTGGTGGCCGGACTTCCCGGTGCTTGTGTGGCCGCAGCCGCCACGTTTTTACCCTGTTACCTGCTCACCATCCTGCCAGCCCCTTATTTCAAAAAGTACGGAAAACACCCCGGTTTGAAGGCTTTTGTCGATGGGGTCACGATCGCGGCTGTTGGGGCAATCGCTGGTGCAGTCGTCGTTCTGGCCCGGCGGCAACTGGTGGATCTGCCAGCGATCATCATTGCATTAACCGCCACCATTTTACTATATCGTTATAAAAAGATATCGGAATTAGGTCTGATCGCAGCCGCAGCCATCCTGGGCCTGTTGCTGCGATCTGGTATTTTCTCTACACTTTTATGATTCGTACCATAACCGTTCTGCTTTTAGTCTTCATCGGATTCAGCCAAGATCTGACGACACAAACCGTACCTGCCAGGCCAGTTCAAACCCGGCAGCAAGCCTGGCTGAGTTCCTTCACCAAACCCGTTTGAGCAATCGCCGGGGAATCTGGCTGGATCTTCACGCCCGCCGTTGAAGTGTGTGGGCTTTTGCGGGATGAGTCTCAGGCTTCGATTCGTTTGAGTTTGATGTTTTCGACCGGACGAATCACCAGCGGCACTTTCTCTATCTTGACCGAACTGCTGTCGAGGCCAAACCAGCGGTCTTCGGCAGTCGTGAATCGTTTGATGAAAAAATACAGATTCATGATCAGTCGCTCCATCCAGGGGAGGTCGTTCTCGAAGGAGAGAAACTTCTCCAGCACCACAAACCGAAAATCACCAATGACGTGCTGACGACTGAGGGATTCGTAGCGGCTGGTGATGTCCACTTCCTTGTTTTTAACCAGATCTTCGATCACCTTCCGGAAAAACAGATTGATCCGCTGCTCCACCCGAAAGCCCAGCCGGAACGTGATTTTATACACATCGTCGGTCGCAATCGTGTTGACCTTGTATTCCATCGTATACGGATCATCCGTCGTATCTACGTGGACAAACCAGAAGATATCGGCTCGCTTGGGGCGCTTCTGAAAGATGGAATAAATGATTTTCGATTCTATTTCGGACTGACGGGCGGCATTGCTCATAAACACCAGGTGCGTGGCATATTTGGGAATGCTGATATCCCGGCTCAGTTCGATGAGCGGTTTCAGGTAATGGTCGATTCGGACGTATTCCGTCAACCGGAGTTTGATGTAAAACGCCCGCAGCCAGGTGTACATCACCACCGCAATGGCGGAACCGATAAAGAGCGATACCCAGCCGCCGTGGGGAAACTTGATGAGATTGGCCACCAGAAAAGCGCCTTCCAGCAGGACATAGACGACCAGAAACAACACGACGCCCCAGGCTTTATACCGGTGGCTGTATAAATAATACGTCATCAGGATGGTGGTCATCAGCATTGTCAGGGTGATGGCCAATCCGTAGGCAGCCTCCATGTTGGCCGACTCCCGAAAGTAGAGCACAACCCCAACGCAACCGAGCCACAGCAAGAGGTTGATGCTGGGTACGTAGAGCTGCCCTTTTTTGACGGATGGGTAGCGCAGAATCACCTTGGGCCACAGGTTCAACCGGATCGCTTCACTGATCAGGGTGAACGAGCCGGTAATCAGGGCCTGGCTGGCAATAACCGTTGCAGCCGTCGCAATGCCGATGCCGGCGAAGAGAAACCAGTCGGGCATGAGCGCATAAAACGGTTTATGATCTCCCAGGGCCTGGCCTTCCATTGAGAGCAGCCAGGCGCCCTGTCCGAAGTAATTCAACAGCAGACAGGTCTTTACAAAGATCCAACTGATGCGGATGTTGCCCCTCCCACAGTGGCCCAGATCGGAATATAGCGCTTCCGCACCGGTTGTGCAGAGAAAAACCGAGCCTAAAAGCCAGAAACCACCCGGATATTCTGCCAGCAGCCACCAGGCATAATACGGATTGACCGCACTCAGAATGCCGGGTGAATCCGCGATGTGGATCAATCCCAGGGTCCCCAGCATGATAAACCAAAGCAGCATGACGGGGCCAAAAGCCGTCCCGACAACGCTCGTTCCCAAAGCCTGAATCAAAAACAGAACCGTCAGAATGCCAATGACGATGGGAACCGTGGGAATGTCTGGATACAATAACTCCAGCCCCTCGACGGCGGACGAAACCGAAACCGGCGGGGTAATGATGCCATCCGCCAGCAGGGCACTGCCGCCAATCACGGCGGGAATGGTGAGCCATTTGGCGTGCCTGCGCACCAGCGCGTAGAGGGCAAAAATGCCACCTTCTCCCTTGTTGTCGGCCCGCAGGATCAGGATGACGTATTTGACGGTGGTTTGCAGGGTTAGGGTCCAGAAAATACAGGAGATGGCTCCCCGAACAACATCCGACCGAATCGGCTGGGTGGGCCCCATGATGGCCGACAGAACATACAAAGGTGACGTGCCAATGTCTCCGAAAATAATACCCATGGCTACCAGTAAACCGGCGGCCGTTACTTTATCCAACTGTTGTTTGTGTTCCATGAAAGGCCCCTGGTCTGTCAGGGCAGCGGGGAGAATGAGGTGTTAAAAAATGATCCCATCCAATTGTGTGCCATAACGGTGATTATTTTCTATCCGATTGAAAATAAGCTGAATAAAAATTGAAGGTCGAAATTACTCTCCGTCCACTTTTTCATTTTGGAGTGGTCGTTTTTCATTTTGGTAATCGGACTGCGTACGGCACCCGTTCTCAGTGGCCCCCGACGGTGCGGTGTTGCTTTCTGAACACAACGGGCTGAACGGAGTTTTAAACGTATTCAAACCAATTCAAACGATGATCACCCATATCTATCAATCCAGTATCCACGAAAACTGGTATCTGGTTCTTCCAGTCGAAAAAGAGGACGACTTTTCCGATGTTCCGGCTGACGTACTTGCCCAATTCGGGGAGCTCCTAAAAATCGAATCGCCTGATGTGGGTCCGGGCGCGCTGGGGATCGATCTCTTTCAGGTCAGAAGTGATTTTGATACCCAGCAGTATCATGTGGCAAAAGTCGTGGCCCCCGCAGCGCCTTGAGGCAAGTCATTTGCGGAGTCTGTGCCGGTAATCCGGTTTACCGCCGTACTTTCGCAAAAAGACAAGCGCATGAGGACCGAGAAATTTACCGTCGCCGATATCAAGTCCATTGCCAAAACGGTACGGACGGCTTTTGACAAGGCCCTGAATAAATGGGGCCATCCCCTGGACGAATCCGACGATTCGGAATACGTATTGTTTTGCAAACCCACCACCCGGGCGGTTCATTTCGATCTGACTTTCGCCAAAGGAAACTCGGAGGTCGCGCGCCGGATGCACCAGTATTGTGAACAAAACCGGCTTGAAGTGATCGGCTTTTTTTCCCAGTTCGAACTCCGTGAAATGGACAGTGTAGATATTGCCGATAAAATCATTGACCATCTATATGAAGATTGATGGGTTCTTTTTAGAACCGGAGCGATAGCTGGCCGGGCAATCCCGCGTATATTTGCCAAAATAACCCTCCCTTATGCCTGACTATACCGCCCGAAAAATTTCGGAAACCCTGGAAATCGATGGCGATCTGACCAAACCCGCCTGGCAGTCGGCCATCTGGAGCCCCCGCTTTGTTGACATGACGACCGCCGGGCCGGGGCTCTACGATACGCGAACCGCCCTGTGCTGGAATGACCACTTTCTCTACATCGCCTTCGTGGCCGAAGAGCCCTTTCTGGAAGCCCACCTGACCGAACGGGATTCGATTATTTTTCAGGAGAACGACCTGGAAGTACTCATTGACGGGGGCGATTGTTACTACGAACTGGAGGTCAATGCCCGCAATACCGTGTATGAAGTATTTTTTATCTGGCGCGATGCTTACCGGAAAGGGGGGCGGTTCGATGTGCCGCTTTTCGATGTCCATCATCCGCAGGCCATGACCTTTGGCGGCAACTTTGACCGGGATGAGGCCACATTCTGGTACGGAAACCACCCGCGCGGACTCCGTTGGGCTTTTCTGAACTATGACCTGCCCGGTTTGCAAACCGCCGTCCGGCTTGATGGCAGCCTGAACGATAACCGGGACATTGACCGGGGCTGGAGTCTGGAAATTGCCATTCCGTGGCAGAGCCTGACGTGGCTGGCCAACGGTCGTTCGCTGCCTCCCCAAAACGGCGACCGCTGGCGGATGTTTCTCGGCCGCTTTCAGAAAGTGCCGCTTTCGGGTTCACAGGGGCAGCAAGCCATGGTACTCAGCCCGCACGGAGTCAATGACACGCACCAGCCCGAACGCTGGAGCGAAATTGAGTTTCAGAACTAAACCGCAGCTCACCCTGGCAAACAATGTCACGGCAAAGCGGTTTTACCGGGTAGGAATCCTATCCGGTAAACACTCTTTATGGCAGTAATTGGCGAATTCATCCGCAAAGCAATTGATGTATACGGTTTTATCACGTCGGAACCCGATCCGGCCAAGGCGCAGCTCACGGTTTTACAAAACCTGCTGGAAAAGGCCCGATTGACCGCGTTTGGTAAAAAATACAACTTCAGCAAAATCCTCCAAAGTGACGATGTCATCGGATCATTTCAGCGGGAAGTGCCTGTCCATGATTACGATAAACTCTACGACGACTGGTGGCATTATTTGCTGGAAGGGCATCAGAATGTGACCTGGCCGGGTGGTCAGGACTATTTTGCCCTGAGCAGCGGCACCACCAGCAACAGCAAATCCATTCCGGTGACGGATGACATGCTGGATGCCATCCGAAAGTCGGGTATGCAGCAGGTGATGAGTCTGAAAAACTTCGATCTGCCGGCCGATTTTTTCGAGAAACAGATCATGATGCTGGGGAGTAGTGTCAGCCTGATCGAAAAAGACGACCACCAGGAAGGGGAAATCAGTGGCATCAGTGCAGCCAATATACCAACCTGGTTCAGAGCGTTTTATAAACCGGGTGCCGAAATTGCATCGATCACCGACTGGGACGAAAAGGTGCGCCGGATTGCCGAAGAAGCGCCCAACTGGGATATTGGCAGCCTGAGCGGTATTCCGTCCTGGGTCGAAATGATGCTGAAAGAAGTGATTTCGCACAACCGCCTGAACACGATTCACGACATCTGGCCCAATCTACAGGTCTACACCACGGGCGGGGTGGCTTTTGAACCCTACCGGAAGAGCTTTGAAAAGCTGCTGGCGAAACCGTTGATCTACATTGACACTTACCTGACGTCCGAAGGTTATCTGGCGACCCAGAAAAGACCGGATACAACATCGCTGGCTTTGATTCTGGACAACGGTATCTTCTTCGAGTTCGTGCCGTTTTCGAACGAAAATATGGACGAAGACGGCCGGGTGAAACCCGATGCGGAAGTTTTGACCCTGGAACAGGCCCAGGAAAATACTGACTATGTATTGCTGATTTCGACAGTTTCGGGAACCTGGCGCTACATGATTGGCGATACGGTGATGATTACGGACAAGCAACGGTCGGAAATCAAAATTACCGGACGGACGAAGCACTTCCTGAACGTGGTGGGCGAGCAATTGTCGGTTTTTCAAATGAACCAGGCGATGCAGAATTTGCAGAGCCAGTATGATCTGGAAATCAAGGAATTTGTGGTGGCCGCCGTTCGGAAAGACGGGGAATACATCAACAAATGGTATGTTGGTTCCAACCGGACGGTTGACAATCAGGCATTTGCGGTTTCGCTGGATCAGGAATTGTGTGAATCCAACAAGAATTACAAAGTAGCCCGGAGCAAGTCGCTGAAAGGGGTGGAAGCGGAGGTGATTCCGGTCGAGCAATTCTACCGCTGGAGTGAGGACTACAAAAAACTGGGGGGGCAAACCAAAATACCCCGGGTGATGAAAGAAGAGGATTTTCTGGACTTTGAACAGTACATCAGGAGTCTGTCATAGGGCTTTTTTCTGCTCGTCCAGCTTCTGCTCTTCCAGTTTTTTCACCTGGTCGACAATCTCTTCCGGCGAAACGTACAAGCGGGCTATCTTGTCTTTATAGGCTTGCGGAAGCTCCGCGTGATTCAGGATAAACTGTTTGGTTTCAATCAAATACCGCCCGAGTCCGTGGCTGACCGCGTAGGCGTCGGCAATTCTTTCCACTTTCCGGACGTACGCGGGTGAAAGAACGTACGAAAGCCCAAAGCCCACCAGGCCAAGGTTGCTGCGGTTTTCGTAGTCCATGATGTGACCGAGCTCGTGGCCAATCCAGCCGATCAGAATGGCATCAGGAATCTGGTGAATTGGGATGGCGGTATGCGTCAGTTTGAACATCGCACTGATGTTGATCTGGTAGGAGCGGTTTTTCCGGCGGTGTAGCAGGGTATAAAAAACCGGCTGGGCCTGCATGACCGACGATCTGATGCGTTGTTTGAAGACGAATCGGATGGCAGTGTTTTTTAGTGCCGGATAGAACGACAAAGCCACCAGAACGTTTTTTTTGATCACCGCCGGAATGATTTTACGGGCTCCGAACTCAGCGAGCGCGGGCGTGATTTCCTGGTTTTGAGGGCTAATTTTGGAGGACAGCATAGGCTACGAAACAAAAACCCACGGGGGCATAGGTACCACAATAACCCATTTTTGAATGATTGGTTTTTGAAAACCTGGTCAGCGTTTCACCGATTGACCGAGACAAAATTGCCTGAAAAGCAGGCTTGGGAAAAGGGATAGATGAAAAAATGCGTGTATTAGGGGCCATACAATCAGAATTTCCCCTTTTTATTTGTTAAAAATACATTCCGTTAACTTATTCGATATTCTTTTCCTTGCCTTTGCGCTGCGTATTTGCTTTATGAACTCTACTGGTATAAATAAACCTGCGTCTTCTCCGGACTTCCCGGCTGGAGGAAGTGAGATGGAGAGCCGCATTCGTTCGTTTGACTGGTCTGCAACTCCCCTGGGACCGCTTGAAAACTGGTCACAGAGCCTGAAAACCACCCTGAACCTGATTCTGTCGTCCCGGTTTCCGATGTTTCTGTTCTTGGGTGACGATCTCCTTTTTTTTTACAACGATGCGTTTCGCGCCAGCTTCGGGGTGGAAGGAAAGCACCCCGGTGCGCTGGGCCGGAAGGGCGAAACCGTGTGGCCGGAGAGTTGGCCCATCATCAGCCCCCTGATCGACCAGGTACGGGCAACGGGCGAAGCAACCTGGAGCGACAACCTGCTCATCCCCCTTTTCCGAAACAACCGGCTGGATGCTATTTACTGGACTCTCAGTAGCAGTCCTGCCTATGACGATAACGGACAAATCAGCGGGGTACTGGTTGTTTGCATTGAAAAAGCGTCTTCCGTAGCCGGGCGAGAAAAAGGGGAGGAAACTGAGAATTATTTCCGCCAGCTTGTCGAAACCATGCCGGCCATCCTCTGGATTACCGAACCCGATGGCTATTGTTCCTACCTGAACAAGCAGTGGTATGACCACACCGGTCAGTCGGACAAGGAAGCGGAAGGATTTGGCTGGCTCAACATGACGCACCCCGACGACCAGGAAGAAGCCGGAACGCAATTTATTGAGGCCAATGAAAAGCAGGTGCCTTTCACCGCCCTCTATCGCTTGCGCAGCAAAGCCGGCCACTATCGCTGGGCCATCGACAGTGGTACCCCCCGTTTTAATGCAGACGGACAGTATGAGGGAATGATTGGAACGGTGGTGGACGTACATGATCAGAAACTGGCCGAAGAATCTCTGCGGGAAAGCGACGCCCGTTTCCGAACGCTAATTGCGGAGGCCCCGGTGGCGATGGCGGTGTATGCGGGCCTGAATTTTGTCATCGAAATGGCCAATGACGCCATGATCCACGTCTGGGGGAAAACCCCCGCCGTGATTGGAATGAAACTGGCAGAGGCTTTGCCGGAACTGGAAGGACAGCCGTTTATCGGTTTGCTGGAAGAAGTCTACACGACCGGCGTGCCTTACCAATCGGCTGAACAGCAGGCCGATTTGGTAGTGGATGGCCGTTTGCAGAGCTTCTGGTTTACCTTCACCTACCAGCCGCTGACCAACGAGCAGGGCCAGGTGTATGCCATTCTGAATGTAGCGCTGGACGTTACCGCGCAACGGCGCGCCCGCCAAAAAATCGAAGAAGCCGAAAGTGCGCTGCGGGATGCCGTCGAACTGGCGGAACTCAGCACCTGGAGCATGGAGGTAGAAACCGGCCTGTTCACCTATTCGGACCGGTTCATGCATTGGCTGGGCTTTTCGGAAAACACCAAAAGCATGGATGAAGCCTTTAATCCGGTGCCGGATGAGTACCGGCAGTCGGTTGCCGATGCCATTGCGGCTGTGACCCAGCCCGGATCGTCCGGTTTCTACGACAACGAACATCCGATCATCAACCGCCTGACGGGGCAGGTGCGGATCATTCACGCCCAGGCCCGGCTCTTTATCGATGCAAAGGGAAAACCGCTCAGGCTGGTCGGAACGGCGCAGGATATAACGGAACAACGGAAGATACAGATTGCCCTGGAGCACCAGGTGCAGGAACGAACGGAAGAACTGGAAGCCACCAATGAAGAACTGGCGTCGACCAACGAAGAACTGGCCGCGACCATCGAAGAACTGGCAACGACCAATGAGGAACTTTCCGAATCCAACCAGCTCCTGATGCGTTCCAATGAAAACCTGGAGCAGTTTGCCTACATTGCCAGCCACGACTTGCAGGAACCGCTGCGAAAGGTACAGCAATTTGGTGACCTGCTCAAAAATCAGTACTTCTCTCAGTTGGGCGACGGCATCAACTACCTGGAGCGCATGCAACTGGCGGCCGGCCGGATGTCGGCCCTCATCAAAGACTTGCTGACGTTTTCGCGCATTTCCACGCAACAGGATACCGTTGAGCCGGTCTCGCTGGCGGTTGTGGTCAAAACCGTTGTTAATGACCTGGAACTGGTGATTCAGGAGTCAAAAGCCGTGGTGACGGTCGATCCGCTGCCGACGGTGCCGGGCGATTCGTCGCAACTCGAACAGCTCTTTCAAAATCTCCTCAGCAATGCACTCAAATTTCGCCGGAAGGGAGTCAATGGGATTCTGGTGACTCCCGAGATTCGGGTTACGGCCCAAATCGTGAGCAGCATCGCGTTGCCGACAACTGTAAAACCGGCCCGGGCCGCCGGAGCTTACCACTGCATCGAGGTAAAAGACAACGGAATCGGTTTCGAACAGAAATACGTAGATCGCATCTTTCAGGTATTTCAACGGCTGCATGGCAAGGCCGAATTTGCCGGAACCGGCATCGGTCTAGCGATCTGTGAGAAAGTTGCGTCCAACCACGGTGGAGCCATCACCGCCACGAGCCAATCCGGTTTGGGAGCCACGTTCAGCGTCTATCTCCCCGTGGCGGAATCCCTGCGGAAAGAACGCGGTACTCATCTTTGACCGGTTTCAACCAGCACAAAAAGTCTGCCGCCTGCCTGACCGATCGAAGGGCTAATTTGTCGTAAAAGGATATTTCATGATGCTCAGCAACGGTTTTCCGGTTGAGTCGGCAAAAGACCGGAAGTATTCTGAGTCGGAGAGGTCGAGCATGTCGGGCCGAATGCTGAGCATGGGATGATCGATCACAAATGGTTTTTCGAGCCACAATTCTCCGTTGATCGCCATCAACATTCCACTGGCGGCATTGGCTACAAAACGACTCCCGTCGCCGTTGCCGGCGATCTGAAAAGACCAGGTGCCATCGGGCTGGATGATGAAAGTTTCTTCGGGGTCGGCATTGGGGCCATACACGGTTTGGTAGCGAAGGCGGGCCGGCCGGAACACCAGGGGCCTGGGTGCTTCGCCGTATACCACCCGTTCGATGCGACCCGTTTTGCCGGATGTCGGTGTGCTGAAATGCGTCAGGGTCGAATCGATGTCATTCCATTTGGCTTCGAAACAGGCAATAAACTGGTCGAATTCGGCCCGGCTGAAGGCTTTGGGCGACATATAAACGGTCCAGGGTGTCTGATCGGGGCTGGAAAGCTCCAGGTCGTAGTTGCGAATGACCCAGTTTGGATACTGCTCCGGCAACAACGGGAACCCGGCATTGTAGTCACACACGGTTTTTCCGTCAAACACCAACACCGCCTGGTGGTTTCGCTCGCCGATGCTTCGAACGGTGGTGTGGTCGATTAATTGCAGCGTGTGACCATGGTAGGTGCTGACCACCAGCGCATGGTCTTCCGGCTCACAGCCGCAAAACAGATATGAGGTCGTTGCAAGAAGGATAAGAATAACGGGTTTCATAACATCAGTCAATACGATATGGCGTGATCCCCTAAAAATAGATGGACATCCGGCAGCAAGCCAGTTCAAATTGGTACCGAGTTGATCTGGATAAATAAATGGCGGGAAGTAGGCCACAATTCGTTTTTCCAAATCTTTTGGAAAATTCGATGGCGTTTGAAGGATGGCTTTATTGAAAAGCAGGCCGAAAAGTCTACTGTCAGCCTGCTTCGGGAAGTAAAAATACTTATACGTTTAACGGTAGTTTTTCGAAAATGAGTAGTTCATTCTATGAAAGTCCGCAGCCGCCCAAAGTAAGCCACTTGAAAAATTGCGTCATCATTTTCCAGATTTTGCCAGTTGCCAGACAGAAATGGTAAAATAGTATCAGTTAGCAGCAACTCGATACGGGAGTGATCATTAGTTATTTATAACTAGGCAGGTCGAATTGTTTTCTAATCTTCCGGTTTTCTACTTCTCCAGTCTGACCAACGCCCGCAGGTCTTCGTTGCTAAGGTCACCGAGCCAAGTTTCGCCGGTCGATACGCTCAGGTCGGCCAATTCGCGTTTGGAACGGATCATGGCGTCGATTTTTTCCTCCATCGTTCCCTGGTTGATGAGCCGGTAGACCATCACGTTGCGGGTTTGCCCAATCCGGAAGGCCCGGTCGGTCGCCTGGCTTTCGACGGCGGGGTTCCACCATAAATCGTAATGAATGACGTGGTTGGCAGCCGTCAGGTTCAGGCCGGTTCCCCCCGCCTTGAGCGACAGGATGAAGGTGTTGGCATGGCGGTCGGTCTGGAAGCGATCCACCAGCGCATCGCGTTGTTTGCGGTCGGTGCCGCCGTGTAGAAACAGCGGTTTTGTGCCGTATTCGGTTTCGATAAACCCGGCCAGCAATTCGCCCATTTCGCGGTATTGCGTAAAAATCAGGACTTTTTCGCCGGCATCATACATCGTGGGCAGCAGTTCGAACAACTGCGCCATTTTGCCCGACCATTCGGATTTGGGCTGGCCTTTTTTGGTATACTGCGTGGGATGATTGCCGATTTGCTTCAGCGCCGTCATGAGCTTCAACACCAGTCCCCGGCGCGCGATCCCGTCTTCGCTTTGGATGGCATCCAGGCTTTCGCGAACCACCCCTTCGTAGAGCGCGGCTTGTTGGCTGGTGAGCGTACAATACTGGTTGTTTTCGACTTTGTCGGGCAAATCCGATATGATGCTTTTGTCGATTTTGAGTCGGCGCAGCAGAAATGGCGCGGTTATTTTGCGAAACACCTCAAGCTGAGCCTGATTGCGTTCCATCTGAATCGGTTTGGCAAATTCGTTGATAAACTTTGGCAGGGTATTCAAATAGCCCTTGTTGGTAAAATCGAGCACCGACCAGAACTCCGACAGGCGGTTTTCGACGGGCGTTCCGCTCATGGCGATTTTTACATCGGCTTTCAGGGCCTTCACGGCTTTGGTTTGTTCCACCCCCGGATTTTTAATGTTCTGCGCTTCGTCGATCACCATCGTGTGCCACGCCTGTTTTTTCAACACATCAAGGTCGCTGCGAACCAATCCGTAGGTGGTCAGCAACACATCGCAGTCGTCTAGGTCAAGCTGGCGTTTGGTGCCGTGGTAGATCTCAGCCCGTAAACCGGGTGCAAATCGGGTGATTTCTTTCTGCCAGTTGGTCAGCAGGGTCGTCGGCACCACCACCAGCCCGCGTTTTTTCTCAAACCGGCCTTCTTCCTTAAATTTCAGCAACAGGGCAATGACCTGGAGTGTTTTACCCAGCCCCATGTCATCGGCGATCAGACTGCCGTATCCCAATCGCGTGTTTTTCACCATCCATTCGTAACCACGTAGCTGATAGGGGCGAAGGTCGGCCCGCAAGCCCTTTGGTAACGAAACGGGCGCCGGTTGGGTTAGTTCGCGCAGCAGGGCAATGACGTCAGGCGACAACCCAACGTGGTTCCCCATATACTCTTCGGCCAGCGCCACTTTCAGTAAATCGTTGCCCGTCAGTTTGGACGGATTTTCGAGTTTTTTGTAAAGCTTATCCAATTCGTCCTGTTGAATGAGCACGTAGTGATCCCGGATTTTGACCAGACCGGATGCGCCTTTCACCAGTTTTTTGAATTCCCCGGGCGACAGCCGTTCATCGCCCAGTGCCACCTGCCAGTCGAAAGACAGCATGTTATCGAGGTCCAGAAAGGAACCGGCTTTGTCGGTAGCGGTTTTCTTGATTTGCCCCGACACCTGCGGCCGAATCCACTCCCGCAGCGATTTGGGCCACAGAATTGAGATGCCCAGCAGTTGCATCACCGGGAGCGTTTCGAGCAAGATTTCGACGAACGTCCGGGCATCAAAAACCGCCTTTTTCTGCCCCTGCGACCGCACAACGGCGTTCAGTTGCGGGAAATGATTGACCAGTAATATCAAATCCTGCAAAAAATCAAATTTGACGGGGTCAAACTGCTTTTGGGTCAGAAAGGGATGAAGTTCAACCGGCGGTTGCAGGGGCTGACTTCGGTCTTCGGCCAGCACGTCCACTTTAAACTGTTCACCCAGGTCGGTGTCGGCTACACGCAGCAGCGGCACCCATTGTTTGTGCGTAATGTAAAACGGATTGAGCCAGAGCTGAATGGTCGCCGGGAAATCGCTCATGCCCTTGCCGTCGAACGAAACCGGGCGGTGCTGGAAAAACAGTTCGTCGGGCCACTCAAACCACTGGGTTTGGTTTCGCGATTTGAAGTCGTAATACGACTGTCCCAGCGGTTGCGTAAACTGACGCATGTATTCGCTCAGAAACAGCGAACAAAGCGTAAACAACTGCTCGACAGGAGCCTGAAAACCGGCTTGGTTGTCCATCAGCGACACCCTGACCACGTTAACGGGCGTGATGGACAGCAACTGGTCAAACAGCGTTTTGACGGTGGTTTCGTTGGTCGCCGGAAGCCAGCGAACGGCAAACGTATTCTTTTCGACTTGCAGCAGTTGCGGCAGAATAGCCCCGTTTTCGAGCAGTTTCAGGCAAAATTGCTGAATCCAGTATAAGGCCCGAAGCGAGTCCGACGCCTGCTCTACCACCCGGAGGTCATCGGTCAGCAGGGTGTTGCAGAAATGTTGGCTCAGGTTGTCGGGCTGGTTGGCCGATGCGATTTGCTCGTCGTCATCGCGAAACGAGAGACGTTGCAGGCGAAACGAAGCGTCGAAATGCAGGGCCAGGTCGTGGTGCCACGCAAAGGAGTCAAGCTTTTGGGTGTCTTCCCGTTTAACTTTTGCCGCTCCTTTTGCCGCGAGCTTATAGGCTTTCCCGAGGGTATTTTTAAAGTTCTTCTCCCAGAAAATCGGGTTGTCGGGTAATAATTTCAGCAACTTGTCACCCAATGGACTCATCCGGCTGAAGTCGAGGGTCGACCAGATGCTTTCATCGGGTGCGATTGGGTCGAACGGCTCCGGCTTCGCCAACTCCGCAGCCGTCGGAATCGACACGGCGGTGCCTTTTTTGACGTCGAGGTTCCGGCTTTTGAGAGCCTGCAACAAGTCCAGACCGTGAAGCTGGAAGACCACAAACGGATTTCGGTCAATTTCGTTGGCAATCAGATACACCACGGCGGCCAGGTGTTTGCAGGGCACCGCAAAATCGGGGCAGGAGCAGCTCATGGGAAAATCCGCCCACGAGCGCGGAAACACCCGGATGCCGTTGCGTTCGGCAAAGTCGTTGAGGTCGGCGGGGAGTTCGCGGTTGAGGAATTGGGCCAGTAAAGCCGGGTTGGTCAGCACTTCATCGACAAGCTGTTGTTTTTCGCGCTCGGTAAAAGCCGGGATTTTGACGGTCACTTTATACGGGCGCGGTCTTGAGCCCTGCACCTGGGCTTCAATGCTGCCGTTTTTGATCTGAACCTCCTTCACGGCTCCCTTGTTGGCGTAGGCCCGGCCCCGTGGCAGGCGGTTCGACCAGTCGATTTTGGTCAGGGCGTTGAGCCATTGCTGTCCCCACCAGGTTTTGCCGTAAGCCGGAACAGTGGTTTTGCCACCTCCTTGAATCCCTCTCATAAAGCAAAATACGGCAGAAACACCCTGTTACGCAAATGGCATCCGGGTTCCGGGAATTGCATCAAAAAGCCGCCAGATGAGTGATCCGACGGCTTTACCGGAGAAGACCGGTTTTATTGGTATCGCTGGTTTACTCTTTGGATGGGGTGGAAGTTTCCTTCCGATCCAGGAAAAAACCGGTGCCGGACATTTGAACGGGGCCGTAATACAAACCGTATTGCGGTCGAATACCGTATTTGCTCCGCAGTTTTTCGTGCAGTTCGGGCGATAGTTTTCGGCCATTGACGATCAGCTCCGTCTCGCTCAGACCAAACCAGTCGATGTCATCCAAATCCTGGACAATGCCTTCCTGAACCAGATCGGCCATGATGCCGTGGATTCGGTCGACATCCGGCTGAATCCGGGCGTGATCGAATTCCCGCTTCTTTTTTACGGAAGAAATCTGGAAAGCTGTTTCCTTGTCCCGCAAAAGCGTTTCTTTTTCCCGCAAACGAAGTTTTTCTTTCTGCGGATGAAATTCCCGGCTCTTGTCGAACAATTCCGCTCTTTCCTTTCGGAGCATTTCCTGTTTGTACGCCATCGCCTGCTTCACTATCTCCTGGCTCCGTTTGTGTTCCACCTGGTTTCCGGCCAGTCGCTCTGCGATGCGTTTTTGCTTTCGTTCCAAATGCTCCCCGAAGAAGCGATCGACCTGTTGGAACAGATCGGTATACCGGGAAAGCTCGTTCGTCGGAATGGGCTGGTCGTTGATGGACAAACCGGCCACCTGTCCGTTGCGCTTCAGGATGGTGTATTTTTTGCTGGTTTCATCAATGGCCGTAATGGTCACATCCTGGCTGTTCTGCTGATTGGTTGGATCAAACCGGATGCTGGTGAAAGGCTTTTTTTCAAACCGGATCGTGTCGATCACCAACGGTTGGATGGGTTTTGGTTTGGACGAAGCCGCTTTTTTCGGTGCATTCTTCTTGGGTTTGGCCGCGGGCGTTTGGGGCGGTTGTGGTTTCTGTCCGGCAGGAGCCGGTTTTTGCTCCGCTTGCTGGAACCCGGTTCTGGTTTTTAGGGGAGCCGGTGAGGTTTCGGGTAAAAACGTGAATGCCGTCATGCCCACCAGTGCCAGCACCAGCAGGGTTTTTTCCAGGCTGGTCAACGGCTGGTTTTCTTTGGAAAG
This sequence comes from Larkinella fluvii, assembly GCF_051857545.1. Taxonomy (NCBI): domain Bacteria; kingdom Pseudomonadati; phylum Bacteroidota; class Cytophagia; order Cytophagales; family Spirosomataceae; genus Larkinella; species Larkinella fluvii. Next base: position 126,099 of record NZ_JBPZHB010000009.1, on the reverse strand, counting down.
CATCCGTTTCACCCGGTTCAGGAGGGGCATCCGCCGGTCGGCCAAGCCCATTGCCAACGGAAGAACACCAAGCTGAGTTTCCTGGAAAAGTACCAGCACTTCGAGGTAGCTTTTTCGGTTTCCGGCGGTGGTCATCACCAGGTCATCGCAGCAGGCTTCGCGTTCATCCCGAATCAGCGCCGAAATCCAGAGCAGGGCCGGATGGAAGAAAAACACGGTCTCGACCACACATTGCAACAGGTTCACCAGGTAATCTTTCCGCCGAATGTGCGCCAGTTCATGAAGCAGAACGGTTTCGGCCTGTTCCGGCGAGAGCGATGCCAGCAGACCCAGCGGGACCAAAACCAGCGGTTTGAGGTAGCCAATGGTGACGGGAACCTGTACGCGTTCCGATTCCAGCAACCGGACGGTTTTCGGAATACCGAGCAAACCGCACAAGCGACGCAATTCCGACTGCCACCGCTCGGTTGGCGGATGGATGTTCCGATGGCGCAACTGGTGCAAATGCCGCAAGCCGATCGACAGGCGAGCCGCTTTGAACAAAAAACAGCAGGCCCAGATCAATATAATCCAATCAGTGTGCGTATTCAGAAATTGGACGGTAGCTTGCCAAAACGTGGATTCCGGCCCCGCCGATGCTGGAATGAGGGTTTGCCGGAAGGAGGGAAGGGTTTCATTGCCTGAAGGAGTCACCAGGGTGGGAGAGCTGACACCGGATGGGGCCAGTTGCTGGAAAAAGGTAAAACCGCAGGCCAGCAGAAACAGGCAAACCACCGAAACCAGCAGGCCATACCGCCACCGGACCCCCGCTTTGGGCGTTGAAAGAATAACCAGACCGGCTAAGACCGCGGCCAGAATTCCCTGCCAGAGCGAATGGATCAGCATCCAGCAGAAAGCGTTCAAAATAGAATCTGTTGTTGACATGTTGGGAGAAAGAAGAAAGGGTTATTGATCGGACTCCAGGTTGCGGATCAATGCTTTGATGGCTTCGATTTCTTCTTTCGACGTTTTTTGGTTGCCGAGCAACTGAAGCATCAAATTGGTGGCGGAGCCTTCGTAGAGCGTGTCGACAAAGCGGTTGAGCAGGAGGTTCTTGGTAACACTTTCCTCAACCGCCGATTCGTATTTGTGTTTCATCTGGCTTTCGTCGCGCCGGACCAGCCCTTTTTCAAACATGATCTGCATCAGCTTGAGCGTCGAGGAATAATTCACTTCCCGCTTCTGTTGATTCAGTTCTTCGTTGACAAACCGGACGGTAGAAGGGCCGTGTCGCCAGAGCACCTGAAGGATTTCCAACTCGGCCTTCGTCGGCTCGGTGGAAGGGGTGTTTTTGTTCTTTGAATCGTTCATGATTCAAAGGTAGGAAATATTTCGTACGAACAAATTATTAGGGATATTTTTTGCAAAAAAAAAGGTTGTATCGCGGAGTTGAGCGGAGTTAAAGGAGTCGAGCGGAGTTTTTCTCTGCGTAACTCTGATTTCCTCTGCGTATCTCTGCGATACAACCCTTTTTAATCCTGAGATACCTTACATCGTTTCCCCGTTAAACTGAATGTCGCTCAACGCAAACAGCGGTTTGCTGCCGGCATTCGGATTGACAAAAACGAAGTACACCTTGTGTTGACCGGTAACCGGGGTTTTGAAAGCAATGTTCACCGGCTCCGATTTATCACTTTTTACATCGCCGGAGCCCAGGAGCGTTCCGGTGGGCGAATCGAGCCGAATTTCCAGGGTGCCGCCCGCCATGTATTGTGACGATGCCGAACCGAGCACCGTCAGACTGCGAATACCCGACAAGTCGATATCATCCAGAAAGAAGAAACCGGTCGATTTGGCACCGAATACCACTTCATTGCCGGACGGCAGTTTGTATTTCGAAACGTCTTTCCCGCCGTCATACGCAGCCGCTTTCATCTTGGCACTGCGCAGCGCAACGGTCGAGCTACCCGTCAGGGGCCCGATTACAGCACCGCCTTTGTCGGTATAGCTGGCGGAGAACAGATATGAACCGTCTTTCTCTTTCGCCTGTGCGGTGTAGGTACCTTTCAGCGGTTTTTTGTCGACCTGCTTTTTGTCGCCCAGCGACATTACGTAGCTCACCATTTCTTTCGCTTCGTCTTCTTTCAATTGCGGGTGGGCGCTCATCGCCTGTTCACCCCAGACACCGCCACCGCCTTCGATCACCTTCTTCGCCAGTTTGTTGACAATCTCCGCCCGGCGTTCTTTGGCGTATTTTTTAGCCACTTCCTGGTAAGCCGGTCCGATGGATTTTTTGTCGACACTGTGGCAGGCTTTGCAGTCGCTGAGTTCGATGAGCCGTTTGCCGGTCGCAAAACCGACGTTGGCCTGATGGCCCTGCGCCAGCAGCGTTTTGTCGAATCCTTCGAGGTAGTTGATGGTCATCGTGACGTCTTCCGGGCTAATTTTACCGGTCGTCAAACTACCGTCTTCTTTGTCGGCCACTTTGACTTCGTATTCCACCGGTTTGTTGTCGAAATAGAAGGTTTTGTTGCCTTTCACGGCCACTTCCACTTTTGGAACATCGTTACCAACCCGGATTTCCAGTTTCTTGGTCGAAACATTTCCGGCGGCATCGGTAATTTTCAGCGTCGGCGTATACACACCCGGTTTGGCATAGGTAAAAGTGGGAGCGGCCTGGGTGCTTTTTGGCAATCCCTGTCCGAAGGTCCACTCGTATTTGATCGCGTCACCGTCGTAGTCCAGCGAACCTTTGGCGTTGAATTGAACGGCCAGGGGCGCGGCTCCCACGGTTTTGCTGGCGTTGGCAACCACGAGCGGTTTGCGGTTTCCGGCGTTGTAGGTGATGTGCGACAAGCGCGCGTCGTCGTTTTGAGCGAACCAGTTGCTGCCGTATTCCAGCACATAGAGCGAACCGTCTTTGTGGAACTGCATGTCGATCGGGTGGCTGAATTTCGTGTTTGGCATGAAGGTTTCCATCTTCACAAAATCACCGTCTTTGGTCATCGTTACCGGGTGAATCCAGTCACGAATCCAGTCGTAGGCAAAAAACTTGCCGTCGTAATGGCGCGGGAATTTCACCGGCGTTTCCGGATAATCGTCGTAATAATACACCGGGCCACCCATCGCGTTCCGACCACCTTTGCCGACAATCGGACCAAATTCGGGCGAGTCGGCATACGGGTAATAGATAAAGGCCTTCTGGGCCGGGGGTAACTCGCTGAGTCCCTTGATTAATTTTGAAGGATTGACCGGTTTGGCCGGGTCGAAGGACGGGCCGGAGGTGCTGTCGGCAAAATTGTAATGACGATACGCCTTGTTGTCGGCAACGAACAGAGGCCAGCCGTAATACCCGGCTTTGCGGGCCTGGTTCACTTCGTCGTGGCCGCGCGGGCCGTATTTTTCGATGTTGTTGGCGGCATCCGGGCCAACTTCACCCCAGTACAGAAAACCGGTGCGTTGATCCACCGAGATGCGATACGGGTTCCGGTTGCCCATCACGTAGATTTCGGGCCGGGTGTTGGGCGTGCCTTTCGGGAACAGGTTGCCTTCGGGAATCTCGTAGGTACCGTTGTCGAGCGGTTTGATGCGCAGGATTTTTCCGCGCAGATCCATTGTGTTGCTCGACGTCACCAGCGCATTGAAACTCTCGCGGCCGGGCCGGTCGTCGGACGGACTGAAGCCCCGCGACTCGAACGGGTTGGTATCGTCGCCGGTCGACAGGTAGAGGTTGCCCGACTTATCCCAGGCTACCGAACCGCCGGTATGGCAGCACTCGTTGTTGCGTTTCACCGGAACCCGCAGAATGACCTGCTCGCTCTCCATTTTCAGCTCGTTCTTTTCGGCATCGAACTTAAAGCGAGACAGGTGCTGGGCCGTATCGGCTTTCCATTTTTCGACGGTTGGCGAGTAATAGAGGTACAGCCACTGGTTTTCCTTGAATTTCGGGTCGATGTTCATCCCCATCAAACCGTATTCCTGCTTGGTATACACCGGCAGAGTGGCCACCACTTTGGTAACTTTGGTTTTGGGGTCGTAGACTTTCAGCGCGCCTTTCCGTTCGGTGAACAGCACTTTGCCGTTGTCGAGCACAACCAGTTCGGTAGGCTCGTCCAGTTTCTCGGCCAGCACTTCCTTGTTAAAGCGGTTTTCTTCCGGAAAGGGCAGCGTTTTGGCTTTCGTGTAATCCAGTTTCGGCGCAACGGCATACTGAATACCGCCCAGCAAATGCTTGAGGTAAACGGGATTGGTGAAGGTTTCGTCGGGGTGGCCGAAGTTGGTGTAAAACACTTTACCGCCATCGTATTCATGAAACCACGACATCGGGTGGTTGTCGCCCATTTTACCCTCTTTGTAGGTTTTCTCGTCGATTTTTACGAGAACCGTCACGTCGGGGTTGACATTCTTGAAATCATAAAACTCATCCTTGATCTTCCAGCGATCGGGGAAACCGAACATCGAAACGTGGTCTTTGCTGACGACGTAAGCTTCGCCTTCCTGCACGTTCGGATTGCCGGGGTGGCTGGCAAAATACCCACCCACCAGCTTGCCATACCACGGCCAGTCGTATTCCGTATCGGCAGCCGCGTGAATCCCGACGAAGCCGCCACCGGCCTGAATGTAGCGTTCGAAAGCCGCTTGCTGACCATCGTTCAGGACATCACCCGTGGTGCTGAGGAAGACGACGGCATTGTAGCGTTTCAGGTTCGCTTCGGTAAATTTGGCGGCATTCTCGGTGGTATCGACGGCGAAACCGTTTTCTTTGCCCAGTTTCATCAGGGCTTGCTGGCCGGCTGGGATGGACGTGTGCCGGAAACCGGCGGTTTTAGAAAAAACTAATAAACGTTTCTGGGGGGGCTGCGCCTGCACCCAAAGGGTCGACAGCGTCAGGAATCCCACCAGCATCCACGACAGGAATGCCCGAAAGCGCAATGAGGATTGGGGGTTGTCAGAATACATAGAGGTTAGTTAAAAAATACTACGTGGTCAAGAAACCGGCTTATAAAGATTCGGGTTTCAAATAGACTTTTACAAAGCTTCAAAAGTACAAAAAAAAACGGTCTGCGACCCACGCCTGTGCCGTATCTTTGCGGGATATCAATTCAAATTTCTGGATGGAATTTACAAACCTTTTAATGCATATCGTGGCCGACGATTCGCTGCACGCCCGTTGGCTCAACACGTTGTCGATGATGGAAAATACCGGGGCCCGCAAGATTTCGGCGGCTGAACCCAAAACCACTGTCGATTTGCTGATGCTCAAACACGCGGCTGAGGAAGCCCGGCACGCGTATTATCTGAAAAAGCAGATTCAGAAAGTGGCCGAAACCGACTGCCCGACCTACGAACCGGCTTATCTGCTGGCTCCGAACGACAGCCACGCGTACCTCAACCGGCTCGATGTGCAGGTCTGCCGGTATTTGAAGGACACGCTGGGTTTTGCGGGGGCGGAACTGAAATACGCGGCTTACCTGCTGGTGACCTACGCCATTGAGGTGCGGGCCGACGAACTGTATCCGGTGTACCAGGACGTACTGACCGAGTCGGGCAGCAAGGTGAACGTCCGGTCGATCATTGTGGAAGAGGAGGGACACCTGGCCGAGATGCTGCGGCAGATGGAAACATTTTTTGGCGACTGGCAGGGCCACGCCGAGCGGGCGGTGGCGATTGAAACCGGTTTGTATACGGCCTGGCTGACCAGCCTGATGGCGACAGAAAAAATCATTGCAGGAAAGGAAAACTAATTTCCGTACCTTTGTGTTATTCTTAGCACACGTTTCTGGGGACGACCGGAATTGACAGCTTGTTGACGCTGCGTGTAAGCATGCCGGGAGTTGAGGGCATTTCCTGTATAACAAACCTTCACACAATAACTGGCGAATATAACTACGCCATGGCTGCTTAATCCGGAGGATTAGCAAATGCCATTGTCTCACCGACCCTACGTGCTGCTGGGTTGGACTCTGGGGCATCGACTCGCAGCGCTGGTTCCGGTAATGGTGTTGACTACGGAGCGAGACAAAAATACCTAAGGATGAGGTACGGCGTGATGCGGGCCTGACCGATTCCCGACAATCCCAATCGCATCTAAGCATGTAGAAAGCACGACGGTTTCCTTGTCTGGACCAGGGTTCGACTCCCTGCGTCTCCACTTCACAAAGCCCTGTAAATCAAGTATTTACAGGGCTTATTCTTGCCATATCCTCAAAAATGGCAAGAAAATGGCAAAGAAAAGTCAAAATTTTGATGTCAGAAGCACTCCATAACACCGCAAAATACCCCTTTAAATACCCATTTCTATCGAAACCAGAAGACAACAATTTGTCCAAACAATGGGTCACTGTCCTTTCGCCGGTACAAACATACTCCATACAGCTTCAAACAACGTGACCATATAAACAGATCTGTCTGAAGACGAAGCAGGAACAATTGCCTCCGACAGCGTCATCCACGAAATCAATCGTGCAGATTTTTCGGCGTACATTGAAATACAGCCACAGGTTAAGCCGTTTCCGCAGTTCGATCAATAAACCGCCTTTGTCTAACATTTTTTCAGATTGCTATCATTGTCGACGACGTCGATGGCATTCATGACATTGACCACATTGCGTAAAAGCGGCATTTACGATTCATTAAACTTCTTTTACAGGTCCTTGACAGAGGGCAGGATAAAAGCTTCTAGCTTTGTTGAAATCCTCGAAAACAAAAAATGAAATGAATAAACTCGTGTATGTATGTCCTTTGTTCTTGCTGTTTGTTTTTTGCACTTCCTGTGGACAAAACCAAACAAGCGTACCAAAAGATAATATCAAGACCGAAATTAAAGACATGGGGCCTAATATGATGGTTCGTCATTTAAAAAAAGGCAGAAATGGCACCATTTTGATTGCTGGACCCAACAACTCATTGTTTGGGGATGTTTTTCGATACGATGGAAAATCTTTTACTAATCTTACAAGTAAAATAGGTCAGCATAGATTCTGGGACGCCCTGGAAGATCGCAAAGGAAATCTTTGGTTCGCTACTACTGATTCCGGCGTTTATTATCACACCGGGAAATCCTTTCAACATTTTACTACCAGGGATGGGCTTGCAGATAACCGGGTTATGTCTGTCTATGAAGATAAAGCCGGTATTATTTGGTTCGGCACGGGGAATGGCCTGAGTTGCTACGACGGGAAGTCTTTTCGAAATTTTAAAAACCCGAATGCCCCGCTTTTTTATAAAGAAGGGCATTTGAATAATGATATTACTACCATCCTTGAAGATAAAACCGGGAAATTATGGGTTGGCGCAAGGGGCGACGCTTTTGTTTATGATGGGAAGAAATTTACCACTTTAACCCATCAAGGCGAGCCCTTTCTCGAGGTTTGGGGTATAATGGAAGATCGAAAAGGCACTATTTGGCTCAGCGGTTTCAATGGCTTTAAAGGAGGCCGACTACCCGGTGGCCTCTGGCGCTATGACGACGGTACCTTTACTAAGGTATCGGAGCGAGGTGCTTATGCTATCATCGAAGATAAAAAAGGAAACATCTGGACTACTGGTCCGGTAAATCCTGCTAATTCGACGATCCAGGCACTTTCCCGTTATGATGCAAGGTCCTTGTATAGTAATAAGCCCACTGTAACCGAAATTAGGTCAGGAAATGCTTTTCTGGGTCTTTTGGAAGCGAACGATGGAAGTGTTTGGTTTGGAGATGCGACCGGAGTGTATCGTTATGATGGAAAGATCATCACGGACTTTTATAATAAAGAAGGTCAGAAAAAATATACCATAGATACGAAACAGAGTGTGGTAATATGGAAAGCTTCTTGGCTACTTGGTGAATGGGAAGGCGCTAAGTTTCTTGGTGATGGTTCCAATACAGGAAAGGTCGATCTGTTAAAAGGAGAATTGTTGATCGAAAATCGTCATCTGGTGGGCGGTGCCGTTGAAGTCGGCATGAATACAATTGAAAATTTTGTCGATCAACGTTCACTCAATCAATTACCTGCATTTTTTGATGTCAAAAAATTCCCTGTCTCAACCTTCGCAATTACGGAGGTTGAAACAGGGAACGATGGAAATACAAAAGTTCCAAATGATGGAAGTGTAAGAGTTAACGATGGGAATATAAAAGTTACAGGGAACCTGACCATTGAGGGCATCACGAAAACAGTTACTTTTCCAGCCAAAATGTATTTTAAGGACGGAATGGACGGAACTATCGAGTTGAATGGCACGCTGACCATTGATCGAACAGATTGGGGGATCGATTATGCATCAGAAAAGCACTTTTATCAGTCTAAGTCTGGTAATGCGATTTTGGACGACGTTAAACTCCTTATGAAAATCGTGGCAAAAAAATAGCGTAATAATAACGATGCCGTAAGAGGTACTTTTAAAGATATTAGCCCAAAACCGGACAACCTGTTCGGTTGCTTTCGATCAAATTACAGCAGAGAACATCGATCTTCGACTTAATGAAGAAACGGCTTCAATCGGGTTTATCTACCGGCATGTGGGCGAAATGATGAAATTATCCGGCTCGTTTTTTGGTATACCAGTAGAAACTCAAAATACCACAATGGGCTAGGGGGAGATGGGCCAATGCCAAAATCTACTTGTCAGTCAAGAGTAAGTAGCAGCAGGTTAGGGTATGTTACAGGATCTAAAAAGAAACGAATCCATTTCCTTTGAGGCTGGCCGGCAAATACCCAAAATGTTCCTGAAACATTTTGGTGAAATATGACTGCGAACTATACCCAACCGCCTGGGCTACCTGCGCCACATTTAGCTCCCCGGTTTGCAACAATTCAACGGCTTTTTCCAACCGCACACTGTGAATGAAGCGGGTCGTACTCCGATTGGTCAGGGCGACCAGTTTCCGGTGAAGCTGCGTGCGACTCATGCCCATTTTCTGCGTCAGCCAATCGACATCAACCGCTTCGTCGGTCAGGTGATCCAGGATGAGCGTCTTCACCCGGGCCAGAAATTGTTCTTCGCGGCTCAATAGCGGATCGGATGGGGAAATAACTTCTTCCGGCGGATTGTTGCCGGTGAGCTGCCGTTGCCAGTTCTGGCGGGTGCGCAGGCCATTCGAAATCCGCAGGCTTAATTCGGCCAGACTAAACGGCTTTTCCAGGTAATCGTCGGCACCGAATCTTAATCCTTTCAGTCGACTATCAAACGATGACTTGGCCGTCAGGAGCATAATGGGAATATGACTGGTTCGCTCGTCCAATTTCAGGCGCTCCACCAGTTGATACCCGTCCAGTTCGGGCATCATCACGTCACTAATAATCAGGTCGGGAACTTCCGCCAGTGCCATCTCCAACCCCAATCGACCGTTTTCGGCCGTGGCAACGCGGTAGGATCGGGCAAGATGTTCACCCAGGTACGTACGTAATTCGCTATTATCTTCGATTACCAGCAGAAAAGGAGGGGACGCCGACGCGATCTGAACGGACCCATTGCCCGCAGAAATTACGGCCTCGGAATCGGGTGACAACCGTTTTTCTTCAGGGCTCTGGGCATCGGATCGGGAGCCACCCTGTGGGTCGGCGCCCTCAACCGGGACGACGATTGATGAAGGAGAGAGGGGTAACTCGACGGTAAAAACACTGCCCTTTCCCAGCGTACTTTCGACCCAAACCGTCCCCTCTAACCAATCGACCAGTTCCTTGACCAGCGCCAGTCCAATGCCCGTGCCGGAATAAGACCGTGTCAAAGAGCTGTCAACCTGGTGGAACCGTTCAAAAATGCGGGGCAGTTGATCGCCCGGAATACCAATACCCGTATCCGCCACGACCAGCATCAGTCGATGATCGGTTTTGATCCGGGCTTCGACACGCACCTGTCCGTTTACCGGGGTGAATTTGAGGGCGTTCGAAAGCAGGTTGTGCGTAATTTTTTCCAATTTGTCATCGTCGAAGTAGTAGAGTCCTGAGCTGGATGGGTCGGAATGAGAAAGGGCCTCCGATTCCCGGTCGATCCTCTCGAGCATAATGTGGCGCTGGTGGGCCAGGTCCGTAAACTGTGCCACCACCTGCGCGACGAAGGCCACCGGATCGCCCACCCGTTCCCGTTTATCGAGTCGCCCGGCGTCGAGTTTGGCCATGTCGAGTGTTTCGTTGATGAGTCGCATCAGGTGCTGCGTATTGCGCTGAATGGCGTGTAGTTGTCGCCGGTGCGGTTCCGCCAGCGGAGCCTGTTCCAATTGTTCCGTGCCGTTGAGAATAATGGTCAGTGGGGTGCGTAGTTCGTGGGTAATGTTGGTAAAAAACCGGCTTTTTAACTCATCCAGTTCCCGAATTGTCGCAGCTTCAAATTCCCGGCGGGTCAGTTCCCGCCGAAGTTTTCGCCGTTGGTGGCCGCTGTGCAGGAGCTTTCCGCCCACCAAGCCCGTCACCGCCAGCACCATCAGCCAGAACCAGGCGGTTTTCCAGAACACCGGCCGAACGGTAATGGTCATCGTAGATACCGGTTTTTCCCAACCCAACGACCGGTTGTATTGATTGAGTGTCAGTGTATACGTTCCGGCCCCCAATTGATAGGCAACCTGGCTGACGACGTCTTCGACCACGTTCCAGTTTTGATCGTATCCGTCCAGCCGCAGCCGGAACGCCCGGGCCCTGTATAGCACCTGGGGCGACACCCGCAGGGTAATCAAATCACCCTCCTGCACCGTCAGCGTGGGATGCCCCCGCGAGTCCCGAACGACATGGTATCCGGAACCGGGTTCTTCCAGCCGGTTCTGGTTGATGACGATGTCGATCAGATTCAACGCGGGAATTGGACGAATCCGGTTTAGATCATACGCCAGCAGCGTTTGCCCGGCCGTCACCCAAAGCCGGTTGTGCTGTCCGGGATACAGGAAGAAAACCCGGTGGCTGATGCCACTGAATTCGAGTTGCTGCAACTCACCCTGTGGCGTGTACCGAAAGCTGGCAGTATGGTTCCGGAAATACGTATTCCCGGCCGCGTCGTCGAAGAAATCACGAACCGTCTGGTCGGGATGAAACCGGGACGGCGTCAGCGGAAGCCGCTCGATCTGGTCGGTTGCCGGGTCGATCACGTCAATTTCGCTGGGCAGGCCCACCAGGATCTTGCCGTCCCGACGGGCATGGATGCCAATGGGCATCAGACCGCCGGGGGACGGAACGGGAGAACCCAGCCCCTGCTGGTACCGCTTCAGATGCCGGGTGCGCGGGTGGTAGGCGTAAACCGCCCTACTGGTCGTGAACCAGATGGTGCCCCGGCGGTCTTCGGTTATCCAGCGAACGCCCTCGCCTTCCCGGCTGAATACTTCATCGACCGCGTAGGTGCGGGGGTTGAAGTGCAGCAGTCCGCGCCCCCGCTGTCCGATCCACAGGGTTGAGTCGGCGGCTGCAAACAGGTAATTACTTTTTCGGATGGTTAGAAACTCCCGGATCACGCGGGAGGAGTCGGGAATCCGGATGATTTTATCCTGATCCGGGTCGATGTAGGACAGCACCTCGCCCCGGCCGAGTTTACACCAGATGCGGCCATCGGGGGACGGAACGACGTGAAAATAATCATCGCCCTGCTTCAGAACCGGGTCGTGATAGGCTCGAAACTGCTGCCCATCGAAGCGCACGATTCCGTCGTTGGTGGAAAACCACAGATGTCCCCGCCTGTCCTGCGTGGCCCCCGTCGTATTGAAATTGATCGTCGCCGGCGGGGTATATTGGGCAATCCGGGCAGGCATCACCTGTTGCGCCCGCAGGGATAAACCCACCAGACTACCCAAAAATAAACCGTATACTCTAACCCGGATTCTGGACCACATCGAACGCGCACATTGCCTTGCCGAAGGTACAAAACCGTCGATTAGATACCAAATGGAACATATGTGCTAAAAATGGAACATATATGGTAGACTTGAATAGGGCCCGAAGCCGACTTTTACGCGGGGATTTTCCCTTTTTCAAATTCATTCACAACCCAATAGCTCAATGCGGTTTATGAAAACTGTTCTACCCTGTAAGCCCACCCTTCAGACGATGGCGCGGCCCCTGTTTTATTTTGCTCTCCTGCTGGGGCTGTTGCCCCTGAAGCTGCTGGCCCAGTTTTGTCCCAACGGCGTCACCGTCGTCGGCGGTGACGGCCAGCTCGAAAGTCCTTCCCACGTCGTGGGCGATGCGGCAGGCAATCTCTACGTCAGTGACCGGGGTCTCCACCGGATCATGAAGTTTCCGGCCAACAGCACCGAAGGCGTAGTCTTTGCCGGTGGCAATGGGCAAGGTTCCGAGCTTAACCAATTAAATAGCCCCCGCGGCTTGGCGCTGGATCAGCAAGGCAACCTGCTGGTCGCTGAAAGAGGAAATCATCGGGTGCTGATGTTCCCCCCCAACTCCACCTCGCTGACGTCGGGCACCGTGGTGGCGGGCGGAAATGGAGCGGGGAACGGACCAACTGAACTCTACGATCCAACGGCTGTTACGTTGGATCAGGAAGGCTACTTATACGTATACAGTGGAGGTGTAGAAGGAATTAATGCCAATCGGATTGTCAGGTTTCCCCCTAACTCCACCTCTGCTACCTCAGGTACAACAGTGGCTGGAGGAAATGGTTATGGCTCCGATCTAAATCAAATCAATAGTTCCGATGGCATCGCGGTGGATAAAAACGGGAACATCTACGTGACTGACTATTATAACAGTCGGGTTGTCAAGTTTCCCCCGAACTCTACCTCCGCTACTTTAGGCACCATTGTCGCCGGGGGAAACGGAAGAGGGAGTGGGCCCAATCAACTTTATGTTCCCTTTCATGTGGTCGTCGATGGGTCGGGTAATCTGATTGTATCTGATAATTATACCAACCGGATACAGCTTTTCCCGCCGGGCTCCACCTCGCTGACCGCAGGCATCACCATTGCGAGTGGTGAACAGGTAACTGACCCCACTGGTTTGTTTCTGGATGGGAATGGGGCACTTTATGCATGTGTTGGTGCTCAGGATCGGGTCCTTCGCTTTTCACCCGGCAGTGCCAATGGCTTTACCAGCCAGCCGCCCAGCAGCCAGACTGTCTGCGCCGGGGCTACTGTGACGGCCACCGTCAGTGTCAGCGGAACCGTCTCCGGCTACCAGTGGTACAAGGATGACCTATCGCTGGGCGCCAGCCAGCAGCAGGCCACGTTGAACCTTTCCAGTGTTGATACGGATGACGGGGGCAGTTACTACGTGGTCGTTACCGGGTGTAGCAGCCTGACCTCGACAGCCTTTGCCCTGACAGTTAATGATTTACCCACGGTTAGCATCAGCCCCTCGGCCACCGCCGTCTGCGCTGGAACCCCGTTTACGCTGACTGCTTCGGGTGCCACTACCTACCAGTGGCAGGGACCGGGTGGTTTTACCAGCGGTGCCAGCAGTGTCACCGCCAGCACGTCGGGAACCTACTCCGTGACCGGCACGACCAACGCTTGTTCGGGTACCGCTACCGCCAGTGTGACCATTTACGACGCCCCGCCCACGCCACTGCTCAGCGTGTCATCCGGGGTGACCCAGCCCATTCTGCAAAACACGCCCTATGTTACTCTGACGGTGACCGGCTGCGAAGGCGGAACGGTGAGCTGGCAGGGACCCGGCGGGGCGAGTGGCAGCGGCACCACCATTGCGGTTCCCACTTCGACCACCGGCAATCTGGCCTACTCGGCCACCTGTCAGGTCGGCAGCTGCGTCAGTTCGCCCGGCAGCCTGACGGTCGCCATCAATCCCCCGCTGGTCAGTGGCAGCTTCGACGGGTTTGTCAACGGGGCCGATTGCAGCACATTCCGCGGTTGGGCCTGGGATCGTAACAAGATCAACACCGCCATTTCGGTCGATATTTTGGATGGTGCTAAAGTCATTGGCACTCTGCTGGCGGGGGATTTTCGGCAGGATTTGCTCGATGCGGGCAAGGGCAACGGCAAACACGGTTTCCGGTTTACCATTCCTGAAAGTGTCAAAGACGGATTGGCGCACAACCTCACCGCCCGCGTTTCGGGCAGCAGTTTTATTCTGAAAGATTCGCCCAAAGCCTTAATCTGTCAGGGCAGCAGTACCCCCAGTAACAAAGGCCCGGTGCCACCCTCGCCCACGATCCTGGTGACGCCACTGGCGGCTCAGGTGGGTGTGCCTTTCTCGGGAACGCTCGTTCCGTTCACCGATCCTGAAAATCAGCCGCTGACGTACGGATTAAGCGGTTTACCGGCCGGGTTATCGATCAATGCCAGCAGCCGGGTGATTTCTGGTACGCCCACGGAAGCGGGCACGTTCGTGCTGGCGTATTCGGCCAGTGACGGGGCACTAACGAACTCGGTCAGTTTTCCCCTGACGGTCAATCCCCAATCGACCACGACGGTAACGGGCAGCTTTGAAGGCTATCTGGACAAGCTGGATTGTGGGGGCATTCGGGGCTGGGTGTGGGATCGCAACAAACCCAACACCCCGCTGACGGTGGAGTTCTACCGGGATGGCACGGGCGAAGTGCTGGGCAGTGCGGTGGCAAACATCTACCGCCAGGATCTGAAAGACGCCGGGAAGGGTAATGGAGCGCATGCCTATAACTTCACCCCGCCGGGCTCTGTAACCAGTGGTACGTTAATCAAGGCGCGGGTGTTGGGCAGCACGTATGAACTGAAAGGCGGAGCCAAAGCCTACCAATGTGCCCCGGCCCGCTTATCGGCCGAAACCGGTTCGGAGCTTCGGGTAACGGTTTTGGGCAATCCGGTTTCGGATCAGGTGGTCGTTGAGGTGCGGGGCGCTCAGGGGCAGCCGTTGCGCTTGCAGCTAACGGATCTGAATGGTCGGCTGGTGACGGAACGCCAGATTGAAACCGCTAAAGCCGTTGAGCAGCAGGGTATATCGATCGGACAGTATCCTGCGGGGCTGTTTCTTTTGCAGGTCAGCAGTGGATCGCAGCGGGTGACGCTCAAAGTACTGAAACCGTAATGATTGATCGAGCTTATTCATCGTCCCGGCCCAACGACAGAAATTGGGCCGGGATGATGAATTGAGGTAGGTGACCAAAGGATTCTTTTGACCATCATTCCTGATTCAATGAAGTCTATCATCCTACAGTTGAGTTTTCTGAGCGGTTTTCTGATGCAACTTTTTAGTTCCGTCCTGCCCGCCCTGGCTCAATCACGAGTTGATAGCCTGAAACGTCGGGTTACTCAACAGCCAGATGATACCAGCCAGGTTAATGCCCTGGTTGCTCTGGCCCGTACCTATGCCAACTCCAGACCGGATACCGCTTACCGACTGGCCCAGCAGGCTTATCAACTGGCCAGACAGCTAAACTACCTGTCTGGTCAGGCCCAAGGGCTCAATATGATGGGGTCTTCGCTGGGATTTTTTGGGCATTACCCCAAATCGATTCGCTTTTTACAACAAGCAGCCGCCATCAGTCGCTCGATTCAGGATTGGTCCGGCTTGTCACGATCCCTGAACAACCTGGCCATTCCCTATCAGGGGCAGAAAGACTACGATGGCGCTATCCGCACCTTGCGCGAAGCATATACCACCTATAAGTTGGCTGTGCCGGCGGGGACAATCCCCGATACGATTAATCACTACATTGTGATCAATACAAATTTGGGAGAAATCTACCTGAATAAGAATCAGCCCGATTCGGCCGATTACTACCTCACACACGTATTGCCATTAGCCAGACAATTGGGCCACTTTGATCAGGAAGCCCACGTTTTATTTTTACTGGGCGATGGGCATCGGCAACGCAGGAATACCGCAACTGCCCTGAAGTATTACCAACGGGCACTGGCTATTTCCGAAAAAGCGGATGATCTTTTCCAGAAAGCGGAAATTCATCTGCGCCTGGCCCGGCTTTACCAGCAAGTCGACCAGTCTGGGGCCAGTCTGGTGAGTGCCCGACAGGCGCTGGCCATCAGCCAGCAGATCCAGTATCTGCCCGGCATTTTGCCCGCCAGTGAGTTGCTGGTGCAGCTTTACGAAGGACGGGACAATACGCAGGCCCTGCGGTATTACAAGGTGGCGGTGGCAGCCAGGGACAGTCTGTTTAGCCAGGAAAAAGTTAAACAGATGCTGACGCTTTCCTTCGAAGAGCAACAACGCAATCAGGAAACACGGGCTGCCGAAGAAGCCTACGAAAACCAGATTCGGACCTATGGCTTGTTGGCAACGATTGCGATGGTGGCCGCGGTGGCTCTGCTGTTGTGGCGGACGAACCGGCGTCAGCAGCGCACCAACGATCTGTTGAACCGGCAGAAGATCGAACTTGATCAGCAACGTACCAAAGCCGAACAAGCCTTACAGGAACTCCGGCTCACCCAGCAGCAACTGATTCAGAAAGAGAAAATGGCCTCATTGGGTGAACTAACGGCGGGGATTGCCCACGAGATCCAGAACCCCCTGAACTTCGTCACCAACTTTTCCGAGGTTAGTGGAGAACTCATCGATGAACTTAAAGGCGAAGCTTCCGCCGGGCGGCTGGATGATGTGCTGGCGATCGCCGGCGATTTGACGATGAATCTTCAAAAAATTCAACACCACGGCAGGCGGGCGGACCGCATTGTGAAAGGCATGCTCGAACATTCCCGCCCCAGCTCCGGGGAGCGTCAGGCAACGAACCTGAACGCCTTGGCCGACGAATACCTGAAACTGGCCTATCATGGCCTGAGGGCCCAGAACAAAGACTTTACCGTTGACCTACGAACCAGCTTTGATCCGGATTTGGGACTGATCGAAGCCATGCCGCAGGAGATTGGCCGGGTGCTGCTCAACGTCTATAACAACGCTTTCTACGCCGTTCAGGAAAAGAAGAATTCCTGCCGGGATGGTTATCTGCCGACGGTTACGGTCAGCACACACCAGAACAACGGTCAAGTCCAGATCCGGGTACACGACAACGGCGTTGGTATTCCGGAATCCGTGAAAGACAAAATCTTTCAGCCTTTCTTTACCACCAAGCCCACCGGACAGGGAACGGGCTTAGGGCTCTTTCTTTCCTATGAAATCATTACGAAAGGGCATGGGGGAACCCTGGAGGTAGAAACCCGGACCGGGGAAGGGACGCAGATGCTGATCCGATTGCCAATGGCCGCTGTGTAGAGATTAAGGATGCAAAAACCTTCAAGATATACCTTTTAGAACCATTCCTACAAACTCCGTCCTTACCGATAGGGCCTTCGCTTTTGTGACTTTCTGCAGGAATGGCAAGAAAATGGCAAAGAAAACGGAGTGCCGGAGCCTTTCTGATGTAGTTTTGATCGCTTAATTGATCGATAAAGATCAGCCATATCTTCTCGGCTAAGCGTTAAATTTCGTTTTCCTACAAAATGACCAACATTCCATTTTTGCCCACAAATACGCCCGGAAGGGGTTCCGAATCATTCAATTTACTGAAAACCGCCCCGCAATAACCCCATGAAATACCTCTTTTTATTCGCGGCCATTGTTGCCGAAGTGGTGGCAACCAGCGCCCTCAATGCGTCCCAGCAGTTTACGAAACTGGTGCCAAGTCTGATTACCATCGCCGGTTATCTGATCTCGTTTTACTGGTTGAGTCTGGCCCTGCGTTCGTTGCCGATCGGGGTGGCGTATGCCGTCTGGTCGGGCGTCGGGATTGTCCTGACTGCTCTGGCGGGCATTTTTCTGTTCAAACAGGTTCCCGATACACCCGCCATTATCGGTATGATTCTCATCATTGCGGGCGTGTTGGTGATGAACCTGTTTTCTAACGTAACCGGCCATTGACCGGCATAGCCGCAAACTCAAAAAGTATTGATAAGCCCGTTGGTTGTCAGTAAGTTTGATCAGGATCGCACACCCTGTCAACCTCAACACGATGAATCAACTTTACCGTTTTTTTTTCGCTCCGGTGCTGTTCATCAACACCGCTATCATTGCTCCGGTGGTGGCACAATATATGCCGACACCCACTCCGTCTTATTACGTGACGCGCGTTAAAGATATCAACCCGTACGGAACCGGCGTCACCGGCGTCACGATCGTCGAATTTGGGGGCAAAGCGTATTTTTCGGCCAACGATGGTGTCCATGGCAACGAACTCTGGGTTACCAATGGAACGGATTCGGGTACGACCATGCTCAAAAATATCAATACGCAGGGGTCGTCCACGCCTTCGCAATTTGCGGTCATGAATGGCACACTTTATTTTTCGGCCGACAACGGCGTCCACGGACGGGAGTTGTGGAAAACTGACGGAACCGCCAGTGGAACGCAGATGGTTCGGGAAATCAACCCGTCGGGCGGTGCTTCTCCGATGAGCATGGTTGCCAATGGCAACACGCTTTTCTTTTTTGCCGATAACGGGTCGGTTGGAAAAGAATTATGGAAAACAGACGGCACGGCCGCCGGTACCCGATTGGTCAAAGACATCAACCCGAACGGAAACGCGGGCGATCTGTTTTATCCGGTGTTGTTCAACGGTAAATTGTATTTCACCGCCACCAATGGATCAAACAATTCCGAACTGTGGGTTTCGGATGGTACCACTGCCGGTACACTGTTGGTCAAGGACATTAACCCCAACGGAAGCAGTTCTCCGGCCGAACTGACTCTTTGCAACGGGCTGCTATTTTTTACCGCCTACGATGGCACCAGCGGGACTAAACTCTGGAAATCGGACGGCACGACGACAGGCACGCTGTTGGTAAAAGACACCTGGAATAGTTCGTCCTATGGCTCGGGGTCACTCAGCGAACTGACGGCGGTAAATAATACGCTCTTTTTCAGTGGGAATAGCCCGGCTTCCGGGCAGGAACTCTGGAAGTCGGACGGCACTGCCGCCGGAACGGTTTTGGTGCGGAACATCAACACGTCCGGTGATTCACAACCGTATAATCTGACGGCTTTTCAAAACCAACTCTACTTTGGGGCCGACGACGGAACGGGTTATGCCTTCTGGAAATCGAACGGAACCTATGCCGGTACGCTGAAAGTCAAGTCGCTTCCTCCCAATCATCTTCGTGCCATTGGCAGTTCGCTTTATTTCAATAACACTGGTCCCTGGAAGTCGGATGGAACCAGTTTGGGCACCCAGCCAGTATCCAGTTCATCCAGTGCCTACCGGGATCCCCAGGGATTTACCGGATTTGGCAATATCGTCCTGTTTTATGCGAACAACGAAACCAACATGTCCACCAATCCCAATAACTATGAATTGTGTAAAATTGCGCCCTGCTACGCCTGTCCGGTTGGTCGGGAGGGAGTTGGCATCGAACCAACCGTTGACCTGGCCGTAACGGTTTTGAAAAACCCGACGCCGGATGTGGTTACAGTTGAAATCCGGGGTGTCGACGGGCTGCCGCTTTCCCTGCAACTGACCAATCTGCTGGGACAAACAATCGAGTCGAAAAACATAGAAACCGCACAGTCTGCCGAACAGCATCGGTTTGACGTGCGAACAATGCCTGCCGGAATTCTCCTGCTTCGGGCCACCAGCGGACATCGTTCGCAAACCGTACGGATCAGTAAGACGGACTGAACGTACTTCTCAAAAACACATCATCCGGCTTAAAACGAAACCGGCACCGTCACCAGCGTGGTGTCCCAACCCATAGACAGGGTAGCGGTTTTAGCGTCTTTTTTGGTCAACTGAATCGAGAAATTCTCAAGCACCGTGTCCAGCTTTTGAACGGGTACGGTCACCCGGGCCACATCCAGGGCTTCATTGTAGCTATAGGCACCCCACTGGTCCACATCGGAGCTGAGGATGAGGGTCCATTCTTTTTCGGTCGGAATGGCCAGCAGCGCGTAATTCCCCGCTTTCACTTTTTTGTCACCAAACGTCACATCCTGGTAAAATTTGATTTCCGGGGCTTCGTTGGCACCCACCCGCCATACCTTCCCATACGGTGCCAGCTTGGTTCCGAAAATTTCACGACCATTTTTCGCCGGACGGCTGTAGGTAATCCGCACCATCGCTTTGTCGGTGCTGATCTTGGCCGGGGCGAACTTGCGGTCGTGGGCATAGTCGTCCGGGTAGTAGGCCATGTCCATCGGCGATTTGTCGAGGCCGCGGAACGTTTGGGCATTCGCCCCGGCCATTGCCAGGAAAAGGAATCCGAATAATAAAACGGTTTTTTTCATTATTAGTTGGGAAGTAAAAAGGAGAAGGCTAAAACTACGAGCAATCCTTCGTCAAACCAACGCCAGGGCCCCATCAATCCGAAAAATTGGAGTTTCGCCAAAGCGGGAGGCCACAACAAGCTCCGTACGGTCGAGGTGGGGCAGAAACAGATCGCGGGCCAGATCCGGGCAGTTGTTGTCTTTCGAGAGGTGCGATAGCAGGACGTGGCTCATGAAAGCCGGTTTGTGCTGTCTGAACAGGGCCAGGGCCTGCTGGTTGGACAAATGGCCTTTGCCACCCCGGATTCGCTGTTTCAGGAAATACGGATACCGCCCCCGGTCCAGCATGTCTTCGTCGTAGTTGGCTTCCAGAAAAGCTGCGTGACACTGGCTGAAGTGGTGAATGAGGTGTTCGCAGGGCGTGCCGATGTCCGTAAAGATCCCAACCTTCGTGTCCTGAAAATCGACCGTAAAGCTGTGGGGATCGGCGGCATCGTGGTGTTTTGGAAAAGCCGTGATGCGGAGGTCTCCAATCTGCACCGGTTCGTTGCCGTATAACGGGTTGACGGGAACACCCTCTAATGACAGGCGGCTGTTGTTCAGGGTTTTGGGGGTAATGTATACCGGTAGTTTATACTTCCGCGCCAGTTGGGAAAGACCGCTGATGTGATCCGAATGTTCGTGGGAAATGAAAATGGCTTTTACTGTCCGGAGTGACAACCCCAGCCGCTGAAACCGGGTTTCGATCTGGCGGCAGGAAAGACCGACATCGATCAGAACGGCTTCCTGCTCGTTGCCCACATAATAACAGTTTCCGTTGCTGCCCGAATTGAGGGAGGAGATAAACAATGGCATAGACTTGTAAAGTTATCAAAAAATACGCGCGGATTGATAACGAAAGCCACCGTTTGGTGATAAATAAATGAGCCGGAGCGAAAGCGCCGGAGCTGGAACCAAACGAATGTCGAAAAGCCATGTTAACCGCCAAAACCAACTTCAACCACGCCAAATTGCCCCGTCTGGGGGCTGTTGTCAACCTGCCGGTATCGCAGTTGTTTTCACCAAAACGGAAATTCATTGTAACGGCTTATCCGCTTTATGACAATGAAACCGGCATTCACACCTGCTACCTGAGGGCGCTGGACAATGGGCAGGAGGTGCGCGTTTCGGGTTTCTACTGCCATCTTATTGCGTGAGCGGACAGAATCGCGTCAGAATGCTGCGAGATGGCTAACGGCTTTTTGATGCGAAGCCTCGAACCTGGTCAATAATTGCAGGTATTTTTCATGCATGTGTTCGTAGTGGTTTAGCCCGGCGCCGGCGTATTTTCCTTGCAGGGCTTTATTCTGAGCATTCCGGTTGCAAACCAGATTCCGGCAAACGCGTTCAATCTGCTTTTCGTAATAGTGAATGAGCCGTCGGTCCCACTCCTGTAAGGGGGTGTTAGCTGGTTTTTTGGTGAATGGAGGCCAATCAGCCAGCACTATTTCCCACTCCTTCTGAAGATTTTGCAGGTGTGGACTGATTATTTGCCCGTCGAATCCATCTACCGGAAGTTTCGACAAGGGACCACCATCACTCACCGAGGCTTCCAGGAGCGTGAGGCCACCCGCTACAAAATTAGATAAAAGGTCAAAAGCCGCTTCGTAATCATTGGGGAAGCAAATTAAATTCTTCCATTCAATCCCCGCCCGAATCCCATGTATGATCAGTACCATTCTTCTGCTTTTGGCTACGTAATGGGTCCGTTTAAATACTAAATAAAGCTATCGGTTTGCGGGATAAGTCACAAATAAATGGAGAATTTAAATACCGATGGTCCATCTGATTGATGTCGATTTGGAGAGATTGTCGGCGTTCATCGACAGCAGAAAGGGGCTTCAAAAACAAATCCCGGCCAAAAAGGCCGGGATGTTCCACTTACCAATCTCTATTAATTACAAGCAGTACAGGTGTACTGCTTCATCTATAAGAGGGGAATAAAGTGCTTTTATCACCTTTTTTTGGAAAGTTTTTTTTGCTTTTTTTTGTAATAGGCAGATAGTCAAGTAGTAACAATATGTACATAAGACATATTAAATCCGCATTTCGGCAGGTACGCAACGGATTTATTCTGGTGAAACCGCCCGGTCTGACTCCGCTTTGACCACCGTGACGGTCGCCGATCGGGCGGCTGGTATCACCGGCCCGTCCTGAATGTCGCGAACCGGTAGCGCGGCCCGTGGTCCGATGGCTTGCGGAAGAACTCTGTTTGACGAGCCGATTTTGTGGTACGTGCTGTCAAAATAGTCAAACCGGACTTCAATCTGATGGTAGGCGTATAATTCCGAAGTGTTGGTCAGCGTAAATCCGTGCACATTTGTGGGGCTTCCCGGCGAATGTGCTACATCGCTTTTGTTCCAGACCACCCGATCGATCAACAAGTCGCGGTAGGCATCCGCGTGGTCGAGATCCGGGCTTTTTTTCGATTGGCAGGCGAAAGCGGTAAGAAATAACAGACAAAGCAGCGGTTTCATAGAATCTGGTTTCGGAGGATACGGTTTATTGGACCGGCTTATTTTTGCCCCAAAACTACAAAGCCCGGCTGCAACTGCAACCGGGCTTTGTCAGGATTATCTATCGCAATATGAGATGAACTCAATCAAAGATATACGGATAAATTTTAAAAAGGACTATGCAAAGCAAGGTCGGAATGGCAATTTTAAGTAACTAGGGGCCTAAAGGACTGATAAACACGACCGGTGACGCCCCTTTTTTCATTATTCCAAATTATTTTTTTTGTGAACAAAACACTTCAATAACGTGGTTTAAGACAGTATGCGCTATAATCTGACCGAATTGATTGCCCGGGGGGAAGGCACCCGGCTCGAATTTAAATCGACCATTCATACGGCCTACCGCATTGCCCGAACGCTGACTGCTTTCTCCAATACATCGGGGGGGCTGCTGCTCATCGGCGTGTCGGACGATGGGCGGGTGTCAGGTATCGAGTCGGAATTATACGAAATGCAGAAAATCGAGAAAGCCACCGATCTGCTGATCGACCCTGCCATTTCGGTCAGTTACGAAGTTATCAACGAACTGGGCCGGCAGGTGATTCTGATCGAAGTGGCGGAAAGTGATGAAAAACCGCATTATGCCATCGATGAAAAAGGAAAAAAAACCATTTATGTCCGGGCGAAAGACAAATCCGTGCCGACCAATAAGCTGATTCTGACCAATCTCGTGACGCCCGACGGCCCGTTGCTGCAATCGTCCAACGTCCGCAATCTGATCCAGGTACTCCGGAAAACCGACTTCATTACGGCCAAGCAATACGCGCAACTGGTCAATATTTCCGAATACCGGGCCAGCAAACTGCTCCACCAGTTAACCGGACAAGGCTTGCTGTTGATGGTCGATAAACCCCGTCCCGTGCGGTTTTCGCTGAAAATCAGTGAATAATTGATCCGGTTGTCTAGCCCGAGAGCTTTTAGATACCTCTTCAATGTCGTAAGACCATAGGCGGAATGAAAATCGCCCGGACTAAAATCCGCGGGTCCGTGTATCTTTGCGGGCGAAAAAACCGCATCATTCCCGAATGGCTGTCGATAAACAAAGCATCACTGATTTTTTTACGGGCTTACAGGACCGGATTTGCCAGGCACTGGAAACCGCCGACGGCTCCGGCCGGTTTCACGAAGACCTCTGGAAACGCGCCGAAGGGGGCGGTGGCCGTACCCGGATCATCCAGAACGGCGATGTAATTGAAAAAGGAGGAGTTCTGTTCTCTGCCGTCCACGGCCCGGCATCCGACGCGGTGCTGAAACAGATGAAAACGACCGAACCGGCTGATTTTTACGCCACCGGCGTTTCCATCGTCATCCATCCACACAGTCCAATGGTGCCGATTATTCACATGAATGTGCGGTATTTTGAACTCAGTACGGGCGCGTGCTGGTTTGGGGGCGGCATCGACCTGACACCCCATTACGTCGACGCCGACGATGCCCGCTGGTTTCATCAGTACCTGAAAACCGCCTGCGACCGGCACGGTCCCGACTATTATGCCCAGTACAAAAGCTGGGCTGACGAGTATTTTTTCATCCGCCACCGGGCCGAAACCCGCGGCATTGGCGGTGTTTTCTTCGATTACCTGCGCCCGGCCGACGACGATCACAAGGCGGCTTTGTTTGACTTTGTGCAGGAGGTCGGCAATTCCTTTGCGCCGATCTACACCCATTTTATGCAGAAAAACCGGGCGTTGCCGTTTGGCGAAAACGAGAAAAAATGGCAGATGCTGCGCCGGGGGCGGTATGTGGAGTTCAATCTGGTTTGGGATCGGGGCACGAAATTCGGGCTGGAAACCAACGGCCGCACGGAGTCGATCCTGATGAGCATGCCCCCGCAGGCCAACTGGTTATACGACTACCGGCCTGAACCCGGAAGCCGGGAAGCCGAAACGCTGGGTTTGCTAAAAAAAGGAATTGACTGGGTGTAGAAAAGGCGCGGCAGAAACCGGCATTACCTTTCGATGCGCACCCCCCGACCGGTTTCTAGAATCTCCAGATTCCAGCCTTTGGTGAGATCGGTTTTCAAAAAACCGTTTTCAATCGCCAGCGGACTCTCGATGTTGTTGTGGTAGAGCTGCCCGGTTCCGAGACCCTGTGGAATGGGATTTTTGAACTGGGCGGTGTATTGCGCAATGGCATTCAGCCCGA
This sequence comes from Larkinella fluvii, assembly GCF_051857545.1. Classification (NCBI taxonomy): domain Bacteria; kingdom Pseudomonadati; phylum Bacteroidota; class Cytophagia; order Cytophagales; family Spirosomataceae; genus Larkinella; species Larkinella fluvii. Next base: position 101,363 of record NZ_JBPZHB010000009.1, on the reverse strand, counting down.
TGTTCGATTCGAGGGCGGAGGTGATCCACCAGCCAATGCCGAGCCGGTTGGCAATTTCAATCCATTGGGTGCAGTGAATAAAACCGCCCAGGAGCGTGGGTTTCAGGATAATATAGTGCGGCTGGATCTTTTTCAGCAACCGCATTTTTTCCACGTATTCCATGTGGCCGATCAATTCCTCATCGAGCGCAATCGGGATGGGCGACTGGCGGCAGAGTTCGGCCATCAGATCCGGTTGCCCTGGCCGGATGGGTTGCTCAATGGAATGAATATCGTACACGGCCAACTGGTTGAGTTTGTCCACCACATCGTCGGGACTAAAAGCGCCGTTGGCATCCACCCGCAGCGTAATCTGGTCGGCACTAAAGCGGGAGCGAATGGACTCGAGCAGGTCACATTCCTGCCGAAAATCGATGGCACCGATCTTTAATTTGATGGTCGTGTAGCCCGCTTCAAGTTTTTCTTCAATCTGCCGGCGCATGAATTCCGGTTTTCCCATCCACACCAGGCCGTTAATGGGCAGGGTTCTGGCGCCTTTGGCAAATTCGGAGTCGAAAACTGTCCGCTGTCCGCCGTTGAGGTAATCGTGCATGGCGGTTTCAAAGCCAAACTGGATCGACGGAAGCCGGTCGCTGATGAGTTGCAACACAATCGGGACATTCCAGTGAAAAAGCTGAAGGTCCAACTGGTTGAAAAGCTCGCAGGTATGACGCAATTGATCGACAAAATCAGGGCGGTCGTCAATGCTCAGTCCACGGAGTGGAGCGCACTCGCCCCAACCGACCACAGACGGTTCTTCATCGTCGCGAATGCGGACAAAATAGCTGTCTTTTTGCGTTAGCGTGCCTCGTGACGTTCCGGCCTCGAACGTAAAATGCAATGTGTATTTCAGGAAGTCGGCCTTGAGACTCATAGTGACAGATAAGGAACGGCATTCATCATTAAAAGTAGTAATTTTGGGTGTTACTGAATAGGCTTGTTAATAAATTATTACGTAAAACTTAGTGTTTAACCGATTGCTGAATCCCCTTAACTGGCTTTACGGCGCTATTACTGACATCCGTAATGCGCTGTATGACAGGCGTATTATCTCAGTGTTAAGGCCGTCCATCTATACCATTAGTGTAGGAAACATAACAGTGGGAGGAACTGGCAAAACGCCACACGTCGACTATTTGGTTCGTTTGTTGAAATCGTTCGGGCCGCTGGCCACACTGAGCCGGGGCTATGGCCGCCGAACTAAAGGCTTTCGTCTGGCAACAGATGCTGACACCGCCGATACCATCGGCGACGAACCCCTGTTGCTGTATCGGAAACACGGACACAACCAACGGGCCGAGCAACCTCCGGTTCTGATTAGTGTAGGTGAAAAACGCGCCGAAGCAATTCCGAAATTATTGAAAATAAATCCTGATTTACAGGTGATTGTACTGGATGATGCCTTTCAGCATCGACCTGTTGAGGCACATTTGAACCTGTTGCTGACGGATTACAACCGGCCGTTTTACGACGACCAGCCGTTTCCGGGCGGACGCCTGCGCGAACGGCGACACGGTGCCCGGCGGGCGGATGCGGTTCTGGTAACCAAATGTCCCGACGGGTTGAACAGGACCGACCAGCAGGCGATTCAGGATCGAATCCGGGCGTATGGCCGGGCCGATGTGCCGGTTTTTTTTACGGGCTTCCGGTACGGTGATCCGATTAATTTTGTGAACCCATCAATCCGAACGGGCCTGAAAAGCGTAGTTTTGGTATCCGGCATTGCCCGGCCCGAATCATTGGAGAGGTATGTCAAAAGCCATTTTTCACTGGTGCGTCATTGGCAGTTTGCCGATCATTACCGGTATACGGCGGCTGACCTGAAACGCATTCTGGACGAATTGCCGGTTGATGCAACGGTTCTGACGACAGAGAAGGACTTTGTCAAACTGGCGCCGTTGCTGGCCGAAACCGGGGCCGATGCTTCGCGGTTTGCGTATCTGCCGATTGACGTACAATTCCTGGAAGACGAAGCGTTATTCCGAGAATTGATTCAAAAAAGCCAGCCGCAACGGGTTTAACCAGCCGCGATAAGTTGTTAAAAAAAGCTAATTACCGCAAAAAGTAATCACCGCGAATCAATAAATTGACGGAATCCCAGTTCAGACCATATGACCCGATTTGTTTTACTGCGTGTAAGTATCCTGCTGTTTTGGTTTACCTCACCGGCCTGGGCGCAGTTGCCCACCCGCCTTCCGAACTTCCCGCAGGGCGGCAACCGGACCGGAGGCCAGCCGACCACAACGGGAGGGGCGGGGGCCAGCGCGGGAGGGGCCATTCTCGACGACTCCACCAAACTCATTTATGGACCCAAGACAACCCGCTTTTTCCTGGAAAGCGACATTCTGAACAACCGGAAAGCCTTGATTCCCATCGATACCACGCTGGAAGGCATTCAACAGACCAACTATGTCAATCGGTATAACAACCTCTATACGGATTTGGGAAATCTGGGAACGGCCCTGCGACCGGTTTTTTACCAGACACCCGCCATTGGCTCCCAAACCGGTCTGAGCGCCTACGGATTATACGGGTATCAGACCCAGAACGTCCGGTATTTCGACACGCGATCGCCCTACACAAACATGTATCTCGTGCTGGGCGGACGTGGGCAGAACATCGTCAATTTCGACTTTACACAAAACATCAGCGAACGCTGGAACCTCGGTTTCAATCTCCAGCGGATGACGTCGGATGTGCAGTTTGGGGGAACCACCGCCGTTTCGTCCGGTACCCAGCGCCTGGCCGAAAACTGGAATTTTGTTGTGCATTCCAATTACCGGTCCAAAAACGGCAAATATACCTTGCTGGCGCATTACAACAACCTCAACCACCGTTCGCTCGATCAGGGTGGCGTAATTGAACCGGATTCCAGTTCGTCCAATATTGCCAATCCTGACCTGGAGCTAAGACCGGTTTTGTCGACAGCCAACTCCCGCGAAATCCGCAACGACCTCCATCTGTATCACCAGTACGTTCTGGATACGGCTTTTCAGCTTTACAACATCGTTGATTTTCGCGCCCAAAGTTACCGGTTTACCGACACGGACATAACCGACAATTTGTTGCCACCCGACTCGTCGAATCTGACCCGAAAACCTTTTTACCCCCGCTATTATTTCGACAATCTGGAAACCCGGCAAACCACGCTGTTTCGGCTGATCGAGAATCAGATTGGCATCAAAGGCCAGTTTTCGGCGCGCGGATCGGCTTTCAACTACCGCGCCTGGCTCCGAAACCGTTATTACAGCCTGGAGAACCGCTTCAACATCGGGCGGCTGGTGCCGGATTCGAGCTATAAAAGCAGTCGGCTCGAAACGTTTGTGGGCGGTTGGCTGGGCTACTATTTTCCGGACAGCCTGACGCGGGTGACGGCTGAAGTGGAGTATTTGTTAGGCCGCGACTTCCGGCTTCAGGGGCGTCTGGAAAGCCGCTTGCTGACAGCCGGTTACGAAAGTGTCTTTGCCTCACCAACGCTGATCCAAAACCGGTATACAAGCAATATTTACCAGTGGGACCATGAAGGAAGATTAGCAACCCAGTTCAATTTGCGGGGCACGCAACATGCCTATGGACAATTGAATCTGAAGCTGGGAAAACTGGTTTTAAGCCCTGGAATGGATTATTATCTGCTGACAAATTATATTTATTTCGACACGGCAGCAGTTCCGCAACAGCTCTCGGATGCGTTCAGTATTTTACAAACCAGTTTGGGCTGGCAGTTCCGGGCGGGCAAATTTACGATGGCAGGGCAGGGCTACTACACGCTGGTGTCGAACGATGACGTGCTGCGGATACCGACTTTGCTGGCGAATGCCCGGTTTGAATACAACTTTTTGTTATTCAAGAAATTGTATGTGCTGGCTGGAGTTCAGTTTCATTACAAGTCCGCGTATTTTGCCGACCAGTATATGCCACTCACCCAGCAGTATCACTTGCAGAACGAAACCAAACTGGGCGATTATATCATGGCCGAACCGTATGCCAACTTGCGGATCAACCGGGTGCGGCTTTTTCTGAAACTGGCCCACGCCAACCAGGGCCTGTTCGACCAGATTTATTACAGCGCACCGTATTTTCGGACCATCAACCGGTCTTTTTCCTTTGGGGTTCATTGGTTACTATTCGACTAAGTCCTGACTATGAGAGTATTACACATCCTGAACGGCGACGCAACCGCCGGAGCCTTTGCCGAATCGAACATCCTGGGAAATGCCGATCAAACGGATCTGATGGTCTGGCGGGAAGCGATGTCGGAGGGGCCGGTGAAGGCGGATGTTCAATCGGTTCACGAACTTTGGCGCATTCGCCGGGTATGGCACAACGTGACGGATGACGAGCCTTCCGATTACGATCAGCGGGTGGTGCAGGCGTTTGAAAAGCTGGCGGTTCCGACCGACTACGATGAAATTTATCTCTGGTTCGAGCACGATTTGTTCTGTCAGATCAACCTGGTTTTTCTGCTTGCGCAACTGGCGCAGCGACCACTGGGAGCCACCAAAATCAAACAGATTTCGGTCGATTCCTTTCCGGGAGAGCCGTTTTTCAAAGGCATTGGGCAGTTGAAGGGAGCCCAGTTGGCGACCTTGTTTTTACAGGCCGAAGCGTTGACGCGTCAAGATCTGGAGGTGGCCGGAGCGGTTTGGAATGCCTACGCCAGCCCGGAGCCGCTGGCCATTCAGCAACTTCTGGGTGCCGATTTTGGCCGATTGCGGTTTTTGCGAAACGCTTTGATTCTGCATTTGCAGCGTTTTCCGTTCACCGAAAACAACCTGAATCTGATTGAACATATGCTGACCGCCACGCTGATGGAAGGGCCGATGCCGGAAGCCAGCCTGATCGGGCGGTTTTTGCAACAGGACCGCGACTACGGAATTACCGACCTGAGCGTGGGAGAAACCATTCGCCAACTGAACGGAAAACTGTGGGAATATACCGAAGCGGGTGTCAGTCTGACCGAAACCGGTGCCGACATCATTGCCGGACGCCGGGTGCTCAACCCGGCGGAGCGCTGGCTGGGCGGCTATTACCAGACGTCTGATTCCCCGTATCGGTGGGACCGGGAACAGGAAAAACTGATTGAGCTGTGATAACGACTCTAGGCCTGGAACTTCCCACCGATCCGCGCTGGGTCGATATTGCCAGAATGAACCTCGGCGATATCCTGATCGATCACGCCTTTTGCGAACAGAAAGCCGCATCGTCCTGCATCTCGCTGATCGTTCAGTTTCCCGAACGTGAAAAGCTGGTGGAGGTGCTGACGCCCGTGGTGGCCGAAGAATGGGGGCATTTTCAGCGGGTCCTGAAAGAACTTCGCAAACGGAATATTCCCTTGGGAAAACCGCGTAAGGATGAGTATGTCAACCAGTTACTACAAGTTCTCCGCAAACCGGGTGACCGCAACGAGCAGTTGATGGAAAAACTGTTGTTGAATGCCCTGATCGAAGCCCGCAGCGCCGAACGTTTCAAGCTGTTGTCGGAAAATCTGACCGACGAATACCTGCAAAAATTCTACCGCGAGTTGATGATTTCGGAAGCCGGGCATTACCGGAATTTTATTGAATTAGCCGAAGAATACAATCCGAAAGAAAAGGTCCGAAAACGCTGGAAAGAACTGCTGGAAACCGAAGCCGGGATTATGAAAACGCTGGAAGTCCGCGCCGACCGGTTTCACTGACCAGGTTGGAAAGCCGTCTTTTTTAGCGTATTTTTGAGTATCACCTATTGAACAGCCAGGATAAACAACCGTCGGTTTTATCCGGAAAAAGTACATGTCATTCTTAAGTCAAGTGGCCCGCCACATCTTCCAGAACCATCAAACGCGGATGGACGACGTGTGGGTGATTGTGCCGACACGCCGGGCGGTTTCCACCTTTCAGCAACACCTTAGCCAGCAATCCGATACGCCGTTTTTGTCACCGCACGTGATGGCCGTCGACGACTTCATCATGCAGAGCGCGGGTGTTCTGCAAATCGATCCGGTCAGTCTGTTGTTCGAACTGTTTGAAGTCTTTAAAGAAATTGACGACACGCTGGAATTTGGGCGGTTTCTGAACTGGGCGAGCATTCTGCTCACCGATTTCGACCGCATCGATCAGTACATGATTTCCCCCTCCGAGCTGTTCAGTTACATGACGGCGGCCAAAGCCCTCGAACGCTGGCGACTCGACCTGCCCGACGGCCGGGCGGGAGCCAAACTCGAAACCGTTGGAACGCAGCGGTATTTCAAGCTGTTCGAAAACCTGCAAACCGCCTACGAGGCTCTGCACGAGCGACTTTTGTCGAAAGGCTGGGCCTATCGGGGGATGGCATACCGGTTACTGGCTAATCAGGTGGAAGACCTGGTGCGCGACAATCCGGCGTATGAAAAACTGTATTTTGTGGGATTCAATGCCTTGAGCCGGTCGGAAGAGCAGATTGTGAAAACGCTCCTGAAGGCGCAGAAAGCCGAAATGCTGTGGGATACCGACGCGTATTACATGCAGTCGAAGCGGCAGGAAGCCGGGAAAATGCTGCGGAACTACAAACGGGACGGCTGGAGTGGCCCCTGGACTTGGGAAGGAAATGGCCTCACCGAAACGCCCAAACACATTCAGGTCATCGGCGTTCCGAATGCCAGCATGCAGGCCAAAGTCGCCAGCCAGATTTACCGGCAACATGCCGATTCTGAAACCGATGCCGGAACGACGGCCTTGATTCTGGGCGACGAAACCTTGTTGTTACCGGTTTTGTATTCGATGGGTGGCTCAGTGACGGATCTGAACGTGACGATGGGGCTTTCGTTGCAGAATTCGCACCTGTTTACGCTGGTCGATGCCCTGTTCGAAATGCAGCGAACCGTGGCGGCTTTTCAGAAGAAAGACGGCAGCGGCACGGTCTACATTCCCAAATTCAACCACCGGCACGTTGTCAAAGTTCTCAATCACCCGTTTATCCGGCAGTATGAATTGACGGGTTTGAAATCGTCGGCGGGTTCGCCAAACCGGATTGTTCAGAAAGCCATCAACACCATTATGACGGACAATCTGGTGTATCTGGACGAAAAGCAGTTGCTGGCGATGGGCGAAAACAGCCCGCTGTTTCAGGTGTTGTTCCGCCGTTGGCCGGACGATAAACCGCTGGTGGTCATTCACCAGTTTTATGCGTTGATCGAGGTGCTGCGGGAGGTGTACACCGAGCAGCAGGACGCCATCGAAACCGAGTATCTCTACTTGTTCCAGAATCTGCTTCGCCAGTTGGAAACGACGCTCGAACGCGAACAACGGAATGAACTGGTGACGATCAAGAGTCTGAAGCAGTTTCTGTATGAACTGATCCGGCAAACCAGCATCCCGTTTGAAAGCGAGGGTGGCAGTGCTTTGCAGGTAATGGGAATGCTCGAAACCCGGGCGCTGGATTTTGAGCACCTGATTATTTTGTCGGTGAACGAGGGAATCCTGCCCCAGTCGCGGAAACTGAATTCCCTGATACCGTTCGATGCCTGCGTGGAAGTCGGTTTGCCGACCTACCAGGATCAGGAATCGGTGATGTCGTACCACTTCTACCGGCTGTTGCAGCGGGCCAGAAAAGTCTCGCTGCTCTATGTTACTTCCGCCGATGCTTACGGAACCAGCAAGGGCGAGAAAAGCCGGTTTATCCGCCAGATCGAACACGAACTGGTTCCGGCTTCCGGCGGCAATGTGACCATCAGCTACCCCAGCGTGCGGTTTGGCAAGGCGGCCGATCAAAAATCGGCTTTGTTACCCTACGATACGCTCGAAATTCCGAAAAGTGACGCGATTCTGGCGAAACTGCGGGAGGATCTGATGGGGAAATTCAGTTCCGCTAAAAACCGGGTGTTCGGCGGAATGTACCCGACTTCGCTGAATAATTTCATGAGCTGTTCGCTCAAGTATTATTTCAGCCGGGTGATCAGCATGCAGGAAGACGACGAGGTCAGTGATGAGATGGATGCCGCCGAGTTCGGGCAGTGGATTCACAACACGCTGGAAGCCCTCGATCAGGAATACCGCATGGCGGGAGCGGAGGTGACGACCGAACGGGTTGTCGAAAAATTGAAGCTGAAATACGAAGAAGCGTTTGTGAACCGCGTGACCGAATCGGGCATGAACCGTCTGCTCTACAAGGTGGCAGAAGACCTGATGGTGCGGTTCAATGCCCTGCAGGTGGAACGCTACGGGAATAACCTGGAGGTTTTGCAAACGGAAGAAGAGTGGGATACCGAGCTGGAGGTCGAAACCGCCATCGGGCCATTGCGCATCCGGATTGCCGGGAAAATTGACCGGGTCGAGCGACTTCGACAACCCGACGGTACGGTGCTGATTCGGGTGGCCGATTACAAAACCGGGAAAATCGAAGCCCGGGACGCCGATGTCAAAACCATGGAACTCCTGCTGACCGACGCCCAGAAAGACAAGGCGCGGCAGTTGTGGTTATACCAGTATCTGGTGTACAAAAAGATGCTGCAAAACAAGGGATTGCAGTTTGGCAATGAGTGGATCGATGGTACGAACACCCGGGTCGTGGCCGGTTTTTACTCGTTCCGCAACATGGAAGGCGGTTTTTTGGAGAACAAACTGCATCTGGGTACGCCCGAAGAATTCGTGGTTGAAACGGAAGTTCACCTCCGCAAAATCATCACGGATTTGTTCGACACCGGCCAGCCTTTCCAGAAAACCAGCGACAAAAAGATTTGCGAATGGTGTGCGTATCGAAAACTGTGTGGCAGGTAAGATTAAATTAGAATACCAAATATCAAATGATGAATGTCAAATGTCAAACTCACAGATTGGCAACTCCTTTTACATTTAACATTCATCATTTGATATTTGGTATTCCTTAAAAGCGGGAAAGTTCTGATAATATCACCCTCTTTTTTTATGAAAAATAGCTGGTTTTTCCTTCGAGGTTTCATTGAGCAAAATCGCTTCCTGCAACAATTCCCGGATCAGGTCTTCGTTTATGGAGTCAGCCTGCACAATTAGTGACTTGACCGTTCGGCGTCCCCGGCCTTCGAGCGCACCCTGTTCATTGGCTAATTCGTAGCCTCTCAGGAAACAAAGATCGACGGCGACCTCGGGTGTTCGGAGCGGATTGAGGTAACACAAATGGCCTTTGTGGAAATAAAAGGGCACGCCCCAACTCATTTTTTCCTGAACTTTGGGGGACGCTTCCAGGATTAATCGACGTATTTGGTCCAATAGGCGATGAATTTCGGGTGTTTGTCGATTAATGTAATCTTCAACTGTCATGGCTTGTTGTAATGGAGTAATTTCGGTGCTAAGTTAGCTGAAAAATCAGATTCCGACAGTAGGCATACGGTTTGATGCAACTTTCTCAATGGGCGCAATGCCGCGTCCGCTTCAACATACTATCTCTGTGAAAAGGTGGATTGCTATTATTTTGGTGGTGCTGGTAGTTGGTGGCATCATTTATTACAATAAGTCTTCTAAAAAGCAACCGGGCGAAGCAGCCGGTGGCGGTCGGGGAGGAGCTCCCTCCGGGCAGGCCGGCGGTGGCCGGGCGGGCGGTGGTGGTCCGACGGCGGTCAATGTTTATGTGGTTACTTCCCAGAATCTGAAAGACGAAGTGGTGGCTACGGGTTCCCTGCTGGCTTCAGAACAGGTAGATATCTATCCCGAAATTTCCGGAAGAATTGTCGAATTGAACATTCAGGAGGGACGGGCCGTTAAACAGGGTACGTTGTTGGTGAAACTATACGATGGTGATTTACAGGCACAAATGCTGAAGCTCAAATCGCTGGAAGAAAATAACCGTCGCATTGAAGAGCGAAACAAGCAATTGCTGGAACGGGGCGGTATCAGCCAGCAGGAATACGACATTATCGTAACGAATCTGAAAGGAACGCTGGCCGACATCGAAGTGACGAAAGCCGCGCTTCGCCGGACCGAAATCCGGGCACCTTTTTCCGGAACCATTGGTTTACGGAATGTGAGTTTAGGGGCGGTGGTAAGTCCGAATACGCTGATTGCCAGGTTGCAACAGACCAATTCAATGAAGCTGGATTTTTCGGTACCCGAGAAATACAGCCCATCCGTAAAAGTGGGTAGTGTGATCTCGTTTCAGGTCGACGGCCTGGACAAAACGTTTAACGGATCGGTGTATGCCATCGAACCCGGCGTTGAGGAAGCCACCCGGAACCTGCGCATCCGGGCGCGGGTAGCCAACAATTCGTCCAGCTTGCGTCCCGGAACGTTCGCCAAAGTAAGTCTGGTGATCAATAATGCCCAGGCACTCGTCGTTCCAAGCCAGTCGGTGATTCCGCAAACGCGCGGCAGCCAGGTGGTGGTGATCGAAAACGGAAAAGCGGTTTTTAAAGATGTGAAGATCGGATTACGGAACGCCAGCGTTGTAGAAATAACGCAGGGCTTGCAGAAGGGGGATACGGTGGCAACGACCGGCCTGATTTTCCTGCGACCTGAAGCACCGGTAAAAGTGGCTAAAGTGGACCGGTTAACGGGTCAAAAGCAACCGGAGCAAGGTTCAGCAGCGGGTAATAGTGCGAGTATGAATTAACGAACTAAACCAATGAGTCTACCTTCATTAAGCCTTCGGCGACCGGTTTTCGCCATGGTTATGTCGATTGTCATCATCCTTTTCGGTGTCATTGGCTTTACATTTCTGGGCGTTCGTGAATACCCGGCTATCGATCCGCCGATTATCTCGGTTCGAACCAGCTACGTGGGAGCGAACCCGGAAATTATCGAATCCCAGATTACCGAGCCGATTGAAAAATCGCTCAACAGCATCGAAGGCATTCGGACCATTTCATCGACCAGCGCACTCGGAAGCAGTAACATCACCGTCGAGTTTGAACTGGGGGCCGACCTGGAGCGGGCCGCCAACGACGTGCGGGATAAAGTAGCCCAGTCGCAGCGGCAACTTCCGCAGGACATCGATGCCCCTCCGGTCGTGAGCAAGGCCGACGCCAACTCGGAACCGATTATCTTCCTGCCTGTTCAAAGCACAACCCGAAATCCGATGCAGTTGTCGGATTATGTTGAAAATGTGTTGCAGGAACGTCTGCAAACCATTCCGGGGGTTAGCCAGGTGATGGTATACGGACTGAAAAGATCAGCCATGCGTCTCTGGATCGATCCGCACAAACTTTCGGCTTACCGACTGACCGCGCAGGATATTCAGGAAGCCTTAAACCGTCAGAATGTTGAACTACCCGGCGGTAAAATCTACGGCAATAACACCGAATTAACGGTGAAAGCGGTAGGGCGGTTAACCACGGAAGAGGATTTTAACAACCTGATCATTCGGCAGACGGCCAACCAAATTATTCGGTTTAAAGATGTCGGGTATGCGGTTCTGGGGCCGGAAAATGAAGAATCGGCCGCCAAACAGAACAACGCTTCCGGAGCCATTCTGGCCCTGATTCCGCAACCGGGCGCAAACTATGTGGCCGTTGCGGATGAATTTTACAAACGTTTGGAGGATATCAAGCGCGATCTGCCGTCCGATATTCAGCTTTTGAATGGTGATGACAAAACGAAATTTATTCGCCAGTCCATTGAAGAAGTGGCCGAAACCATCATCCTCTCCTTCATTCTGGTGGTCATCGTTATTTATCTGTTCTTCCGGGATTGGCTGATCTCCATTCGTCCGTTGATCGATATTCCCGTTTCGCTGATTGCGACATTCTTCATTATGTATATCTCGGGCTTCAGTATCAACGTTTTGACGCTGCTTGGGATCGTGCTGGCGACGGGGCTGGTGGTGGATGACGGGATTGTGGTCACGGAAAATATCTTCAAGAAAATTGAAGAGGGTATGGAGTTGAAACGGGCTGCAAAAGAAGGTTCGGAAGAAATTTTCTTTGCGGTTATTTCGACTTCGGCTACCTTATCCATCGTTTTCTTACCGGTTATCTTTCTGGAAGGGTTTACCGGGCGTCTGTTCCGCGAATTTGGGGTCGTCGTAGCGAGTTCGGTGTTGATTTCTGCCTTTGTTTCCCTGACCCTGACGCCGGTTTTGAGTGTGTTGCTGGTGAGCAAAGACCAGGGGAAAGGATCGTGGTTTTATCAGAAAACCGAGCCGTTTTACCAATGGCTGGACCGGAGTTACCGGTCATCCCTGACGACCTTTATGGGACGTCGCTGGCTGGCCGTAGGCATCATCGGCATTTGTTTAAGCATCATTTTCTGGATTGGTTCTTCGCTGAAGTCTGAGTTGGCGCCCATGGAAGACCGCAGCCGCATCCGGGTGCCCATTACCGCGCCGGAAGGAACAAGCTACGAAGCCATGACCCGGATTACCGAACGGGTAAACCAGTTTGTGATGGATTCGATTCCTGAATTGAACTATACCTTCAGCGTCATTGCGCCGGGTAACTCGGCGGCAGGGGCGGTCAACTCCGGGTTTATATCGCTCAATCTGGTTGAGCCCAGTGAACGCAAACGGTCACAACAGGAAATCACGGACTATCTGGGCAAGTACCTGAGAAGCTCCAGTGAAGCCCGGATGAATGCGACCCAGGAGCAGACCATTCAGGTTGGCCGACGTGGGGGAGGGTTGCCGGTACAGTTTGTGATCCAGAACCTCAATTTTGATAAACTTCAGCAAAACCTGCCGAAGTTTATGGACGAAGTCCAGAAAGATCCGACTTTTCAGGGTTTTGACGTCGATTTGAAATTCAATAAACCAGAATTGAACATTACAATTGACCGGGAGAAAGCCACTAGTTTGGGAGTAACCGTACAGGATGTGGCCCAGACCCTTCAGTTGGCACTGAGTAACCGTCGGTTGGCGTATTTTCTGATGAACGGAAAACAGTATCAGGTGATTGGCCAAGTGGCGCGGGATGACCGTGACGAACCGGTTGACCTGGCCTCGTTTTATGTTCGGAATAATGCGGGTAACCTGATTCAGTTGGACAATCTGGTGAAATTTGCCGAGGTATCCAGCCCGGCTCAGGTGTATCATCACAATCGGTTTAAATCCGCCACCGTATCGGCTGGGTTAGCACCTGGTAAAACCATCGGCGATGGGGTGGATGCCATGAACGCCATCGCGGCCCGAACGCTCGACGAAACGTTCCAGACCGAATTGTCGGGCTCTTCCCGCGATTATGCCGAAAGCTCATCGAACACCCTGTTTGCCTTCCTGCTGGCATTGGTGTTGATTTACCTCATTCTGGCGGCTCAGTTCGAGAGTTTCACCGATCCATTCATCATCATGCTGACCGTGCCGCTCGCCATTGCCGGGGCCGTTCTTTCATTGTATGTGTTTAATCAGACGATGAATATCTTTTCGCAGATCGGTATCATTATGCTCATTGGGCTGGTGACGAAAAACGGTATTCTGATCGTTGAGTTTGCGAATGAAAAACGCAAAGAGGGCATGGACCGGTTTGAAGCGGCCATCGAAGCCTCTGCCCTCCGGCTTCGTCCTATTCTGATGACCAGTCTGGTAACGGCCTGTGGCGCCTTGCCGATTGCCTTGGGACTGGGCGCGGCAGCCAAAAGCCGTATTCCGCTGGGCGTCGTTATTGTGGGGGGGATTATTTTCTCTTTGGTATTGACCCTATTTGTCATTCCGGCCATGTACTCGTTCCTATCGCGGTATAAAATCGTGGATAATTCGGCGTACGAAGATCACCCGCAGCCGCTTCAACCGTCGCCTGAGCCTGAAAAGCCGGTCAAACGCAAAAGCGAGGAACTACACGAGGAAGAAGTTTAACAATGAAAAAACCGGCGATGAGCCGGTTTTTTCGTTTGGAGTAAAATTCATCAAACCTGTGGCGCACGCACCAGACCCGCCCCCACGTCGGTGGGATCGAAGCCGGGTTTCAAGCCTGCTTCCGTGCCCGAACCGATCAGCCGGGCCGTAAGCGTCAGGGGCGTCAGAAAACCGGTTTTCATGATTTTCTCCGCCCACAAAGCGGCCACACCCGCCACGTGGGGCGTCGCCATGCTGGTACCGCTCATCTGAACAAAACCACCACCGGGTTTGGCCGACAGAATTTTAACCCCCGGTCCGGAAACGTTAGCCCCGGTATTTGAGAACGTTGCCACTGTGAATCCCTGCGTGCTTTCACCCAGCGCTGCGACGGAAATGATGCCGTCCGACACGGCGGGCGGGCTCACTGAAATCTCAAAATCCGGATTTACATTCCGCTGGCTTTCATTGCCGGCGGCCGCAATGATGACCGTGGCCTGCGAAAACGAACCCTGTATTTTGATCAAAGCGGCAAGCCGCTCGAAGAGCTGGACATTGGCACGGTAGCCTTCCAGCGCGTAGGAAGTGGCCAGTTCAGCGGGATACCCCTCGTCGAGCAGTTGCTTGACAAAACCGGGAAAATCCATCCCCAGTGACATCGAAATGACATTGGCCCCATTCTGCCCCGCCCACTGAATGGCGCTCACGATTTGTTCGCTTGAACCCCCGCCGTTTTCGCCCAGAACCTTGCCGATGAGGGCTTTCTGAACACCGGGGGCCACACCGATCCGAAGGTTGTCGCTGATGCGGCCAAAAATCGTTCCTGCGCAATGGGTGCCGTGTCCGTTCTGGTCGCCGTTGCCTTCACCCGTAAAATCCTGCTCAATGATCTGGACGCCCGCAAAAGCCGGGTGGGCGGCATCGATGCCCGTATCCAGCACGGCCACAATGACCCCTTCGCCCGTGAAAGGCGAGGTGTCGGCACCCACGGCTTTGACGCCCCAGGCCGTAGTCTGGGCCGCTGGCGTGGCTATATTTTTTTTGCTAACGGGCTCGATCAGTTTCATGGGAATGGCCGGAGCCATCGCCAGAATGTCGGACCGGCGGGTGAGAGCCGACACCTGCCTTCGGTCAATGTTTTCGACTTCGATGGAAAGGCCGGCGGCAACCGCTTCGGCGGAACGGGGCAACGAGAGTGCGCCCAGAAAGGGATCGCGGGTGGCGGTTTGGGTGGTCCGAAGAATGATGTGTTTCTGTTTCATGGGGTAAGGATATAGTTAGAAGGGAAGACTGAACCAAATGTAGAAACAGAACGGGTTCGCCAACAGCGTAGTACTACCTGATTTATTCACCGGGACGTTTGATAGAAAACCCGGGAATAAACCGGAAAGCCCCGGCGGGACTGCTATCGCAAGTTTTTGCCGGGGTCTGGTTCGTTTTTAACGTGAAACAGGTAAATCCGCTGGTTTCAGGCAGCTTATTCAGACATTCACTCTGAACGAAGGGCTTTCACCGGGTTCATTAAGGCGGCTTTGATGGACTGAAAACCGACGGTCATAAACGCAATCAAAAAGGTGCCAACGATTGCAGAGATAAAGATCCCGATGCCCAGATCGACGCGGAAAATGAAGTTTTTCAGCCAGGCAGTCATCGCGTAATAGGCCACCGGAGCGGCCACAACGAAGGCGATCAGAATGAGACGCGAAAACTCTTTGGCAAAAATCCAGAGAATCTGGCCCATGCTGCTGCCCAACACTTTCCGAATCCCGATCTCCTTGGTCTTTTGAGCAGCCATAAACGACACCAAACCGTAGAGACCCAGACAGCCGATGAAGATGGCGATGGCAGCAAAAGCCTGAATCAGCTTGAGCATCAGGCCTTCGGTTGCGTAAAAATTGGCAATGTGTTCATCCAGAAACTGATAGTCGTAAACCTGATCCGGGTGCCGGTCGCTCCACGTTTTTTCCAGAGCAGCCAGCGTAGGTTGCACGGTGGCGCTATTGATTTTCAGGGCGTAACTCGCGTACAAATCCGGAGCTGTCGTGATGCAAATGGCGTTGATGTCTTCGTGGAAAGACCGGTCATGAAAATCAGCGATCACCCCCACAATCGTCCCTTTGGTGTTGCCGTCGTTTAAACTCAGGGCTTTCCCAATCACTTCGTCGGATGCTTTCAGACCCAGCTTGCGGGCAAACATTTCATTGACAATAAATTCCTTCGCCGTGTCGGACGGAAACAGGTTGCGACCCGCCACGATTTTCAGGCCAAACATCGGGATATACTGCTCATCGGCGGCTTTAACGCTCACACTAAAGGCTTCATCCTCAGCCCGGTTGTCGTATTTGGGCGAGGTGTTCCAGACGTTGTAGTTCGAAGCCGGAGCCGACTGACAAACCGATACGGTTTGAACGCCCGGAATTTGGGAAAACTGGCTTTTCAGGGTTTTCATCGTCAGCACGTTCGATTCCGTCGCCACCGGCAGCATCACCACGGCGTCTTTGTTGAACCCCAAATCGGATTGCGTCGAAAACCGCATCTGGTTGGTGATCACAATCATGCCAATGATCAGCACTTGCGAAATCGCAAATTGCCCCACGATCAGCGTACGCCGAGTATTGAAACCGCCGATGTTTTGTTGTGAAAGCTTTCCTTTGAGCGCCATAACCGGCTGAAAACCGGCCAGAATCAGTCCGGGGTATGATCCGGCAAAGAACGTAACGGCCAGTGTCAGGAGGGGTAGAAACAGCATAAACGTCCAGTCGGAAATGGCGTTGACGGCGATTTGTACCGTGAACCAGTCGTTGATGAAAGGCAGGAGTAACGCGGACGCAAGGCAGGCCAATCCAACGGCTACAGTCGTGATCAAACCGGTTTCGGCAATAAACTGCCAGAAAAGTTGCCCGCGAAAACTCCCCAGCACTTTCCGGACGCCCACTTCTTTGGAGCGCTTTAGCGCCTGCGCCGTGGCCAAATTGATGAAATTTACGCAGGCTGTAATGATCAGAAACAGGCCAATACAGCCTAAAACCCACAAATTGGTTTTGGTGATGACCCCACCATACCGGGCATTAAAGTGAATATCGGCTAGCGGTTGCAGCTTGTAATGGTGGACGTTTTTATTGGTTGGACGGTATTTCTTCACGTAAGCGGGCAGAACCTTCTCCACCTCATCGGGCGAAACACCGGGCCGGAGTCGGACAAAACATTGCATGGCACTGTTGATACCGCCCCAGGCATCGTCGCTGGCCAGCCAGTCGTTATACTGTTTCAGCGTGTTGTACGATACGTAGATTTCAGTTTTTCGGTCGGTGGTGATGGGTAAATCTTTCAAAACGCCCGTGACCCTGAAATCAACCTTGTTATCCAGCCGAAACAGTTTGTTCATCGGATCGACCTCGCCAAAGAGCTTTCGGGCCATTTTCTCCGTCACAATGGCGGTATTGGGGTCACGCAAGACCGTACTCCGATCCCCTTTCAGCAGCGGATAATTGAAAATGTCGAAGAAGTCGGGTTCCGTGAAGGCCACGCCCTCGCTCTCCTTAAACTTACGAATTTCCGAACCTTCTTTAACCGTCAGCACCACATCCTCGGCGGTGGCAATGCGGGCTACTTTCTCACCAAAAGTATAGTCGTTGCGGAAAACTTTGCCGAGGGGGCTGGGAACGTTGGCGCGGTAGCTGATCGTTTCGCGGTGTTGCTCGGTTACGAAGCGGTAAATCCGGTCGGAATTGGCGTGGAACGTATCGAAACTCAGGTGGTATTTCACCAGCATGAAAATCAGAATGCCGCAGGTCATGCCGAGGGCCAGCCCGGAGACATTGATCGCGGTGTAGGTTTTGTTGCGAACCAAGTTTCGAAAAGCAATTTTGAAATAGTTACGGATCATCGTGGTATTTGTTGGTTTGGAGTATGCTTCGGGTTTTCGCTTCAAAAAGAACGGGTTCAGGTAATTCAAAACCGCCCAGACGAACGCCCGTCGGGCGTTTGCCAAACCGGCATCCTCCGTCTGCTTGTAAAACACTTCATGCAGATCGCCCTGCACATCCTCCAGCAGATGAGGTGCCACGAAGCGTTCCAGCAGCCAGTCGGCCCAACGGGGCGGAGTCAGGTGTTTCATAAGTTGTTAGTTATGAGTTAAGAATGAAGAGTTAAGAGTTAAGGGTGAGAGCGTCAGCCAACTCTTAACTCTTAACTCTTCATTCTTAATTTTTAAAGCCAATCAATTGAAATTTCCCCGGTGGAATGGCTTGCCAGAGCCGACTGCGGACTTCCTGAATGTCGTTTAAGGCCCGAACTCCGGCATTGGTCAGCGCGAAAAACCGCTTGCGTCGTCCACCCCGTTCGGCGGTAGCACCCCCCATCAGCGAGGAAAGGAACCCTTTCTCTTCAAGGCGGTATAAGGTGGCATGGACGGCACTCATCGTGATCGTTCGCCCGGTTTGTTGCTGGACATCCTCCCAGATTGTAACGCCGTAGGCTTCGGCCGGACAGGCTGCCACCACCAGCAGGACAATTTCTTCAAACTCGCCCAGAAAGGATCTTCGCATGGTCTTACTCCGTTCGTACGATTAGTTGTAATTTTGCAAAACAAATAGAATGCCAGAAAGAAAATGTGCCTTTGGAAGTGATTTGGATGGTGTTGAGGAAGAGGCTCTGTACGATTTCGGACAGAATTTGTCCAGGTGCGGACAGGCAATGGATGTGGTTTGACGTTACAACCGTTGGAGAAACGCGGCCATTTTTTCGCGCAGGGCCGTATCCGGCTGGCGTCCGTGTCCGGCCAGCATGTTGTCGGCAGCGTGCCGGGGGTTGCTGGTGCCGGGAATGACGCAGGTAACGGCGGGGTTTGAAACAATAAATTTCAGAAAAAACTGCGCCCAACTGCTGATCTCGTTTTCGGTCGCCCAAGCTGGTAGTTCCTTCCCTTTTACGAGCGAAAATAACCGCCCTTCGGCAAACGGCTGGTTGATGATTGTTGCTACGCCCTTGTCCCGGGCGACGGGCAACAGCTTTTTTTCGGCATTGCGGGACAGAATCGAGTAGTTGAACTGCACAAAGTCGATGGGGACTTTGGTGATGATTTCCGCCAGTTCATCGTGCATCGAATCGGTGTAATGCGTTATACCGATGTAGCGGATTTTGCCGGACGCTTTCCAGGCTTTGAGCGTCTCCAGGTGCGTTTTCCAGTCGACCAGGTTGTGAATCTGCATCAGATCCATCGACGACCGTTTCATTTTCTGCATCGACTCGTCCATCTGCCGAATGCCCGCTTCCCGACCCCGCGTCCAGACTTTGGTAGCGTAAAAAAACTGGTTTTGAATCCCGGATTCCGCCGTGAGTTTGCCCACCACTTCTTCCGAACGTCCGTACATCGGCGACGAATCGATTAGCTTGCCACCGGCTTGGTGAACGGCTTTCAAAGCCTGCAGCAACGGTTCCTGTTCCGTCGTTCCGGAAACATCGAACGTCTGCCAGGTGCCAATGCCCACGACGGGCAGTTTTTCGTTGCTGGAAGGAATCAGTCGGCTGAGCATGGAAGGAGGAGCAGGGGCTAAAAACCCGGATAAACCGCCCGTTGCCAGCGTTGCGGCCGTAGTCCCGAGTAGTCGGAGGGCATCTCGTCGGGTGTTTCGTTGATTTTGATCCATCAGTTTTATTCACTATTGACAAACATACCCGCCATCCGCACTCACCAGACTGCCCGTCATGAAGGAATTGTCGTCTGATAATAAAAAAGCGACCACCGCAGCAATCTCTTCCGGTTTACCAATTCGGCCCAGCGGCTGGATGGTGTTCAGTGATTCGTAAACGCCCGCTTCGCCGACGGAATTGACGGTGGAAAAGTGGGTAACCGCTTTATGGAGCAAGGGCGTATCGATGGTGCCGGGACAAATGCAGTTAACCCGGATGTTGAACGGGGCATAATCGATGGCCGTGCTTTTGGTGAGTTGCCCGATTGCACCCTTGGTCAGGCCATACACCGAACTGCTGGCTTTGCCGGTAAAGGTCTGATCGGAACCCATCAGAACGATGCTTCCCTTCCGCTGCGCTTTCATGTAAGGAAGGACTTCCCGGACGGTATGAAACGTGCCTTTGATGTTGATCTCGATCAGGTTATCCAGCTCTTCGTCGGACGTTTGTTCCATCGTGGCGAAAAGGTGGATGCCGGCGTTGGCGAAGAGCAGATCTATGCGGTTTTCTTTGGCCACAACAGCCGCCAAACCGTCTTTGATTTCCTGTTTGTTTCGGACATCACAGGGGATAAATTCACCCAGCGTGTCGTCGTCTGCCGGTTTTTGGATGTCGAGGTTATAAACAATTCCACCTTCACGCGTAAGGTGTTCACGGGTCGCTTTGCCAATGCCAGTGGTGGCGCCGGTAATGACCACTACTTTGTCTTTAAATTTCATGGTACGATGTTAGGAGATTCGTAAAACCGATCGATACCGACTGCCCCGTAAACAAACGCCGGGACAGTCGGTTCGCAAACGTAGTGCTATCAATCGAAGAATGCTATTGGAATTATCCCAACAATGATCGCATTTGTACCAATCAAGAACAAAACCGTGAAATGACTTCAGCTCAGCGAGTGGCACTAACCCGCCAGATCCGGTTGCCGGCATCGTCGGCCACGAGCAGTGAACCGTCGGGCAAAACCGATAAGCCAACCGGGCGGCCAAACACATCCTTGTCGTTGGCAATAAAACCGGTCAGAAAATCCTCCGGTTTCCCACTCGGCCTTCCGTTCTCAAATGGTACGAAAATGACTTTATAACCGGAAAAAGCCGATCGGTTCCAGGAACCGTGTTGACCCACAAACGCACCGTTGCGGTATTTCTCCGGAAATGCGTCTTTATCATAAAACGCCAGCCCCAGCGACGCCGTGTGCGAGCCTACAGCCACGTCAGGAACAATGGTTTTTTTGACCAGATCGGGCCGTTCGTCTTTCCGGCGCGGGTCTTCGTTCTGTCCAAAATAGGAATAAGGCCAGCCGTAGAAAGCGCCTTCTTTAACGCTGGTAATGTAGTCGGGCACGAGTTCATCACCCAGTTCATCGCGTTCGTTCACGGCCGTCCACAGCGTGTTTGTACCGGGTGCCCAGTCCATGCCGACGGGGTTCCGCAGTCCGCTGGCGTAAATCCGCTCACCCGATCCATCGGGATTGATTTCCAGAATGGCCGCCCGTTTCAGTTCATGCTCCATGCCGTTTTCGCCCACATTGCTGCCTGACCCCACCGAAACATAAATTTTGGAACCGTCGGCATTGGCAAGCAGGTTGCGTGTCCAGTGGTTGTTGTAGCCCCCGGCGGGCAGCGGCAGAATCGGCGTTCCTTTGGCGGTTATTTTGGTCTGGCCCGGCTGATATGGAAATTTGAGAACGCCGTCGGTATTGGCGACATACAGCGTGTTGCCGATCAGCACAACCCCAAACGGTTGATTCAGGCCCTCCAGAAAGGTTTCGCGAATTTCCGGTTTGCCGTCTTTGTTGGCGTCGCGAAGGAGCGTAATGCGGTTGGCACTTTCACCAACGGCACCGGCTTTGGCCTGTCCGCTGACGGCGGCCACCACCTTCTTCACCACGCCTTTCTTTTCGGTTTGGGATTCGACTACCAGAACGTCGCCGTTGGGCAACACGTAAGTCCGGCGCGGGTTTTTCAGGTCGCGGGCGTATTCGGTGACCACAAAACCGTCAGGAGCCTTGGGCATCTGGCCGTCTTTCCAGCCGATCACGTTGCTGAAATGCTTGGATGATTCGGAAGGTTCCGGCAGATCAGGTGCCTGGGCAGTTTCGGTTTCTTCCGTTGCCGTAGCAGTGGTTTCGTCGCTCTCCGTTTTTTTGCTTTGGCCACACGACAGCAGCAGGCCGGTCAGGAGTAAGGTGTGTGCAAAAAGAATAATTCGGTTGTTCATCGTTGAGAAGAATTAGCAAGTAATCCTGTATCAACCGACTGATCAACGGCTTTGTTTGGGTTATTTATCGTGCTTCATTCTGGCATAAACTACCTCACCGGGCTTGGAGTTCGGTCGCCGGTTGAAGGGCGGTTTTTGGGTTGGTCTGCAAAAAACGGTTGATGCTGGCCTGCCATTTCGCGTTTTCGACGGTGCAAAACGACTGGTGGGCCGACTTTTCAAAAACCACCAGCTGCTTTCGAGAAGTGCCTAAATTCTCAAAAATAGCATCGGTTTCGTGCCGCAGAACCCGGGGGTCTTTCGCGCCCCAATTCAGCAAAACCGGCATCGTAAGCTGTTTGGCCGACTCCGACGGCCGGTAGCCAAACACCCACATGCTACGCTGCAGACCACCCCATAACGCCAGCAATTCCGACACCGGATGGGCTGGAATGTGCATCGAGCGAAGGCGACCCTGAATGGCGTCGTAGAGTGAGGCAAACGGACATTCCAGAATGACCCGCGCCGGTTTTAATCCGTGTTCGGGGATGGCTTTCAGGATTGTGGCGGCTCCCATCGACACGCCCCAGAGAATGATGTTTTTCTCCTTTCCCTTCGCCACGAAATCATAAGCCGCTTTCAGATCGTTGGTTTCACGAAAACCGATGGTGCAGATGTTACCATCAGAATTGCCGTGCGCCCGGAAGTCGAACGACAGGGTGTTGTAGCCCAGTGCGTGAAAATAGTCCGCTTCACAGAGGATTTTCGATTTGTTCGACGCGTGGCCGTGGCACAAAATCACGGTGCCTTTGGCCTGTTCCGCCGGGATATACCAGCCTTCCAGTCTCTGACCATATTCGTTGGTGAGCCGGATGGTTTCGTAGGGGATTTTCGGGGTATCGCTGACGACCGATTTCTTCAGTTTCAGGCCAAAAAAAGCCGCCTGGATAAGTTCGCTGGTCGAATAGTCCTCGGCTTTCCGCGCCGGTGTTTTGTCGGGATTGTTGTAAAAATAGGTAAAACGGGAGGCATGGAAAGCTGAAACGATATTCAGCAGGATAAACAGGACGAGCAAAACCAGCCCGATTCGGCGTAAAATGAGCATGAGTTACCAGATTAAAGAAGCAGGAGGAAGGCGTAAAACCGTTCATCGTTTGGACGGGCAAACATACCGATTTTTACAAACAGTTTACCACGGACAGCCTACCGGTTTTACAAACCTGTTCGGACCGAAAAGGCGTAGTGCAATAACCAGACAGATGGGTCTGATGGTCGAAGTTTTTTTATTCTTTCCGGTGTGACAAGTGGTTCATCGCACCGTCATATAGTAACCAAATCTGTCAACACGCAAACACTAAATTAAACAGAAAGCCATGAAAGCCTTACCTATTTTAACCGCCCTGCTCTTTATAGCAATTATGATCAACCTGTATTCGGGCATTGCGGATGGATTCAGCACCAACCGCCAGGCCCTGATCGCGGGCGGTTTAACGGTTCCGGCAGTGGCGGTTCTGTTCGTGTTGCTGTTGAAAGCGAAGCAGGCGGAGTAGGGGATTGGTATCTTTCTGCGTTATGGTCACTGAGTAGATCAGCACCTAAAAATCCTTATCGGCATACTTATTCCCTAACGCTATGCCGCTTCTGCTTCAACGTCGTGCTATGTTAAAAGGGTTGCTGGCGACCAGTCTGGCTGGTTCGGCGGCTGAAACCAGGGCGGTTTCGCAGGCACCGGCCGATGCCGCTCCCTTTAGTATTCATATTTTCTCGAAACTCCTTCATTTTCTAAATTATACCGAACTGGCAACGGTTGCGTCCGACCTCGGATTCGACGGCGTCGATCTGACGGTTCGGCCCGATGGCCACGTCGAACCGGCCCGGGTTCAAACCGATTTGCCGAAAGCGGTCGACATCCTGAAAAAGCGGAACCTGGGCGTATCGACCATTACCACCGCCATCACCAAAGCCGATGAAACGGCCCGAACAGTGCTGGAAACCGCCAGCAAGCAGGGCATCCGGTATTACCGCACGGGCTGGCTGGCCTATCCCGCCGATCAGCCGATTCAGGCGGTGCTCACCAGTTACCAAAAGCAACTCGGTGAATTGGCGAAACTGAACCAGCAACTGAATCTGGCAGGGGCGTATCAAAATCACGCCGGAACCAACTTCGGCTCGGCCACCTGGGACTTGGCCACGGTTCTCAAAGAAATCAATAGCCCCAACTTGGGGAGTCAGTACGACATTCGTCACGCAACGGTGGAGGGTGGGACGTCCTGGTCGACGGGCTTGCGAATGATTGCCCCACACATCCGGTTTATCGCCATCAAGGACGTGATCTGGGAGAAAAAGGCGGGGAAATGGAAGGCGGAAAGTGTGCCGCTGGGGCAGGGCATGGTCGATTTCCCGGCTTATTTTTCACTGCTGAAACAACTAAACGTCCGCGTTCCGATTTCGCTGCACCTGGAGTATCCGCTGGGCGGTGCCGATCAGGGCAAACGCAACATTACAATTCCCCGCGAGAAAATCTACCAGGCCATGGAGACGGATTTACAGACACTGCGGGGAATGCTGAAATCGGCAGGGCTGGGGTGAAAAAGGGAATGATGAATAATAAATGATGACGGGGCCGCCCACGCGGTGTTGAATATAAAAGTGCCGGAGTTGCAATCACTTTTACATTTAACACCGCGTGGGCGGCCCCGTCATCATTTAATATTTAACATTGATTTTTTTAACTCTTTAACTCAGCGCATTCCGGCAAAAATCCATACATTTTTTCACTTCGGCGACGGCATTGGAGCCTTCCGGAATTTTATACTCCAGTTCGACCGTAGCCGGGAATGTATATTTCTGCTCGCGCATCAGTTTCAAAACCGGCAACAAGGGCGTATCACCCTGGCCCCAGGGCAAATTTCCTTTGCCGTTCGCTGGTAATTGGCGGTCTTTGATGTGCATACTGGAAATCCGCGTGTGTTTCTCCCGGATTAAGCCCAGCGGGTCGGGCTGACCGGCGGCCAGGTAATGACCCAGATCGAAGTTCATGGCATTGCCCGGCGATTGAGCGAGCGCGGTATCCCAGAACGTGGGGGTTTGCTGTTCATGACCGTGGTAACCAACCCGCAAACCGTGTTTCTCCGCCATTTTTCCCAATCTCAGGGTATGGGCATCGTTGGCCGGGTGTTCGAGGGTGACTTGGTTGGCACCCAGTGCTTTAGCCGCCCGCATTCCGTAGTCGATGTCTGCGTCGGTGTTCTGCATGCCAAACGCGTCGGGCTTGAATCCGTAGATGGTGACACCGGCTGCGTTGTACATCTTGCGAACCTGCTCAAACTTACTCATCGGTGCCGAGAGCCGCCATTGGGCCACTTCCGCCCGGTAGGCTTTCATTTTGGCATCTGCATCCGCCAGCGTTTTCTGTTCGTCTTCGGTGAGGGTCTGGTTTTCGCGCCGTTTCCGCATCAACGGAAAAATCGACCGCATATCGACCGTATTTTTGGGAGCACCTGCAAACGACTCGGCCGGCCCACCCATCAACTCGATGGCACTGATACCGCTATCCAGAACGTATTGCAGGGTGGCTTCGGCACTTTGGTCGGGCATATCCCGGTACGAATACGTAATGACCCCAACCTGTACGCCATTGATCAGCGAGTTGGGTTTGTTCAAATTGCGGATAAAGGCCGGTGCGCCAAACAGTTTGGGGGGGGCAACCAGGGCACTGGAGACCAGAGCGGCTGTGGCACCCAGAAACTGACGGCGAGTGGATTGGTTTTTCATCGTATTAATTCGGTAGATTGGGATGAATAGACTGACGAAAGAGAGTATAGTATGAAATAGTCAAAGTAATACTTTTTCAGGTGAATGTACAAGCCTATTAGACGAATGGACCTGAAATGTCGACCAATAAACCGTGTGAGCCGACCGGCAAGCGTTTCAGAATGGGAGGACGACGGCATTAGAATACCCTTAGAATTTGGATTTCAAGAACCGTCCGGGCAGTTTGTGGTGTTAGTTTGGTACGTATCCTGATTTCAAAACCGCATGAAAACCATTCTGATCGTTGAAGATGACCGCCGGATTGCCCAGAACATCAGCCGGGGTTTGATGGAAGAGGGGTACCAGACCGAGGTGGCTTACGAAGGCTACAACGGGCGTGATCTGGCGTTGCGGCAACCGTTCGATCTGATCATTCTGGACATCAACCTGCCGGGTCTGAATGGCTATGAAATCTGCCGGAATGTCCGGGCCGAAAAACCGCATCTGCCGATCATCATGCTCACGGCTCTGGGCGAAATTGAAGACAAGGTGGAAGGACTGGAACGCGGAGCCGATGACTACCTGGTGAAACCCTTCGATTTCAGGGAGTTGAACGCCCGGATTGCAACCTGTTTCCGGCGGGCGGATCTGATCGATAAAAGCGTCGCTGATGAGGTGCTGCGCATCGCGAATCTGGAAATCAATCTATCCACCAAGCAGGTTAAACGCGGCAGCACACCCATCGACTTGACCGCCCGGGAGTTTGCCCTGCTCGAATACCTGGTCCGCAACCGGGGCCGGGTCGTATCCAAAATGGACCTGGCGGAAAAAGTCTGGAGTCTCAATTTTGATCCCGGAACGAATGTCGTAGAGGTGTATATCAATTACTTACGAAAAAAAATGGATCGGGATTTTGAACCCAAACTGATTCATACCCGCGCCGGTATGGGCTACGTTTTAAAAGTGGAGTAAGCAGATGAAGATCAGAAACCGGATCGCGCTTCAGTTTTCGCTCATCGTTGCCACCATTCTGCTGGCCTTTTCGGTCATCATATACGTAACCACCGCCACCTACAGCCGTGATGATTTCTATGACCGGCTAAAAAGTAAGGCGCTTACCACCGCCCGATTTTTGATTCAGGTCAACGAAGTGGATCACAATCTGCTCAAAATCATCGACCGGAATACGCTCACGGCCCTGTATGACGAAAAAGTGCTGGTGTTCGATGAACAAAACCGCCTGATCTATTCCAGTGTCGACGACCACATTATTCATTACCAACGGGGGCTGCTCGATGAGGTCAGGCAGTTGAAAGAGGTGGAAACCTGGAGTGACGACAACCAGTTGGCCGGGATTTTATACGAAGAAGGCGGGCGAAAACTGGTGGTGCTGGCGTCGGCCAATGACCGCGTCGGGCAGAATAAACAGAAAAATCTCCGCATCACCTTGATCTGGGGTTTGTTGGGGGGTATTAGTCTGACCATCGGTCTGGGCATTTTCTTCGCCGGGCAATCGCTGCGACCCATCGACGAGATCAACACCCAGGTTTCGACCATTACCGCCCGGAACCTCCGGCAACGGCTCGATGAGGGTGACCGCCAAGACGAAATCGATCAGTTGGCGGTCAATTTCAACGCCGTGCTGGGGCGACTTGAGCAGGCATTCGAACAACAGCGCAGCTTCGTTTCCCACGCATCTCACGAACTCCGGACACCCCTGGCGGCCCTTAAATCCGAAATCCAACTGGGCCTGCTTCGGAGGCTAACGGCCGATGAATATGAAACCATTCTGACCAATCTTCTCTCGGATGCCGACCGCCTTATTGGCCTGACCAACAGCCTGTTGTTTCTGGCCCGAACGCTCGAAAACATCAGCCAGATGCCGCTGGCTCCGGTGCAGATGGAGGAAGTCGTGCTGCTGGCCCGGGATGAACTGCTGAGTGCCAGGCCCCATTACCGTGTTGAATTCGATTACGATAACCTGCCTGAATCGGAAACCGAAACGACCGTGTCGGGGAATGAAGAATTGCTGAAACGGGTTTTGCTGAACCTGATGGACAACGCCTGCAAATATTCCGCGGATCATACCGCCCATGTCCGGCTCGGTACCGATGCCCGTTCGTGCTGGGTCCGGGTACGCGACGAGGGAATCGGGTTATCGCCTGAAGAAACCGAGTTGATCTTTGAACCGTTTTATCGGTCGGCCAATGCCGCTGGTTATGAGGGGTTTGGGATTGGTCTCTCCATTTGTCAGCGTATCCTGGAGTTGCATCAGGGTACCATTGCCGTAGAAAGCCGCCTGAATGAAGGCAGTCAGTTTACCATCCAGATCACTCATCTTTGAGTTTCTAATTTTTTTTTAACGGCTCTTTAACTTTTTTCTAATTCGCTTCTAAGAGGCTTCTAACTTCTCTCAGCAAACCTTGCATCGCCATTGTGAGAACCGAATGGAATGCGAATTTTAGCTGCTTTTAGTGTGTGCTGCCTGTTTTCCCTAACCGGCCTGGCACAGGATACCTTGCGACTGAGCCGCCGACAGGCCGATAGTCTGTTTCTGAAAAATAACCTGTTGCTGCTGGCAGGCCGGTTTCGGATTGAGGCCGGGCAGGCAGAAATTATTCAGGCCAGTCTATACGACAACCCGACGGCTTTTCTTGAAATAAGCGCCTACAATACGGAGCGGAGCCGGGTGCTGGACGTGGGTCGGCAGGGGCAGAAAATCATTTCGGTGCAGCAACTGCTATACACCGCCGGGAAACGGAACAAACGCATTTTATTGGTGCAGGAATCGGCCCGGCTAAACAACTACGCGTTTGCCGATTTGCTGCGCTCGCTCCGGTTTGAACTCCGAAGCCGCTTTTTCGATTTCTATTTTCAGCAGGAAACCCTCGCCCGTTACGACCGTCAGATCACCACCTTACAGGGAACCGTGGCGGCTTTTGAACAGCAATTCGACAAAAATAATGTGTCGTTGCGCGAGCTGCTCCGGCTGAAGGCCCTGCTGTTTCAACTCAACAACGACCGGCTGGAAATCCGGCTTCGTCAGACCGAAAACCAGCAGTTTTTACGGACGTTACTTTCAGTCGATCAGCCCATTCTTCCGCTGGTCAACGAAGCCCAGCTACGACAATACCGCTTCCCCAGCCAGCCGGTCGACTCGCTGCGAAACCAGGCGCTGCGGAACCGGCCGGATGTGCTGGCCAACCAGTCGCTGACCCGGCAGTCAGAACTGAATTACACCTTGCAAAAGGCACTGGCGGTGCCGGATTTGCGGGTTGGCGGAACGTATGATCAGGCGGGAAGCTACGTTCCGCATTACCTCGGCGTTTCGGTGGCGATGGATTTACCGTTTCTGAACCGCAATCAGGGCGCCATCAAAGCCGCCCGCAGCCAGATCGATTACCAGAAACAGATTCAAAACCAGAAAGCCGTGCAGGTGAACAACGAAGTGCTGGCGGCTTTGCAAAAAGTCCAGGAAGTCGAGCGGACGGTGCAATCGGTCGAGTCGCGGTTTTCGGAACAATTCGAGCTGTTGAACCAGGGTCTGTTTGCCAATTTTCAGAAACGCAACATCTCCCTGCTGGAGTTTATCGACCTCATAGAGACCTACAACGAAAGCACTAAAGAACTGAATCGGCTCAAAGCCGACCGCATCAGTGCGTATGAAGAACTGAATTATGTCGTGGGGGAGGAGCTTTTTAACTAAAAACAGGATGAAAAAACTCGTTAGCGGTCTATTGCTGGGAATGCTGTGGTTGGCGACGGCCTGCCATCAGAAGGTGGAAGAGAGCGAAGCAAAGGCCTTTATGATGTCGGATACGATGATGAATCGCATCCACCTGGATACGGTTCTGAACCAGCCGGTCCGGAGTGAGCTGACGTTGGTGGGCAAAGTGGCCGCCGACGAAAACAAGGTGATCAAGGTGTTTCCGCTCGTGGGGGGCGTGGTGGAAGAAGTGGATGTTGAACTGGGGGACTTCGTAAAAAAAGGGCAGCAACTGGCCGTGATCCGGTCGGGCGAGGTAGCTGACTTTGAGCGGCAAATGATTCAGGCCCAATCCGATCTGTTGCTGGCGCAGAAAAATCTGAGCGTGGCGGAAGATCTTTTCGAGAGCAAACTGAATTCGCAGCGTGAAGTAGTTTCGGCGAAGAAAGATGTAGAAACCGCCCAGGCCGAACTCAGCCGGGTGAAGGAAATCTTCCGGATTTACGGCTTGGGCAAAACGCCAACCTACGTGGTTCGGGCACCGATCGACGGTTTTGTGATCGAGAAAAACGTCAACCGGGACATGCAACTGCGCTCCGACAACGCCGACAACCTGTTCACGGTGGGCCAGATCAGCGACGTCTGGGTGCTGGCCAACGTCAACGAAAGCGACATTGGCCGGGTGAAAGCCGGGATGTCGGCCAACGTGCAAACGCTGAGTTATCCCGATCTGCAATTTCATGGAAAAGTTGATAAGATTTTCAGCGTGCTCGACCCCGGAACCAAGGCCATGACGATCCGCATCCGGCTTAAAAACGAAACCATGAAACTCAAACCGGAGATGCACGCGACGGTGGCCCTGCGGTTCGACGACGGCGCAAACATGGCAACGGTGCCTTCCACCGCGGTTATTTTCGACAATTCGAAATACTACGTCATGGTGTTCCGTAGCCGCTCCGACATCGAAACCCGGGAGGTTAACGTCCACAAATTTCTGGGCGACATTGCCTACATCAGCTCCGGTCTCAAAACAGGAGAAAAGGTCATCTCGAAGAATCAGCTACTGGTTTACGACGCGCTTAACGATTGAGTGAATGAGTGACGGGGCCGACCGCTCGGTGAGCGAATAAAATCTCAATACTCTGCCTGCCGATAGCGTATTTCCCCTATTCATTTAGTCACTCAATCACTCATTCGCTCAATCACTCATTGAGAATATGAACAGGTTCATTCGGAATATCGTCGGCTTTTCGCTCAAAAACCGGTTTTTTGTCTTTTTCATGACTGCCGGACTCATCATCGCCGGTGTGGTGAGCTATCTGAATACCCCGCTCGAAGCGTTTCCCGACGTCACCAACACCCAGATTATCGTCGTGACAGAATGGAATGGGCGGAGTGCCGAAGAGGTGGAGCGGTTTGTTACCGTGCCGATCGAGGTGGCGATGAACTCGGTGCAGAAAAAAACCAACGTCCGGTCCATCACGATGTTCGGATTGTCGGTCATCAAAATCATTTTTGAAGATGAGGTCGAAGACTTTTTTGCCCGGCAACAGGTCAACAATCAGCTTCGCACCGTGACGCTACCCGAAACCGTCGAGCCGGATGTGCAGCCGCCGTATGGCCCGACGGGTGAAATTTTCCGGTTTACGCTGGAAAGCAAAACCCGCGATAGCCGTGAACTGCTGACGTTGCACAATTGGGTGATCGATCGTCAATTGCGCAGTGTACCCGGTGTGGCCGATGTCGTGGCATTTGGCGGGCAGGAGAAAATCTACGAAATCCGGGTCAATCCCACGCAACTGACCAAATACGACCTGACGCCCCTGGAGGTGTACCAGGCCATCACGCGCAGTAACATCAACGTTGGGGGCGATGTCATCGAACGCAACGGGCAAGCCTATGTGGTTCGGGGCGTCGGCCTGTTGACGTCGATTCCTGATATTGAAAACATCATCATTGAAGAACTGAACGGCAACCCGGTTCTGGTGAAAAACGTGGCCGAAGTGGCCGAATCGAGCTTGCCCCGCGTCGGGCAGGTCGGACTGAACGACAACGACGACGTGGTGGAAGGCATCGTGGTGATGCGGAAAGGCGAAAATCCCAGCGAGATTCTGACGCGGGTGAAGGATAAAATCGAGGAGCTGAACACCCGGATTTTGCCGTCGGACACCAAGATGGTGACCTTCTACGACCGCGACAACCTCATTGCGTTCTGTACCCGCACGGTGATGCACAATCTGGTCGAAGGCATCATTCTGGTGACGGTCATCGTCTTCGTGTTCATGGCCGACTGGCGCACCACCGTCATCGTGTCCATCATCATCCCGCTGGCCCTGCTGTTTGCGTTTATGTGTCTCCGTTTGCGGGGCATGTCGGCCAATTTGCTGTCGATGGGCGCGGTCGATTTCGGAATCATCATCGACGGGGCCGTGGTGATGGTCGAAGGGATCTTTGTAACGCTCGACCATCTGGCGCACAAAAAAGGCATGACGACCTTCAACCGGATGAGCAAACTCGGGCTGATCAAAAAAACCGGGGGCGAGTTGGGCAAAGCGGTTTTCTTTTCCAAACTAATCATCATTACGGCGCTGTTGCCCATTTTTTCGTTCCAGAAAGTGGAGGGCAAAATGTTCTCTCCGCTGGCCTGGACGCTCGGTTTTGCCCTGCTGGGGGCCTTGTTGTTTACGCTGACGCTGGTGCCGGTTTTGTGTTCCATGCTGCTGCGGAAAAACGTTCGGGAAAAGAATAATTTCATCGTCCGGTTTTTTACGAATACCGTTACCGCCGGTTTTGAATGGTGTTATGCCCGCAAACGACTGAGTTTTCTGCTGGCTACGGTTTGCCTGGGGCTGACGTTTTTCTCTGCGACTTTGCTTGGAACGGAATTTTTGCCGCAGCTCAACGAGGGCGCGTTGTGGGTGGAAGCCAAATTGCCGATGAGTTCGTCGCTGAGCGAAACGACCAAAATGGTGCGCGTTCTGCGAAAAAAACTGATGGAATTCCCGGAAGTCAACGGGGTATTGTCGCAAACCGGCCGCTCCAACGACGGCACCGATCCGTCCGGTTTTTATTACGTGCAGATGCAGGTGAATCTGAAACCGAAAGACGACTGGCCGGACCGCCGGACCGGGCGCAAGCTTTCCACAGATGACCTGATCGAAGAGATGGATACGAAACTTAAACAGTTTCAGGGAATTAACTACAACTATTCCCAGCCGATCATCGACAACGTGGCCGAAGCTGTGGCTGGGATGAATGCGTCGAATGCCGTCAAGATTTTTGGCGAAGATCTGACGACGCTCAACGGTCTGGCCGATGAGGTGATCGAAGCCATTCAGGACGTGCCGGGTATCAAGGATGTCGGTATTCTGCGGAACATCGGCCAGCCCGAAATCAGCGTTCTGTTCCACGACCACAAAATGGCTCTCTATGGGGTTTCGACGGCTGATGCGCAGGCAGTGATCGAGATGGCGATTGGCGGAAAAACCGCTTCAATTCTGTACGAGGGAGAACGCCGGTTCGACATTCGGTTGCGCTACGCCGAGCAGTATCGGAAAACCGAAGACGACATCATGCGGCTGATGGTGCCGACGATGCACGGCAGCAAAATACCGCTCAGCGAAATTGCAACCCTGCACAAAACCACCGGCCCGGCGTTTATTTACCGCGATCTGAACAAGCGGTTTATTGGCGTCAAATTCTCCGTCCGGGAGCGCGATCTGGGAAGCACCATTGCCGAAGCGCAACAAAAAGTCAATCAAAAACTGAAGAAACTGCCGAAGGGCTATTCCATCAACTGGACGGGTGAATTTGAAAATCAGGTG
This sequence comes from Larkinella fluvii, assembly GCF_051857545.1. Lineage (NCBI taxonomy): Bacteria > Pseudomonadati > Bacteroidota > Cytophagia > Cytophagales > Spirosomataceae > Larkinella > Larkinella fluvii. Next base: position 68,465 of record NZ_JBPZHB010000009.1, on the reverse strand, counting down.
CGGGCCACCCAGCGGCTTGGGGAGGTAGTTCCGTTGAGTCTGGCGGCCATTTTTATCATTCTCTTCATTACGTTTGGCAATCCCAAAGATGCCGGGCTGGTGTTGCTGAATGTGCCCTTTGCGTTGATGGGCGGCATTCTGGCCCTACACGCAACGGGCATCAACTTCGGCATTTCGGCGGGAGTGGGCTTCATTGCGCTGTTTGGCATCTGCGTGCAGAATGGCGTGATTCTTGTGTCGGTTTTCAACCAGAACCGGGCCGACCGGCTTCCGCTCGACGAAGCCATCCGGCAGGGCATCCGCAGCCGGATTCGCCCGGTGGTCATGACGGCCTTGATGGCGGCCATTGGGTTGCTGCCGGCGGCTGTGTCAACCGGGATTGGCTCCGAAACCCAGAAACCGCTCGCGGTGGTCGTCATTGGCGGTTTGATGACGGCTACGGTGCTGACGCTGCTGATTTTCCCGATTCTGTACCGGTTTTTCTATCGCCGGGCTGAAACCGCCCCCAAAACCTGGCGACGGAAACCGGAGCTTTTGGAAGGTCCGAATTAACATTTTTCTAAGACTCCTCTAAGCGTTTTCTAATGTGGCCGCGTCAATTTTGTGTTGAGATCAAAGAGGTGAGACAAGAGAGTAAAGACCTGAAATTATGCGCTGTTTAATCAGTCTTTATTCTCTGATCTCACCTCTTTGATCTCCTTGCAATAGAAGGTTTTTGGCGAGTAACATTGCTAATTTCAGGTGATTCCGATAGCCGGTTCTTTTCTGAAGACCGGCTATTTCTTTTGTAAGAAAATTCTAATTTTTTTTTAATCGGGCTCTAAGCGGGTTTTAAGATACGTATCTCATCTTTGTAGAAATACTTAACCCTTACTTGATATGTCCTGGTTTGAATATAGTCAGTGTGTACTGAACAAAGTTGATTTCGACCGGCGGCTTTTCCGAAAAGAATTACGGAAACTTTTGCGATGGCTCTCCCCGCCGGAGCGTATACAATTATTGCAGTGGTGTCGCCAGCAGGTTCTGCGAAAAAGGCGAGTGCTTACGTAGACGAAAGAGGTGAGACAAGAGAGGAAAGAAACGAAATCTACGATACTCTAAATGTCTTTCTTCTCTAGTCTCACCTCTCTTGTCAAATTTTGTGTGTTTTCTTTAGCGTTTTAGGTAGAAAGGGAGTAGCCGATCCAGTGATTGGATCGGCTATCTTGTTGGGAATGAGTTCGGGAAACGTTCAATTCTAAAATACTAGGTTCATTATGCTGTTAAAACACCGTCTTGTTTTTATTGTCGATGATGACGACGACGACCGGTTTATGCTGTGGCAGGCCTTCCAGAAACACCATCCCGCTTGTCTCCTCTACACATTTTCCAACGGGCAGGAATTGCTGGATCACCTGAGAGACTATGCCGACCGGCCGGATCTGATCATTCTGGATCTGAATATGCCCGTACTGGACGGTTTTGCAACCCTGCAACGCTTGAAACTGAGCAGTCAGTTACGGACCATTCCCACCGTAATCCTGGGGTCTTCCTTCGAAACCAATGACAACCTGCGGATCCATGAGGCCGCAAATGGAACCGTGCTCGTTAAGCCCAGCAGTTACCGCGAACTGGTTCGGCTAACGAATCAGTTGTGTCCGGTCTGATTATCGCCGGATAGTCAGGCACTAAAATGGCAATTTGCCCAGATCAACGTTTCCACCGGTTAGAATGATGCCTACTTTTTGCCCGGCAAACTGGTCTTTGTGTTTCAGCAATGCCGCCAGCGGAACCGCGCAGGAGGGTTCAATGATGATCTTCATCCGTTCCCAAACCAGCCGCATGGCCGCAATAATCTCCGCATCCGAAACCGTCAGAATATCCGAAACGTGTTGCCGAATATAGCCCAGTGTGCGTTCGCTGAGGCTGGTCATCAAGCCGTCGGCAATGGTTTTGATATAAGGCGCTTTTTCAACCCGACCACTTTGGAATGACAACACGGCATCGGCGGCTCCTTCCGGTTCTCCGGCAATCACCTTCGTTTGCGGACTGAGGTAGTGCGTAGCCAGGGCCGTTCCGCTCAATAGTCCACCACCTCCGACCGGCGCCATGATGACATCGAAAAACGATTCATAATCGGCATCTTCAATCAATTCTTTGGTAGCGGTAGCCTGTCCGGCAATCACCCGGTCGTCGTCGAACGGATGGATCAAAACTGCCCCGGTGCGTTCCATCACTTCCAGTACACCGGCTTCACGGGCTTCCAGGGTCGGCTCACATTCGATAATTTCCGCACCGTAGTCCCGCACGGCCTCTTTCTTGACTTGCGGAGCCGTTCGGGGCATCACAATGTAAGCCTTTGTGCCAACCTGCCGCGCGGCAAAGGCCACGGCTTGTGCGTGGTTGCCTGACGAATGCGTGGTGACGGGGCCGAGTGTGCGACCGTAATATCGTTCCTGTTCCGACAGTTGCAAAATGGCATTCACCCCCCCGCGCGCCTTGAACGCGCCGATTTTCTGAAAATTTTCCGGTTTGAAATAAATGGAAGCGCCACTGATTTCATTGATGGTCCGGTTGGTGAGAGTCGGCGTGCGATGAATGTGTGACCGGATGCGGTCGTGAGCCGCTTGGATGGTTTCGAGGGTAATCATGGGGGGACGTTACGGATTATAATTAGACAAGAGAGAATAGACAAGAGAATAAAGACCAGCGGGTAAAGATATTGTGATTTCGTTGCCCAATCGCGTTTTCTTTCCTCTCTTGTCTTTGTTCTCTTGTCTTTTCTCTCCTATCTAGAACTCAATTGACCGATTCATCGGCGGGTGGGGCAGCATACCCGGCACTGCGGAGAATCAAATTTTTCACCATTTCAGAATGGGAATTGGTAATTAAATGACCGGATTCGGGCAGGAAAATGTATTCTGCCGGTTTTCCGACCAGCATTTTTTTGGCATAATCCAGATTCGACGGATCGACCAGCCAGTCTTTTCCGCCCTGCATCAACGTTACCGGTATATTCAGTTTGGACCAGAGGGGTTCGAGTTGACGTAGCTCGGCCACATGCGTATATTTTTCGGCGGTAGCCAGATTGATGTGCCGGTCCATAAACAACTTGACGGGAGCCATTTTCCCCCATTTCGAAAACCAGAAAAACTTTTCTTTTTCGGGGTCGAGGGGCGACGAAATCAGGAAGAGATGTTTTACCCGGCTCGGATACATGATGGCCAGACGGGCAGCCACCGGCGCACCGTAAGAACGACCGAGCACAACCGCCGGTTTTCCGGAATGATTCAAATTAAGGGCGTGAGCGATCCACTGCGCCTGTTTGGCAATGGACGTAACGGCTTTTCGCCCTTTCCGCGATTTTCCGTAACCCGGACGGTCGACAGAGAGAATGTGAAACCGCTTGTACAAGGCGCTGTCATCGATCATCCGCAAATAACCATACCACGAACCCGGCGCGCCGTGAATCAGCAGGAGAGGGGGCAGGGTGTCTGAACCAACGCTGGCGACGAACAGTTTCAGGCTGTCGTTTTCGATGGTAACAAAAGTCGGTTTGACGGGCCGGTTGGCAAAATGCTTCTGAATTTCGCGGTCGCTCATCCGCCATTTCCGGAAGAAGCAACCGGAAAGGCTGGTAATCAGCAAAACAAGAAACAGGGCGTTGAGTAATTTCACACAAAGACGCTAGGGTGAAAAAAAAGATTTTCAAGGGCTGATGCCTGTAGAAATTCAACGCATCAAATACCGAAAACCGTATACCAAAACCAGTATATCAACCTTAAAACAAACTCAATTGACCATTGGCAACCTGCTCGTGTTCCAGAAGCCATTTTTTTCGCCCCAGACCGCCCGCATACCCCGTCAGGTCGCCATTGGAGCCGATGATGCGGTGGCAGGGAATGATGATCCAGATCGGGTTTTTTCCGTTGGCTGCGGCCACGGCCCGAATGGCTTTTTCGTCGCCCAGACGCCGGGTTAATTCCATATATGACATGGTTTTTCCATACGGCACCTCCGCCAGCATTTGCCAGACCGACCGTTGAAAGGGCGTGCCTTGCGGCCGAAGCGGGAGATCGAATGACCGTCGGCGGTTCAGAAAATATTCCTCCAGTTGACGCGCACATTTGTAGAGGACGGCCGGAACAAAGGCCGAATCTGCGATGGGGTCGTTACTGCACCGAACACTGGCAATACCGTCTTCGTTGCCGCTGATGACAGCCAGTCCAACCGGCGTGTGGATCGTTGTCGTATACATGGTGCTCATGGGGTGTTCGTGGTACCAATCTACAGAAAATACGACAAAAAAAGACAGACCCCACGCGGAATCTGTCCATTATGTATCGAAAATCGCTTGAAAAAAGCTGTTGCCTATTTGGTAACAAACCGCTTGATAGTTCCACTGCTGTGGTCAAGGATATATAGTTCCTGTTTGGCGTCTTCCCCGAAAGCCGAAACCGGGCCACCCTCGCTGGTGAGCAGTTGATTGCCGGTTTTTTGATCGCCCTGAAAACTCAGCGCCCATACCTTGCCGGTGGCAAAGTCCGCGTAAATGTATTTTCCTTTCAGGTCAGGAAGGCTGCTGCCCCGGTAAACGGCTCCCCCTGTCACCGAAACGCCTTCGCTGCGGACGTACTGGTGAATGGGTTCGATCAATTGCCCCTGGTTGCAATCATTAGCCGGATTGTAACAGTCCTGGCCTTCTTTCAAACGCCAGCCGTAATTACCCCCTTTCTTGATGATGTCGATTTCTTCCAGTTTGTTTTGCCCGACGTCGCCCGCCCAAAGCTGACCGGTTTCGGCATCAAAACTAAAGCGCCAGGGGTTGCGCAGGCCGTAAGCGTAGATTTCGGGAAGCGCGTTGGCATTGCCCACAAACGGGTTATCCGCCGGAATACCGTAATTGCCTTTGTCGGTCTTGTTGACGTCGATCCGCAGGATTTTACCCAGCATCGTTTTCAGGTTCTGCCCGTTGTTCTGCGGGTCGCCACCGCTGCCGCCATCGCCTGCGGCAATGTACAGAAAACCGTCTGGCCCAAAAGCCACTTTACCGCCGTTGTGGTTGGCATACGGTTGTTCATACTTCAGCAGAATGGTTTCGGTTGCCGGATCGACCCGGTTTGAACCAGCCGTAGCTTTGAATCGGGAAATGACGGTTTCACGGGGATTATTTTTGGTGTAATTGACGAAAAAATAACCGTTTTGCTCGAAATCCGGGTGAAAAGCAAGCCCCAAAAGGCCCATTTCACCACCTGAAGCTACTTTGCTAACGATGTCTAAATACGTATCGGCGGTTTTTGACGCTGTGTTGTTTTCGAACACCCGAATCCGGCCTTCCTGTTCGATCACAAAAACCCGATTCGTGCCGTCGCCTGCGTGCGTAAATTCCACAGGCTGTTTAAAGGTCAGACCAGGAAAGGCATTTTCCAGTTGCAAGGCTTCGGGGGCGATTGTTCCCGGCGTATCGGTGGTCTCCGCATCGGCCTCGCGTGGCTGACAGGCCAGCGACACCAGGAAGGCGAAAACCACCGTGACCGTGAGTGAGCTTGCCAGCGTTACCACCGTTTTTTTAAGGTATGACATGGAAGTATCGATGAAGTTCTTTAGTTTAGTCATAGCAAGATTGTATCCAAAGCGGTGAGACGAACTTTTTGGCAGTGTTTTTGTTTCTTTTTCAACGGATTAGCTGACTATTTGTTGCTAATGTTCGTTTTACACTCAAGTAACGCCTGTTGTTGTCTTTCCTCAAAATGGGGCGGTTGATACACAGTTAGTTATAAGGCATATTGCCCTTCGAAAGAAGGCTTTTTTTTGCTTAAAAGGTTTAGTACTCTATCGAATTGATTCTATCCGTAGACTTTATTGAACGACCACTCCATGACTCCTGCCGAACAGCAACATTTCTTTGAACGGATGGCGACCCAAAACGCCAGTTTTCGATACCGCCTGCCTTCCAAACCCGATGTGGGCCGGTTTATCGACAATCTGATTCGTTTCCTTTTTCCCATTACCCAGGACTGTCGGCCTTTTGTGGTCAGTACTGCCGACACCTACCGGGAGTTGAATCGCCAGCTTACCTGTCTGTTAAAGCCGCTGGATGAACATTTGTCGGCCGACAAAGACCGGACCTGCGAACAATTTTTTGACCAGTTACCAAGTACCTATGATGAGTTGTTGCTCGATGCGCAGGCAATCTCGGCGTTCGATCCGGCGGCTGCGGGGGTAGAAGAAGTGATCGCAGTGTATCCCGGTTTTTACGCCATTGCGGTGTATCGGATTGCCCACGTTTTGACTGAACTGCAAGTGCCGCTTCTGCCCCGGATGATGACCGAATACGCCCACGGCCATACCGGCATCGACATTCACCCCAATGCCATAATTGGCTCTTCCTTTTTTGTCGACCACGGTACCGGTGTTGTCATTGGTGAAACGGCCATTATCGGCAGCAATGTGAAAATTTACCAGGGTGTTACGCTGGGAGCTACCAACGTGGCCAAGTCGATGGCGTCGCGGAAACGGCATCCGACCATTGAAGACAATGTGATCATTTATGCCAACGCGACGATCCTGGGCGGCCGGACGGTGGTGGGCCATGATTCTACCATTGGCGGTAATGTCTGGCTAACCCAAAGCGTTGAGCCGTATTCGCTGGTGTATCACACCAGCCAGATCGAAGTCCGGTCGCTGGCGTCGGAGTCGTAACAAAAAACCATAAATTTTACACAAAAAACGGAAGCCGCGGGTGATTTTCGGGGTCGCGTTGGTATGAATGGCTATAGGAAATTTGCCATGAACTGCATTTGTGATGACAGCCTGATTGAATCGCTTCGTGCCGGAGAAACGTCGGCATACGAATGGATTTATAAAAAATACTACCCCGCCATTGCCCGGTTCGTTCAGCGCAACCACGGGAATGAAGGAGATGCCGAAGATCTTTTCCAGGAATCCGTTCTGGTGCTCTTCCAAAAAATAACCGCCCCCGATTTTCGGCTTACGTCCACGCTGAAAACGTTTTTATTTGCCATTGCGAAAAATAGCTGGCTGAAAAAACTGCGGGATGATAAGCTGGTCACCATCAGCGACGATCAGTTACTGTCTCTTCAGGATTCCTACGATTTTGCTTCGCCCGAGCCTTCACCCGAAGAGGTTCAGCACGAACGACTCAATGCCTGGATGGCGCGCATTACCGGTCATTGTCAGCGGGTTATCCAGTCGATTTACTTCTCCCACGAACCGATGGATCACCTCATGGTCACGATGGGCTGGAAAAACCGCCATACCGCCGTCAACCAGAAATACAAATGCATTCAGCAGTTGAGACGGGCGTCGGAAAACGGATAAATTTTTCAGCACGCGGGTGATTTTGGGGATTTGCCGGAATCAATAGGTAAATCAACAATCAAAATCATGACTACTGAACACACCAAGACGGTGTATGCAACCGATCAGAACTGGGACGAATTGCTGGCTAAACCGGGGGTGCTGCTGGTGGATTTTAGCGCCGAATGGTGTCCGCCGTGCCGAAGACTGGAACCCCTCATTCATGAATTAGCCGCCGACTTTGCTGGTTCGGCCACGGTGGCGACGGTGGATGTGGAAATGCATCCGGTGGTGACTGCCCGCTACAAAGTCAGAAACATGCCGACCATCCTGGTTTTTAAAGATGGCGAATTGGTGAACCGCCAGATCGGTTTCACATCGAAGCCGGTGCTGACCACAATGCTTTTGGAGCAGATGCAGGAAACGGTTTTGTGAAGTAACTTTAATGTGGAATAACTGGAATGTAAAATTTCAAATGATGAATGTCAAATGTAAAAGGACCTGTCAATTCAGCACTTTTACATTTAATATTTATCATTTGAAATTTTACATTAGAAATAAGCTATTGGCAATCAGGTAATTAATGGTATATTACACTTCCAGCACCAGAATAATAGCATCGTTGGAAAGCGCTTCAAACTCCACAGCATCCAGGTTCCACAACGCCAGCCCGTCGCGGGGATGGAGCAACCGGTCCTGAACTTCAAAAGCCCCTTCGATGGCGAATACAAACGCCCGTTTTTGGGCATTGCGCAGGGTATAACCGCCTTCCTGACGACCCCCGTATTTTCCGATAAAACCCAGCTTGTTGCTGTCCAGCGAGTAAAATAAGGGTGCAAGCTGATTGCGATATTGGAGATCAAAGGTTGTGAGCGGAAAACGTTCGGAGCTTTCGGAACCGGTTGGACTGGCATTCAGACCAAGCAGCAGGTAATTAACAGCTTCAGTTTCAAACGGATTACTAATCCCGTATTCCTGCCCCGGTGATACCGTGAAGTGAAAGACCTCACCCGCTCCCAGAAAAACGCTTTCTCCGAGACCATCCTCCAGTTCGATCCCGCCAACCACCGGAATGATTACCACTTCGGTCGGTTTTTCGACAGCCAGCGTATGGCTTGTACCGGCCCGTAACGTATCGTCGTTAAAAACCGTCAGGGCGCCAAAAGGCCGTCGGCTTTCGTGCTGATACAGCCCGAAATTGAAGGTATGAAAACTCCGGTGATCAGCGGACTGCGTGCAGCCGCGCTGATCGGAGAGGTAAATTTGGGCTTCCGTTTCGGTAAGCATACCGTTTGATCGTTCGGTTGATGAGAAACTACGCCAGTACGACAATGGCCCACGTTAGTTCATAACCCGCTGATGGGCTTCCGGTTACGACTGACATGTTCGTGGAAGTACCATCGCTGAAAACGTTGTCGCGGGCATTGGTGGTGTCGGCCTGGCCGTGGCTGGCGTAAACCCCCTGTGCATACACCACCTTGCTGATGTCTTCTGGAAAAGCAATTTGGGATATTTTCAACGATTTGCCAGTGGAATCGTACACGTGGACGTGAATGTGGGGAGCGCGACCGCTGTACCAGCCGGGGTAGATGCTGGTAAAGGTCACCAGCCCATTGGCGTCGGATGTCTGGCGTCCCCGCAGAAAATGGACGCTCTGGTAGTTGGTCGACTGCATCTGCGTACCGCCGTATTCAGAATAGTTTCCGGCTGCGTCGCAGTGCCAGATGTCTACCAAAGCCCCCGTCAACCCGGCGCAACTGTTGTTTTTGTTCTGAACGGTAATTTTGATGGTCAGCTTGGTTCCCTGCCGGTCAGAGGTGATGTTGTTGGTCACCAGACTGGTGGGCGTCTTGGTGGGGAAAGGGCCTTCCGTTTCGTTGGAGGTTTCGGTGCAGGTTCCGGTGGTAGTGCCGGTCGTGGTGCCTGTTCCGGTGGTTGTCGTCGGTTCCACGGCGTCGTCGGTTGAGCAGGCGCCAACCATGGGCATAATTGCGGCCATACCCAATGCGGAAAAAGTCCTTTTCAAAAATTCTTTGCGGTCCATGCGTCAGTTGCTATAGATGGTAAAGTTGTGCTTGGTTTCTATCTATATCGTTGAAAGGCCCCGTTTCGTTGCGTTGGGATGGCGATTATAGGTAAACCGGGTAAATTTGTCGGTGAATGCGTCAACCGATCGGTCTGTGGGGATGAGTAGAAGACCGTTGTTAAGTTTGTTTTACCATTCCGCCGATCCCTGTTTTTTGCAGACCAAATTGCCTAACTATGCATCCTTAACCAGCCGCTATGAATGTGAAACCGGTTTACCTGCCAGCCCTGGCCGCCGACCGGCGGGAGTGGGATGCTTTTGTGACCGACGACGAAACCGCCTTCCAGAAGCTAATGGAGCGGTTTTATGGCGCATTGGTCAATTACGGCAGCAAATACAGCAAGGACAAGGAACTGGTAAAAGACAACATTCAGGAGTTGTTTATCGACCTCTGGACCCACCGGCACCGGTTGTCGCAACCCACGTCGGTCAAGGCGTATCTGCTCACGTCTCTGCGTCGGCGGTTGGTGCGGAGTTTGTCCAAACCGTATTTCCTATCCCTTACGGATCAGCTAAACGATGGTGATTTTTATTTCGAACCTTCGCCGGAATTGATCCTGATTGAGCGCGAAAGCATCGTCCGGCAGTCGCAGCAGGTGGCCCGGTACCTGAACGAACTACCCCGCCGACAGCGCGAAATCATCTACCTGAAATATTACCAGAATCTGGATCGGGAGGAGATTGCCGAGGTGATGGGCATCTCACACCAGTCCGTTTCCAACCTGTTGCAGAAGGCTTTGCTCGCCCTTCGCCGGGTAATTCCCGTCGATCTGACCCTCGTTCTGGTCGGTTTTCTGGTCGCTTAAAACCGCTTTCCAATTATTTTCTTCAATTGCCAAAAAAATGGGGTATGTCCTTTCGCGCGGCTGCATCTCTGAGTAAAAGCCCCACGCGCCGATGTTCAACTACGCTTACTTTACGGTTGAGGAATTCCTGAAAGACGACTGGTTTCGCGAATGGGTTCTGGCCCCGACGCACCAAACCGACGCTTTCTGGAACGAATGGGTACGTCTTCATCCGGAACAGCAAGCAACCATCGACCAGGCCAGGGCGTTGCTGCGGACGTTGGAAATGCCGCATCAACCAGTTTCCAACGCCGAACGGGATGAGGTCATTCGGGAGACCTGGGCCAAAATCCGGCAAAAGCAGGAACCGTCGGTTCGGACCATTCCGCTTTGGAACTGGAGCCGGATGGCCGCTGCCGTTTTTGTGCTGGCGGGATTGGGTTGGGCCGCAATTCTTTATCAAAACCGCACGCAATTCAGCGTGTTACCGGGCCTGGTGTCAACGCAAGCCCATGACCAGATCACCGTAACGAACCCGACTTTGCAGCCGTTGGTGGTACCCTTGCCCGATGGAAGCCGCGTGACGCTTTCGCCCGCTGCCAGCCTGCACTATGACAAACGGTTTACAGAAACGGAACGCCGGACTTTTTTAAAAGGGGAGGCTTTTTTTGAAGTCGCGCGCAATCCGGCCCGGCCTTTTCTGGTCATCACGGAAAAATTGGTGACGCGGGTTTTGGGAACCAGTTTCTGGGTGAAAGCGGAGGCCGGGATGCCGGAGAGTCGGGTGATTGTCAAAACCGGTAAAGTGTCGGTGTTTCGGACGCGTGATCTGGAACAAAAGCAGGCCAAACCGGAAGGCGTGGTGTTGACGCCGAATCAGCAGGTGGCCCTGACAGAAGCCGATAACCGGTTCGCAAAGTCGCTCATTGCCCAGCCGGTGCCGATTAAAACCGCCGGTCAGCCATCGGAAATCAGCTATGCAGAAACCCCGGCACCGCAGATTTTTCAGGCACTGAGTCAGACCTACGGGATCGACATTCTGTATGACGACGAATTGCTGAAGCACTGCCAGATTACGGCAACGCTGGCCGACGAATCCTTATTCGAGAAGCTCGATTTGCTTTGTCGCAGTATCCATGCCACTTACGAAGTGATTGATACACAAATCGTTATTTATAGTAAAGGATGTAAGTAGTACGCGTAGAAAAGGTCGGTAATGGTACCAGCATTACCGACCCGAAAAGTACCCGCCTGCCTGTGAAGACCTCTTCGGAAGAGAGGGCGGGATTGTTTTGCCAGTTGAAAACTAACCAAACAGTCAAAAGTATGAAAAAAAGAATACGCAGGCACCCTTTGACCTACCAAATCATGCGTGTCAGTTTCATTCAACTTGTCCTGATAACAGCCTTGGCCGGTATGGCCTACGCCGGGGACGTGGTTGCCCAGAATTTGCTCAACCGAAAAATCTCGCTGCAGGTCGATGAGCAGGAAGTAAAGACGGTTTTGCGGCAGCTTGAAAAACAGGCCGATGTACGGTTTATGTACAGCCCGCAGGTGGTTCCGGCCAACCGGAAAGTGTCGCTGAACGTGACGAATCAGTCGCTGGCCGACGTGCTCAGCAGCCTGCTGAAACCGCTGAATGTCAGTTATGAAGTAAAAGGGAAGCAGATTCTGCTGGACAAAGCTCCGGAAACCGGGCAGGTGGAACTTCGAACTAAACCTATTGCCCTGGAAGCTCTGGCGCGTACGATCACCGGTACGGTCACGGATTTTGAAAACAAGCAGCCCATTCCGGGCGTGACGGTTGTGGTCAAAGGCACCACCAAAGGCACGGCCACGGACGGGAATGGCCTCTATTCGTTGCGCGTCGACGACGCCGATCAGGCCCTGGTGTTCAGTTTTGTCGGGTATGAACCACAGGAAGTGACCATTGCCAACCGCACGACCATCGCGGTTTCGCTCAAACCCGACATCAAAGCCCTGAGCGAAGTGGTGGTGGTGGGCTACGGCACGCAACGCAAAACCTCGACCACGGCTGCGGTTTCGACCGTCAAAGGGGATGAGTTGAAAGCCGCGCCGGTCGCCAACATTAACAACAGCATCAGCGGGCGTGTATCCGGGGTGTTGTCGTTTCAGGGCAGCGGGGAGCCGGGGAAAGATGCGTCGACCCTGCGGGTGCGGGGCCTCGGAACCACCGGGTCGCAAAACGGGGCGCTAACGATTGTCGACGGCATTCCGCGTCCGTTTGCGCAATTGAACCCGAATGAAATTGAGAGCATTACGGTTTTGAAAGATGCCGCAGCGGTGGCTCCTTACGGATTGGCGGGTGCCAACGGCGTTATTCTGGTGACGACCAAACGCGGTAAATCCGGGCGGATTTCGTTGAGCTACAACGGCTGGGTGGGTATGCAGCGACCAACGCGCTATCCCGATTATTTGAACTCGTATGAGTTTGCCTCGTTGTTGAATACTGCCAACAAAAACGCGGGTTTGCCGGCCACCTACACCGACGAGCAATTGCAGAAATACCGGGATGGCTCCGACCCCGACCATTACCCCAATCACGACTGGGTTCGGGAAGTGATCAATTTTCAGGCACCGATGACCAACCATGATTTGACGCTGGCGGGCGGTTCCGACAAGGTGCGGTTTTTTACATCACTGCGCTACATGTATCAGGAGGGGGCGGTGAAAACCATCAATTTCTCGCGGGTCAACCTGGCTTCCAACATTGATGTGAATGCGACGCCGACCACCACGATTTCGCTGGATGTGAAGGGCACGCTGGAGAATACCAACAACCCCGGGTCATCGAGCGGCACCGGTATTTTTACGTCGGTTACCAAAAATCCACCCCTGCTGGTCAATCAGTTGTCGTTCAGCAATGGCCTGCCGGGGAACGAGTTGCTGCCGTCGATCTACGAAAGCGGCTACAACAAGATGACCAACAACATCCTGTTTACGCAGTTGACCATCGAGCAGAAACTGCCGTTCATTCCCGGTTTGGCGATCAAGGGCGTGGCTGCTTACGATAAAAACTACTCGTTCTCCAAGATCTGGCAAACGCCTTTTACGTATTATACGCTGAATGCCCAGGATCAGTTTGTGACCACCAAAGGGGGCGTGGGCGCTCCGCAGTTGTCACAGGCCTTCAGCCAAAGTCCGAAAACGACTTTGCAAGGGTACATAACCTACCTAAATACATTCGGCAAACACGCGGTCAACGTGCTGGGTGTCGTTGAGCAGCGCAACGGCCAGAATGATGACTTTGCGGCTTCCCGGCTGAACTATGCGGTGTATCTGGATCAGCTCTCGACGGGTAGTACCAACAAAACCAATTACGACAATTCAGGATCGGCCAGTTCGAGTAAGCAGGTCGGTTTTGTGGGTCGTGCCAGTTACAATTATGCCGAAAAGTACCTGGTCGAACTGGCCGGGCGGTACGATGGACACTATTATTTTGCGCCCGGCCAGCGGTTTGCCTTCTTTCCGGCGGCTTCCTTAGGCTGGCGGATCTCGGAAGAGAAGTTCTTCAAAGACCGGATTTTGTGGGTGAATAACCTGAAAATCAGAGCGTCGTACGGCAAATCAGGCAATCTGGCGGGGAGTCCGTTTCAGTACCTGAGTACCTACGGACTGGCGAACAGCTACGTGTTTGGCGGAACCCAGTTTTACCAGACGCAGGGTGTTTTTGAACGCAACGAAGCCAACCCGAACATTACCTGGGAAACCGCCAAAAAGTTTGACATCGGCCTCGAAGCGTCGTTGTGGAACGGTCGGCTGAACCTGGAAGCGGATTATTTCCACGAACGCCGGTCGAACATGCTGGTGTCGCCTGCCCAAACGGTTCCGGTGGAATACGGCATCGGTATTTCGCAGGTCAACGCGGGTGAAATGAGCAACCGGGGGGTCGATCTGTCGATCAACACCCGGCAGTCGTTCCGGGGTGGTCTGAAGCTGGACGCGACCTTCAATTTTACGTATGCCGCCAACAAACTTGTCCAGACGTTCGAGAATGCCTCGACTTTCAACAATCCCAACCGACGCCGGACGGGGCGGCCCTACAACGCGCGGTTTGGCTACCGGGCCATCGGTTTTTTCCAGTCGGAAGAAGAAATCAAGGCGTCGGCCACGCAGTTCGGCGCGCTAAAACCGGGTGATATCAAGTACGAAGACATCAACAAAGACGGCAAAATTGACGGCAACGACGAGGTATTTATCGGAAAACCGCTGGAGCCGCAGATGATTCTGGGCTTAACGACCAATCTGACCTGGAAGGGCTTCAACCTGAATCTGTTGTGGCAGGGGGCCGCATCGAGCACGCTTTTGCTGGAAAACGAAGCGCAATTGCCGTTTTTCAACGGGGCCAAAGTGTTTCGGGAGCAACTGGATTACTGGACACCCGAAAACCCCAATGCGGCTTACCCGCGCGTGACGCCTTCACCGACGACCAACAACAGCCAGGTGTCGTCCTTCTGGATTCGGGATGGCAGTTACCTGCGATTAAAAACCCTGGATTTCGGCTACAGTTTTTCGCCAGCGGTTCTCAGCAAACTGAACGCCCAGACGCTGCGGGTGTATGTTTCCGGTCAGAATTTGCTCTCGTTTTCGAAAGTGCCCTTTCTCGATCCCGAACTGGCCAGCAACCGGGCGCGGTATTATTTCCAGCAAAAGGTGTATACGGTCGGCTTGACGATCGGTTTTTAACGCATGCTCAACTTGCCTATTCAACCATGAAAAAAATACTGATTTCCTGTTTTGTCCTCCTCACTTGCCTGTCGTGCAGCGACCAGACGGTGGAGGTGATGCCGACCGACCAGCTAACGAACGAAACGGTTTGGAGCACGCCCCAAAATGCCAGTCTGTTTTTAAATGACGTCTATAATTCGCTGAACGCCGGGCCCTGGTCGTCGGTCTTTACCAACGTGCCCACCGAAGTCAGCAACGACCCGCTGGACAACTATTCCGATAATTCGGTGAATGGAAACCTGGCCGGTATTCCATCGTACACGCTGTTTGCCAACAATACCTACGGTCCGAACGCGCAGATTTTTGGCCCGCAATGGAGCCGGATGTACGCCAACATCCGCAAGTGCAACCTGTTTCTCGAAAAAGTAGCGGTTTCGTCGTTCGATGAGGCTACTAAAAAATCGATGCTGGCGCAGGCCCGGTTTCTACGGGCGTATTTCTACACGTCCCTGATCAATCTCTACGGCGGGGTTCCGCTGATCACGAAAGTCCTAAACCGGAATGCGGAGGAGGATATCAATTATCCGCGAAATACGTACGCCGAATGCGTCACGTTTGTTCAGGAAGAATGCACGAAAGCGGCCGCTGATTTGCCCGCCACCGTTGCTGGTGTGGACTTGGGAAGAGTTACGAAAGGTGCGGCTCTGGCCTTGAAAGGTGAGCTGGAACTCTACGCGGGCAAATGGGCGGATGCCGCTGCTACCAATCAGCAAATCATGCAACTGAATGTTTATGAGTTGTTTGCGGATTACGGCGGGTTGTTTTATTCGGCCAATGAGAACAATAAAGAGGTGATTTTCGATGTGCAGTATGCGCCGAACATCAAAGGCCACGCGCGGGATACGTACTGGGGCGTAACGATGCTGACGAACGGTTTGGGCTGGGGCAGTGTCAACCCAACGCAGAATCTGGTGGATGATTACGAGTTTCTGGATGGCAAAACGGCCGCCGAGGGTTCGGCTCAGTACGATCCAAAAAATCCGTACGCCAACCGGGACAAGCGGTTTGCGGCTTCCATTTTGTACGACGGAACACCCTGGATTGGCGGACAGGTGATTTACACCCGGCTGGGGATCGCGAATAACAACAATGCCTTCGATGCGTCGGGCTCGGGCGGAAAAAACCGGACGGGTTATTTCCTGAAAAAGCTCCTCGATCCGGCCGTCATGCCCAGCCGGGATAACCTTAATAATGCCACGGGCGGTTCCAATTCCATCGTTTTCCGCTACGCCGAGGTGCTGTTGAATTACGCGGAAGCGAAAAATGAACTGTCGGGGCCGGATCAGACGGTGTATGATGCGATGAATAAAATCCGTACCCGCGCCGGCTTGCCAAACCTGCCCACAGGCCTGAGTCAGGAGCAGATGCGCCAGCGAATTCGCCGGGAACGCCGGGTGGAACTGGCGTTCGAAGGCAAGCGGCTGTTTGATCTCTGGCGGTGGCGGATTGCACCCGACGTGTTCAGCAAACCGCTGAAAGCCATGAAAATTTCGACGGTCAATGGGGCACTGACGTATGAAGTCGTCAACGTAGGTGGTGGCACGATCAAGTTCGATCCAGCCAAAAACTACCTGATGCCGATTCCACAGGCGGTGATCGACCAGAACCCGAAAATCGTTCAAAATCCGGGGTATTGAGGTTTTTGTAGAGTAAAGACCAGAGAAGTGAGACGCAAGACGAATGGTATTCTATTGTCTGGCTTCTCTGGTCTATTTATGACTTTCGCTTTTTGCCCCGTTCCCCTAAAGGGGACTTGGACGCGGTTAATCCGGATTTGAAAGTCCCCTTTAGGGGATTAGGGGCAAAAGCCTAGTCTATCGCCTTTCATTTTAAAAAAAACATTCCATGAGGTATTCCTTCTTCGTCATATCCCTAATCCTTACCGCCGGGTTATGCGGTTTTTCACTGATTGATCCGGCACCTGGTTTTCATACGATTCGGGCTAAAAATAGTGCGGATTTAAAGACCTTCTTTGCCTATTCGCCCGACCGGCTTCCGTTTGTCAGCGCCCACCGGGGCGGGGCGCGAAAAGGCTTTCCGGAAAATTGCCTGCCTACGTTTGAAAATACGCTCAAGCAGGTGCACGCCATTCTGGAAATCGATCCGCATTACACCAAAGACAGCGCCATTGTGCTCATGCACGACGCCACCCTCGACCGCACCAGCAACGGCCACGGCAAGGTTTCGGATTTCACCCTGAGCGAATTGAGAAGTCTGAAACTGAAAGATACCGAAGGCCATGTGACACCCTACGCGATGCCGACGCTCGACGAAGCGCTGGAATGGGCGAAAGGCAAAACCGTGCTGGTGCTGGACATGAAAGATGTTCCTATTGAAGCCCGGGTTCGAAAAATTGTTGAACACCGGGCCGAAGCCAACGCGATTGTGATGGCGTACAGCAACGAAGACGCGGTGAAATGTTACCAACTGAATCAATCGATTCTGATGGAAGTGATGCTGGGGACGATGGAGAAAGTCCGGGAGTTCGACAAAACGGGGGTGCCCTGGCAGAACGTCGTCGTTTTTGTGAGCCACATGCTGGGGAAAGATCCGGAACTGTTCCGGGAAATTCACAAACGAGGAGCGATGTGTATGGTGGGAAGTTCGCGCAACTACGACATCCAGTATACCAAAGGCACCATCAAAACCACCGACGAACTGACGAAAGGTTACCTCGGCATCATCGACAGCGGAGCGGATATTATCGAAGCTGACCTCGCCATCGAAGCCGGCATGGCGCTGAAACCGCTGCAAACCGCTCGTTCTTCTTCCAAAGCGTCTTATTTCAGGTAATCAGTACGTTCGCTTTTTGCCCTCAACCCCCTAAAGGGGGCTTTCAAATCCGGATGTTTGAGCCCCCTTTAGGGGGTTGGGGGCAACAAACGAAAGCCTTACTAACATGAAAAATATGAAACTCTATTCACTAGTGGCTTTGGGGGCGGTTTTGCCGTTGCTGGTTTTCCTTTCCTTTACACCAACCGAACAAAACGCCCCGAAAAAACCGAACATCATTCTGATCGTGGCCGATGATCTGGGCTACGGCGATGTGGGATTTAATGGGCAAACCAAAATCAAAACGCCGAACCTCGACCGACTGGCAGCCGAGGGCATGAACTTTCGGCAGCAGTATTGCGGCACCTCCGTTTGTGGACCGTCGCGGGCGGCTTTGATGACCGGCATTCACACCGCCCACGCCACCGTGCGCGAACTCTCGGAATGGAGCCTGACCGGAAAACCGGCCAATCTGATTCCGACGGATGTGACGGTGGCCGAAGAATTGAAGCGGGCGGGCTACCAAACCGGCATCATCGGCAAGTGGGGGCTGGACGAAGGCGGCACGACGGGCCATGCGCTGGATCAGGGGTTCGATGTTTTTTACGGTTTCAAAACCCACCGCGAAGCGCACCATTACTACCCCGAATACATCTGGCAAAACCGGGAAAAGGTGCTGTTGCCGGACAATGACTGTGCGAAAAAAGTTGGGACGTATTCGAACGACTCGTTTGTCAGTCAGACACTGGGTTTCATTCAGGAACATAAAAACGGGCCGTTTTTTCTGTACCTGCCGTTCACGCTGCCACACAATGAGCTAACCGTACCCGACGATTCCAAACAGCCCTACCAGAATCTGGGCTGGCCCCAGCGACCCATGAAAGTGGCTCACTATCACCACGATCCCGACGGTAATCTTGCCTATGCCGGTATGGTGTCGCGCTTGGATCGCTACGTGGGGCAGATCATGGCCGAATTGAAAAAGCAGAAGCTGGATGAGAATACGCTGGTCGTTTTTACGAGCGACAACGGACCCGGTTTCGACAACGGCTTCTTCGACAGCAACGGCCCGTTTCGGGGCGGGAAACTGCAATTGTATGAAGGCGGTATTCGGGTGCCGTTTGTGGTTCGCTGGCCGGGGAAAATCAAAGCCGGGTCGGTGTCGGGTCATGCGTGTGCGTTCTGGGATTTTCTGCCAACGGCTTGTGAAGTAGCCGGAATTAAACCGACCGCTAAAATTGACGGAATTTCGTGCCTGCCGACGCTGTTGGGAAAACCGAAAAACCAGCAGGTTCATGATGCTTTGTATTGGGAAATCAACGAGCGGGAAGGGCCGATTCAGGCCGTAGTGATGGGGCCGTGGAAAGGTATCAAGTTGTACGAAAAACCTTTTGAACTGTACAACCTGACCGATGACATCGGCGAGAAGACGAACCTGGCCGATCAACATCCGGAAATTGTCGCAAAAATGAAGACTTTCATGACCAAAACCCGGACCGAACACCCGGAATTTCCGCTGACGAAGCGCAAAGCGTTGTATTAAAACCGGGAATTCCCTACTTTGAGCGCGGCCGATGGTGCAATGCCTGACGCAATCAGCTTCCTAAACCGATGAAAAATAGATTCTTTTCCCTGTTTTGCAGTATTTTCGTTTTTGCCGGACTGGCCGCTCAGGCACAGCAGAAACCCAATGTCGTGCTGATTTATGCGGATGATTTGGGTTATGGCGATTTGAGTTGCTACGGCGCAACGAAAGTTAAAACACCGAACATCGACCGGGTTGCCGCCGAAGGGTTGCGGTTTACCAACGCCCACGCCGCATCGGCCACCTGCACGCCCTCGCGGTATTCGCTTCTGACCGGCCAATATGCCTGGCGAAAAACCGGAACGGGAATTGCCCCCGGTGATGCGGCCCTGCTGATTCCGACCAACCGCGTAACCTTGCCCGGGATGTTACAGCGGGCGGGTTACCAAACCGGCGTAGTTGGCAAGTGGCACCTGGGCCTGGGACCCAAAGGCGGGCCGGACTGGAACGGCGACATCAAACCGGGGCCGCTGGAAATCGGGTTTAACTACTCGTTTTTGCTGCCCGCAACGGGCGACCGTGTTCCCTGCGTGTACGTGGAAAACCACCGCATTGTCGGATTAAATCCCAGCGATCCGGTTCAGGTGAGTTACAAAGATCCGATTGGAACCGAACCCACCGGCAAAGCAAACCCGGAACTGCTCAAGATGATGTATTCCCATGGCCACGACCAGACGATCATCAACGGCGTCAGCCGGATTGGGTATATGAGCGGGGGCAAATCGGCGCGCTGGGTCGATGAAGAAATGGCGGATGTGTTGACCGGGAAAGTGAATCGGTTTATTGAAACGAATCAGAAAAGCCCGTTTTTTGTCTACTTTTCGACGCACGATATTCACGTTCCCCGCATGCCGCACTCCCGGTTTGTGGGCAAAAGTGGTATGGGGCCGCGGGGCGACGCCATTCTGCAACTGGATTATTGCGTGGGAGAGGTTATGAAAACCCTGGAACGACTGGGCCTGAAAGACCAGACGATGGTGATTATCAGCAGCGATAATGGCCCGGTGGTGGACGATGGTTACCGGGATGAGGCCGTGGCGAAACTGGGCGGGCACACCCCGGCGGGATCGTTGCGCGGGGGGAAATATAGCGCGTTCGATGCCGGAACGCGGGTGCCGTTCATTGTCCGCTGGCCGGGAAAGGTGAAAGTAGGAACCTCCGATGCGCTGCTGAGTCAGGTCGATTTGCTGGCTTCGCTGGCGGTTTTGACGGGCCAGAAAGTGGGCGAGGGGGAAGCCACCGACAGTTTCAATACCCTCAATGCCTTGCTTGGGAAAGACCCGAAAGGTCGCGATTACGTCATTGAACACGCGTTGAACAACACCCTTTCGATCCGGAAAGGAAACTGGAAATACATCGAACCGAGCCAGGGACCGGCGGTACAGAAAAACACCAACACCGAGTTGGGGAACAATCCTCAACCCCAACTGTATAACTTGAAGACGGACTTGGGAGAGACGAAAAACGTCGCCGGACAGAACCCGCAGGTCGTCGCCGAAATGGTGGCTTTGCTCAAGACGGTGAAGGAAGGGAAATGAAACTAGGGGTAGACTTTACCGTCTTTAATCACCATTTCGATGGCGAAAAGGGCGGTTGAGAAATCCTTTTCCAGGTCGCCTTTAAAAACCGCCAAGTCTGCTTTCATCCCTTTTTTTAAGGTGCCGGTTTGATTCGAAATCCCCAACGCTTTGGCGGCATTCAGGGTGGCAAACCGAAGTACTGTCGGAATGGGGATTCCGGCTTCGGCGTACGAAAGCAGCACATCGACCGAGCCTTTTCCGCGATCTATACCGGGGATGTCGTTGTAATAATCTGAACCCGAGACGATGGGGACGCCGAGGTTGACGGCCCGGTTAAGCCGGTCATGAAACCCTTTCAGCGCACCGTGTAGATAATCTTCGCCCTCTTTACCTTTCATCCCGATGGCCGCTACGCGCAGCTTGCCCTGCTCGCGGGAGACATCGGTGGGCACCAGGTACGTTCCGCGTTTTGCCATGATCGACAAGGTGCTGTCCGACAGGGAATAGCCGTGTTCGATGCCATCCACTCCCGCCAAAACTGCATCCCGCGCTGATTCGTCGTAGGTGGCGTGGGCGGTGACGGGAATTTTCTGTTGGTGGGCAGTTTCAACAATGGCTTTTATTTCGTCGGGAGCCAGCACCCGGTTGTCGGTGTTCATGCAGACTTTGATCACGTCCACTCCCCGCCGAATGTGCGCCAGAACGGCGGCTCGGGCATCTTCGGCTCCTTTGATCACGCGGTATTCCTGGTTGATCAGGAAACTGTCGGCGGGAAACAAACGTCCAAACTGACCACCCGGCGGACTCAGAATCGGCCCGGAAACCACCAGGCGAGGGCCGGGGACTTCGCTCCGGTCAAGTTCCTGTTTCAGCCTGACATCCAGGAATTGCCCGGAATTGCCGACATCCCGAACGGTGGTCAACCCGGCCATCAAACTCGCTTTGGCAAAGCCCAATGCTTGTTTCATTCGCTCGTCGGCGGGAACTTTCGACGCGACTTCCAGACCATCCTTCGTGATTTTCTGATTGATCAAAAGATGCGTATGCGCATCGATCAAACCGGGGGTGACGGTGCTGTTCCGGAGGTCAATCAACCGGGCTTTTTTCGGTTTTTTCAAACCACTGCCCACCGCAACAATCCGATCACCTTCAATGACTAGGTCCTGATTGATCAGAAAAACGTTTTTCTCGGAATCGTATAATTTACCGGCTTTGATAAAAAGGAACTGCTTGGATTTTTGAGCCTGCGAGGTAGTAAAAATGAAAAGAAATAAACAGGAAAATAGGCAGCGCATGCAGATTTCGGGTGGGTCGGTTAGGGAAAACAAAAACGAACGATGACCATCGACCCGGCCGAAGCAGTGGGATAGTCATCGTTCATTGTCAGGCTTTTAGGATTAATCTAGCGAAGCCCGCGGACAAACCGGCGAATCGAGTCGCGGTACACCTGCTCGGACTGTTCCAGTGGCTGGTGATCCCGGAGCATCATGGCCAGGGTAATCATGCCGTGCGACAACGACCACCACTCGAAATACAATTTCTGAATGCTCTCTTTCGATTTGGGAATGAAAGAGAAGATAATTTCCCGAATAATATTGCTGATATCTTCCATTTCGATGGAATCACAAACGGGAATGGTGCAATAGGCACCGTTCAAATTATACATGACCTGGTAAATCTCGGGCTGATCCAGGGAAAACTGCCACTGGGCCACCGACATTTCGAATAGGCGTTTTTCCGGGTCACGGTATACTTTTTTTATACGGTCGTATTCCTGTCGTAAATGACGAAACCCTTCGTTTCGGATTTCGTCGAGCAGTATATCCTTGCTATCGAAATATTCATAGACAATCGGGGCACTGTAGTCAATGGCATCGGCAATTTTACGGATCGAAACGGCTTGCCAACCTTCCCGGCGAGCGATGTCCTTAGCGGTCAAAACAATTCCGGCGCGGGTTTGCTCCCGGCTGCGTTGCTTGCGCTCAAGTGTCTCCATACGGTTTACATCAAGTTAACAGTGTTAAATCGGCGTTAAACTACACATTACTAGGCAAACGATCTAACGCTGGCTCAATTATTCTTCCAAATATTCAATTTTTGCAATAAATTGTCTAGTTAATCGTTCCGCCGTCCGGAATTTGTAGCTTAAAACCGCTTTGTTCATCAGTTCATCTCTTTTTCTTGGCAACCAGCAGTAGCCGTTCGTCGCCCAATAAAAAATCGGAACCATCCAGATTACCAAGTAGTTCGGTGATGGTTAGCCCGGCTTTCTGGAAGAGACGATGCAATTCGGCCACGGTGTAAATGTAATGCCGCGACTTTTGGCGTTGAGTCTGGCCGCTCCGCAGATAGGTCAGGTGAGCCGTAATGCAACTCTCGCGGGCGTCGTATTCGTTTTCCATCAAAAATGTAATATCGCCGATCTGCATCCAGCTTCGTTCCTCAAAATCGGGCAAGACCGATTCGGCAATCATGGCCGTGTCGGCCACAAACCGCCCGCCCACCGGTAATAATCCGGCTATTTTTTGCAAAAAAAACAGCATTTGGTCGTGCGGAAAAAAGCTAAAACTATTGCCCAGGCAGTAAGCGGCTTTAAAAACACCCTCGATTGGAAGCGTCATAAAATCGCCGGTGATGGTTTCTAAGGGTAGTTTTTGCCGTTTGGCATTCGCCCGGAGTTCGCCGATGGATTCAGTTGAAATGTCCACACCTGTGACGGAATAGCCCATCCGGGCGAGTTCGAGCGCATGACGGCCGTGACCACAGAAAATATCGAGTACACGTCCACCGGGTTGCACATCCAGTGTATCGTGCAGAAAATCGCATTCCAGTTCCGTTTGCTCGTCGGTTTGACCGGCTTTCCAGGCTTCCTGAACCAGTCCGTAGAAAAAATTCTCGTACCACATAAGGGAGTTAAGAATGAAGAGTTATGAGTTAAAAGTAGAATGCGTCAGCCAATTCTTAACTCATAACTCATAACTTTTAATTCTTTTATCGTAATTCGCGAAGAATAATTCTTAAATCTCCATGCAAACCTATTGGGGTATCGACCTGGGCGGTACCAAAATTGAAGGAGTCGTGCTGTCGGCACCCTCCCCCGACGCCGTTGTGATTCGGAAACGCATCGATACGGAAGCGGATAAAGGCTATCAACACATCGTCAATCAGATCGCCAGCCTTGTAAAGGTATTAAAAGCCGAAACCGGTTACCAACCCGACCACATCGGCATCGGAACGCCCGGAACCTTCGACCCGGCCCGGCACGTCATGAAAGGCTGCAACACCACCTGCCTGAACGGCATGCCGCTGCCCCAGGAACTGGAGAAAGTGCTGGGCATTCCGGTGAGCATTGCCAACGACGCCAACTGTTTTGCCCTCGCGGAAGCCACGCTGGGGGCGGTGCCGGAAATCGTGCCGGACTACCGGGCGGTTTTTGGTGTCATCATGGGAACGGGCGTTGGTGGCGGGGTTGTTTTTCGCGGAAAAGACGGCCAGCCATTTGTTCAGAACGGTTTGCAGGGCATTGGGGGCGAATGGGGCCACATCACGCTGGAAGAAAACGGTTACCCGTGCTATTGCGGCAAACGCGGCTGCAACGAGCAGGTTTTCTCCGGCCCGGCCCTGCAACGGTATTACAGCGACATCAGTGGCGAAAAGCGGAACCTAAAAGAGATCGTTAGCCGACATCTGGCGGGCATCGATCCCTACGCGTCGCAAACCATCGACCGGCTGCTGGAAAACTTCGGAAAAGCGATTTCGGTCATTATCAACGTGCTGGATCCCGACGCCATTGTGCTGGGCGGGGGCGTTGGCAACATCGACCTGTTGTATACCGAAGGCGTTGAACGGGCCAAAAAATACGTCTTCAACGAAGGCCGTCTCAGCACCCATTTCCTAAAACCCAAACTGGGCGACAGCGCTGGCGTTTTCGGCGCAGCGATGCTGTAGTTAAGAGTTATGAGTTAAGAATGAAGAGTTGATCAGCTAACCGCTTGGGCTGCAAACTCTGCATTCTTAACTCATAACTCTTAACTACTTTTGCTTGGCTGCTCCGCCGGCGGGTTGTCCACCGCCATCACCGCCGTCTTTTACGTCGTCGTTGTTGACGGATTTTTTCCGGCGCTGGGGTTGGTCGAAACTCATTTTTCCGATCCGGTAGCTGAACGTCAACCGGATACCCCGGTTGTAGAAGTAGTTGATATTGCTCTGTTGGAAAGTCGGTGAGCTGAGTTCCGTCCGCATTTTGAACGGATTGGTCAGGAAGTTTTCACCCGCCAGACCCAGACTGCCCTTCGTCTGGCCTTTGTCGTCTTTGATGTCCTTCTTGATTCCCAGGCTGTAGAAAGCAAAACCGGTCTGATAGCCCTGCAACTGCACGCTCCGGCCCTGAACGAACCCAAAACCCTGCACACCCCAGCCCTTTTTCAGGCTCAAGCTCGTAAACATCCGGCCCGTTACCACAACCCCGGAATTGCTCGCGTTAAGCGATGGCGTGGGGCTGTTGTTGGTGATGTACGAATAATAGGCATCGGCACCGCCCCCGATCTGCCATTTCGAAAACAGGCTGATGTTCCCGAACACGTTGGCTCCGTAATTCTCCTTGTGGCCAATATTCTGGTAAGTCGTCGTGATCACCCCGTCCTGGCTCGTGGTCCGAACGCTCTCGATGGAATTATCGGTCCGGCGGGCAAAAAACGAAAAGTTTAGGTACGTTTTCTTGATGTAGGCACTCGTGCTAAGTTCAACATTGTCGGTCAGTTCCGGTTCCAGATACGGGTTCCCGAAGGTAATGTTCTGCGGATTGGCCGCATTGATGTTCGGGTTCAGGAACTGAATACCGGGACGTTGTAACCGCCGGTTGTACGCAAGTTTAATTGTCTTGCCACCTTTGAGTGATTTCGAGATGTTGATGCTCGGCACCAGGTTGCCGTAGCTCGGAATATCGATGGATTGCCCCGGTATTTCGGAGCGGAAATTCGCATTGATCATCGTGTATTCATACCGCGCACCGGCCTTGATCGTATACTTTGTTTTTGATGTGTAGGTGTACGAAAAATAGGTTGCGGCTACATTCTGGTCATAATCCAGACCGTTGTTGGGGCGGGTAGGATTCTGGGTGTATTCACCGGTTGGGCCGGTCGAGATAAAGTATTTATAGTCGCTGTCCACTTGCCGGAAGATGCCTTTCCCCCCAAATTCCACCAACTGATTGGCTTTGACGGGGGTTTGGTAGTCGATCTGAATCGTGGATTCCTGGTTGTAGCTCAGGTTATCGTTCCGGTCGCGGCCCGTGATGTCCGACGAACTGCCGAAGAGATCGGCTTCGTAATCGTTTGTGCGGTTATTGCGGCTGAACTGGGTCAGAATGCTGAATTCCTGCTGCGGTTTCTTGAAGGTTTTCGTATAATCGACATTTAAATCGACGGTTCCTGACAGGTTTTTGATGTCGACATCGCGCCGGGTGGTTTGTCCGGGAATGATGCCGCCCGGAAAGAAAACCGTAGCCAGATTCTGCGACGTTTTGCCATTCTGGGCACCATACCGCAACGATGCCGTAATGCTCTGGTTCTTCGCAATGTCGTAGTCGAAACCGAGCTGGTAGTTGCCAAAAATAAACTGGTTTTTCGTGTCGGCAATCTGGCGGGTTTCGGTCGTTACGCCATCGAAAAAGCTGCGTTGGGTATTCTCAAAACCCCCTTTGATGTTGTAGTTGGCGCGGCCAAAACCGCCCAGCGAAAAGCCCATTTTTCCGGCCCGGTAATTTCCGTTCAGACCCAGGTTGGAGCCCCGGTTTCCGACGCCCGCGTCCATGTTCAGGGTTAGTCCCTGCAAGGTATTTTTCTTCGTAATGATGTTGATGATACCGGCCGACCCTTCCGCGTCGTATTTGGCCGACGGCGACGTAATGACTTCCACCGACTTGATCATATCCGCCGGAATCTGCTTGAGGGCGTCGGCCACGCTGGCGGCCACAATCGTCGACGGTTTGTTGTTGATCAAAACCCGAACGTTGCTGCTCCCGCGCAAAGTCACGTTGCCATCGAGATCGACCGACAACATCGGCACTTTCCGCATCACTTCTGACGCGTCACCGCCCTTGTTGGTGATGTCTTTTTCGGCGTTATAAACCAGCCGGTCTACTTTTTCCTCCACAATCTGCGTTTGGCCGACTACGTTCACTTCCTGCAAAGTCTTTACGTCCGGTGCCAGTGCGACATTCCCGACGTTGATGTCTGACCCGCGTTCGATTTTCAGCTTACCGGTTTCCTTGTTTTTATAGCCCAGAAACGACACCTGCAGCCGGTATTCGCCCGGCACGAGTTTTGTAAGCGCAAATTTACCTTTCTCATCGCTGGTAGTACCGTCGATGGGCTTTCCGGTTTGCATGCTTAACAGGGCAATGGTGGCAAATTCGACCGGTTTGTTCGTCGTGGAATCGATCAGGACGCCGGAAATTTTACCGTTGCCGCGCGGGGCGTCGGGATTTACCGTTCCGGGAATCACCGGAGCCGGACGGGCACCCCCCTGCGGATTGCCAGCGGGAGGCTGGGCGAACGATAGGGTGGAGCATAAAATAATACCAAAAAGTATAAACTTTTTCATAATTCTGGGAATGTAGTCTGTTGGAAGCGGAAATAGCGGGGTCGAATAGAATTAAACAAAGATATTGCTAACTTCAATCCATAAGACAACCGGGTTTACCGTTGTTCGACTGAAAATGTGGAACGGTAAAATCAAGCCCGCGGATGGTACGGAAAATGGATGAATGGATCGCATGTGATTTTTAATAAATCACGCTCAAAAGTACGGCAAAGCAGAGGGTTTCAGGCCGGATATTCGATGAATGGCCGTTTTTTGGGGATAAACACTGCGTATTTTGGTGTAGGGTATACGGGCAAATCCGGCGTCGGGGTTGGACGGATTCTTAGCCGGACGAGTGGGAAGGGAATCCGTTAAGAGATGGCTTTCAGTTGATCCAGTTCCTGAATATTTTCTTTCAATTCCTTCCCGAGCCGGTCTTCAAAAACAGCAAATACCCAGCGAGCCAGTGCGTAAAGAACCAGGATCATCAGCGCCTGTCCACCCAGCATCAGGATTACTTTTGTCGTTCCGTAGGTTTCAAATTTCCGGGCCACCATCGATACGCCGAACAGAAAACCAGACATCATGCACAGAAGCCAGACTCGGGCTAACGCTGCCTGGGTTTTTACGTGCCATTGCAAAACCGTTGTCAGGCTATCATACAGATTCTGCTGGCTGAGCGATACCCGGCTGAGGTGGCGGTAATTTTTTACAACGACGGTGATGGCAAAGAGGGCTAAACCGATGTACAGCACCGAAGGAATGTAGAAATACCAACTTGTGTAGTCGAAGGCGTTACCAACAATGGCGGCTGCGAAGAAGATCACGACGGCAGTCATAAGGAGACCGGCACCCGTTAGGT
This sequence comes from Larkinella fluvii, assembly GCF_051857545.1. Lineage (NCBI taxonomy): Bacteria > Pseudomonadati > Bacteroidota > Cytophagia > Cytophagales > Spirosomataceae > Larkinella > Larkinella fluvii. The sequence continues at coordinate 40,225 of NZ_JBPZHB010000009.1, read as the reverse complement.
TCCGCTCCATTTTTGCCAGGGTACTTTTCGAGCGGTCCTTGATCATCATAAACACCACGCGTTCGCTTAATTTCTGGCTGGCCAGTATTTTTTCGTCGTAGGCTTTCCAGGTTGATTTGAGTTCCTCTAAGTTCATGGTCTTGGTAATTAACGGGTTGTTGATTTGATGAGTTTTTCGAGTTTGGTTTTGATGCGGTTCAATTTGACGCCCACATTGGATTTGGAAATGCCCAGGATTGTGGCCATTTCGTCGTAACTTCTGTCATCCAGGTAGAGCGAAATGACGGCTTTTTCGACGGGAGAAAGCTGTTCGATGGACGCGTAAAGCAGGCTGATTTCTTCGTCAGCAATGTCTTCCCTTAAATCAGGAATCTGGATCTCCAGATCAGAGAACGAAACGGGTTGCGGTTTTCCAGACTTCTTCCGGAAATTTGAAATGGCGGTGTTCAGCGCAATCCGGTACATCCAGGTCGACACCGCCGACTCGTTTTTGAAAGTTGGATAGGCTTTCCAGAGCTGGAGTACGATCTCCTGAAAAAGGTCATTCCGGTCGTCCCGATCTTTGCAATACAGCGAACAGACCTTGTAGAGAATACCGGGGTGCCGGTTCAACAGGCTGACAAATTCCTTTTCCATCGGGATTACATCGTTAGGCTTTCACGGTGTTAGTCGCGGGAAGATGAGGTTTATTACAGTGGTAGCGAAAAAGAAGAAAAAAAACTAAAAATAGCGGTTGCGGTTTATTCAACTCGTATTGGGTTCTGTTCCCTGTTTCACACCTCATGAAGAACGAGCGAAAGAAATTTGATTACGATTTGAACTATAAGGAATTGAACCTGCGCGAGCGTCCGGAGTTGTACCGCGTCGGAATTGGCGAACAGGGCGTTTTGCTGGTAGAACCGTATAAATCGGAGATTCTGCCGCATTGGCGGTTTAAAACCCCGGAAATTGCCCGCGAATCTTCGGACAAGATTTACGCGCTGTTTCTGGACTACAAAAAAAATGGTGATTTTGTTGGCATGGACATGGCCCGGAAGTTCCTGCAAATGGGCGTGACACGTTCCCGGCGTTATGCCAACCACCGAACCGGTCAGAAATATGATGGTCCGGTTCCTGACGATAAAAAAGGCCGCAGCGGAAGCCACGGCCGTGATCAGTTACCACTCGATGTCGATCCGGTCAAAGCCGAATGCGCGGCCATCTTCCGCGAAAAATACCTGCTCGCCCGCGAAGACCCGGACTACCAGCGAATGCGGAAAGAGTGGGAAGAAAGTTAAGAGTTATGAATTAAGAGTTGGCTGACGCACAAAATCGAATTGGAAGCGTGCGTCAGCCAACTCTTAATTCATAACTCTTAATTCTTAATTCTTAATTCATTTCCCTTGCGCTTCGACGACCGCGATGGCAACCATGTTGACGATTTCGCGTTCGGAACTGCCCAATTGCAGGACGTGAACCGGTTTGCGAAGACCGAGCAGAATGGGGCCGATGGCGTCGAAACCGGCGGACTCTGTCATGAGGTTGTAGGCGATGTTCGATGCCGACAGGTTCGGGAAAATCAGGGTATTGGCGCCTTCTTCCACCAGTTTGCTGAACGGATGATTGAGTTTCAGCAGATCGGTATTGAACGCCAGGTGGGCCTGAATCTCCCCATCGACAATCAGGTCCGGGTGTTTGCGTTGCAGAATCTCAACGGCCTGGTTCATTTTCTGGGCATCGTCGCCTTTCGCGCTTCCGAAGTTGGAGTACGAAACCAGGGCAATCCGGGGTTTGATATTAAACCGTTCGACGGCTTTGGCCGTCAATTCCGTGATTTCAACCACTTCTTCGACCGTCGGATTAAAGTTAACCGTTGTGTCGGAGAAAAACAGCGGACCGCGTTTGGTGAGCAGAATGTACATTCCGGCCACTTTTTTCACGCCGACTTCTTTTCCAATCACCTGCAAAGCCGGGCGGATCGTGTCGGGGTAGTTGCGCGTCAGACCGGAGATAACGGCGTCCGCTTCACCTGCTTCCACCATCATCACCCCGAAATAATTCCGGTAATACATCTGCTTTTTCGCTTCCATCGCGTTGCTGCCCTTGCGTTTGCGTTTCTCGTAATACAGCTCGCTAAACTTCTGGATCAGCTCGTCCTGCTCCGGAGCGCGGGGGTCCAGAATCGGGACATTGGCTAAATCGAGGTTGTTTTCAGTAATCAGAGCCCGAATCCGATCGACTTCACCCAGCAGGATAGGGAAGGCAATGCCTTCATCGCGAACCTGTTGAGCGGCTTTCAGTACTTTCAGATTTTCCGCATCGGCAAAAACCACCCGCTTGGGGTCCGACTTCGCCTTGTTGAGAATGACCCGTGAAATCTGGTTGTCCTGACCCAAACGACGCGCCAGTTGCTGTTCATAGGCATCCCAGTCGGTAATCGGGTGTTTGGCCACGCCTGAATCCATCGCAGCCTGGGCCACGGCGGGGGCCACGGTGGTTAGCAGACGCGGATCGACCGGTTTGGGAATGATGTATTTCCGGCCAAACATCAGGTTGGATTCGCCATAGGCGAGGTTGACCAGATCAGGAACGGATTTTTTCGCCAGATCGGCCAGGGCGTGAACGGCGGCCAGTTTCATCGCTTCATTGATTTCCGTGGCCCGAACGTCGAGCGCCCCGCGGAAAATGAACGGGAAGCCCAGCACGTTGTTGACCTGGTTGGGATAATCGGAACGACCGGTCGCCATGATAATATCCGGACGGGCTTCTACTGCTTCGGGATAGGAAATTTCGGGCGTCGGGTTGGCCATCGCGAACACAATCGCGTCTTTGGCCATCGACCTTACCATATCCTGCGTAACGACGTTGCCTTTCGACAAACCGATGAACACGTCAGCACCCGTCATGGCTTCCTGAAGTGTGTACAGATCGCGGGTGGTTACAAACAGACTTTTGCGTTCGTCGAGGTCGGCGCGATCCGCCCGAATGACACCCTTGCTGTCGCACATGACGAAATTTTCGATTTTCGCCCCCAGTGCGATGTACAGTTTCGAGCAGGAAATGGCGGAGGCTCCGGCCCCGTTCACCACGATTTTAACCTCATCGATCTTTTTGCCGATGATTTCCAGTGCGTTCAGCAAGGCGGCCGCCGAGATGATGGCCGTGCCGTGCTGGTCGTCGTGCATCACCGGAATGTTCAGCTCTTTTTTGAGCCGCTCTTCAATCTCGAAACATTCCGGAGCTTTGATATCTTCCAGGTTGACGCCCCCGAATGTGGGTTCCAGGATTTTAACGGTGCGGACAAACTCGTCCACATTTTTAGTATTCAGCTCAATGTCAAAGACATCGATATCGGCGTAAATCTTGAACAGCAGCCCTTTGCCTTCCATGACGGGTTTGCCGGCTTCCGGGCCAATGTCGCCCAGACCCAAAACCGCACTTCCGTTGCTGATTACGGCCACCAGATTGCCTTTGGCGGTGTATTTATAGACGTCTTCGACGTTTTCGGCGATGGCCAGACAGGGTTCTGCTACGCCCGGGGAGTAGGCCAGGGAAAGGTCACGTTGTGTACTGTACTCTTTGGTTGGAATGACTTCAATTTTGCCCGGACGGCCCTTGGCGTGGTATTCGAGGGCATCTTCCCGGCGGATTTTCTTCTCCATAAACAATAAGGTCAAGTGTGATAGATGGTAGTCGGAAGCGTTGTTGGGGCGCTAAGGTAAGAATAAAACTAAAAAAATGACCCGCTGTATTGGCGGGTCATCGGATATACAGAGAAGGTAGTAAAGTTACGTCAAATCGGATCGGAGAATTTAGAGTTGGACTTTAGAAACCGGGGGCTGGGGCAGCGTGTTCTTGACAAACGTCTGACCATTCAAGTCACCATGTTCCTGCATCATCATCATCTGGACTGGGTTAATTCTCGGCAGCACCTGTTCATATTGAAACCTCCAGAAAGACATTGCGGTAATCAGGAGTGAAAGTACCGAAAGCTGAATAATCTGCCAGCGCGATAATTTCAAAGTAGGCCATTTACGGGTTTGGGTTACTTGATTCATTGGCGATAGGGTAAGGTTTAGGGAAAATACGTCGTGTTACGGTCAATACCTTATTTATCGGTGCTTTTTATAGTTGATTCAAAAATAAAAACAATTAATAAATAATGCCAATTTTTCTCTAAAAATTACTAAAAAAAACTTCCAGCCCGTCGGCGAATCAAGGCTGGAAGTTTTTCACTATCAATGTAGGATTTTTTTCGTCCCGTTGCAAATTAGGCGTGGCTCTTTTTGCGACTGCGCATCCAGAACCAAAGCAAGGTAAACGCAACGATCAAAATGATTGGGAAAGTGGTCATTTTGACCAGCGTGGCTTGCCCGGCGGCCAGTTCCAGGGCATCGCCCGACAGACCGGCTGCTGATTTTTCGGCCCGTTCAGCATCGATCCAGCCTCCGATGATGGTTTGGAAAATGGAAGTCGACAACATCCCGACGCCCCCAACGATGGACATGCCAAGCGCTCCGCTCAACGGAATGTTTTCAGCGACAAAGCCGATCATGGTTGGCCAGAAATAACAGACGCCAATCGCGAAGAAGACAGCCGCAATGTAAGCCGACGTTCCGGTTTGGGTGCTGAACAGGTAGATACCGATCGTGGCAAAAACCGCAGAACCTAACAAGACGCCGGTTTGGTCGAATTTATGAACGATGGGACCCGCAAAAAACCGGCCGATGGCCATCAAACCCGTCACCAGAGCCAGAATCAACATCGGGCTGGCACCGCTTTTGGCCATGATCAAACCGACCCATTGCTGTGGACCGAATTCGGTGATGGCGGTCAAAGCCATGCAGCAGAAGATGAAGATATACAGGGGCGTCAACATGGCCGCGAAATTTTTGCCGAGTGACGTAACGCCTTCGACGCGGGGTTGCGGGAAAGTTTGTCCGAAATACAGGAATGCGTAAATAACCGTTGGGATCATGATGACCCAGATTTGCGCCTGCCAGGGTTGGCCGGCATCCGTCATGAATTTAGAGATTAAGCTACCCAACACGATTCCGCCCGGAAACCACATGTGGAACCGACTCAGCATTTTGTTCATTTTTGATCCGGTATACATGTCCGCGATCATGGGGTTGCAGGCGGCTTCCGTACAACCGTTCCCGAATCCAATGAAGAAGGTGGAGACCAGCAAACCGATGTAGCCGCCGGAATAAATGGTGAGCAGAATACCCAGGGTGTGGGCAATCACGGCCACCATCATAATAATTTTGGGACCAACGGAGTGATAAACCAGACCCCCAATGATCATTGAAATGGGGAAGCCAAAAAAGAACATGGAATTGATCACACCGAGTTGGGTGGCTGTCAACCCGAACTCCGTTCCTAACTGGGGCAGAATCCCGGCCCGGATGCTGAAGGAAAAGGCCGTGGTGATAAGCGCAAAGCAACTGGCATTGAAAAGTCGGCTCTGGTTGACAGGCATTGTCGCCGTGAGTGTCGCCATAAGTGTATTGTAGGGGTTTAGTTGAAAAATTTGTGGTTAAAGCTAAGTTTTATTGAATGGAAATATACAAAATTTCCGAAAAATAAGTAAACCTGCTAATTTCCCGGCCAAATTCTTCTGATTTTATATTTTTAGATTTTTAACCGGGGAGTAGTAGGAACTGATTTTCTGAATCTTCCCCGTTTAGAGACCCAAAATATCCGGTCAGAATCAACCAAACTAATCAAACCTTCAGTTCAACAATAGTATGGCGCACAGAAAAATTCGGATGGGCATGATTGGCGGAAGCCTGGAAGCTTTCATTGGGGCCGTCCACCGCCGGGCCGCTGTTTTCGACGGCGAAATCGAACTGGTCTGCGGGGCTTTTAGCTCCAATCCGGAAAAATCAAAAGCCACTGGCTACGCTCTTTATCTGCCCGACGAACGTGTATACGGCAGTTTTGAGGAAATGATTTTGAAAGAAAAGGAATTGCCGGAAGGCGAACGGATGGACTTTGTGTCGATCGTGACCCCTAACCACATGCACTTTCCACCCGCAAAACTGGCTCTTGAAAACGGTTTTCACGTGGTTTGCGATAAACCGATGACGCTCAACCTGGCAGAAGCTCGGGAACTGGCTCAGATTGTGAAAGAAACCGGCAAACTGTTTTGCCTGACGCACAATTACACCGGCTATCCGATGGTGAAAGAAGCGCGCGAGATGGTGCGGAGCGGCAAACTGGGCAAACTCCGCAAAGTCGTGGTGGAATACCCCCAGGGCTGGCTTTCGAAGCTGGAAGAAGCGACCTCCTACAAACAGGCTATCTGGCGGACCGACCCGGCCCAGTCGGGCGCGGCTGGTTGTATGGGCGACATCGGTACGCACGCGGAGAACCTGGCGGAATACATTACCGGTCTGAAAATCACTGAATTGTGTGCCGACCTGACGATCTTCGTAGAGGGTCGGAAGCTGGACGACGACGGCAACGTACTGCTGCGGTTTGAAGACGGTGTCAAAGGAGTTCTGCACGCCAGCCAGATTGCCAACGGCGAAGAAAATGCGCTGAGCATCCGGATTTATGGCGAACTCGGTGGCCTGGAATGGCGGCAGATGGAGCCGAACACACTGATTTACAAAACGCAGGAAGGTCAGCGGGTTTTCCGCCCGGCCGTCGGCGAATTATCCGCAGCCGCGAAGGCGCACATCCGGGTTCCGTCTGGTCACCCCGAGGGCTTTTTCGAAGCGTTTGCCAATCTGTACCGCAATTTCGCCGTCACGCTCCGGAGTGTCCTGGAAGGCAAGGAACCCGACCCGATCTACGCCGATTTCCCCTCTGCCGAAGACGGCATTCGCGGGCTGGCTTTTATCGAAACCGTGCTCCAGTCGAACCAGTCCAATGAAAAGTGGACGAAATTCGTGGAATGAGAAATTGAAAATGTTATTACACAGAGTTAATCAGAGAACATCAGAGGTAAACAGAGAAACTTTGATTTCCTCTGATGTTCTCTGATTAACTCTGTGTAATAACCTGCACGGTGTTCTTTTTTAACTCTAAATACATTCTTTAACTCTCAAAAATGGAAAAAATCAAAGTTGGTGTAGTTGGTACGGGCTTTATTGGTCCGGCTCATATTGAAGCCCTGCGTCGGCTTCCGAACGTCGAAGTAGCCGCGCTTTGCGAAGTCACCGCCGAACTGGCCAAACAGAAAGCCGACGCGCTGGGGATTGCCCGTTCCTACACCTTTGACGAATTGCTGAAACAGGACGACATCCAGTGTATTCACATCTGTACGCCCAACTTCCTGCACTATTCGCAATCGAAAGCCGCCCTGGAAGCAGGGAAACACGTGGTTTGCGAAAAACCGCTGGCCAAAGATTTGAAAGAAGCCGAGGAACTGGTAGAACTGGCGGCCAAAACCGGCCTGGTGAATGCCGTTCACTTCAATTTGCGGTATTACCCACTGGCCCGCCAAATGCGGGTGATGCGGGAGAAAGGCGATCTGGGCGAAGTGTATTCCGTGATTGGGTCGTATTTGCAGGACTGGCTGTTTTACGAAACGGATTACAACTGGCGGCTCGAACCCGATAAGTCGGGCGACTCGCGGGCCATTGCCGACATCGGCTCCCACCTGATGGACATCCTGGAATACATCACCGGACTGAAAACCGTGGCCGTTCTGGCCGATTTCAATACCATTCACAAAACCCGGAAAAAACCGCTCAAAGCCGTGGAAACGTATTCGGGCAAGATGCTGCAACCGGAAGATTACGCCGATGTGCCCATCAATACCGAAGACCACGCCAACGTGTTGCTGCGGTTCGACAACGGTAACAAGGGGGTTATTACGGTTTCGCAGGTCTCGGCGGGTCGCAAAAACCAGATGAAACTGGAGATTGCTGGTTCGAAAAAAACGTTTGCCTGGAACTCCGAAGCGCCGAACGAAATGTGGATCGGAAACCGCGACGGCTACAACGAAAGCCTGATGCGCGACCCGTCGCTGATGTATTCCGAAGCACGCTCGGTGATTTCGTTCCCCGGCGGTCACAACGAAGGTTTTCCCGACACCTCGAAGCAGATGTTCAAGGAAGTCTACGAAGCCGTTGCCGCTGGCAAACAGCCCGAAAATCCAACGTACCCCACCTTCGCCGATGGTTACCGCGAACTGCTGATCTGCGAGAAGATTCTGGAATCGAACAAGAAACAGGCGTGGGTAACCATTGAGTGAATGTGCGAATGAGTGATTGAGTGAAAAACCGTCCCGCCAGAACATGGAGCCGATTCGGATTGATAAAGGCGAATTTGCAGATAGTGTAGAAAAACGCCTGAAGGGATTCATGTTACGATGTGTTCAGGTTTTTCGCTCATTGCCTGATTCGTTTGAAGCACAACATTTTGGGAAACAACTTCTACGAAGTTCATCTTCGTCAGCCGCCAATTATCGGGCGGTGCGAAGAGCCCGAAGTCAAAATGAGTTTTTCGCTAAAATCAGCATTGTTGTTGAAGAATTAGACGAATCGCTCTTTTGGCTTGAAACTTTAATTGATACCGAAATTGTAACAGAAATCCGGTTAAGTGATTTGCTAAGTGAAGGAGTTCAACTAGTGAAGATGCTTTCCAAATCCAGGAACAGTGTCAAAAAATAACGAATATTCTTCGCTCAATCACTCAATCACTAACTCACTCAATTATCATGAAAACCATCAAAGGACCCGCCGTTTTTCTGGCGCAGTTTCTGGGTGATGCCGCCCCGTTTAATTCATTGGATTCCATTGCCCAATATATGGCGGATCTGGGTTACAAAGGCATTCAGCTACCGACCTGGGACCCCCGGGTGATTGACTTGAAAAAAGCCGCCGAAAGCACCACCTATTGCGATGAGCTGAAGGGCAAACTGAAAGACATCGGTGTGGAAATTACCGAACTGTCAACCCACTTGCAGGGGCAACTGGTGGCAGTTCATCCAGCCTATGCATCGATGTTCGACGGTTTTGGTCCGGCCGAACTGGCGGGCAAACCGAAAGAACAGCAGGAATGGGCGGTGCAGCAACTGAAGTGGGCGGCCAAAGCCAGCCAGAACCTCGGCCTGACCTCGCACGTAACATTCTCGGGCGCGCTGCTGTGGCCGTACATGTATCCGTGGCCACAACGTCCGCAGGGTTTGGTCACCACGGCTTTCCAGGAACTCGGAAACCGCTGGAAGCCCATTCTGGATGCGTTCGATGAGTCCGGCGTAAATGTTGGCTACGAATTGCACCCCGGTGAAGATCTGCACGATGGCGTGACGTTCGAGACGTTCCTCGACTTCGTGGGCGGTCACCCACGCGCGGGAATCAACTACGACCCGAGCCACTTTTTGCTGCAGCAACTGGATTACCTGCAATTCATCGACTTCTACCATGACCGGATTTTCGCCTTCCATGTCAAGGATGCCGAGTTCAATCCGACGGGGAAACAGGGCGTTTACAGCGGCTACCAGGGCTGGGTTGAACGGGCCGGACGGTTCCGCTCGCTGGGCGACGGTCAGGTCGACTTCTCCGGGATTTTCAGCAAACTGTCGCAGTATGACTACGACGGCTGGGCGGTTCTGGAGTGGGAGTGTGCCATCAAACACCCCGAGCAGGGCGCGGCTGAAGGCGCACCGTTTATCGAAAGTCACATCATCCGCGTCACCGAACGCGCCTTCGACGACTTCGCCGGAACGGGCGCTGATGAGGAATTTAACAAAAAATTACTGGGCTTATAAAGTCTGGTTTGAAACCGCTCCGAAACCTGTAAGGTCTTTTTTGACCTTGCAGGTTTTTTTTATCGTCATCTCAGAATGGCGGTTAATGGCCCTGCCGGAACGAAACGGATGCGAAGTTTTCAAAACCGGACCCGGCTTTTGGCAGTTTAAAGGACAGGAATCACCGTTTGTCATAAACCGAACGGATTGATCCGCCACCACACTACTTTTCGGTGGAAATCGTACTTTAAACGCTCAAAAACAATGGCAGGTCAAGGATCGGGCGGCAACGTGCTGGCTGCTCTCTGTAGTTTCTTCATTCCCGGTTTAGGTCAGTTGCTGCAAGGGCGGTTGCTGATGGCAATCATTCAGTTTGTGCTGGCCGGTGTCCTCTGGTTTTTTCTGCTCGGCTGGCTGATTCACCTGTGGTCGATTATTGATGCGGCCCGGTTTAATCCGGGGAGTTAAGGGCTTGCGGTTATCGCATTGAGTTGATGGTTTTTCGGATTTCACTCACAATACCGGAATAGACCTCATCTTTATCTGAACTGGAAGAAATCCAGGGCAATCGGCTTTGGTGATCCCGTTGTCCGCCCTGAAAACGCATCATGTCAAAGTCAGTTGTATCACAGGGACGGGTAAAAATGGGGATGACAACAATACCGTCTTTTTGTTCCAGCCGTTTTCGCAGAATCCCCAGTTCCTGTTCCCAGATGTAATCGGAATTCAAAAAATCCGCACTGATCATGAGTAGAGCAATATCGGCTAATTCAAGTTGCTCTTTAATTTTATCATTCCATTCTTCACCCGCTTTTATTTCCCGATCATACCACGTTTCGATCCGTCCGGAACGTTTGAGCATGGCCATGTGTACATCCAGTTCCTTGCGGTATACTTCGTCTTTGTGAGAATACGAAAAGAAAATCCGAAGTTTTCGGTTGTCGTCTTTTGAAAGCAGATTGATAGCCATAAAATTTAGTGGGATTCGTTTTCGGGTTTCGACGCAGGTACCGAAATAGTTTTTGGCTTCGATATTCTGCATGGTGTCGGCCACATCCATGAAGTAAGGCCGACTGGTCGAAAGATACACGACGGTTTTCAGTTCTTTCGCGTCCCGGTTTCGGCGGGTAAGATGGGATAGAAACCGCTTTTTATCCAGCTCTTCGGCTTCTGGTTCGGTTTTTCGTTTTATACCCGGTTTTTTCGTCGGTTCATCTTCGGGTTGGGACGGTTGGAAATCAAAAACAAAATAATCGAATATTTCCCGAGCCACTTCACTGCGGCCTTTGCCGTCTTCGATGTGTACCATCAACTGCCGGAGTTCATCCAGGTAATAGACCAACACCTGCAACGTATCCTGGTCCCGCTGTTCGGGTGTTTTACCGGGGTGCTGCCGGTTGGTTTCATACCCAAACAATAAACCGTATTTCCAGTAGCCGGTGTTGTCTTTGGCGTATTTTCCATAAGAGGCTATGAACTGAAAAATCCGGCCCTCGTGAATGAAATCCGGAAACTGGAGACTGAACGTAAACGGCAATAATTCGAGCAAAACCTGCTTGAAACTATGTTTGTATTCGGGTAGAAATTGCGGAATGATGTAATACTGATCCGTTGGGTCGTCGTGTTCATCACGGTGATGTTGCTCGAAAATCAGTCGAAATTCGTCCATCAACGCAAAAAAGACATCGGTTTTTTCTTTCCGGTGTACCTTCTGGAGTTCTTTTCGGCTGATTTTTCCGGTTTGCTGTTGCGGATAGGATTTGTCACGAACCAACTGAAAAATCCATTCGGATAACCGGGGCGGGTTCGCAAAAACATAGTTCTTTAACAGCGGACGGTCTCTGAAATACAGAATTGTTCCAGTAAATTCCAGGAAGTTGAGCAGCCCCTCGAAGGCCGGTTCGTCAAAATCGGCTGCATATTTTTTCTGAAAGGCGGTTTTTTTCTGGTAAATGGCATCCAACGGTTCTGTTTCCAATCGCTCCGCGACGTTCACCCATTTTTCAGAAATGTCGCCAAACGAGTCGGCGTGCAACCGCATCCGGTGGTGCAGTTCGGTCAAAAAATACGTTTCGCGGGCACCCGGCTTTGGGAGTTGCCGGACATCGAAGGCAAATACATCCGACCAGCCAAGCCCGTACCGTTGCAGCCGCTCGCTGGCGGGATAAGCCACTTCGTCGGGCTGACGGTCGTCGGGAATATTTTGGCGGTATTGCTCGCTTTTCGTTACCCAGCAGTTTTGCAGCAGCAGGAGTGGCGACTCCGGCGCAAAGGCCCGGGCTGTACCGAGCCAGTAACCGTAGTCGGATGGCTGTACGTGACTGTTGCGCCAGACCACCAGGTAAAAGTCGGAGCGACGCAGGAACAGGTAATGGAAACCGTGGTGATAGGATTGCCCGCCGAAATCCCAGACTTTGGCCCGGTAGGCGCTGTTGGGTATCGCATAGGCCACCTGATTTGTTCCGTGGGTTGGCAGGTCATCCTCTTGAAAGGTCTGATCTTCAAAAAAATTCAACAACTGCGTTTTCCCGATCCGGCCATTGCCCAGAATATTGACCTTTAAACGACGGTTTTTAACCAACTTATCGGTTTCTTTACTTTTGAGATAACCAATTATTCCTTGCAAGTCTGAAAAGTCACTTAATGAAACTCCCTGAATTGGATTTTCATTTAACTTAAGGGTAGTCATTTTTTCCAGTTGTTTTATGCTTAGCCCTTTAATTTCTGTCAGTTGATTCTTTGAGAGATTCAATTCCGTCAGGTTGGTAAAAGCTTCTAAACCGCTGATTTCCGTAATTTGATTATGAGAGAGGTCTAATTTTTCAAGTTTGGTAAGTGGTTCGAGGCCTTTAATTTCAGTTATTTTATTGTGCCATAGTGACAGTTTTGTCAGGTTGGTGAGCGTTTCAAGGCCTTTGATTTCAGTTAGTTGATTTAAATAGAGATACAATATCGTCAGGTTGATGAGCGTTTCAAGGCCTTTGATTTCAGTTAGTTTATTTTGAGGTAGAGACAATAACGTCAGGCCGGTAAGCGTATCAATGCCTTTGATTTCAACAATTTGATTCTCTCCAAGTGCTAACGCTATCAGGTTGGTGAGCATTTCGAGGCCTTTAATCTCCGCAATTTGATTCGATTGGAGGTCCAACAATATTAGGTTAGTGAGTTTTTCGAGGCCTTTGATTTCCGTAAGTTGGTTGGAAGAGAGGTACAATACCGTCAGGTTAGTAAGGGTCTCAAGGCTTGTGATTTCCTTTAATTGATTATTAGAGAGGTATAATTTTGTGAGGTTGGTGAGTTTTTCAAGGCCTTTGATTTCACTGATCTGATTCGAATCGAGGTACAATTCCGTCAACCAGTTCAAATTGGAAACTTCTGCCGGAATTTCCTTTAGGTCCAGTCCGTTTAGATACAGGCTGGTTGCCCGCTTCGCTTTGCATTCATTAATGCGTTGTAGGGCTTCGGGGGGAGTCATAAAAAGAAGAAACCGTAAGCGTTATAAGCCAATCCCTTCCTCCCGCAGCAATTCCGCCAGATTCAGTACACAATCATCCAGTACCGGAACATCGATATCCCAATTGTGGGTAATCCAGTCGCCAGTGCGATTGGCACTCAGTATCTTTTGAGGTTGAGTCGTAATCCAGATTACCCGTTCAACGCCGAAGTCGAGAAGCCGCTCGGTTTTTGCGTAAATGTAGCTCTGTTCACGGGCCGAAAAATTCTCCAGATCAATCTGTACATCAACTTCAATGGCAACTTTAGGCGGTACATCGAAATATTTATTTGTCAGAATGAGCCCTTCTTTTTCAAAAATGGCTACATCATTCGAAAAATTACTCCCATGATCGACATGAAGGCCGGATTCATTTGAAACGACTAAATATCTTTTCCGATTGATCGTACGACCTATAAACATGACAATAGCAGTCACAATGGCCGCTTGCAACGAACTGCTTCCCATAATCTCGGCGGCTGTTTTCTTGCCTGACAAAACGTCCTTGTAGCCTTTGTAATACAGAGGCTTTCCGTTGAGTGTTTCGTAAACCAGATAGGAGGGAACGCGTTTCCGGCGTTTGGGCTCCTCGAAGACAATGGGTATTGCCATGCGCTTATTCATCCAATAAAATCAATACTACGTATTTTAATCGGCACTTTCAAGCCAGATGGGCTCTACCGCCGACCTAAATACACATTGAGCGACATCTGAACACTGGGTTGAAACCAGCCCGCATCGGTGAGTTTGCCCACCTTCCCGACGCCTTCAAGCGCCAACCGCCGGGAAAGCGTCATTTCCAGACCTAGTCCGGCATTCAATTTGGCGCTGGAATACCGCGTTGGCGAACCGGGCGTTTCGAAGTCAATGTCCCAATCCCATCCCTGAAACCGACCGTAGGATACGCCACCCAGTGCAAAACCGCTCAGGAGCGAGCTATTCCAAAGGTAATACCGGGCGAATAAACCGCCTTCCAGACGGGTCGATAACAAATTGTGCAATTCTCCCTCTGCCCCAATCCACCACCGGTTGGCGGCAAAATAACCGACTTTGGCGGTCGTGCCCAAAACCGTAAGGCCAGCACCCGTTAACCAGCTTCCTTTCTGATGCAGGCTGACTACCTCCGCCTTCCATGCCGGATTCGGTTTTCCAACCCATTCCAGTTGTTTCTGCGCCTGGCCGCTGAAGCTAAAAAGACACCCTGCGAGTAAAAATAAAAGATGTTTCATGGTTGTTTTGTAAGGAATATAAACCTACTTATTCCCGCTCATATTTCCAATAACTCGTTATATTTGCCAGACTATAACGATCGTTCATGCGCCACCGGTTGATCCTGCTTTTTATTGTATTGACACTCCCGGCTACTGCCCAGAAAATCCGGGTGGCGGTGGCGGCCAATGCGCAGTTTGTCATGGAAAAACTGAAAGCGGGTTTTGAAACCAAAACCGGTCTGACGATCGAATCCATCGTCAACTCATCGGGGAAGCTCACGGCCCAGATTCAGAATGGCGCCCCGTTCGACGTTTTTCTGTCGGCTGATCTCCACTATCCCGAACTGGTTTTTCGGGCCGGGCTGGCGCAGGCGAAACCGACAACGTATGCCTATGGCTTGCTGGTGCTTTGGACGCGGGCCGACATCGATCCCGCCCAAGGACTGGCCGTTCTGGCCAACAAACGCATTACGAAGATTGCCATTGCCAACCCCAAAACCGCTCCCTATGGGGCCATGGCCGTAAACACACTGACCCAGCAGAACCTGCTGAAAAGCTTACAATCTAAAATCGTCTACGGAGAAAGCATTTCACAGGTCAACCAATACCTGGTTTCGGGTGCGGTCGATGCGGGGTTTACGGCAAAATCGGTGGTGCTGGAGCCGGTTTTGCGGGGCAAAGGCCGCTGGGCGGATGTGAAAGGGGCAAAACCCATTGCGCAGGGCGTGGTTTTGCTCAAAAAAGCCACCGCCGGTTCGCAGAAATTTTATGACTATTTATTTTCGCCGGAAGCACGGGCTATTTTCCAACAATACGGCTACCAACTGCCTTCCCGCCGATGACTGATTTCGACTGGCAACCCCTGCTGCTTACGTTTCGCCTGGCCACCACCACAACGCTTTTGTTGCTGCTGGTGGGGATTCCACTGGCGGGTTGGCTGGCCTTCACCCGCTTCCGTTTCAAACCGGTGGTCGAAGCCATCATCAGTTTACCGCTCGTGTTGCCGCCCTCCGTACTCGGTTTTTACTTTTTGCTGGCCTTTAATCCGACCGGTTTTCTGGGCGAAAAATTGCTTGCCTGGTTCGATCTGCGGTTGTTGTTTACGTTTGAAGGGCTGGTGGTGGCATCCATTTTTTACAGCCTGCCGTTCATGGTTCACCCCGTACAGGCCGGTTTGGAAAATCTGCCGGCGTCGTTGCGGGAAGCGTCGTATACGCTCGGGAAATCCCGCCGGGAAACCTTCTTCCGTGTCTTGCTGCCCAACATCAAACCGTCGCTGCTAACGGGCCTGGTATTGTCTTTCGCTCACACCATCGGTGAGTTTGGCCTGGTGCTGATGATTGGAGGCAATCTGCCCGGACAAACCCGCGTGGCTTCCGTGGCGATTTACGACGAAGTCGAATTACTGCATTACGGAGCGGCCAATGCCTACGCCTTGTTGCTGCTGGTCATCTCCTTCGGTATTCTGCTGACAGTTTACGCAATAAACAAAAAATGGGTAATATTCTGATGCCGATGCTCCATCTACAGGCCCGGATGAATTTGTTGTTTGCCACCGGTCCGGCTCTGTTCGATGTCGATTTTAAGCTGACGACCGGGAGCCTGACCGGTTTGTGTGGCCCTTCGGGTTCGGGAAAAACGACACTCCTGCGGATTCTGGCGGGTCTGACAATGCCGGAAAGCGGTCTGATCCGGGTGGGCGACCGGATCTGGCTCGATACGGCGGAACGGATTCAGTTGCCGGTGCAACAACGGAAAGTCGGCATGGTGTTTCAGGATGCTGCGCTATTTCCCAACATGACTGTCCGACAAAACGTTGAGTTTGCGGCCGAAAATCGCCGGGATTCACTGGTGGATGAGCTATTGTCACTGGTCAATCTGGTTAATCTGGCCGATCGCAAACCGGCAACCCTCTCGGGGGGGCAACGCCAGCGGGTGGCGTTGATCCGGGCTTTGGCGCGTCGGCCGGACGTCTTGTTACTGGACGAACCCTTTTCGGCCCTGGACTACGAAACCCGGCAGCAATTGCTCAACGAACTGGTTCGATTACACCGGCAGTTTGGCACAACAACGGTCCTGGTGAGTCACCATCAGGACGAAATTCAACGGGTTGCCGACCGCATCCTGGAATTGAACCAGGGAAAGGTGACGGATATTGGAAGCCCTTCAGTTGCAGGAAAAATAACGCCTGTTCCCATTATGGGTACCATACAGGAGGTTCAGGTTGAGGAGACGACAACGCAGCTTCGGATTCGGTTGACAGACAACCTTGTCGTACTCAATGTGCCTTCAGGGACGCAGCAATGGCAGATTGGAGAAACTATAGTCGTAGACATCAATCCCCAAACGCTGACCCGAAGAGCCGACTAAAGAAAGCTGAATAGCCCTAAAAAGAAAAATCCCCGAAATGTACGGGGATCTTTGCTACCATTTTTCTCTGTCCTACCTACCTTACCCGGTTAAGAGTAAGGCTCAAAAAAAGATCAGTATAACCATTCCATGCAACCGCTTCGGCGAACCGAAAACAGATAGAAGGAACCTCTATACCGGACTTTCCGGTTGATCACTTATTTGCAAGCGAAATTTTATATATCATTGAATCCAGGAATCCATCCTGCATTTACAGGGTTATTTACAACCCGAAACGGAACAAATAACGTACGATGGATATGGATGAATTATCGAAACCAGCAGCACCAAAAACGGCAGCGTTCTTACCTGCCCGGAGAGTGCAGTATGCAGTGAGATTCTTTAAGTTCATACACGTTGAGTATTCAATCAATGCCTAAAAGTATTAAATATGTCTGATAAATACAAAGCAAATCTAGTTTATAATGCATAAAATAGTGCTGTTTAATGTCATTTTAATGACCCATTCTTTATCCAATGGGACATGGTATGCCGATAATAGTGTATATAGAAGTCTGATTATTCATTTTCCAAGAACCCTGCGACCTTACTATGACTGTACAAACGATCGATACCGGTTTTTTTAAATTAGATGGTGGGGCTATGTTTGGTGTTGTGCCGAAGTCACTCTGGAACAAGTCCAACCCGGCCGACGAGCGTAACCTCTGCACCTGGGCGATGCGCTGTTTGCTGGTGGAAGAAGGCAATAGGCTGCTGCTGGTGGACACGGGGCTGGGCGACAAACAGGATGCCCGGTTTTTTAGTCACTACGAACCTCACGGAGAGGCATCTCTGCTGAAATCCATTCGGCAGGCGGGGTATTCCGAGAAGGACATCACGGATGTTTTGCTGACCCACCTCCACTTCGATCATGTGGGTGGGGCGGTTTCCCGGTCTTCCGATCAACTCGTACCTACCTTTCCATCCGCAACCTACTGGAGCCACCGTGCGCACTGGAACTGGGCCACAAATCCGAATCCGCGTGAAAAAGCGTCTTTTTTGAAGGAAAACATCGAACCCTTGCAGCAGAGCGGGCAGTTGAAGTTTGTCGACCAGGGCGGTTTTTCCTTTCCGAATGTCGAACTGGTGCAGGTCGATGGTCATACGGAGAAAATGACGCTGCCGGTTTTTCAGGTCGGCAACCGGAAAGTGGCCTATGTGGCCGACCTGATTCCGTCGTCGGCCCACGTTCCCCTGCCCTGGATTATGAGTTACGACGTCCGCCCGCTGTTGACGATGGAAGAAAAAACGCGTTTGCTAAAGCAGGCGGCCGAAGAAAACTGGATTTTGGTGTTCGAACACGATCCGGTTGTTGAAGCCGCCACCGTCGAAGCCACTGAGAAAGGCATCCGAATCCGGGAGAAAGGAGAGTTGGCCGCGTTATTGGAATGAACCGGAACGAGATTTTATATGTAACATCCCGTAGCAAAACCAGCATGCGCTTCGTTACCTGAAAGAGGAAGTTCAGTTTGGTTTTCCGCAATTTTTCGAATTTGAACGTCATTAATACGTCTACTAATTCTTTATTCTTTCGCTTTTGCCCCGTTCCCCTAAAGAACGGGCAAAAGTGAAGTCATCGTCGTAAAAAAATGAAAATTGGCTTGGTGCTTTCCGGAGGAGGGGCGCGGGGAATTGCGCACCTGGGCGTTTTGAAGGGCTTACAGGAAGAAGGGTTTGTGTTCGATCAGATTGCGGGAACGAGTGCGGGGGCCATTGCCGGTGCTTTATTCGCCAATGGCTATACGCCCGACGAAATCCTGAAAATTATCGAGACAACGCCCTTTTATCGCCACGTTCGACCCGCGTTTACCCGGCTGGGGCTGTTGCGGCTCGACAAAGCGGAGGAATTATACCGGAAATATCTACCGCACGATTGCTTCGAAAGTCTGCAAATCCCGATGCATGTGGTAGCGACGGACCTGACCGAAGGTGTTCTGACGGTTTTCCATACCGGCGAACTCGTCAGGCCCATTCTGGCTTCCTGCAGTTTGCCCGGTATTTTCGAACCTTACCTGATCAACAAACGCCAATACGTCGACGGGGCGGTTTTGAACAACATGCCGGTTGAAGTGATCGAAGACAAAGTCGATTTCATCGTCGGGATTCATTGCAACCCGTTCGCAACCCAAAAACCGATTACATCCGTCAAAGGCGTTTTGGAACGCAGTCTCATTCTGGCCGTCCGCAGCAAAACCCGGGAGCGGCTGGCCAAATGCCACTTGCTGATCGAACCGCCCGAATTGAGCCGTTACGATGTTTTCGACTGGCGTCGCGCCCGGGATCTTTTCCGGATTGGCTATCAATACACCCAGACGATCAAACCCCAGTTGATCAGGACGCTGGAGTCGGCATTCATTTCAGATACGATCTCGCCCAATTCAAACAATAAAACCCCCGGTTGAGCCAATTGAGTCTGGGAAGACGCATCGGGAAGTCGTAGTTTTCATCAGAAAACAGCTTTCCATGCACCGTAATGTTGAAACGTGTTCTGATTGTTGCGCTTCTTTTTGTTTCCGGTGGCCTGACGGCCCAGCCTCCGCAATTCGGCGGGGTGACGGGTCTGGTACACGATTCGGGGGGCAGTCCGCTGGAGTTGGTGACCTTGCTGTTGCTGAAAGCGACCGACTCGACCCTGGTGAAAGGGACGGTGAGTAATCAGCAGGGCGTGTATGAATTTGAGACCATTCCTGCCGGAACTTATCTGGTGGCGACCTCGCTGGTAGGGTTTCAGAAAACCTATTCCCGTGTCTTTACAGTAGGCGAAATCCAGTGGAACTCCCAACTGCCGTCGTTGGTGGTTCGTGAAGAAACCCGGCAATTGTCCCAGGTGACGGTGAAGGCCCAAAAACCGTTCATCGAGCAGCAACTTGACAAAACGGTTCTCAACGTTGAGAACAGCCTTGTGGCCACGGGTGGGACGGCCCTTGAAGTGCTGGAAAAAGCACCCGGCGTGGTGGTGGATGGGCAGTCGGACCGAATCAGCCTGAAAGGGCGTGACAATGTGCTGGTGATGATCGACGGCAAGCCCACCTATCTGTCGGCGGCCCAGGTGATGGATTTGCTCCGGAACACGCCCAGCAACACCATCGAAGCCATTGAACTCATCCCGAATCCGCCCGCCCGCTATGATGCCGCCGGCAATGCTGGTATCATCAACATCCGTCTGAAACGCAACCGGTCGGCCCAACGGCTCAACGGAAATTTGACTGCCGGATTGGGTCAGGGGCGGTTTTTGAAATACAATACGGGCCTGATACTCAATGCCCGGACTGGCCCGTGGAGTTGGTATGGTACCTACGCATTCGATCAGCGCGACTACTGGTCGGTGGCCAACATTGACCGGCGGCTGGCCCCGGACGGACAGCCATTATTGATCCGGCAGGATACCTACCGACCCATTCAAAACACCAGCCACTCGTTTCGGTTTGGTGCCGATTTTGCGCCCAACCGCCATTCGACCATCGGATTGCTGTTGAACGGCATGAACGTTGGCAACCGCTCGCAGGGCGGAACCACCAGTGTGCTGTACAAAGCCGGCATTCTGACCTCTACCGAGGAAACCGGGAACGACAACCAACGCAACATCGACCGGCTGGCGGCCAACCTGAATTACCGCCATCGATTCGACACAACGAGCCGGGGTGGCAAGGGACGCGAATTGCTGCTGGATGTCGATTATTCCGATGCCTCGTTTCGGCCGCTGGAACAGTTTGAAAACCGCTACCTGAACCCGCAGGGCGTCGAAACCGGTCCCCGGGATTTTCAGCGACTCCATACCGTATCGAAAGCCCTGATCCGGGCTGCCAAAGCCGATTACGTGCATCCCGTCGACCGGCGGACCACCGTGGAAGGCGGCTGGAAAAGCAGTTTTGTGACGCTCAAAAATGATCTGCGGTTCGAGACCAAACGCGCGGAGGCAGGACAAACCATACCCTGGCAGCTCGACACCAGCCGCACGAACCAATTTGAATACCGCGAAACGATCCACGCCGGCTATCTGACGGGCCGCCGAAACTGGGCTAACTGGACCCTGCAAGTGGGTCTTCGGCTGGAGCAGACCCAAACCGAAGCCTATTCCGTAACGGCCCATCATACCGTAAAGCGGTCGTATCTGAACCTGTTTCCGAATGTATCGCTGACCCGCCAGGTGGGCAAAAACCACCAGTTCCAGTATACCTTCAGCCGCCGGATCGACCGGCCGGATTACCAGTTTCTGAACCCCTTCATCCGGATTTTTAGTCCGTATATGTACCAGCAGGGCAACCCGTACCTGAAACCGCAATATACCGACGCTTTCCAGCTCGGTTATAGCTACAAGGACGAAACGACGGTGAGTGTGAGTTATGCAAAGACCCGGGACGTCATAGCCGACATCAACGAACAGAATGACACCACCGGCGTCACGCGGGTTACGCTCGTCAATCTGGCGAAACAAACGGTTTTGGGGCTGAATCTGAGTACGCCTGTGCGATTTGCCCGTTGGTGGTCGGCCCGCAATACCGCTAATCTGTCGTACAGTTCCTACCAATCCGGGGTGGGCGGAACACCACTGAACACGACCTGGACGTCGGCCAATCTGACCAGCCACCATACGTTCGTTTTTCCGCACGGCCTGTCGGCTGAACTGGCGGCCTCTTATAATTCGCCGTACGTCTACAGCCAGAACAAAATGCGGGCGTATGGTCAGGTGAGCATCGGCTTCCAGAAAAGTTTGTGGCAGAAAAAAGCCGTTCTGCGTTTCAACTGGGGCGATCTGTTTCAGACGCAGCGCTATCGGGGAACGCTGCAGTTCCAGCAAATGGATTTCCGGTTTGCATCCTACGCCGAAACCCGCGTCGCCCGCCTGACGTTCACCTACCATTTTGGAAACCGGGAATTAAAAGGAGCCGGGAACCGCCGGACGGTTTCTGAGGAGGAACAACGCCGGATGAATTAACCCGTACCTATACGAATCCCAATGACAAACTTCATCAATAAACTTTTGCAGCAGGCCAGCATCCCGATTACCAGCCGCCAGTTCTGGCGTTATTCGCTGGTTTTCTGGGGTGTTCTGGCCCTATTCTCGTACGTTCAGAGTACGCTGGTTTGGTTGTTGGGCAGTAAATCGAAAATGTACATCGCCGAATCGGTCGAATGGTTCATTACGTATCTGATGTGGCTCGGATTTACGCCCTTGATTCTGAAAGCCGCACAGCGTTTCCCGATCCGGCTGCTGGAACGCAAAGGCGCGTGGATCAAATCGTTGTCCATTCACGTGCTCATTGCCTCGGGTTTTTCGCTGCTGGTTTCCAGTGTCGCGTATCTGCTCGTTTCGCCCTTGTATGCCTACGAAATTGGAAAGCCGATTGGCCCCGAAAATATTCCTTTCTGGTTTTTCTGGTCGTATTCACTGCGTGTTACCAACTACCTGCTGGTTGTCGTCGGGTACAGCATTATTTCCTACACCCATCGCTACCAGGCACTGAAAGAACAGAATCTAACGTATGAATTGAACAATGAACAACTGAAGACACAACTGGCGGGTGCCCAGCTTCAGGCGCTCAAGATGCAGTTAAATCCCCATTTTCTATTTAATACGCACCATGCTATTGTGAGTCTGATGCTCCAAAACGACACGCGGAAAGCCATCGACATGGTCACCACCCTGAGCGATCTGCTGCGGGGCGTGCTGGCGCACCAGGATTCGAATTTTCTGACGTTGCGGCAGGAACTGACGCTGACCCAACAATATCTGGCGATTCAGCAAATCCGGTTTCAGGATCGGCTCCGGATCGAATATGACATTGACCCGTCCACCGAAAACTGTCCGGTTCCGCAGTTGCTGCTACAGCCGCTGGTCGAAAACGCCGTGACGCACGGTATTTCGGGGCTCACCACCGACGCCCTGATTCGCATCAGCACCCGCCGACATCCCGGCGAAATCCAGATTTCGATTTTTGACAACGGGATGGGCCATCGCCGGAAAAGACGGGAGGGGGGCGGTCTTGGACTGAATAACACGCGTCTGCGACTCCGTCAGGCCTACGGCGATGCGGCTCATTTTACCATCGAACAACCGCAGGGTGGCAGCACCATCGTAACGCTTTTATTTCCCTGCGAACCTCGTTTGCTCACCAACTCTACGCATGAAAACCTATCGCTCGCTCATCATTGACGATGAAATGCTGGCCCGGAGTGTCATTCGCACCTTTTTGCAGGCCGATCCGTCGGTTACGGTACTGGGCGAAGCGGGCAACGGCACCGAAGCCGTCATCAAGATTCTTCAACACCGCCCCGATCTGATTTTTCTGGACATTCAGATGCCCGAACTCGACGGGTTTGAGGTGCTGAAAGAAATCTGGCCCCACCACCAGCCGTTTGTGGTGTTCACCACTGCCTACGATCAGTACGCCTTGCGGGCTTTTGAGGTCAACGCCATCGACTATTTATTGAAACCGTTCAATGAAGTGCGCTTTCACCAGGCACTGGGGCGGGTGCAGGAGCGGCTTTCGCAACGGACCCAGCCCCGAATCGAGGCCTTGGTGAGTCAGTTGATGAGCGAACAGGCTGCGCAACCCAGCGGGGCCTATCTGCGCCGGATTCTGGTGAAAGAAACCGGCCGGATGTATCTGGTGAAGGCCGACGACATTAGTTACCTGGACGCCGATGGCAATTACATTACCCTGCACACGGCCCAGGAGCGGCACACGATTTACGACAGCTTGACGAGCCTGGAGACACGGCTTGATCCGACCGACTTTGTGCGAATCAACCGCTCCTACATCGTCAACCTCAATTTCATCGCCGAGGTTGAAACTTATTTCAACGGGGAATACATCGTTAAACTTAAAACCGGTCAGCAACTGAAGTGGACACGCAATTACCGCGATAACCTGAAAGCGTTTTATTCCAAATCGGTCTGACGCAACGGCGTTCGGGGTATTCCAGCTTTCCTTTGTTACTGAATATCGATAATCATAAACTAAGTGTTTCTATGACTGGCAATTCGGTTAAATCGGAAGCACACCTTCCGATTTAACCGGTCTTTGGTAAAGATTAAATAAAATATTTAATCTTTCTAATAGGATTATGAGTGTAATTCCAACCAGGGATCGATGCCGGGAGTCACCCATTGGGAAAGTTGACCGGAGTAAATACCCGATCCTGCCTGTGCCGCAGGAAGGTATTTTAAATAAATCAGAAAAAATGGGTAATCTTTTGATTATTAGGCAATTATTGTATTTTTGGTGATTGGGAATGGATTGCCGGATTCTAAATTACCTGGTAAATAGTATGCAGGCATACATTTTTTTTGATGATATGGTTCTGCATATCACCCGAATTGCATTAAATTGCGTTTAAGTAAATTCCCATTTTCCGGGGGATTGTTTTTTTTCATTTTCATTTTTTCAACAAACCAAACCTATTTGTATGAGAAGATCATTACTGTTTAGCTGTCTGCTAATCACCCTGGTGTGGGCTTCGGCGATGGCGCAGGATCGGCAGGTGACTGGAAGGGTCACCTCCTCCGAGGACGGGTCGGCCTTGCCGGGAGTATCCATTCAGTTGAAGGGAACCCAGCGGGGAACCCAGACCGATGCCAGTGGTAATTATGCCCTCAGCGTACCGACATCGGGTGGTTCGCTAGTTTTCAGTTTCATTGGAACGACCACGCAGGAAGTAGAAATTGGCAACCGCAGCACCATCGATGTGAAGCTAGTGAACGACACCCGCGCCCTGAGTGAAGTGGTTGTGGTGGGCTACGGAACGCAACAGCGCCGTGACCTGACGGGGTCTCAACTGACGGTGAAAGGCGACGATATTGCCAAGCTTCCGGTACAAACCTTTGAAACGGCGTTGCAGGGCCGGACACCAGGGGTTCAGATTACGCAGGGAAGTGGCAAACTCGGTTCGGCCTTGCAGATCCGGGTTCGGGGCGCGGCTTCGATCTCCGCCGGGAACGAACCGCTGTATGTGCTGGACGGGATTCCCATTACCTCGCAGGATGTCAACACAACCGACACCGAACTGTTCAGCCCGTTGGCCGACATCGACCCGAACGACATCGAATCCATTGAGATTCTGAAAGATGCCTCGGCCTCGGCAATTTACGGATCACGCGCGAGCAACGGGGTCGTGCTGATTACGACCAAACGCGGAAAAGCCGGTCGGACCAATATCCAGATTGGCTATTACACCGGAATCACGAACGCAACCCGCAAACGGGAGTTTTTAAATTCGGCCGAATACAAGGAACTGTTTACGGAGTCGCTCACCAACGCCGGCATCGATCCGAACGATCCGAGCGACGGTTTTCCGGGCTACGGGATTGACCCCAACTCCGGCATCGACAGCGACTGGGCGGGGGCGGCTTTCCGGCAGGGAGCCGTCAATCAGGCCAACTTCGGCATCAACGGCGGGAACGATAAAACCCGGTTTAGCCTGAGCGGTGCGACCAACAAACAGGTTGGTTTCATCATCGGTAACAACTTCCGCCGGAACAACATGCGGTTGAATGTCGATCACACGGTGAGCAAGAAGCTGAGTGTGGGCGCCAGCATTGCCTTCTCAGCCATTAACAACAAGAAAGTATCGGGCGATAATGCCTTCTCAAACCCGATTCAGTTGAACGCCCTGCCACCCCTGCAGGCCATTTACAACCCCAGCGATCCGACGGGCTATAACCGTTCGACGCTGTATTATAACAACCTGGTGGAGCTCGACAACGCTTCCAACTACGCCCGCACCTTCCGTACGTTCGGAAATATTTTCGGGCAGTACCAGCTTCTGCCGGGACTGACTTTCCGGAGCGAGTACGGTTTCGATGTGTTGAATTTGCAGGAAGAAATTTACCAGGGCCGGGTTACGGAAGATGGTGCTCCGACCGGCTACGGCTATCAGGCCATGACGCGGGTGAACAACTGGACCACCAACAACACGCTCAGCTATCTGAAAAACATCGGTACCGACCACACGATCGATATTTTGGCCGGGATGACGTATCAGGAGCAGAATGTTCAGGTGGTGTCGGCTACGGGCCGGAATTTTCCGAACGACAAGTTTCAGGAACTCGCCAGTGCCAGCCAGAAAACGGATGCCAGCTCGACCGAAACCGGTTTCAGCATCCTTTCGTACCTGGCCCGCGCCAATTACAAATTTAAAGACCGGTATCTGGTGGGCTTTACGGGCCGGATCGACGGTTCGTCGCGCTTTGGGGCCGACAATCGCTACGGGTTTTTCCCCTCGGCTTCGGTGGGCTGGATTCTGAACGATGAGCCGTTTATCAAAAATGCCCTGCCGATTCTGAGCCTGCTGAAACTGCGCGCCAGCTACGGCTTGACCGGGAATTCAGAAATCGGCAACTTCGATTCACGCGGGTTGTACGGAACCATCAATTATGGCGACCAGGTCGGTATTCGTCCGTCGCAGGTGGCCAATGCCGCATTGCGTTGGGAAAAATCGACGCAGTTTGACCTGGGTCTGGAGTTTGGTTTTCGCAATAACCGCATCAACGGCCAGATTGATTTCTACAACAAGATCACCGACGACCTGCTGCTGAACGTGCCGCAACCGGCCATCAACGGTTTTTCAACGATTGCCCGCAACATCGGCAGCATGCGCAACCGGGGTCTTGAATTCAGCATTACCTCGCAAAACCTGGTTGGCGCTTTCCGCTGGTCAACCAACTTCAACATCTCGTTCAACCGCAACAAGGTGACGCGGCTGGATGTGTCGCCCATCCGGGCCAATTCCCGCTTCCTGAGCTACGTGACGGTGGGCCAGCCGCTGGGTATTTTCTACGGCAAGAAATACGTAGGTGTCGATCCGGCCAACGGCGATGCCTTGTATCAGGGGGCCGACGGGGAACCCACGAACGATTACGCTTCGGCTCCGGAATTGTTTGTGGGCGATCCTAACCCGGATTTTACGGGCGGTTTGAACAACAACTTCTCCTACAAAGGGTTCGACCTGAGTGTTCTGCTTCAGTTTGTTTCCGGCAACGATCTCTTCAACGTAGCGGGTATTTACCAGTCGGTGAATGGTGATTATTTTGATAACCAGACCAAAGACCAGATGAATCGCTGGCAGAAACCGGGTGATGTGACGGATGTTCCACGTGCTGAATTCGGCGCGGCCAACGGAACCAGTATTTCATCCCGCTGGATGCAGGATGGTTCGTTTCTGCGGGTGAAAACCGCTTCACTGGGCTACAATCTGCCCAGTTCACTCCTGAAAAAAGCCTTCATTCAAACCGCCCGGATTTACGTTTCGGGGCTGAACCTGTTTACGTTTACGAAGTATACCGGCTATGACCCAGAGGTGAACACGCAGTACATCAACTCGACCAACCAGACGGCCAACATTGCGTTAGGGCACGACTTTTATACTCCTCCGCAGGCGAAAACCTTTACGTTTGGTGTGAATCTTGGCTTTTAATCGAAACTGAACATGAAAAAAATAATCATATCCGTAAGTCTGGCCATGATAATGGGCATAACCGCCTGTGACAACAAACTGGATCTTGAGCCCCGCCAGTCGGTCGATGCTGCTACGGCTTTATCGACGGCGCAGGACATTGAAAGTGCCTTGATTGGAACCTATGGCGTTCTGACCGGAACCGGGGGTGGGCTGGCCGATGGCGAGTTGTATGGAACCAACCTGAACCTGGTTCCTGAACTGCTGGCTTCCGATAATTCAGTATCCTGGCGCGGAACGTTTGCGAGCTATCGGGAAGTGACCAACCGGCAGATGCTGGCCACCAACGTCGAAGCGCAACGCACCTGGATTACGGCCTATCAGGTTATCAACGTGGCCAACAATATTCTGGAGTCGCTGGACAAAGTGACGGATGCCGACCAGAAAACCGCCTTTGAAGGCGAAGCGCGGTTCCTGCGGGGCATCATGTATTTTGAGCTGGTTCGCCTGTTTGCCCTGCCCTGGGGAGCGACGGCGGCCAATGATCAACTGGGGGTTCCGCTGGTGCTGCGGGCCACAACGGGGCAGGAACAGGCCGCCGAAACCCGGGCGCGCAATACCGTAGCCCAGGTGTATACGCAGGTACTCGATGACCTGACGAAGGCAACGACGCTGATGCCGGAAGACAATGGGTTGCGGGCGTCTAAATTTGCAGCCCTGGCGTTTCTGTCGCGGGTATACCTGCAACAGTCCGACTATGCGAAAGCCCTTGCTGCGGTTAATCAGGTGATCGAATCGGGGAATTACCAACTGAATGCCAACGTGACGACGGTTTTCCGGAACAAAAATACGGCCGAAAGTATTTTCGAGATTCAGGAAAATACGCAGAACAACCCCGGAACGACCAATGATGGGTTAACAACCCTGTACGCCAGCATTCCGGCGGGGGGGGCTGCCGTTGGCCGGGGGGATGTTCAGGTGCTGAACAGCTTTGTCGAGTCGTATGATTCGACGGATGCACGCCGGACGGATTTGTATTACATCGGTGTGAAAGGAGCCGGAACCCGGTATTACACCGGAAAATGGGCGGATTTTTACGCCAACATTCCCGTGATTCGTCTGTCGGAAATGCTGCTGACGCGCGCCGAGTGTAACCTGCGGCTTTCGACCACCACGGGGGCCACACCCGCTGAAGATCTGAACGCCGTTCGCGAGCGGGCCGGAGTGGCTCCGATTGCCGCGCCTACCCTGGCTCAGGTTTTGAAGGAACGCCAACTGGAACTGGCCTTCGAAGGCCTGCGCATCCACGACATCAAGCGCACGAAAGGCATGACCGGCACCCTCAACTGGAACGATCCGAAGCTGGTATTGCCCATTCCGAAACGCGAAATCGACGCCAATAGCCTGCTGGTTCAGAATCCGGGGTATTAACGTGATATAAAATGACGAATATCAAATGATGAATGTTGAATGTAAAAGTGGGAGCGTCCGCGTACTTTTGCATTTATTATTTATCATTTGATATTCAACATTTTGAAATACTCTATTTAAAAATGCCGTATCCACTGGGTACGGCATTTTTATTTGGCAGAAGCACAACGCTGCACAAAAAAAAAGCGTCATGGTATATGTTACATATTTTTTTATTTGGTATACATAGATTAGCCCTGGTTCAGCGTTTAATAGTTTGAAAAATCAGTATATTGACCCTTCAAAGGGGATGAGAAGTAACCGGTTTTTGCCCATGAGATTCGTTCTAACACCCAGTATTTGTAGATGAGAAAACGTTATACTTTTTTAAGTTGTTGGTTCTTATTCATTATTCTGTCGGGAAATCTGGCCTTTGGGCAGACCCGTCGGGTAGCGGGGCGGGTAACCGCAGTACAGGACGGATCGACGCTGCCGGGCGTGAACGTCGTGGTGAAGGGAACCACCATAGGCGTCAGCACCGATGCCGATGGCAATTACAGCATCAACGTCCCCGATGACAAAAACATCCTGACGTTTTCATCCATCGCCCTGATTTCTCAGGACATTCCGGTCAACAACCGTTCGGTCATCAATCTTCAGATGGCCGAAGCCGTCAACGAACTGGCGCAGGTGGTGGTGACCGGGTATAACTCGGTGCAGAAGAAAGACATTACCGGATCGATGGTTTCCGTAACCGCCGACAAATTCAAGGAGATTCCCGTCACCAGTTTCGACCAGGCCCTGCAAGGCCAGGCGGCAGGGGTTTTGGTCACCCAGTCGTCGGGAACACCGGGCGGGGGCATCACCGTCCGCGTTCGGGGCAGCACCTCCATCACGGCCAGCAACCGCCCCCTGTTCATTGTCGATGGCGTGCCGGTCGAAGACGGTTTGCTGTCGTCGCGCGATTTCGGGGGCCAAAACGACAATGCATTTTCGCTCCTCAACCCCAACGACATCGAGTCGTTGCAGGTGTTGAAAGATGCCTCCGCCAAAGCCATTTACGGGTCGCGGGCCGCCAACGGGGTGGTGTTGATAACCACCAAAAAAGGAAAGGCCAATCAGAAAACGACATTCGCGGCCGAAGTGCAGCGCGGGGTGACCGAAATTGTCCGCCGACCTGATCTGCTCAACTCCAGCGAGTTACTTGATCTGCAACGGGAAGCCGTGATCAATGCCGGGCAGGACCCCGACAAACTGGGGTTGATCAAGGGCGTCACCGACGGCATCAATACGGACTGGGTCGATGCGGTTTTGCGGAGAGGACTCTACCAGCAATACCAGCTTTCGGCATCGGGCGGTACCGAAAAAACCCATTTTTACATCAGTGGGAATTACCGGGATGAGGAAGGGATTCAGTTGAACAACCGCCTGACCCGGATGTCGGGCAAGTTCAGTTTCGATCACAAAGCCAATTCGGCACTGTCGTTCGGAACGGATATTTCGTTATCGCGAACGCTGAACAAGCGGGTCAAGGGCGATAACTTTCTGGATGGGGTCTATTCCGGTGCCCTCAAATCACTGCCCTTTCACTCGCCCTACAACGAACAGGGAAAATTGTATGGCCCCAACGATCCGAATTACGCCGGTTTTCCAAACTTCAATCCGGTGGCCCAAGCCTTGTTGCCCCGGTTCGACACCTATACCGTAAAAATGCTGGGCGGTCTTTGGGCCGAATACGAACTGCTCCAGAATCTCCGGTTTCGGTCCAAGGTGAGCATCGACTACAACCAGGTGACGGAAGACCAGTTCGAGTCGTCGCAAACCGCCATTGGCGGGTATCTGGAAAGCGTGGGCGGGCGCGGCTACGGGGTCTTTACTTCGGGAACCTATACCACCTTTATCAATACCAACACCCTGACCTACAACGTTCTGCTGAACGAAAAAAACCGGTTTAACTTTCTGGCGGGGTTTGAAATTCTCCAACGGCAGGAACGGTCGGGGAGTGTTACGGGCCGGTTATTTCCAAGCGATGACTTTACGTACATCACCTCGGCCGGTATTGTCGATAACGGTTTTTCCAATTTGCTGAAAAGCGGGCTGATCTCCACCTTCGGCGAAGTGCGATACGATTATGATGACAGGTATCTGGCGACGCTGACGGCCCGTTACGACGGCTCATCCCGCTTTGGTCAAGATCGGCAATTCGGGCTCTTTCCGTCGGCCTCCGTGGGTTGGCGGATTTCGCAGGAGAAATTCATGGAATCGTTCCGGTTTCTGAACGACCTGAAATTCCGCGCCAGCTACGGTTTTACGGGGAACGAACGGATTGGAGACTACCAGTTTCTGGGAACCTGGGCTTCGGTGACCTACAGTGGCGCAACGGGCTTAGGCCCGGCGGCCCTGGCCAACCCAACCCTGCAATGGGAGCGGACGCGGGAAGCCAACCTGGGGCTGGACGCTTCGCTCTACAATGGACGGCTCAGTATCAGTTTCGATGTCTACGACAACCTCACCGATCGACTGCTGTTTGCCCAGCCCATTCCGTCGACGACCGGTTTTGGAACCTTGCAGGGCAATATCGGGAAAATCTCGAACCGGGGAATTGAACTGATGGTATCGACGGTCAACTTCGACCGGGGCGGTTTTAAATGGAGTACGGACTTAAACTTATCACGGAACATCAACAAGGTGGTTGAACTGGCCAACGATGGTCCATTATTTCGGGGCTATACCGCCAATGGGGTCGGGAATACAAACGTGGTTTTGCAGGGGCACCCGCTGGGTACGTTCTGGGGCTTGAAGTTCCTGGGGGTTGATCCGGCGACGGGCGATGCCATTTATGATGACCTCAACGGCGACGGCCGGATCAACAGCGATGACGGTCAGGTGATTGGCAATGCCCAACCCAAACTTTTTGGCGGTCTGACCAACCGGTTTGCCTTCAAGGGTTTCGATCTAAACGTCTTCTTTCAGGGTTCGTATGGCAACAAGATGTTGAACTTTACCAGTACGTCTAGCATCAACACCGGGGCGGATTTGGAGAGTAATCAGTCGCGGAAGGCCCTGGAACGCTGGCAAAAACCGGGTGACATCACCAGTGTACCGCGGTATGTCTACCAGAATACGTACAACAACTACCACAGCAGCCGGTTTATTGAAGATGGCTCTTATCTGCGTTTGAAAAACGTTTCGCTGGGCTATAACCTGCCCAAAAAATACGTCGAGCGCTTTCGGATTGTGTCAACCGCCCGCATTTTTGCCTCGGCCACCAACCTCTGGACGCTCACCCGGTATTCGGGTCCCGATCCGGAAGTGAGCACGCTGGACGGTTCGACCACCGCTCAGGGTATCGACTTTTTCACCATTCCTCAATACAAAACCATGATGGTGGGAATCACCTTAAATCTATGATCCGATTCATTCGCTATACGGCCATTCTGGCCACGGTTTGGCTGGCTTCCTGTACGACCGTGCTGGAACCCAAACCGGTCGATTTGCTGGTCGATAACCTGGTTCTGAACGAACCCAACGATGTGGAACCGGCCCGAATCGGTGCCTACAGTGCGCTCCGGGGCATGGCGGCCACGAACATAATGGCTGGTGATTTTACGGCCGATTACATCCGGCACAACGGAACCTTCAATGATTACCGCGAACTGGGCACCAAGCAGATTACCTCCTCGAACGGCGCACCGGCTTCCCTGTGGAGCAACCTGTACCGGACCATCTACGTTGCCAACTTTGTGCTCGAAAGGCTGCCACCCATCAGTGGCGTTTCTGCCGCTACCAAAAAGCAGGTGCTGGCCGAAATGCGGTTTTTACGCGGCTATGCCAACTTCATTGGGGCCAATACGTTCGGTGATATTCCCAAAGTAACCACCACCGATCAGGGAACCAACCGGAACATTCCGAGGACGCCCAAGGCCGATATTCTGGCGTCGGTGCTGGAGGATTTCAGAGCGGCTGAAACCGATCTGGCCACCATCGAAGCCGGTTCGACGGCACAGGTTGTAAACGGCACCTACGCCAACAAAATAACTGCCCAGGCCATGTTGGCCCGGTATTACCTCTACCAGAAAAACTGGGCCCAGGCAGAGGTGTATGCGACCCGGGTGATCGATGCCAAAGTGTATTCGCTGGAAACCAACTTCGAAGACATTGTGAGCAAAGATTTTACGAGAGAGTCTATTCTGGAGGTCGGCTACGGGCTGTCCGACGACCCCGGAACCAGTAACTTTGGGTTGACCAACCTTTTTGTGGGACGTCGGGAAGTCATTCCTTCGGATCAGGTGGTGGTTTCCCTGCTGTCGACCGAATCGGGGACGCGCCGGGCCACGGTAGCGTTTAATTCCCAAAATTTGCAGGGCGACGACAACGGCTGGACGATGCAGAAATACGGCACGGCAGACAACGATAATAACAATATTGTACTGATTCGGCTGGCTGAAATGTACCTGATTCGGGCCGAAGCCCGGGCGCAGCAAAACAAACTGACCGGAACCGCCGGGGCCATTGCCGACCTGAATGTGTTACGGGCCCGGGCGAAAGCTCCGAATGTGTCGGTTGCCAATCAGGCTGAAGCAATTTCGGCGATTGAGCGGGAGCGGGTGTATGAACTGGCTTTTGAAGGCCACCGCTGGTTCGACCTCATCCGGACGGGCCGGTTGCAGGCTGTCATGACGGCGTTTTCGCCCAACTGGAAAGCCACTTACGACCGCTGGCCAATTCCGAATGGCGAAATTCAACGCAATCCGGCGTTGAAGGACGCACAGAATCCGGGATACTGAGTCTGAATTAAGAGTTAAGAATTAAGAGTTAAAAGTTAGTCGAACTGTCGGCATGGGTTGAATTCTGACGAAAATGAGACACTATAAATACCTACTGACTTGTATTATCGCTCTGGCCACGGGCTGGCTGGTGGTGGCCTGTGAGGAACAGGACATCGACCGAACGTTTGAAGGACCGTATTTTGTGCGGTTTACCGACTCGTCGCTGACCTACAAGGAAAGTTACAGCAAAACGATTGCTATCAAGGTTCACAATGCCGGACCGCAGTTGGACGAGGCCATTAAAATCAATTACGTCATCAGCGGAACCGCCCGCGAGGGCAAGGATTACGCCATTGAAGGCACCAGAGGCACGGTGACGATTCCGGCCAAGCAGAGTTCGGGAACCATCAATCTGAAGCTGATCAACAACGCCAACAACATTCTGGAATCCCAGACGGTGGTGTTTACGCTGACCGACGTGCAGCCTTCGTCGCTGCGGGTGGGTTTTGGCAAAGAAGGGCTGCTGGGAAAAAGCATTACGTTCACCATCGAGGATGATTGTCTGTTCAGCGGGACCTATTCGGGTGCCCGGCAAAATGGGGCTTACGTGAACATCCTGCAACTGTCGACCAACACCGCTACCTTACCCGATATTGCCATTTCCAGTCTCGATTGCAAAACCTACACCATCGGAAACTGGAACATCGGGATGGCTGATTTTTTTGGATTCAACGCCATCAAACCCACCTTCACTTTTGTCGATAACGGGGATAATTCCCTGACGATTCCGGTTCAGTCCAATGCGGATCTGGGCGGAGATACGCTGTCGGGTACGGGTTCATGGAATCCGCAAAACCGTCAGATCACCCTGAGTCTGCGCTGGAGAGCCACTTTCAATACCCCCTCCGGCCAGGATTCGGTAGGGACCATTACGTTTCCGCTCACGTATACGCCACAATAATGAAAAGCATCAAAACATCTATCCGATTTCTGGTTTTATCAGCAGGCTTGGTGGGGCTGTTTGCCGGGTGTTCCGAAAAGCTGGAACCGAAACCCATTACCTACAGCCAGTTGCTGACCGGAACTGAAAAGAAAATCTGGCGGCTGGTGTCATTCGAAGTGGTGGATCAGGGCGAAAAATCCGGGGTAATACCAATTCAAAATGCACTTGATCCC
Organism: Larkinella fluvii; assembly: GCF_051857545.1. Lineage (NCBI taxonomy): Bacteria > Pseudomonadati > Bacteroidota > Cytophagia > Cytophagales > Spirosomataceae > Larkinella > Larkinella fluvii. The sequence continues at coordinate 5,677 of NZ_JBPZHB010000009.1, read as the reverse complement.
TGCCGGAGCGACGATCGGTACGTTTTTTATGCCGACGAGTCTCACAAACTCGAATACCTCAATGGGACTACCAAATGCAGCACGACCGAAGCCGATACGCTTTTTGAAGATAGCTGGACGATGATCAATTCTAACGCTACCCTGGAATTTGTCATTCCGGTTTTCAGTGGCAGCATTTTGCCCTTTACCATCAAGAATCTGACGGAAACGTCGATGACAGTGGAAATCTATTACGACAAAATTTACGTCGAACCGATTGACGCCAGTTACCGGTTTACGTTCAATTCTACCACAAAATAAAGGAGAAATACGGTGATGAATTTCGGCCTAAACCGCCAGATCGATTACCGACCTAACTGGATTGCTTTTATGCTTAAACGTATACTTTTTTCGGTTGCCCTACTTGTTTGCGGATTCTACCCCGGATCGGCCCAGCAAATCCCGGCCTGGCAGCAACTGGCCAGTCAGCCGGCTCGGGAGCAATGTGCTACCATGCAGATGGACAGTGCTTTACGGGCAAAATATCCCGAAATGGGTAGCCGGGCGGCTTTTGAAAAGACACTCCAGGAACGCATTGAACAGATCAAAAAACTGGAACGGACGGGTCGGCTGGCTGATGTGGTGCTGACCATTCCGGTGGTGGTCCACGTCGTACACGCGGGCGAAGCCGTCGGAACCGGTCGTAACATCAGCGAAGCGCAGGTAAAAGCCCAGTTGGAAACGCTCAACGAAGACTTTCGCCGGAAACCGGGTACCCGGGGTTTTAACGACAACCCCAACGGTGCCGACATCGAAATCGAATTTTGCCTGGCCGCCATCAACCCCACGGGCGGAACGATTACGGAACGGGGGATCGACCGGGTAAATGGTGCGTCTAATTTTGGCAAATCGACCTGGAGCAAAGCGGATATCGACGGCGTTTTAAAACCGAACACGTCTTGGGACCCCGAAAAATACTTCAACATCTGGGTAGTCGATTTCGCGGCCTCCGACGACCGTCTGCTGGGATACGCGCAGTTTCCGAGCCAGTCGACCCTGCCGGGTTTGTCGCCCAATTCGGGGGCTGGCAGCACCGACGGCGTGGTAATCCGGTATCAGTCGTTTGGCAATGCCGAGAAAGGCAACTTCCCGGTGATGCAGGCTCCCTACAACCTGGGCCGGACGCTGACCCACGAAGTGGGCCACTGGCTGGGCTTAATTCACATCTGGGGAGACGCCAACTGCGGGAATGACTTTGTGGACGACACGCCGACACAGGCATCCGAAAGCCGGGGTTGCCAGAAAGGGCGCGTGAGTTGCGGAGGTACCAACATGGTCGAAAATTACATGGATTATTCCGACGACGCCTGTTTCAACATCTTCACGCGCGGCCAGAAAACCCGCATGCGGGCGGTGATGGAAGTGGCCCTTCGTCGGGCCAACCTGGTGAACGCCAACGTCTGCGGTACGTCCGTCGTAGCGCGTCCGACGGCGAATTTCCGGGCCGAAAACCTCCGGGTTCTGCTGGGTGGTCAGGTGCGTTTCACCGATCTGTCGACCAACTTCCCGACGAGCTGGACCTGGACGTTCGAAGGCGGAACGCCCTCGACCTCGACGGAACAAAATCCGGTAGTAACCTATAATCAGCCGGGCAAATTCCGGGTGACCCTGGTGGCTTCCAATGCCGCCGGTTCGTCGGCCCCGTTTGTCAGAGAACTGTACATCGAAGTGTTGAACGTCGGCCTGTGTGCTGACCAGACCAATTTCAGCGGCACCCGAACCGTCTTGCGCCAACCGGGCGGAACCGGGTATGTAGCGGGGCAAAACAGCCGAAGAACCCGGGCGGTTTCCGAATTCTTCGACAATTCACTGAGTTATAACAACATGCACGGAGCCTCGCTCCGGTTTGGGGTTGCGAAAGCCGCTCAGGGTGCCCAAACCGAATCCATCGTCACCGTAACCGTTTGGAATGCCCGTGGTTTTCAGAACGGACCGGGTGCGGTATTGGAAACGAAAGAAGTGCCGCTCCGAACCATTCTGGAGGATGTGGCCAACAACCGCGCCACCAGCATTGTCTTCGACCGGAACGTTCCGTTGAGCGGTTTGCCGTTCCACATCGGCATCGAGCTTACCTATGTGGCCGGAGATACGGTGGCCCTGACCACAACCCGCGACGGCGAATCGCTGTTGGGAACTTCCTGGGAGCAGAATGCCAATGGCGAATGGGAGCGGTACCGGGTTCGCCAGGGGCTCAACGTTGCCCACGAAATTACGGCCCGGGTCGGCATGAAACCGTCCGTCCAGTTGACGGCATCCAAACAGTTTATTTTACCGGGCGAACCGGTCACGCTCAATGCCCGTGGCGCCAGTATTTTCAGTTGGGCGGGTCAGAATCTGAGCAGTACGCTGGGCGGTCAGGTCATTGCCCGGCCCACACAAACGACCTCGTATACCGTGACGGGTTCCGGTCTGGATCTGTGCAATGCGACAGCGACGGCCCGGATTTACGTTCAACCCGGCACGATCACCGGCGTGCCTACTGCGCTGCCGGATGAGGCCCTGACGGTTTCTCCCAACCCCAGCGACGGTTTAACGGCGGTTTCCTTCCGAAACCCGTCCCGGGGCATCCTGACGCTGTCGGTCCGGAATGTGGCCGGGGTGGAGGTGCTGAAACAGCAGTACCAGAAAATCGACGATGGTTTTGAACGGACGCTCGACCTCCGAACGGTGCCGGGCGGACTGTATCTGGTCGAGGTCCGGATCGGGTCGCAGGTGGTGCGGAAGAAGGTGGTGAAATATTAGAGAATTACCCTGTCAGCGGTCGGAGACCCTGACAGGGTAGTTGATCGAAATTACATTAGCTGATCGATAGGTAATAATCGCCATCTGCTTTCCACTTCCCGTTGACTTTCCGGGCAAACACAACGCCGTAGCGATGCACGGAATACCCCCACATGTCGTAGAGGAAGCAGGCCAATTGTTTATCCTGTGAAAAAGCTACATGAGAGACGCTTAGTGTGCCTAACTTCCGGTAGGGGAAACCAAGGATTTTTTCATCTGATAGCGCATGTAACTCCAGCCAGGAAGGGGTTGCAAAGGCATAGATACTGTAAGTGTCAGATGCCGGGAAGCCTTTCCAATGCCGCCACACGACATCATCAGGTCCCCCTTGCGGTAATTGATCGACGGGTATGGAATCCAGATTGGGCGGGAAGTCAGGATTCCAGAAATCCAGCAAGTTGCGGAAAACCGCCCGGTAGGCCGTATCAAGCCCTTTGAACCGCTTGTTCCAGTCCGCTTCCATTCGTGCCACCCGTTCATTAAAATGAGCGGGTGGCGGCATGAAAACCCCGGACATAAAGCCAACCCAAACCGGTTCCCCGTCCAGACCCTGACTCATGACTCCACGGTAAGGAGAATCCCACGTGGGTTTAGGCTCGTCGGGGTTCAGATAGCGCAGACTCTGGTTGATCACGGCGATTTCTTCTTTGAACGTCGTGGAATCCCGCACGGGTGTTTGAGTGGAAGTCTGCTTTTCCTGATTTATACAACTTGCGAACAGAAACACAAAAACTATTTTGTAAAAAGGTATTTGTATATTCATAAGAGGTGATGGATCGTGTTTATTTCTTCCGATACCGATCAGTAAAGTGGTTAGTAGACCATTCCATCCGGCATTTGAATTGTTATTCTCCATCAAATAAAGCACTGCATTTAGTCGGTTTTTGTTGTTCTAAAACGGCATCGCTGCTACTACTTTTTTCTCGATTAATTTCCCTTTTCTGAATGTAAACCTTTCGATCGGTGAATCGTAAAAAAAAGAGCAAGGTATTTTGACTTCCTTCGGACCAGGCTTTTTATATTCTTCCAGATACGTTACATTATCACAGAGCCGGTAGCCAATCTTACTTTTCAATTCGCCGAACCAGCTCAATGTATCTGAGATCAATCTTTCGGATCCATCATAAATGATAAAAGGGTGGCCTTCAATAAATTCATAGCTGGCAGGCAAGTGCTTTTCTAACTCACTTAATAGTGCTATTGATGTTAAATAAATGACCGCTTCAGAAGTATCAGATCGGATAAGCAAAGCGGAAACCGGAGTCCAACCGCCTTTTTTGAGCTTTTTCATCTCTTTCAAATGACTTTGCAGGATTGGTTTGAAGTCCACATACTTTCTCAACCCTTGAAGTGTTGATTGGGCTTTGGTGCCGAGACCGATGCCGAACAAAATCAGCAAGGTAAAAAAGAATTGTTGCATAGTGATTGATCAAGCAACCTGAACTACCGTTAAATTTTCCCAAAAACTCGTTTTGTTATCTGCCATTTACCATTTGATTTTCTTACAGTATAATCAGCAGTTTGGCCGGTGCCGCGAAATAATAAATAAACAGCAACTTGTTGATCTGGAAGTACTTTAAATTGAAAGACTTCTCCGTAAAAACGAGCTGGAATAGGGTAAAAAGTTGGATTGTGGAGGGTCGAATCATAGCTGACGATCGGGACCTGCTTATCTTTAAAAGCAATCTTATAATCAGGCTTCACAAATTCATTACTAACTATTTTCAGGTTCTTTCCCGGAAATGATTCAAGAAAGATTGCATTTAGTGTACTATCTGCCAGTGCTATTTCGATAACTGCGATTGTGTCTTTTTGAGTAAAACCTATCTTGTCAGTATGCGCCTTTTCCTGGCAAGAATACCAGGAAAAGGCGGAACAAATCAATACAAAAGTTCTCGACAATCTTAACATTAACTCGTTATGAAAATGAAAGACATTCAGGATGTGTCCAACGACTGATGGTGTTAAATCCGACTCAATGCACGTTTGCTGACCTGTCATTTTTCATCTACTCGATCAACCAAAAAGTCAGCTACGATTCCTATACCGTGAAATACCAATACAACTTTAGCCTGATCCTTCGAAATGCTCTTAAACAGATTGACAACCCCAAAAAAGCGAGCCGCTTTTGGGTCATTGGATGGGTGATAATACGAGGAGTCATACTCTATAAGTAGCGTCTGCTTTCCCCGGTAGATCACTTTGTAGTCCGCTTTAACATACTGATTACGTACTAACTTAAGTTCCTTCCCTGGAAATGACATTTTAAAGATTGAACCGAGTTTTACATCTTCTAGGGCGGTTTGAATACTAGCTATAGTATCGGTCCTTGAAAAACTAGATTCGTTGTTGTGTGATTTGCTTAGGATTTCTTGGTAAAACAAAGCACACAATGATATTATGAGCCAAAAAAACTTCAGCATTGACTTATATCTAAATTCTATAAACATCCATATCCTTGAATAATAGAAGGTGTAATATTTATTTGCAAGCAATTATAAGACAGCAAACCACATTCATCCAAGTATTTTCCAAGAAATATTTTTATGTTTTGTTATATAAAATATTGGTAAATTGTAATTTGTTTACGAGAAAATAGCTTTGGGAACAACAGGTTTTCATTCGAAGTGAAAGAGGGTACTTAAGGTGTACTGAATGCGGGATCTGGTTAAAAATCGAAAAGAGGCAGATCGACTATCTCTAAATAGCCGGTCAGCCTCTTTTTAAATAAATAATGCTTAGAAGAGTTTAAATTAAGGCCGGAGGCCTGTCCTGTCAATAGGTAATCGCCTACATCGGCTAGTGGTAGCTCCGGAGGAGCGGCCTAAAAACATCTTCAGGCCGCTCCTCCGGAGCT
>NZ_JBPZHB010000008.1:0-518396 GCF_051857545.1 Larkinella fluvii | reverse complement strand
CTACGATAAAATCGGGTAACAGGTATTCGACTAAAGGCAGGAAACTCTCCAAGACGGTCAGGTTTGATGAAAAATACAAACCTAAAAAAATGCAACGCACTCCACAACTTTTGTACTTGATCCACTAAAGGCAGGAAACTCTCCAAGACGGTCAGGTTTGATGAAAAATACAAACCTAAAAAAATGCAACGCACTCCACAACTTTTGTACTTGATCCACAACTTTTGTACTTGATCCGATTAACTTACAAAATTTATACACTACAAATAAAAAACCCCTCAGAAATGATTTCTGAGGGGTTTTTGTAATTTTTGTGGGAGTTGACGGGTTCGAACCGCCGACCCTCTGCTTGTAAGGCAGATGCTCTGAACCAGCTGAGCTAAACTCCCTTTTTTGTGTTTCCCGGCGACTCATTCGCGTCGTTTGGGAGTGCAAATATAGTGGCTTCCGGCGGCATTCTGCAAGCATTCCACTAAAAAAAATCAACTTATTTTACAACCAATTCATCGTCAGGGCTTTTGAATCGACATTCGGGATGTTGATTGACGCGCTCGGCACCCGGTTTATTCGAAGGTGAGATACAGCGTTATCGTGTGGGTGCGCAGTTTCTGAATGCCGATGTTGGCGGCATTGCCCTGCACCGGTTCGAAGAGGTTGACCAACCCGTGTGAAAACCGGATTTCGGGGGCAAACTTGAAAAATTCGAAAAACTGCTCGAAACCAACCCCGTATTCAACCGTCAGATCCCGGTTTTTGGTCAGCAACCGGCTCGAACCGGCCACCTCGCGCCGACGCACGTTGGTTTCGATCCCGAGCGAGCCCCCGCCCACGACATACATCCGCGAGTTCATCCGCCGTTTGGACTTGTACTTCAGCAAAACCGGAAACTCCAGCCAGGTCGATTCGCGCACTTCTTTTTTGCCGGTTCCACCCGGATACTTGTATTCGACCGAGCGGGAATAGAGCGACACCGCGGGCGTCACCCGCACATCGAAATGTTCGCTCAGGATGGTGTTCATGACAAAACCGACCCGAAAACCGACTTTGCTGGGGGAATAAAGTTGGTGGGCCGAATCAGCACTGACGTAGGCGTCGCTGTATTTGATGTTGAAACGGGTGACGGGAGCCGCAAACAGAAAACCGTAGCGGATGGTCTTGTCGTCGTACCCTTCCAGGTGAATCCGGCGGTATTTCATCGATGACTGGGCCTGAAGATTCGGACTCAGCATCGCCAACAGCAAACCGAGGGCTATACTTTTTTTCCGGTGTAAATAGAACAAATGCCAAATGTAAGAGGTATCCATCGTGTTTGCGTAAAGCCTGCCTGTTCAAGAACCCGGATGAAATCGGGGCCGTCCGGAAACGCCTGCATCGACTCGGGCAGGTACGTATAAGCCGAAGCGTCTTTCGACACCAGCCGGCCAATCAACGGCAGGAAACGATTCGTATAAAAACTAAAAAATTGCTTGAACGGAAATTTGCGCGGCTTCGAAAACTCCAGTACCAGGCAGGTGCCGCCCGACCGCGTAACACGGTGCATGTCGGTCAGCCCTTTGAGTAGATTTTCAAAATTGCGTACACCAAACGAAACGATGACGGCGTCGAAAACATTGTCTGCAAACGGTAATCTTTCCGAATCGCCGGAGCGGAGTTCGATTTTATCCTCGTGTCCGAGTTTGCGGATTTTCTCCCGCCCAAACGACAGCATGCCTTCCGAAATATCGACCCCGATGATCTTGTCGGGGTTGAGTTTCAGGGCTTCGATCGCAAAATCACCCGTGCCGGTGGCAATGTCGAGAAGCATTTTGGGTTTCTCGGGTTGCAGAAGCCGGATCGCTTTCTTCCGCCACACAATGTCGATACCGGCACTGAGGAGGTGGTTGAGCAAGTCGTATTTTGGCGAAATCGAGTCGAACATCTCTTCGACCTGCTCACGCTTGCTGGTATTTTTGTCTTTATACGGAACGACGGCCATAAACTAGATAGGCTGGATGGTTAGATGGTTGTAAATGGTTGAATGGCTCAGGATGGTTTTTATGGTTGAATGGTTATAAATGGTTGAATGGATCAGGATGGTTTTTATGGTTAAATAGGGTTGGGTGACTTTAGCCATGCAGTCGAAAATGTCATTCTGAGCCATTCAACCATTTTTAACCATTCAGCCATTTACAACCATTCAACCCCCTAACCATCAAAACCATATTTCACAAAGGTACGTGCCCTTGGTTAGAAAGTTTGTGATTACCTCACAGATTGCGTAGTTTTCGAGGACTATTTCTTCCCTGCATTGTTATGAATCGTTCTGAATTTTTGAAAACATCGGCCCTTGCCGGTGCTGCGGTGGTCACCCGTCCGTTGATCACACTGGCGCAACAATCGACCTACCGCACGGCCCTGGTTGGCGCCGGCTGGTGGGGCAACAACATCCTGCGTTGCGCCATGCAGTCCGGGCAGTCGAAACTGGTGGCGCTGTGTGATGTGGACCAACGGCAATTGACAAAAACCGCCGAAGAATTTTCCAAATTGACCAGCGACAAACCCAAAATCTACCGGGATTTTCGGGAAATGCTGTCCCGCGAAAAACCCGAGATCGTGATTGTGGCCACGCCCGACCATTGGCACCCGCTCATTGCCATCGAAGCCATGAAACAGGGCGCTCACGTGTATGTGGAAAAACCAGTTGGTCACACGATCAACGAAGGCCGGGCTATGGTGAAAACCGCCCGACAAACCGGCAAGGTCTGCCAGGTGGGAACGCACCGGCGGGTTTCTCCGCACAATGTTTCCGGGATGGAATTCCTGAAATCGGGGAAAGCCGGTAAAATTGGCATGGCCCGTGCGTTTGTACATTACGCCGGTGGGGCGGGGCAGAAAGTTGCCGACGAGGAAGCGCCCAAAGAACTGGACTGGAATTTCTGGTGCGGTCCGGCTCCGTTGCGGGCCTACAACCGCACGATGCACCCGCGCGGTTTCCGGAATTACCTGGATTACGCCAACGGGACGCTGGGCGACTGGGGCATTCACTGGATGGACCAGATTTTGTGGTGGACGGAAGAGAAATACCCGAAAAAGGTTTTTTCGACCGGCGGACGGGCTATTAAACAGGATAATACCGACGCTCCCGACCACCAGGTGACCAGTTTTGAGTTCGAAGATTTTACGGCGGTTTGGGAACACCGGACCTTTGCCGGGAACAATGCCGAAAAAACGCACCCGCAACAGGCCGTAGGCGTCTATTTTTACGGAACCGAAGGCACCTTTCACATGGGCTGGATGGACGGCTGGACGTTCTACCCGGCGGATTCAAAAAAAGCGGTGATTCACCAGGATGCGCAACTGAACAAACCGGACGACCAGAACATTGCCCAGCTCTGGGACGATTTTCTGAAAGCCATCAAAACGAAGAGCCTGCCGACCTGCGATATCGAAATTGGCCACCGATCCACCAACATGGCCCTGCTGGGGATGCTGTCGTATAAACTAGGCCGTAGTGTGGAGTGGGATGGGGAAAAAGAAGTGATCAAAGGCGACGCTGAAGCCAATAAACTGCTGAGCCGCGAATACCGGGGTGAGTGGAAATATCCGGTGTAAGTCCGTGGGTATGCAAACAGCTTACCCCTGAATCCGGTTATAGTAGAAGTAAGCTGTTACTATTCATGTCCGACTCAACCGATTCCTCTGGCGATTTCGACCAGGCCACCGCTGGCCGGACAACACTTCGTTATCTGGCCCGTGCCATGCATACCGAACATCCCTCCGATGAGCCTTTTGTGCTCAACAACGCGGAGCGCCATGCCCTCTACCGGATCAAAGGTGCCACGATGCTGGTGTCATCGGCTTTGGTGGTGTTCGGTATCTGGGTCGTTTATTTGCCCCACACGCTCTGGGCGAGTTGGTTTGCAAAAACCCATACCGCCCTGGGCGACTGGCCTCTGATCAGCGTTCTGTTTGCGGTTTTGGTACTTTACCTGGTTCTGCATGCGTTGCTGCTGGTCTACACCGGAGCGGTTCGTCTGATTGAAATGACGTGTCAGTTTCCGCGTTTTCATGATCTGTCATTTACCCGCCACATCAACCAACTGGCCGAGAACAGCCCTCCGCGGGGCCTGTTTCGGCTTCGGATGAGCCCGCGGCCCCTGCTGCCGTGGACGCTGTCCGGGTATTTGATAACGGTTTTGTTACTGGCCTTTGCCTGCAACGGGTTGGTGCAATGGGTTCTCCGGTTAAGCAGTGAACGGGCCATTACGCCCATCATGACCATTTCAACCAGTACTCTGGTTGCTGCGATCGGGATTAGCTGGGCCACCTACCGCATTCTGCAACAGGCTCAGCTCCGGGTGATGGCCCCGTTGACCATCCGGCAGTTTACCAACGAACTCGTCGAGGAGTTTGGCCGTGAACCGGCTTTTCGGCAACTGCTCCCCAGCGTTTTGCAGTTCGCAGCGGTTTCTGCCCGGCCCGAAAATTACGCCCATCTGTTGCTCCGGGAAGCCGTTATGTCCCGGTTCTCCATCGATGCCGATCTGGAAAAGGTGGCTAAAACCGAAGCATTCCCCGAACAACTGGCGACTTGCTCCGATGCCGTTCGGCACGGACTGGAACGGCTTTTTATTTTCACCATTCTCATCGACGGTCATCTGTCATCGCTGGAGCGAAACCGGCTCCGGCAGTTGCAAAAGGCGGGTATTCTGACGACGTCCGAAGCCGAACTGGAGTCCCTTCGTAAAAACTTCGTGCGCGGAGAGGGGTTGTGGGTGTAATTTCGGAAATTGGCCCGTAAACCCTGTTTCCATGAAATCTTTCCTAACCCTTTGCTTCCTGGCTTTTGCCGTCCTTTCTTTCGCCCAAAACCGCCCCAAACCACCCGTTTCCATCATTCTGGATACCGACATCGGCCCCGACTACGACGACGTGGGTGCGATGGCGGTTTTACACGCCTTGGCCGATCGGGGAGAGGCTCGCCCGTTGGCGGTTATTGCGTCCAATAAACATGACCTGGTGGTGCCAGTCATCGACGTTTTGAACACTTACTTCGGTCGGCCAGACCTGCCAACGGGCGTCACCAAAGGGCCGGGCGTGGTGGATGGCGCCTGGCAGAAATGGCCCGAAATGCTCGTGGCGACGTATCCACACAAAATTCGTTCGAGTGACGAAGCGCCCGATGCCGTGGCGACGTATCGACAACTTCTTGCCAAACAACCCAACGGTAGCGTGACCATCGTGACCGTCGGTTTTCTGACCAATATGGCCAATTTGCTGGATTCCAAACCGGATCGGTTTTCGAAACTAGGAGGAAAAGAACTGGTGAAACAGAAAGTAAAGGAACTGGTTTCGATGGCCGGATCGTTTCCGACAGGCCGGGAATTCAACGTGTATAGAGATTCGGTGGCGTCTGAGAAAGCCTTTGCCAACTGGCCCACGCCGGTTATTTTCAGCGGATTTGAGATCGGAAAAGAGATCAAAACCGGTCCGCGTCTGGTAGCCAGTCCGTCTCTAAAAAGTCCGGTGAAGGATGTTTTTGCACTCTGTATGCCGAAAGCCAAGCAGGACAACGACGGGCGTATGAGCTGGGATCAGACGGCGGTTTTGGTAGCCGTTCGGGGTGTCGAACCGTATTATGGACTGAAACGGGGGCGGTTTTTGATCCGTGGCGGCACCAACTCCTGGCAGGACGACCCGAATGGGCCGCATTACTATTTGACCGAAAAAATGCCGGTGACCCGGGTAACCGAAGAAATCGAAACGCTGATGATGCACCAGCCGGGGAAGAAGTGATTCAATAGATGATAGACAATAGACAATAGACAAGAGACAAGAGAGAAAAGGGATGGTAGGGAGTTGGATTTTTTTGCGATTCAGGTCTGGAAAAATAGCATGATGTTTGCTACATTTGATGTACCCAACCGTATGACCAGACATGTTCAGACAACTTTTTACCCACCTTGCTGGCCGGGTTCAGCTTCAAATAACCCGGTTTGGAATCAAAGAATGGATTTTACTAATCTATTTCTTTGTTCAACCCCTCATTTGGCAACAATGTATCGACGGTTTTGACTATGCCTGGCATCTGCTCCAGATCGCCAGTTTGTTTGCCACGGCCGACATCGCCGAACACCTCATTGGGATCTTTCAAAGTCAGGTAGAGAGTCGGCAGTTGCTGACCCGCATCAAAGAGTGGGGGTTGATCATCTCGGCCGCAGCCTTCCTGATTCTGTTGGTAGAAAGCGTCGTAATCGGGTTGTAATGTTGCTCCAACTCCCTAAAGGGCTTTTGTAGACTTGTTGAAAGCCCATTTAGGGAGTTGGGGTAAACGATTTTAAGAATTACCGGCCAGCGTCGCCCAGGGCGGGTTTCTTTAACGGTATTTTCTGGTCGCGCATGGCCGCATTGTACACAAATGATGCGACAATCGTAGAGGCCTGTTTCAGGTCATCGGCGATCAGGTGGTCGTAGGTATCCATGTTCGTGTGGTGCGTGCGGGTGCTGTATTCGATGCCATCCTGGATAAACCCAAAACCGGCTAGTCCCACCCGATCGAACGACACGTGGTCGGTTCCTCCGCTGCTTTTGGGGGCAATGGTCGCGGCTCCCAAATCGTGGAAAGGCTCCAGCCATTTGGCAAAAATCGGACCCGCAGCGGTGTTGTTTTGCAGGTAAATTCCCCGGATCTTACCGGTTCCGTTGTCGACGTTGAAGTAGGCGGCCAGTTGCTCCCCTTCCTTCGTGAGTTTGTTCGTAGCCGGATCGACAAAGTGTTTTGTGACGTAATTTTTGGAACCGTGTAAGCCTTGCTCTTCTCCGCTCCAGAGGGCAATCCGGATCGTGCGACGCGGTTTCAGGCCCAGTGTTTTCAGAATCCGGACGGCTTCCATCATCACCGAACAACCGGCAGCATTGTCGGTCGCGCCCGTGGCGGCATGCCACGAATCGAGGTGGGCGCCGAGCATCACCACTTCGTCTTTCAGCTTGGGGTCCGACCCCGGTATTTCGGCAATGACGTTGTAGCCCTTGGTGTCGGTCGTATAGAATTTGGTTTTGACATCCAGTTCGAGTTTGATCGGCACGCCCGCTTTTGCCATCCGGCTCAGCGACAGGTAATCTTCCACCGAAATGGTCAGGTCGGCCAACTCGTCGTGGGCAATGCCGGTGGCCGCATTGGCAAAATCGCCACTGACAAACAGGGTTCCGTCTTTGCTGAGCTGGCTGGTGTTCAGGATGGCCAGCGCACCGCCCTGTTTCGCCAGTTTGCGCATTTTCTGGTTGAACGCGTTGCGGGTTCGCATGGCCGCAATCAGGCTGCGGTAGGACGAATCGCGGGCGACCGATTCATCTTTTGCCATTTTTTCCAGATCACTTTCGGTAAACCGTTTGGCATCAGCGTTGAAGGAGGGGCTGATGGCGAATGGCTGGTGGAGCAGAATGACTTTATTTTTGAGCTTGTTGCGGTAGCCTTCCAGCGCCGTCGTGTCCGACTCATCGATGTACAGCACTTCGGCCTGCTGCATTTTTTCCGTCCCCCCGCTCCAGGCTCTCGGCACGGCGATGATGGTTTTATAGTAGGGGGCCGTCATGGCGATGTAGCTGCGCTCGATCTCCCAGCCTTTTCCCCACTCGCCCCAGGATTCAAGTTTGGCGTTTTGCAGTCCCCATTCCGCCAGTTTGTTTTTCGACCAGTTTGCGGCTTTCATAAAACCGGGGCCCTGCAAGCGCGGGCCGTTGACATCCGTCAGGTAAAAGGCGGTTTCCATAACCTTGGAGCGCGTCAGCCCCTCTTCCCGAATTTGTTTTACCACCGCTAAATCCGGTTTGTCATCCTGCTGGGCAACGGATGCGAGAGAAAAACTGGTCAGGAAGCTCAACAGTAACAGTCGCCTTTTCATGCGTAAAAACGTTTAGGTTGTGTTACTAAAGTACAAATTTGAAAAACGAATATCTACTTCAACCCGCTGGTTGTTTGTTAATTACAATCGGATCTGTGAATAGGTATAGGTTTGCGGGAATAGAAGCCAACCGGATCAGATAAGCCATTCAATCAATGATTAAATCGGGTGAATGGCTATTTCTTGAAATCAAATTCGCGGTGGCTAATAAAAACCGCGTTCCGTAGAAGTGTCAATACGTGATCAATGCGCTGTTCCCTTCTTTCTGTGCCTTTTTGATCTGCTTCAGTCCTTCCTGAATCAGACTCAGCACAATCACCCAACCCAGTAATCCCAGCAGGATGTGTTTGAACTGAATGCCAAAAATGGACGGCAGCAACGGCAGATCGAAACCGGCGTTCCAGAGCATGTGCATAACGACCACGAGGAGAAATAAGCGGATGAACGACTTTTCCTGCAACAACTCCCACCGGAACTTATCAAAACGTTTGAGCCGCCAGATGGCTGCTGCCGTAGTGGCCGTCCAGATGATGTGGCCGAACGGGGCCAGAATGCCCCGCACCACAATGTTGCCCAGTGCGACATCGACGGAACCATATTCCAGCAACGCCACAAAGGCGTAACCCGCTGATTCAAAAGCGGCAAAACCGGTTCCAACGGCCGCACCAAACAGCAGGCCGTTCAAAATCCAGGGGTATTTCCGTTTATTCCGCATCAGGGCCAGAACCGTCAGCAACTTCCCGGTTTCCTCCACAATCCCGGCACTCGATGCGCCCAGCCAACTGGACAAAAAGCTGACATTGCTGAAAAACAGCAGGGAGATCAGGATGGACAGGATACCGCCCATAAACAGCAGCTTCACCGTCTGGTAGAGCGAAACGTTCTGGGGAGCGTTCATTTCCCAGAAAAAAATCAGGCAAGCAAAAGGAACCGCAAAAGCACCGATGAAGAGCAAGCCGGGAATGACAATGATGTTGCTGAACTGCGCGGCACCGATGTACAATCCCCAGAAAATGAGGAGAGAAGCACTGGCCATTCGGGCAAAAAGCCAGGGCTGCGGCCAGTTTGCCGCGATTTTCGAAAGGGGAGGGGTGGTTTCCCGTGTGCCTACGGTGAAGGCGTTCTCAATGTCGTCGTCCGTCCGCTTTTCGCCGATTCGGGAGAAGATGGCTTTGAGGCTGAAATCCTTGTCGAGCTGGTCGATCCCGGCGAAATTGGAAAACCGCTGGAAAGGTTCGGCAAACTGGTTTTCGGATGTGGTCGACGGCGTTGGTTTCGACAGCCGCCAGAGCGACGTTCCCAGTTGCAGGGCGTCGACTCCCAACGCCAATTCTCCCGCCATAGCCGGGACACCATTGAGTCGAATGTATTGGTTATCAACGGTATGGAATTGGATTAGGACTCCGTCGAAGAAAAGACTCAGGTGTTGTTCGGCGACATACGGATCATCGAGCCGGTAGCTGCTTTGGATTCCGGTGCCCAGCAACAAACGGACGTGGGGCGTCAGGACGATGGTTTTGCCGGCATCGGGTCCGGCGAAACACTGGAAGATGAACAGGTCGGGCGGTAAAGGGGGTTGGTTCATAGCCAGAATGAGCGATTGGCTTGCTGATTAACTGGGTGTTTCCGGTCCGACAATTTCAACGTGTTGGATTCGCTTGTCATCGGCCGAAAGGACTTTAAACGTGAACTCGCCGTAGCTAACCTCCTGTCCCGTCTGGGGAACGCGGGTGAACAATTCGAGCAGCAAACCACCCAGCGACTCGCTTTCGCCTTTGACCTCATCAAAGTAGGTAATATCGACTTGCAAAACCCGGCAAATGTCCGTTAACAGGATTTTTCCTTCCACCCGAATTGTCCGGTCATCGACACGCTGGAACGGAACGGGCTCTTCTTCGTCAAACTCGTCGTTGATGTCGCCAAAAATCTCTTCGATGATGTCTTCCAGCGTAATAAGGCCGCGGGTACCGCCGTATTCATCCACCACAATCGCCATGTGTACCCGGCGTTTCTGAAAATCCTGGAGCAGGTCGTCAATTTTTTTGGTTTCCGGAATAAAGAAAACCGGACGGATCAGCGTCTGCCAGCGGAACGAATCGTCGCTATCCAGGTGCGGTAACAAATCCTTGAGGTAGAGAATGCCCTCGATTTCGTCCAGTGATTCTTTGTAGACCGGCACCCGCGAATAGCCCGACTGGTTGATCTGGGCCATTAATTCCGTAAAGGTCAGGTCTTCGCTGAAAGCCGTAATGTCGACCCGGGCCCGCATGGCCTGCCGGGCCGTCAGGTTACTGAAATTGACAATGCCTTTGATCAGTTCGCGCTCCTCGTGGGTTGATTCACGGCTGGTTAACTCAACGGCCTGGTTGAGTTCCACCATCGAAACCTTGTAGCCTCGTCGCCGGATTCGCTGATCGATCACACTCGTCAAACTGACCAGCAACACTGACAAAGGCCGGAAGAGGGTGGAGGCCAGTGCCACCAGCGGAGCCGTCCGGCGGGCTACCGACAAGCTGTTCTGGCTGGCGTACACCTTCGGAATGATCTCGCCAAACAGCACAATCGTCAGGGTCAACACGGCCGTTAAACTGGCTAGTACCCAGCCGGAGGTCGGGTCGAGCTGGCTGAGTTTCCAGACGAGGTAGGTGACGATCACGACAATCGCCAGATTTAATAAGTTGTTGAAAATGAGGAGAGAAGCCAGGAGCCGCCGGGGCCGGTCGAGCAGATTCATGATCCGGCGTTCGGCTACGTCATCGCTGCTGCGGCAAATGGCGCGGTCGTCGGACGAAAGGGAAAAAAAGGCGGCTTCAGAAGCGGAAACAATGGCCGCCAGGGCCAGTAAGACAATCAGAATGGCGGCATAAGGGCCGTAAAAACTAAGATAGGTGCCCCAGGCATCAGCCGGGAGCACCTTACTCGAGAGGGGATCGCTATCCATGAAATTGCGTATAGGTGATCAAAAACACGGGCTTAGAACGGTAAATCGTCGTCGCCTGCGTTATTCATATCGTCGGGAACCGGTTCCGGTTTTCGGGCTGCCGGAGCGGGCCGAGGGGCCGGTTGCGCAGCCGCCTGGGGCTGCGGGGCTTGCCGGGCGGGTGCTGGTTGGGGAGCGGCCTGTTGCCGGGAAGCCGGAGCCGATTCGGCGTAGGACTCGCCACCGCCTTCCGCGCCATCCTGGCGGGCACTGCCCAGGAATTGGAACGTCGTGGCCCGAACCGTCAGCGAGAAACGTTCCTTGCCTTCGCGGTCGGTATAGGTCTCGGTTTTCAGCCGGCCTTCCACATAAATCTGGTTGCCTTTTCGGACGTATTTTTCAACGGTTTTAGCCTGGTCATTCCAAACTTCGACCCGAAACCATTCAGTTTGGTCGACTTGCTCTCCGGTGCGGGTGGTGTAGCGTTCGTTTGTGGCAACGCTAAATTTGGCAACCACTGACCCTCCATCCAGGTAGCGGACTTCAGGATCGTTACCAACATTGCCAATCAGAATCACTTTGTTCATGCTTGCCATAAAACGGTAAATAAAATGGTGAATGGATGCTAATTTACTAAGTAAAAGTAGCTAAAAACGAAGACTTTTCAAATAATCCACGACTAAAATTGGCTTTGGTAACCGTTCTGTTTCAGACGGTTTACAAAAAGTTAACCCGTCCGGGAGCTCCACTTTTCGACCCTCCGGCACCTCCACCAGCCAGAACCGTGCGCGGATCTTTTGGTGGGTTAAAACGTGCGTTCGTTCGTCGGATAATCCCTTCAGAATGCCTTCCTGCAACACCCAGTTCAGCACGCTTCCTTCCGGTAATTCCCGAAACGCTTCCATCGGCTCTTCGGTTTCAATCAGGCAAAAATCGTACAGATGCTGCCAGATGTCCTTCTGAGTCCGCTCTTTCAACGCAATGCGGTCGCCCTGACGGATCACAATGTAGTTAAAAAACCGTTCGCGGACGGCGGTTTTCTTACTTTTGACCGGTAACATTCGTTGTCGGCCCGTCAGATAGGCGCGACATTGCTGCTGCAAGGGGCACAAAAGGCAGTCCGGCGAAACCGGCGTACACTGAATCGCACCGAATTCCATAATCGCCTGGTTGTAGGTCGCCGGATTGTCAGACTGCTGAATCAGCCGGTTCGCCAGGGCTGAGAAGGTTTTTTTTGCGGTCGTCGTCGTAATGTCTTCTTCGATGCCGAACACCCGGGCCAGCACCCGGTATACGTTTCCGTCGACCACGGCCACTTTTTCATCGAACGCAAATGAGGCAATGGCGGCCGCCGTGTAGGTGCCGATTCCGGGCAGCTTCAGCAGTTCCACATACGATTCTGGAAACTGACCGGCTAATTCGCCGGCGATGTACTTCGCGGTTTTGTGCATATTTCGGGCCCGGGAATAATAGCCCAGTCCCTGCCAGAGCCGCAGCAACTCACGCTCGTCGGCGTCGGCCAGCGACTGAACCGTGGGGTAATCAGCCACGAAGCGTTCGTAGTAGGGCCGGCCCTGAATTACGCGCGTTTGTTGCAGAATAACCTCTGATAACCAGATGAAATAGGGGTTGCGGGTGTGACGCCACGGCAAATCCCGTTTGTGATGCGCATACCACCCTGTCAGGGTAGCGGCAAAATCGATTCTTGTGTCGTCGGAGTCTGAAAACCAATCCAAAACAATTCGTAACTTGGTGTTGTTGAGAAGAAAAAACAAGGTAGAGTGTTTTTTCTCTAACAGGAAAAATCTACCTTTGTGCTCCCAATTTGGAGAGGCTTTTTTTTCAACAACTGATTGAACCTTAAAGTTTAGTACGAACGTGACGAAAGCAGACGTAATCGCAGAAATTGCCGAGAAGACAGGAATCGACAAGGCAGATGTTCAACACACCATTGAAACATTCTTTACCGTGATCAAGAATAATCTGGCGAAGAATGAGAACATCTACGTGAGAGGGTTCGGTAGTTTTATCAACAAAAAGAGAGCCCGTAAAGTGGCCCGGAACATCTCCAAAAACACGGCGATGGTCATTGATGAGCATTTTATCCCGAGCTTCAAACCGGCCAAAGTGTTTGTTGAGCAAGTTAAAACCCAGGTTAAACGGAACGAAAACGTTTCAGTTTAATCATTGTATGACAAAAGAGGTGAGATGTTAGAACGGAGAATTATCTCGTTTCTCTGGTCTACCATCTCATCTCTATTACCATGAACAAATCTATTTTTCTAGTCATCGGTGTTGGTATCCTATTGACGGCGGGCTTATACAGCCTGCCCAATGTAGTGGTTCGTAACGAAGACCGGAAATTGACCAACGAAAAGACGACGGATCCGGAAACGGCCGTGCGGGATACGGCGGTGCTGCGTACGGATCGTTCTGATCTGCACACGGCCAGTCTGGCGCCTGAACAGCAGAAGGAACTGAACCGGTTGAGCCGCCGTTTTGAATCGGCGGAGGACAAACAAAAACCGGTTGTGGGGAACGAACTGATTCAGGCGTATCGGAAAGTGAGTCGGTATGACAGTGCTGCCCGAATTGCCGAACAACTGGTGACGCTGGCTCCAACGGAAGCCAACATGCTCCGAACCGGCGATTTGTATTATGAAGCCTACGGGTTTGCCGTCGACAATCAGAAACTGGCGAACCTGGGGAAAAAGACCCGGGAGTTTTACCAGAAAGCACTCGACAGTAATCCCAATCTGCTGGCTGCCAAGGCAAATATGGCGATGACGTATGTTACGACCGAAACGCCGATGCAGGGGATTATGCTGTTGCGGGATGTGCTGAAGGAAGATCCGACGAATGAACTGGCACTATTTAACATGGGTCTGTTGTCGATGCGCTCCGGTCAGTATAACCGGGCGGTAGAGCGGTTCCAGGCCATTTTGGTCAGTCATCCCGACAATACCAAGGCGCAGTTTTACCTGGCCATCAGCCTCGGTGAAATGGGCCGCAAAGAAGAGGCTCGAAAATTGCTGGCTAAAGTGAAAGAGCGGGAGAAAGACCCGACGATTCAGGCCGCCGTGAAAGAGCTGGAAAAGAATTTGTAAAATTGAATGGATTAGATGGCCAAAAAGGGTTTGAATGGTTAAAAAGTGCTTTTAATGGTTAAGTATTTAGCTATCAGAGCCATCCAGCCATTTAAACCATATAACCATTTTTAACCATCCAGCCATTCAACCATTTTTAACCATAAAAAATAATTACCATTATGCCTTGCGGAAAGAAGAGAAAACGTCACAAGATTGCTACCCACAAGCGGAAGAAGCGCCTGAGAAAGAATCGCCATAAGAAAAAATAGGTAGATCGCTTTCGGGCGATTTTTACCATACGGGCCGGCCAATCGGAGGACTTATTCGCTTGTGCAACAGGACTTTAACCTGGATGCCAACGGACCGATTGCCCGGCCTTTTTATATATTTTCGGGCCTCTTAACCGCATATTCATCTTGTGAGTAACGAATTAGTCATTAGTTCGACTCAGAAAGGTGATCGGATAGCACTTTTGCAAGACAAAAGACTGCTGGAATATCACGTTGAAGAGTCGGACAGCAGCTTTACCGTCGGCGATATTTACTTAGGAACAGTTAAAAAATTAGTGACGGGCCTCAATGCGGCATTTGTCGACATTGGCTATGAAAAAGATGCATTCCTGCATTATTTGGACTTAGGCTCCAACATTAACTCGCTTAACAAATTCACGAAAGACGTTATCGCCAAACGGGCCAATACCGGCCGGCTGAACAATTTCAAGCTGGAACCCGAGATCGACAAGCTCGGGAAAATTGATAAGGTATTGAGTAAGAATGCACCCATTCTGGTGCAGGTTGTCAAAGAACCCATCTCGACCAAAGGGCCGCGTTTATCCTGCGATATCTCCATTGCAGGGCGGTATCTGGTATTGGTGCCCTTTGCCAGTACGGTCAATATGTCCAAAAAAATTACGGATAAAGCCGAACGCACGCGCCTGATGCGCCTGATGTCGTCGATAAAACCGCAAAATTTTGGGGTAATCGTCCGGACAGTAGCACAGGGTAAAGACGTTGAAGAACTGGATCGCGATCTGACCAATTCCCTCGAAAAGTGGGAAAAAGGGATTGCCCTCCTGCGCGACGCCAAACCCCGCGACCGGATTATTGGCGAGATGAACCGGGCTTCGTCCATCCTCCGCGACATGCTGAACGAATCGTTCGACAGCATTACCGTCGATACCAAGGAGATGTACGATGAAATTAAAACGTACATACACACCATTGCCCCCGAAAAAGAGAAAATCGTCAAGTTCTATACGAACAACAAGATGAAGGTTTTCGAACAGTTCGGGCTTGAAAAACAGATCAAGTCGCTGTTCGGGCGATCGGTTAGTCTGCCTGCGGGCGGTTATCTGATCATTGAGCACACGGAAGCGCTGCACGTGATCGACGTGAACAGCGGGAACAAATCGAATTCCGAGGAGGATCAGGAGGCCACGGCGGTCAGTGTGAACAAAGAAGCCGCAAAAGAAATTGCCCGCCAGCTCCGGCTGCGCGACATGGGTGGAATCATCGTCATCGATTTTATCGATATGAAGAAGCCCGACAACAAAAAAATGATTTTCGACGTGATGCGGGAGGAAATGAAAACCGACCGCTCCAAATTCACGATTCTGCCGCTGACGAAGTTCGGTTTGATGCAAATTACGCGGCAGCGTGTTCGCCCGGAAATCAACATCGTTACCAAAGAAGTTTGCCCGACCTGTGGTGGCACCGGCACGATTCAGGCCAGTATCCTGATTACGGACGCCATCGAACAGAACCTGGAATACATTCTGACCCGCCAGAACGAGCGTGGTGTCCAGATCATGATGCATCCTTACCTCTACGCCTATTATACCGCAGGCTGGTATTCCAAACAGATGCAATGGTTCATGAAACACAAAACGTGGGTTAAGTTGATCAAAGACAGTTCGTTTGGGATCAACGAATTCAAGTTCTATAACAAACAGGGCGAAGAGATTGAGGTGACAGCCGCCTGATTTTCGTACCATCTTCTACAAAAAAGCCGCCCGAAAAGCGGCTTTTTTGGTTTATCAGGCTATACGATTCAAACCAACCCCGACTTGTTTTGGTTAGATTGAAACAGGAAAACGTGATTCAAATGTCTATATCCAAGCCCCCGGTTCTGCGGTCGAGCTGGTTAAAGCACCTGCCTCTGGTCGTCACCGGCTTGCTGATTTTGTCATTCGGTTTGGCGTATGGCTTAGCGCCGGAGTTTCGGGCATTTTTGCGGGAAGCAGTCGACGTCTTATCGGGTGATGATGAGACGCGGATTACCCGGTGGGTTGCCCAATTTGGCTGGCGTGGCCCTCTCCTGTTGATCGTAGCCATGATTGCCCAGATTTTCCTCGTGATTATTCCTTCCTGGGGGTTGATGATTGTGTCGGTGTTGGCCTATGGGCCGGTTTGGGGAACGGTTTTGTCGCTGGTTGCAACGGCGGTTGCGGCTTCGATTGGTTATGGAGTCGGAAAGTACGTGGGTGATGCGACCGTACGGAAAATGGTGGGTAGCAAAACCGAAAAGAAAGTAACAGACTGGGTGCAGCACTACGGCTTCTGGGCGGTCGTTTTTGCGCGGGCTTCCCCATTCATTTCGGGCGATGCCATTAGCCTCATCGGCGGAATTTCACGCATCGGCTTTCCGAAGTTTATTAGTGCAACGGTTTTAGGCGCCACTCCGCTGGTGGTTGCCATTGGGTATTTTGGCGAAAATACGCAGCGATTGAAAGCGGGATTTGGCTGGATGACCGCCGTGAGTCTGCTCTTGTTTGCAGGGTATTACCTTTATAGGAAGAGAAAAAAAGAGGGCTGATCCTTTATCAACCCTCTTTCGGTTTATTTCAAAATCGGTTCGAGGGCTTCCCGGTTTTCGTCGAGCCACTTCGTGATGTCGGTGACAATTTCTTTGATGCCCAACTCGGGTTTCCAGCCGGTCAGTTTCGTTACTTTCGTGTTGTCGGTGATGTACAACCGGATGTCGGCAGCCCGGTTTTCGGCTACACTGCTGATGGGGATGGTTTTGCCGGTGACTTCCTGACAGATTTTGGTCAGTTCCTGCAAGGATGCACTGCTTTCGTTGCCCCCTCCGGCGTTCAGAATTTCGCCGTTGACCTGGTCAATGTTGTGTAACTCCCAGTCGATCAACCGGTACAGATCGGCGATGTGGAGCATGTCGCGGGTTTGTTTTCCGGTGCCGCCGTAACCAATATACGCCAGTTTTTGCTCAAAGTAGTGTTTGGCAATCCAGAGAACCATCACGCCCTGGTCGACCTTGCCCATCTGCCACGGACCGGTGATGACCCCGCAGCGGTTGATGACGGTTTTCAGGCCGAAAAACTCCTGATACTCCTGAATAATCAACTCCGAAGCCAGTTTCGTGGTGCCGTAGAGCGAGCGGGCGCCGTCGAGCGGAAAGTTTTCGGCAATGCCTTTGGACGAAACGCCCGGCACCGGTTGTTCGTCGGACAGCACAAACCGGGTGTCGTGTTCATCGAAATTCAGGGTTTCGATGGTTTTGATGGGATAAACCCGGCTGGTGGAAAGAAAAATGACGTTGGCTTTGGATTTCAGCGCAAAGTTGAGGCAGTTCACCGTACCAAACAGGTTGGTGTTGATGAGGTAGTCGGGCGTTCCGGTCAGACCGGCCAGCACCGATGGCTCGGCGGATGCCTCGATCAGCGTGTCGACGGGCGGAATAGGATCGAAATCTTCCTTGTTCCGGATGTCACCATGAACAAATTGAATACCGGCTTTGGTCAACCGGGCTACGTTCAGTTCGGAGCCTTTCCGTTTGAGGTTGTCAAGAACAAAAATTTCGTACTGTGGGTAGTCGGTTTTGAGAGACAAAGCCAGTGAAGAGCCAACAAAACCGGCTCCGCCAGTGATCAGTATTTTCATTTATGGGAGAAAT
Source organism: Larkinella fluvii (assembly GCF_051857545.1). NCBI lineage: Bacteria > Pseudomonadati > Bacteroidota > Cytophagia > Cytophagales > Spirosomataceae > Larkinella > Larkinella fluvii. Next base: position 500,595 of record NZ_JBPZHB010000008.1, on the reverse strand, counting down.
TAGGTATCGATTCGCTTCAATTTAACATTCTCGACCGGACGGATTACCAGCGGCACTTTTTCGATTTTCACGGCACTGCTGTCGAGTCCGAACCAGCGGTCTTCGGGGGTGGTGAAGTTTTTAACGAAGAAATAAACATCCATCACAATCCGTTCGCGCAGCGGCAGGTCGTTTTCAAAGGAAAGAAATTTTTCCAGCACCACAAACCGGAAATCACCGATCACGTTCTGACGGCTGAGGGATTCGTAGCGGCTGGTGATGTCCACTTCCTTGTTTTTCACCATGTCTTCGATAACCCGCCGGAAAAAGAGGTTGATCCGCTGCTCGATTCGGAAACCCAGCCGGAATGTAACCTTGTAAACATCATCGGGGGCGATGGTGTTCACCTTATATTCCATCGTATACGGATCATCGGTGGTATCGACGTGAATAAACCAGTAAATATCAGCCCGTTTGGGACGTTTCTGAAAAATGGAATAAATAACCTTGGACTCGATTTCGGCGGCCCGGGCCGCGTTGCTCATAAAAACCAGGTGCGTCGCGTATTTCGGAATGCTGATATCCCGGCTGAGTTCCTTGAACGGTTGAATATACTGGTCGATTTTAACGTATTCCGTCAGGCGCAGTTTGATCTTGTTGGCATTCAGCCAGATGATCATGATCCCGGCCATGATGCCCGCAATCAACACCGACACCCACCCGCCGTGGGTGAATTTGGCGAGGTTGGCGATCAGGAAACTGGTCTCAACGATCAGGTAAAATACCAGAAAGAGCATAACAAACCACGCGTTGTACTTGTGGGAGTACATGTAATAGCTGAACAGAATGGTCGTCATCAGCATGGTGAGCGTGATGGCCAGACCGTAGGCAGCCTCCATGCGGGACGATTCCTGAAAGTAGAGAACGACGCCGACGCAACCCGCGAAAAGCAGCCAGTTGATGCTGGGAACGTACAATTGTCCTTTTTTATTGGTCGGGTAACGGAGCCGGACCTTCGGCCAGAAATTCAGCCGGATGGCTTCACTGATGAGGGTAAACGCGCCGGTAATCATGGCCTGGCTCGCAATGACGGTGGCCATGGTGGCAATGACAATACCGGCAAAAAGAAACCATTCGGGCATCAAACCGTAAAACGGATTCCGCTCGCCGAGGGGCTGACCGGCCAGACTTTCCACGAAGGCGCCTTGTCCAAAATAGTTGAGCAGGAGACAGGCCTTCACAAAAACCCAACTGATCCGAATGTTTCCCCGACCCGTGTGGCCCATATCGGCGTAAAGCGCTTCAGCCCCGGTTGTCGATAGGAAAACCGCACCCAGTAGCCAGAAAGCACCGGGGTAATCGATCAAAAAGTGATAAACGTAATACGGATTGACCGACTGGAGAATGGATAAATCGTCGGCAATGGCCAGCACACCCAGCGTACCGAGCATCGTAAACCACAGCAACATAATCGGCCCGAAAGCTGTGCCGACAACGCTGGTACCAAAAGTCTGAATCAGAAACAAAAACGCCAGAATTCCGAGAACGATCGGTACGGTCGGAATGTCGGGGTACAGAATGCGAAGCCCTTCGATGGCGGAGGATACCGAGATGGGCGGGGTGATGATGCTATCGGCTAACAGGGCACTGCCACCGATAATCGCCGGGATGGTCAGCCAGCGGGCATGTCGGCGGACGAGCGCATAGAGCGCAAACGTTCCTCCTTCACCCCGGTTATCGGCCCGCAGCACCAAAATAACGTACTTGATGGTGGTCTGTAGGGTAATGGTCCAGAAAATGCAGGAAAGGGCTCCCCTGACAATATCTTCCTGAATGGGTTGATCGGTGCCAACAACAGCACGGAGCACGTAGAGGGGCGAGGTGCCAATATCGCCGTAGATGATACCCAGTGCAACCAGCAGACCCGCTGCCGATACCTTATCCAGGTGCCTTTTATCGTCCATAGAGAATAAACGCCGGGCTAAACGAGTCCGGCTGGTGAAATCCGGGTAAAGATAACGTTAAATCCCGGTTTTCTCCATTAAAGAGTGCCAACCAGCAAGACAACGTTCAAAACAATAATCAGGCCGGCCACTGCCCAGCTCAGAATTGTCAGCCAGCGGGGATTGACGAAAGCCCCCATTTTCAGTTTGTCACTGGTGAACAGAACCAGCGGCACGACGGCAAAACTGAGTTGTACCGAGAGGATTACCTGACTGAAAACCAGCAACTCCGAGGTGCCGCGTTCGCCATACAGGATGGTGACAATCAGGGCCGGCACAATGGCAATCAGGCGGGTAATGAGTCGGCGAAGCCACGGTTTAAGCCGGATGTTCAGAAACCCTTCCATCACAATCTGACCCGCCAGCGTGCCGGTGAGTGTCGAATTTTGCCCCGACGCCAGCAACGCAACGGCGAAGACAACGCTAGCGAGCGTGGCCCCCAAGAGCGGATCGAGCAGGCGGTGGGCGTCGGTAATGTCGGCGACCTGGTGGTTGCCGGAGGTGTGAAAAGCCGCTGCCGACAGAATCAGAATGGCCGCGTTGATGAAAAACGCCAGGAATAGAGACAGCGTAGAGTCGATGGTGGCAAACTTGATGGCATTCCGGCGACCACTGTCGGTGTGGGCAAAATCACGGGTTTGAACGATGCTCGAATGCAGGTATAAGTTGTGGGGCATCACGGTAGCACCCAGAATCCCGATGGCAATGTACAGCATGTCCGGATTGGTGATGACTTCTTTCTGCGGAATCAGCCCTCCCAATACGGCCGCTATTTCGGGTCGGGCCAGCAAAATTTCGTAGGCAAAACACAGCAGAATGACAAAAATCAGGGCCCCCACGATGCTTTCGAGCCAGCGGAACCCTTTGTGTTGCAGATAAAGCAGCAGCAAAACATCCAGCGCCGTAATGCAAACGCCCACCGACAGCGGAATTCCGAACAGCAGGTTCAGGGCAATGGCCGACCCGATCACTTCCGCCAGATCGCAGGCGGCAATGGCTATTTCGCACAAAAACCACAGAACCGCCGACACCGGCCGGCTGTAGTGATCGCGGCAGGCCTGGGCCAGATCGCGGCCCGTTGCAATGCCCAGTTTCAGCGACAGGTGCTGCAGCAGCATCGCAAAGAGGTTGGAAATCAGGATGACAGACAGCAGGGTGTAGCCGAAACGGGACCCACCGGCGATGTCGGTGGCCCAGTTACCGGGGTCCATGTAGCCCACGGCCACCATCAAACCCGGCCCCGAAAAGGCCAGTAATCGTTTGTAAAAAGAACCCGTTTCCGAAACCGGTATGCTGGCGTGAACTTCAGGCAGTGATTTCGATCTATTTTCGGACTTCCATCCCTGGGCCATCTTTGAGGTAGATTCGTTGGTTACCATAGCGTTAGACTGCTATATGCATATTCTTTTATTTAACGCAACAAATATATCAAATGTTTCTAAATAAAAATTTAGGCTCGTCTAAAAATTTTTTGAACGGTAATAAAAATCTAAATTTGTAGCCGGAAAATATCAGGTAGTGACCCCATCGGTCGTTTTCCGGTTTTAGTCGATTCTGGAGAGATTGGGTGGATGGCAAATCCGTCCTGCGCCTATGCATTCATTCACGGAAGAAAATTATTTAAAAACCATTTATTACCTGGCTGCCCGGCAGGAAGGCGAGGTCACGACCAATTCGCTGGCCGAAATGACGGCGACGAAGGCGGCTTCGGTATCGGACATGCTGCGGAAACTGGCCGAGAAGCAACTCATCCATTACCGAAAATACCAGGGCGTGCGGCTCACCGAAGAAGGCGAACGGCTGGCGTTGAAAGTGATCCGGCGGCACCGGATCTGGGAAGTGTTTCTGGCCGAAAAACTCGGCTTTGGTTGGGACGAAGTGCATGAGATGGCCGAAGAACTGGAACACATCCGCTCGGAGGACCTGGTTGAGAAACTGGATGCCTTTCTGGGCTATCCGCAATTCGATCCCCACGGCGACCCGATTCCCAGCCCGGCGGGGCAGATGCCGACCGTGGAATACACCAAATTATCGGAAGTGACCATTGGGGAAGAAGTTCAGGTCATGGGTGTGCTCGAACATTCGCCGGAATTTTTGCAACACCTCGATAAAACCGGGTTGAATCTGGGCTGCCGGGTGCTGGTGCAGGATGTCAACGCGTTTGATAAATCCGTTTCTGTACAGATTAACCACGAAAAAACGTTGTTTGTCAGTAATGAAGTAGCCCGGAATCTATTGGTCAATTAGACGACTGTCTGGCTGACTCTAACCAACATTCATGAAACTCCTCGACTGGTATATTTTAAAACGGTTTTTGCTGACGTACTTCTTTGTCGTAATGGTCATCGTACTGGTGGTCTGTGTGGTCGATTATACCGAGAAAGTTGACGATTTTTACAAACACAAGGCCCCCGGCGACAAAATTCTCTTCGACTACTACCTCAACTTCATTCCGTATTGGGCCAACTACATCAGTCCGCTGATGGTTTTCATTGCCACGGTTTTTATGACCTCCCGGCTGGCGGCCAAATCGGAGATCATCGCCATGCTGAGCAGCGGCATGAGCTTTGTCCGTCTGCTGGTTCCCTACGGCATCGGCGCCCTGATCCTGAGCATAGCGACCTATTTTCTGGTGGGCTGGGTGGTTCCGAAAGCCAACCAGACCCGGATCGCTTTCGAGCTGAAATACACCAAAGACCCCTACACCTATTCGGGCCGGAACATCCACATCAAGGTGGCTCCCAATGTGTATGCCTACCTGGAAAGCTATAATAACCAGAGCAATACGGGCTATAAATTCACGCTGGAACAGGTTCAGGGCAACAAACTTCTGCAAAAAATGGCGGGCGACCGCATCGAATGGAGCCCGGAAAAGAAAAAATGGACGGTTTATGATTACAGCATTCGGAAAATCGACGGCTTGCAGGAAACGCTCACGCACGGCACCAAAGTCGACACGCTGCTGAACCTCTATCCGTCGGATTTTGACAGCGATTTCAGTCTGTACGAAACCTTTACGTTTCCTGAACTTGACAACTACATCAGCCTGCTCAGCAGCCGGGGGGCCGACGGGGTTGAAACCTATTTGCTGGAGAAATATTCCCGGCAAACGCGCCCCTTTGCCATCATTATTCTGGCGGCCATCGGGGTAATTATGTCGGCCCGAAAAAGCCGTCGGGGGGTGGGCTGGCAGGTGGCACTGGGGTTTGTGCTGGCGTTTGTCTACCTGCTGTTTTTTATGCTGGCCAAAGGCATTGCCGAGTCGGGCAATCTCAATCCGATCGTGGCCGTTTGGCTGCCGAACATCATTTTTGCGGCCATCGGGGTGATTTTATACCATACGATTCCGCGCTAACGTATGAATCGCCCCACGACCACCGATTACCTGCACCTGCATTTTTTAGTCCTGATCTGGGGTTTTACGGCCATTCTGGGCGTTCTGATTTCGGTGTCGGCCCTCACCCTCGTGGTGTATCGCACCCTGCTGGCGGCCATCGGACTGGGGGTTTTGCTCTATGTGCAGAAAAAAATGGTGCCGGTTTCCGGGCCCGACCGCCTGAAACTGCTGGCCACGGGGCTGGTGATTGCGCTGCACTGGGCGTTGTTTTTCGAAGCCGCCCGAACGGCCAATGTGTCGGTTTGTCTGGCCGGCATGGCCACCGGTTCCTTGTGGACAAGTTTGCTGGAACCGCTTTTTTTCCGCCGACGCCTGCGGGCCGTGGAAGTAATCCTCGGCGTGGTCGTGATGGCGGGGTTATATCTGATCTTTCGCTTCGAAATTGACCGGGCTGCCGGACTGGTCATGGCGGTTTTTTCGGCCATGCTGGCGTCCATTTTCACCATCATCAACAGCCAGTTTACCCGGCGGTATCCACCGATGGTCATCACCTTTTACGAAATGTCGGGTGCGTTTGGTAGTTCCCTGCTGTTTCTGGGGCTATATTTGGCATCGGGTTCGGAAAAACCGACGGCCCTGTGGCCACAGCCGACCGATTGGCTCTGGATTTCGATTCTTGCGTTTGTCTGCACCGTCTACGCCTATTCGGCTTCGGTCTGGCTCATGCGGAAGTTTTCGGCCTTTGCGGTAAATCTGACCGTTAATCTGGAACCCGTCTACGGAATCATGCTGGCCTGGTTGTTTTTTGGTGACCGGGAGCGGATGACGACAGGTTTTTACGCCGGTACGCTGATTATTCTGCTGGCCGTGCTGGTGTATCCGGCTTTAAACCGGAGAATGGATAAAAACAAAAATTATTCTGTCCAATAACAAAACGTTACATAACACCGGCTTCGGTTTGTATAACTAATTCTGAAACCGATGAGTATAATTATTTCGCCAAGCAAATATATTTTCTTTCTTTTGACAGGATGTCTGCTACTGATCTCCATTCCGTTGATCTGGCTGGCTTTTTACAATCATCCGTCGATCGTCGATGATTATTGTTTTGCGTATACCGTGATGCGATTTGGCATATGGAAATCCCAGATGATGTATTACGATGGCTGGACAGGCCGGTATTTTCACAACTTTGTCGTCCACACGAGTCCCTTGATCTGGCGGTGGTTTGGTGCTTACACGGTTTTCCCCATCCTGTTGCTGCTGGCACTCTGGACCGGTTTTTTCGCGCTGATCCGCCAACTGGGCCGGGCCGTTCTGACCACTTCCGAGCAAATTGCGATCGCGTCGGGCGTCTGTTTTTTATACATTACGCAACTGCGTTCCATCGCCGAATTTTTCTACTGGTATACGGGCTTGGCGGGCTATTCCCTCGCCTGTGTGTTTCTGCTGTTTCTGATCGGCGTTTTCATCGCCCACCACCGGCAGCAAACCGGGTGGAAAAGTCCGCTTCTGTGGCTGGAAGCCCTTTTCATTCTGGTCATTATCGGCTCCAGCGAAACCTGGATGGTGGTGATGCTGTCGTGCCTGGGCTTTCTGGCTTTACTCAGTCTGATCGACCACCGAACGCTGCCGGTTTCCCTGCTGATCCTGCTCGTTTGGGCTGGTCTCTGTAGTTATATGGTGGTGCAGGCGCCGGGCAATGCCATTCGGATGGGAGGCAACAGATCGAGCCAGGATTTGGTTTTTTCGGCACTGGAAGCCGCCAAATTCGGGTGGGTCTATTTCCGGAATCTGCTTTTCCAGTCGGCTATTCTGCCGTTGTCGCTGCTTTTTTTACCCATTGCCTACCGGCTGACCGACAGCCGGAATCCGGCGCGGGTTTATTTTGCCATTAACGGGTGGCTGGCGCTGGGTTTCTACCTGGGTCTGCTGTTTATTTTAACCTTCCTGCATTTCTGGGCCGTGGGTGTTCCGCCGGTGGCTCGTCTGCTGAATGTCGTCAATTTCGTGTGGGTCGTGGGGTGGTTCTATACGCTGACGGTTTTCGTCCGGGTTTTCCGGAGAACCATCGGCCCATGGTCGTTGCTGTTGCGCTATCAGTGGCCAATGGTGCTGGTTGTCACGGTAGTACTTGGATGGCAGGGGTACCGGAATGCCAATGTTCGTCTTATGTACGAAGACCTCCGCTATGGACGGGCTCAGAAATACCATCGGGCGATGATGGCCCGCTATCAGTTGATGGGCACCACCAAAGGAGATACGGTTACGTTGCCGCCTTTACCCGTCCTGCCGGTTTCGTTGGCTCTGGATGACCTGAGTTACCGATCCGCCCATATGTTTAACGATTGCTGGGCCGGCTATTTTTACCGCAAAGGGGCGAAGCTCCACAAACTGCCGGTTTTGGCAGACACTCCCAAAACCATATTTCCCCAGATTGCCCGCAAACCGTAAGACCCCTTCCTGAATCGTTTCAGCAGACCGGTGGAAAGATTGGGTAGGATGGGGTGCGCTCCTTACCTTTTCTTTCTTTACTTTTGTCAATTTCAGCGTATTAAAAAGGAATATGCCCTTTTTAGTACGTTTGCTGTGCCCGGCTGATGCTGGTGCGCGGGCTGTTCGTTGTGCCTACAGCGAATTGTTCGGCAATGGTACTGAGAAGGGGTAAAGCGAACGGTAATCTATTCACTAACAAAGCGTTGCGAGCTATTACACGTGTTTCGTGTGATTAATCTGTCACTAATGAATCCATTCATTACACCCAACAAGTTCGTTTTTTTTCTGATTCTCGGCTGCCTGTCCCTGGTTGCCATTCCACTCATCGCCCTGTCTTTTTACAACCAACCCTCGCTGGTGGACGACTACTGTTTTGCCGATACGGCCCGGCAATTCGGGGTTTGGCAGGCGCAGAAGTTTTACTACGACGGCTGGACGGGGCGGTATTTTCACAACCTGATGGTCCACACCGGGCCGCTGGTTTGGGAGTGGTATGGGGCCTATGCCGTGTTTCCGATTCTGCTCCTGATCCTGCTGTGGCTGGGTTTTTACGCGGTTATTCATGAACTGGCCCGGCCGTTGCTGACGTTGACGGAGCAGATCGTCGCAGCCTCGGCGGGCTGTTTTCTGTTCATTTCCCAGCTCGTGTCGATCCCGGAATTTTTTTACTGGTATCCCGGTCTGGCCTGTTATTCCGTCGCCTGTGTCGGTTTCCTGTTTTTGATAGCGGTTCTGATTGCCCACGACCGGATTCAATTCCGAATGAACGGACGTTTTCTGTTCCTGGAAGCGTTGCTGGTCGCGGTGATCATCGGATCCAGCGAAACCAGCATGATTATGGCCATGGCGTTGCTGGGAACCGTTCTGATGGGCCTTTTGATTTATCGGAAAAAACTTCCGCTTTCCCAGCTCATTTTGTTCGGCATTGCCGCCATTTGCTGTTATTTCCTGATTCAGGCACCCGGCAATGCCGTACGGATGGGCGGCAATGAACGCAGCCAGGATGTGCTGTTTTCCGTTACCGAGACGCTGAAATACTGCGTACAGTATTTTCCGAAACAGTTTACAAAAACGCCATTGCTGCCCCTGTCATTGCTTTTTCTGCCCGTTGCCTACCAGTTGACCGACCCCCGGAATCCCACCCGTCGTTACTTTGAGGTGCATCCGGGTCTGGCCATCCTCCCGTATGTCGGGCTGTTGTTTATCCTGACGTTGCTGCATTTCTGGGCGGTCGGTGTCCAGCCGGTACCCCGTTTGCTCAACGCCGTGAACCTGATTCTGACGCTGGGGTGGTTTTATAACCTGACGATTTGGGTGCGGGTTTTCCGGCAGAATGTCGGCGTTCTGTCGTTTCTGACCAGTTACCGCTGGACGGTCGTGGTGGTGGTGGCCATTTCGCTGCTTTTTTTAACGTACCATAATGTGAATTTTCGACTGACCGTCAGTGATTTGCGTTCCGGCCGGGCCAAACAGTACCACGAGGCTGTGGAGCAGCGGTATGCGATGATGGCGCGCAGCAAGAGCGATACTGTTCAGTTGAGTCCGTTGCCGGTTAGCCCGGTTTCGCTGGTGCTGGGTGATTTCAGTTCCGACCCCTACCATCTGTGGAACCGATGCTGGGCGGGATATTACCACAAAAAAGGGGTGAAGCTGGGGCCTGCAACCATTGAATAAGAGTGTAAAGCCCGGGCTGTCACAAGTCTGGGATATGTTCTATTTTTGTGGCACCGTTCTTTATATAAATCGACCGTACGTTGACCGACATACCCACTGCACCCACCGACAGAGTATATATTGTTATTCCCTTGTTTAATGACTGGGAAGCTTTAAGCCTGCTCCTGGAGAAAATGACGAAAACCGTCGCTCCCGCTCTCCGGAAACGGTTTCATTTCCTGATTGTGGACGATTGTTCCGTTACCAACTACGCATCGTTGCCGACCGATACGGGCTACAGCCTGTCGATCATGCGGCTCTGGCGGAATGTGGGTCACCAGAAAGCGATTGCGCTCGGCCTTTCGTACCTGGCCGATCAGCCGGAAACCCATACCACCATCGTAATGGATTCGGATGGAGAGGATCAACCCGAAGACATCGCCCGGCTGCTGGAGGCTTCGGCCCAAAAGCCCGGACAGATCATTTTCGCCCATCGCACCAAACGCCGGGAAAGCCGTCTGTTCCGAACCTTTTATTTAATTTATAAATCCGTATTCAAACTGCTGACGGGGAAAGCCATTACCTTTGGCAATTTCAGTGTGATTCCGCCCAACCTGCTGCGAAAACTGGCGCACGTTTCCGACATCTGGAACAACTACCCCGGTGGTGTAATTCGCTCGCGATTGCCCTACCAGTCGGTTCCGGCCGAACGGGGGGCGCGGCTGGCCGGCACGTCGAAGATGAATTTTGTGTCGCTGATTCTGCACGGTCTGAGTGCCATTTCGGTGCTGATGGAAGCCACGGCCGTGCGAATCCTGCTCTTCTGTGTCATCACGGCGGCAGTTTCGACGGTGGTCATCACGGTGGTTATCCTGTTGCGGGTGACAGACCAGCTGATCATCTCGCAGGGCGCTATTTACATTGTTTTTTCGTTGTTCATTGTTATTCTACAGGCTTTCCTGATCTCCCTGTTGCTGGTGTTTATCGTGCTGACCTACCGAACGCAGTCGCACTTCATTCCGGCCAAACAATACGGAGATTTTGTAGAGCAGATCGAAAAGGTCTATTGACCTGAAAAACCGCATTTTACAGGCCTGATGCCATTCCGGGGAAGTATAGACGTTGCATGCCAACCGTTGCCGTATCAGGCCGCCCGCTCGCTATGATTCAGATTTCAGAACCGCTTCGGAAAATTTCTCCGTTCCTGGTCGCTTTCCCGATTGCCAGTTTTCTTACGTTGGTGCTCCTTTTTACCGACAACGTTCCCTGGATGGACGACCTCGAATCGTTCGTGGGGTTTCTGGTTAATTATACCGAAGCCGATTCCTTCTCCGAAAAATTCCACTGGTTGCTGGCTCCAAACAACGAACACCGCATTCTGTTTGCCAAACTAACCACGCTGGTCTTCTACAACCTGACCGGCACGCTCAACTTCCGGTGGCTGATTCTGCTGGCTTTCGGCTGTTTGCTGGCCATTCTGTTAGTTTTTTACCGGGTCTTCCGGACGCTGCGGTTGCCCCTGCTGGCGTTTCTGCCGATCGCGCTGGTGTTGCTGCAACCCCAACACCGCCTGACCAGTTTCTGGGCCATCACGGCTTTGCAGCACCTGGCCGTGGGCATGATGATTCTCTGGGCTTTGTACTGGCTCGCTTTTCCCGGCCGGTCCGCCACCGTTTCGATCCGCTTTGCCGGGGCTCTTTTTTTACAGATTCTGGCTTCGTTTTCCATGAGCAACGGCCTGTTCGGCTGGGTGGCCGGAGCGGGTGTTTTGCTGGTACAATGGCGGCTGGAAGGGCGTCACTACCTGGTGCGGCTGGCGGTTTGGATCACGATCGCGGTGGTAGTCATCATCCTGTACTTTCACGATTTTGCCAGTTTGCAGGGTAATGAAAGCAGTCTGTCGTTTTTCCTGCAACATCCCCACCTCGTCTTCTTCGGGTTTTTTACGTTCCTGGGCGGTTTGTTCGACTTTTTCCCGCGAACCGATATTTTGCTCCGCAGCCTGCTGCCCACGCTGGGCGGTATGTTGCTCATTGGCCTCCTTTTCCGGCTGTTCAAAACGACGCTCCTTCCCAGCCTCTGGCAACCCAACCAAAAACCGGCCGATGCCGAGCTCAATCACCGGCGGTATTTTTTCGTGGGCGTATACGGCTTTTTGCTGGTCAATGCGGTGGTGGTTGCGATTCTGAGACCCCGGTTTGGCTACAGTGTCATGCTCGTGAGCAATTACATGCTGTACCCGGCCCTGTTTGTGAGCATCCTCTACCTGAACCGGTTGAGTGAACTTCGGAACCCGGAGCACCGGAAGCGATGGATGGTGGGTGGTCTGGTTCTGGGATGGGTTGTCTGGGGCGTGATGTACTTCAACCATCTGCCGTTTCTGGGTGCCCAGACGCTGATGCGGCAGACGTCGGCCTTCAACCAGAAACACAATGATCTCGGTTTCGGGGCTATGATAGGTTCGCCCTATGCGGCTGCCAGTGAAAAATGGATGCACACCGCCGTTGAAAAAGGATTTTATACCTATCCCGAAAACACGTTCTACGCGCCGTATGAAGCGACGCTGCTGAAACCGGCACCTCCCGCCGACTCCGCCCTGCACCTGCTGGCGGAAGAATCGGCGGGTGAGATTCGGGTGGTTACCCAGAACTGGCCGCTGCCTGCGGGGATCAGCGAGGCCTGTATCGTGGTCAAATCCGATCGCCATACTTATCTTTTTCCGGCCGAAAACCTGTTTTTTCCCCTGCAATATTACCTGCGACGCCGAATGCCCAATGTCAGTGCGCAGGTGTTTAAAACATTTCTGCATCCGGGTTCCTATCAGCTTGGCATTCTGATTGTTTCGGGTGCGGGGGCCGACATCCGTTTTTCGAATCAATTCATAAACGTTCGGTAAGTACTGACAATAATGTAATTTTGTGCGTTCCAATTAACTGCTATACACTTTGTCTGATCCACAGATTTCCATAGTCGCTCCACTCTACAACGAACGGGAATCGTTTCCACACCTCGTTACCCGGCTAAATGCCTTGATGGATCGTTCGCCACTGGCCATCGAAGTCGTCCTGATCGACGACGGCAGCCGCGACAATACGGCCGTGTTGATGCAGCAACTGGCCCTGACCGACGACCGGTATCATTGCGTTTTTCTGGCCCGCAACTACGGCCACCAGATTGCGCTGACGGCCGGAATGGCAGCCGCCAAAGGCTCCGAAGCCCTATTCATCATCGATGGCGACCTCCAGGACCCGCCTGAGTTGCTGGACGAATTCTACGCCAAATTTCAGGAAGGCTACGATGTCGTTTATGCCGTTCGGAAGAAACGGAAAGAGGGCGCTTTCAAGAAAACCGCCTATTTTCTGTTTTACCGGTTTATGAAATCCATTTCCTACGTGGACATTCCGCTCGATAGTGGCGACTTCTCGCTCATTAGCCGCCGGGTTGCCAACGTCCTGAACCAGATGCCCGAAGAAAGCCGCTTCATCCGCGGGATGCGCAGTTGGATCGGCTTCAAACAAATCGGCGTCGAATACGAGCGCGATGCCCGGGTGGCCGGTGATGCAAAGTACACGTTCAAAATGCTCCGGAAACTGGCTTACAACGGTATTTTTAACTTCAGTGAGTTCCCGATCAAGTTCCTGACCAATCTGGGCATGTTTTCCATCGGGATTGCTTTTTTGTATTTTATTCAGACGCTCATTAAGAAATATTTTTTCGGAGGGGTGCCGGAAGGCTTTACGGCATTGCTGTTTACCATCATCCTCTTCGGGGGAATTCAGCTCATTGGGATGGGGCTGATCGGCGAGTACGTGCTGCGGATTTTCTTCCAAAGCAAAGGCCGCCCGCTCTACATCGTCCGGGAAACCATCCGAAAAAAAGAACGCCAGAACTAGTTAAGAATGAAGAGTTAAGAGTGATGAGTTAAGAGTTGTGAGTTAAGAATTAAATGCGCCTGCTTCTTCTTAACCCATCACTCTTAACTCATCACTCTTAACTCTTAACTCAAGTAGGAATGCTATTTAATTCGCTCCAGTTTTTATTGTTTTTCATCGTCGTAACCCTGGCGTATTACAGTCTGCCGTGGCGCGGGCGGTGGGTGTTGCTGTTGTTGGCCAGTTGTTACTTTTACATGGTCTTCAAGCCAGCTTACATCCTGATCCTGTTTCTGACCATCGTAATCGACTATTACGCCGGGATCTGGCTGGAGCGCACTAAACCCGGTTCGGGCCGAAAATGGCTGCTGATCGTCAGCCTGATTTCGAACATCGGCATTCTGGCGTTCTTCAAGTATTTTGGATTTTTCACCGACAGCCTCGTCTGGCTGCTCGACCAGGCAAATCTTGATGGTCCGGCCCAGCTTGTCAACCAGAAAGCCATCGGTCTGCTCAATAAAGTGCTGACGCTGTTTGGCCAGCCCAACACCACCTCGTTCAGCATTGTCGATTCGATACTACCCATTGGTCTGTCGTTTCACACCTTTCAGGCGATGAGCTACACGATTGAGGTCTATCGCGGCAACCAGAAAGCCGAGCATCATTTCGGGATTTACGCGCTCTATGTGATGTTTTATCCGCAACTGGTAGCCGGTCCCATCGAGCGTCCGCAGAACGTTTTGCACCAGTTTCATACCCATTTTCATTTTAGTTTCGAGAATCTGAAAGCCGGGTTGATGCAAATGGCCTTCGGTTTTTTCAAGAAAGTGGTCATTGCCGACCGCATGGCGGAGATTGTCAGCCATGCCTACAACAACCCCACGCAGCAAAACGGCCTCACGCTGCTGGTGGGAACGCTGGCCTTCACGATCCAGATTTACTGCGATTTTTCGGGCTATTCCGACATTGCCATCGGTGCGGCCCGGACGATGGGCTTCACGCTGATGGAGAACTTCAAAACGCCGTATTTCTCGCGTTCCATCACCGAATTCTGGCGACGCTGGCACATTTCGCTTTCCACCTGGTTCCGCGATTACCTCTACATTCCGCTGGGCGGAAACCGGGTTAGTCCGTCACGACGGTATTTGAACGTGTTTATTGTGTTCCTGGTCAGTGGCTTATGGCACGGCGCGAGCTGGAACTACGTTATCTGGGGCGGCTTGCACGGCGCTTACCAACTCATGGCGGGCTGGCGCGACAAGGCATTTCATCAGTTTGGAATCAAACTGCCGGAAGAGAACAAGGCATATCAACTGCTGCAAACCGTGCTAACGTTTGTGCTGGTGATGCTGACGTGGGTGTTTTTCCGGAATCACAAAGCGCCCGTTGGCAACGCCTTTCACATTCTCGGCAAAATTGTCTTTTCGCCCTTCGACGGGCCCCTCCACACGCCCTTCAATTCGGCCGAATTGTGGTTTTGCGTGTTGCTGGTGGCGGTTTTATTCGTAAAAGAGAAGTTGTACCTGACGATTCCAACGCGCAACACCGTCCTGTTTTTCGTGCTGTTTCCGCTGATCTGCTTTCTGTCGTATCTCTTCGGCGTCTTCACCTCGAATCAGTTTATCTATTTTCAGTTTTAAATCGTTTAGCGGTTTAAGATCGGTAATTAGATTGGAAAACAGGGTTTGAAACCCGTATTTAGTAAAGACTAGCTTGGTCGAACCGTTTTTTTGCCCCGTCAGGGGCTCAACAGCGCAGCGTCGGTAGCCCAAGAATGTCGACAAGGTCCCGCGTGCCGTGAGGTACGCAATCATTCACAAGAATCCGACAGTCGCGTACCTCAGGCACGCGGGGAATAATGAATCATCCTTTTCTACCGATGCTGCGCCGTTGAATCCCTACGGGATTGGATGGGTGGTTAGGTTGTCCTTTTTCTACCGACGCTACGCTGTTGAATCCCTGTGGGATTGAATGGGTGTTTGGGTTGTCCTTTTTCTACCGATGCTGCGCTGTTGAATCCCTACGGGATGGAGGGCTTGGCTGGTCGAGAGAATCAATTTAGGCATGGACATTCCATAATCCGCGCCTTATCAAGTAAAAACCGTCCCTTTTTAGCTTCTATACGCAGCGCGAATTCGATCAAAAACCACGCGTGTGATCTCGTTTTTTAAAATGAAGAAAAGAGCTTCTGTAGAAGTCACAATCCGTTTTATTTTACCAATTCTTCTGATTTGGATTGCGGCCAAAACCCAATTAATGGCTCAGGAACCCCGTTTTGAGTCCGAAATTAAAGCCTACGAAGCCAAGGCCATTACGGATCCGCCCGTTCCCGGCTCGACATTCTTTGTTGGCAGTTCGACCTGGCGGCTTTGGGGGCCAGCGCTGGAAGAAGATTTTAGCCAGTTTAGTCCCGTCAACCGGGGTTTCGGCGGAGCCACCATTCCCGATGTGCTGCGCAGTATGGATCGGATTCTTCTGCCATACCGCCCCGCCCGCGTCGTTTTTTCCTGCGGGGGGAATGATCTGGCGGGAGGTGATGCCCCCGAAACCGTCGTCAATAACTTCAAAACTTTTCTGGCCCGTCTCTGGAAATCAAACCCTTTTGTGGAAGTATATTTCGTGTCAAACCGACATTCGCCGGCCCGGCAAAAATTCAGAAAGCAGGGCGACCGGTTTAACCGGGAAATCAAAAAGCTGGCGGGAAAGCTGGACGGTTTGTACTACATCGATATCGTTCCGCTGACGGATGACAAGGACGGAAAAGGCCGCAGTGAGTTGTTTCTGGCCGACGGTCTGCACCTCAACCGGGACGGTCAGCAGCTTTGGATACCGGTTATTACAACCGCGCTGAAAGAACGGGATCGGTCGCGAATGAAGCTAAATCCCGCCGATCTGTTCCCGAAACGGGTTGCCGCCGGGATTTTTCCGAAGTCGGATCCAGTTAACTTTTCGGAACAGAAACTGAACATTGTCTTCATCGGCAACAGCATCACGGCCGGAGCCGGACTGAAAGATCGTCAGACGGAAGCGCCACCGATTTTGGCAACGGCTTACCTGAAAAAACAGGCTGGTGTCCAGGAGGTTGCGTTTTCCAATCAGGGTGTGGGCGGTTTTACCACCGTCGATTTCCTGCCCGCGACCAACAAAGCCTTCGGGAAAGTGGCTCAGGCCGCCGATGTCTTCAAGAACGATCCGACCAGTCAACTTGTTTTTTCCATTATTCTCGGCACGAACGACAGCGCCATGCAAGGCCCCAACGGCGCACCGGTTTCGCCGGAATCCTACCGCGCCAACCTGAAAACCATCGCCGACCGGTTATTGACAGATTATCCCGCTTGCAAGCTGGTTTTTCATCGCCCGATCTGGTACAGTCCCACGACCTACAACCGTTCGAAATATTTACAGGAAGGGTTAGATCGGTTGCAGACGTATTTTCCGGAAATTGACGCCTTGATCACCAGTTACAGTTCGACGCATCCGGGGCAGGTGAAACTCGGCGATACGCAGGGTTTCAACTATTTCAAAACGCATTACCTGACTGATTTTCAACATGAAAATGGTCAGCAAGGGACGTTTTTTCTGCACCCGAATGCAAAAGGAGCCGCTACGCTGGGGATTTTCTGGGGGGAAGCCATTCGCAAAGCCGTGTTGAAATAGCCGGTTAAGAAGTTCTTTGAATGAAGGCCGGAGGCCTGTCCTGTCAATAGGCAATAGCAGACATCAACTAGTGGTAGAGCGCCCTTCCAGGGCTCTCCCCGGTTAACTCAAACAGCTTGTAAGGCTTTTTTTTTAGAATGTAAAATGACAAATACTAAATGTAAAAGTGCTGAATTGGGAGATACTTTTACATTTAGCATTCATCATTTTACATTTATCATTCCTTTTGGTGTTCTCTTTCCACTCAGGAGTTCAACCTGGTGTGTAGTAGGCGCCAATCACTTTTGACAAACGATCCTTTTTTTCCATGAATCCAACCGAAAACCAACCGTCACGAAGAGCCTTTTTAAAGAGCACAGCGGGGGTTCTGGCCGGAATAACCGCAGCGAATACGCTGGCTAAAGCCGGAATGGGGGAAGAAACCAGGGCCGGTTTATCCCTGCCTTTGGGCGTTTGTGCCGGTTATGAAAAGGTCGGGTTATTAAAAACGCTGGGCTTTTCCTTTATCGAGGAAAGCGTCGGCCGGTTTTTGATTCCCGACGCGGGGGATTCGCAGTACGATAAAAACCGGGTGACGCTGAAGACGGAAGGACTGCCCGTTCGATCGTACATTTATTTTTTTCCGGGCACTCTGAAGTCGGTGGGGCCAACCCTCCACCACGAGGCCATTTTACAGCGGGCCGATCTGGCACTGAAGCGGGCCAAGGAATGTGGCTCGAAGAATATCGTGTTTGGCAGTGGCGGTTCGCGGGCCATTCCCGACGGATTTGACCGGGCTACGGCCAAAGCGCAGCACATCGAACTATGCAAAAAAATGGCTCCTCTGGCCGAAAAACACGGCGTTACACTGGCGGTTGAGCCACTGAACCGGGGTGAAACCAATTTTATCAACAGCCTCGCCGAAGGCGTGGAAATCATTCAGGCCGTCAACAACCCGTGGTTTAAGTTGCAGTGTGATATTTACCACATGCTGAAAGAAGACGAAAAACCGGAAGAAATCATCAAATACCGCCAGTACATCACGCATTGCCACATTGCGGAAAAACAGAAGCGAACCGCTCCCGGTGTGATGGGCGATGATTTCAAGCCTTATTTTCGGGCTTTGAAACAAATCAAATACGAGGGTGGGCTGTCGCTGGAATGCAACTGGACCGATTTTGACAACGAAGTCGCCCTCGGTTTGGCGACCGTAAAGAAACAATTGGCTGACGTGTAAAACCGGACGGTTCTAGTGCTCAGCAGCAGCTATAGTTACTTCGTCGTTATAAAAATAAACCAATGACTGAGGCATGGATCACTACCGTCGCGCAAATGCTCACCCCAATCGGCACGTTCAGTGAGGAGCAGGTTCGGCTGGTTGCCCATCGCGTGCGTCGCCGGTCTGTAGAAAAAGCTGCCATTCTACTGGCGGCAGGAGCCATTTGCCAGACGGTTTATTGCAGTCTGGAAGGCGCTTTCTACCAGGTCAGTTACAACGACGAACAGGAGCCGGTCATCATTGATTTACACCTTCCCGGGCAGTGGTTTTTCAATCACCAGAGTTTTGTCACCCAAACGCCATCGGCCTACACCATTCAGGCTTATTCAGACGGCATTGTGCTCGAATTGACGATCCAGGTGATTCACGAACTGATCGCAATATCACCCGTATTTCTGCAACTGGGCAGCCTGCTCAATCAGGCTACAGACCGGATTCGCTTCTTCGATCAAAATCTAACGCCCGCCCAGAAATACCAGTATGTGCTTGATTCCCAACCCCAACTGCTACACCTGTTTCCTCTGAAAATGATCGCGGCTTATTTGAAAATGACGCCCGAGACGCTGAGTCGGGTCAGAGAGCGTCTGGCGCGGGGCATTTCTTGATTCTAATCAAGTGTCAAATCAAACCCGGTTTCTTATGTTTACCAAACAGTACACTGAAGGCAAACGATAGCCGACAGCCCGAACTGACCTCATCGAACCCTAGGAACCCTATGCTGACAGCCATACATCCCAAATTGCCGATGCGAAACAAGCGCGTCACCCAAGACTTTTACCTGAACCAACTGGGCTTTCAGGAAGTCGGGCAAACCGATTTTGCGGACTATCTGATGGTTCAGAAAGACGCGATCGAGATTCATTTTTTTGCGTTCAGCGACCTTGATCCCGCCGAAAACTACGGACAGGTTTACATCCGGACGGATGCCATTGATTCCTTATACCAGTCGCTACTGGATCATAATGTGAGCATCCATCCGGCAGGGCCTTTACAGGAAAAACCGTGGGGGCAAAAGGAATTTTCGGTTTTAGACCCCGACAACAACCTCCTTACATTCGGGCAGCGTGTCTGATGCTAACGTAAACCCAACAAAGTGACCTTCCATCATGAATCATCGTTTCTTTGTCGTATCGGGTTATTGCCTGCTGATCGGCACGCTGCTGTTGGTGGGGACGATGGTGCTGCACCCAACGGGCGGCTCAATTGAGCACATCCGGCGCATTACCCCTCTGCTGATGGGGTCACACGCGCTGGCGATCGGCAGTCTGCCCTTGCTGGGTTTCGGCTGTTACGGACTGGCTATTCGTCTGGCAAGCCCTAGCCGGTTAGCCACATTGGCCCTGATCACGCTCTTTTTCGGGCTGTTGGCCGGTCTGATCGCGGCCACCATCAATGGCCTTACGCTACCCCTTTTTGTGACTAACCAGCCTGATACAATTGCAGAACAATCGCAGGTGAAGCTGATCATACGGTACGGTTTTCTGATCAATAAGCCCATGAGCTACATCCTGATGGCCTGCCTGGCGGTGTCCGTGGGGATATGGTCGGCTCTGCTGTTGCGTCGGAATGATCTGCCCAGGTGGCTGGGCTATGGAGGGGTCGGATTGGTTGGATTGGGCCTGCTGGGGGCCGTGGTTGGCTACGATTTTCACGGGGTAGGCGGTTTTCGCCTGTTCGTGTTCGCGCTTGCGGGCTGGTTGTTGGGGGTTGGGGTGCTGCTGATCCGGACCCGGCCCGCCGATCTGGCCACACCCGCCATCGTTCAATTGGGAGTTGTGGAATAAGGAAACAAACTAAACATGAAACTGCGGTTATGAAATTTACCAGACTCGTGCCGAATGTATTTTACACCGACATCAACGATGCCTTGAAATTATTTGTCAATTGTCTTGAATTCACAATTGAGCACAATGAACTGGGTGCCAAGCAACCCTTTTGCGTCATTGAAAAAGACGGTTTGCGCATCAACCTTTTTCAAAATGCAGAGCTTGCTCAGGAACACAACCCTGAATTCAGACTGGTAACCGATGAGATCGAAGCGGTTTACCAACAGATCGCATCCACCCATCCTGAGTTCCTGCATCCCAATCTCAATAAAATAACCCTACGACCCTGGGGAGCAAAAGAGTTCGCTTTAACCGATACGCAACTCGGTATAGTTATTCAACAATGGTAGGAAGTAACCAGCAGAGATTCTCAATACGACCGGTTTTAGCGGGTACCGAATGCCTGGCTTCTGACACCATGAACACGTAGCTTTGGGGATGGTGATTTTAACGCAATTCTTACAGCTTCTGGCGGAAATTTTCAATTCGTCCCTGTATCCACCCGGGGAGCAAGGCGGTCTATTCTACGGTTCCGGTTTCGATCCGTCAGGCCACCCGGTTCAACGGGTGGGGCTGGCTCTTGAACCCTGGCCGGCACTTCCGGAATGGCTGGTTACCCACCGCATCGATACGCTCTGGCTGCACCGACCCTGGAAGCTCGACCGGGCTTCACTGCCCGCGAACGTGGCGGTTTTGTATCACCATCTCCCGTTCGATGAGCACCTTACGATTGGATATAACCATTGGCTGGCGGAAGCCCTGGGGTTTTCCGGAACGCCGAAACCGCTCCTGGAGGTGATCGGCTACAAAGCGATGCCGGGCTACCCGGAGCGGCCGATTGGGATGGTTGGTTCGGAGTCACAACTGGACTTCCGGGGCTGGTGCCAGCGGATTGCCCACGAGTTTGGCGGATACGAAGATGCCATTCCGGGACGGCAAACCGTGCCGGGCCAAATTGCGGTCGTTGGAGCCATGAATCCGGCCCTAATCCGGGAAGCTTCGGAGCGGGGCGTGGGTTTATACCTGACGGGGCAGTATCGAAAAACCGCCCAAAAAGCCGTCGAAGAAACGGGCATGGGCGTCATTGCCATCGGCCATCGGCGGAGTGAGGAATGGGGGCTTCGGAAGCTCGCTCAAATTTTGGCGGAGATTGATTTGGTTGTGGTAATGCCTGATTTGGAAAGCTCCCCTTCTTCTGACCGATGAATTTCCTCAAAAAACCGTTGAAATAGTCTTCACCATTTTCGCGGGAACACCGGCAACGACCGCATTGGGTGGTACATCCCGGCTGACAACCGCACCAGCCGCCACCACCGCGTTTTCGCCGACCGTAACACCGGGTAAGATGGTGGCCCCGGCACCAATCCAGGCGTTGCGTTTAATTACCACCGGTTTGGGAATCAGCGTTTGACGATCAGCGGGCTCTAAGGGGTGGTTCTCGGAGGTAATATTGACCCGGGGGCCAATCTGTACTTCATCTTCAATCGTGATACCGCCAATATCCAGAAAAGAACAGGCATGGTTGATAAAAACGTTTTTCCCCAGCGAAATAAACCGGCCGAAGTTGGTGTAAAACGGCGGGAAAACCGTCGTCGACGGATCAATCTCGCTACCAATGATTTCACTCAACCGGTTGCGTACCTCGTCGACGTTGGTTGCCGTGGCATTCATTTCGACGCATAACCGGATCGTGCGAGAAACCACTTCGGCAAATTTACCATATTCCGGATCATCCTTTCGTAAAAGCTCCCCCGCTTGTAGCCGCTCAAAAATAGCAGCAGGGGCGACCGTTGGTTTGTTTTCCGTTTCACTCATCGTTCGTTGAACTCTTCCTGGTACTATTTTAAACCAGTTGTTTTTATTTTGAATAATCCCGGTCACTTACCTTTTCCAGCCAGTTTACCACTTCACCGTTTAGCTCTTCATGAATGGCTATGTGGCTCATCGCTTTTGTAGGCGAAGCGCCATGCCAGTGCTTTTCATTTGGGGCAACCCAAATGACATCGCCGGGATGAATCTCTTCAATGGGACCCCCTTCCCGCTGCACCCAACCCATACCGGAGATGACGATGAGCGTTTGACCCGCAGGATGGGTATGCCAGGCGGTTCGGGCACCGGGCTCGAAGGTGACCAGCGCGCCAGCCCCTTTCGTGGCTTCTTTTTTTGCGAATAAAGGGTCTATTCGCACAGCACCTGTAAACCAGGCCTCTGGACCAGCCATTGATGGCTGGGTTCCGTTTCTACTAATTTCCATACCTTCTTTTTAGCTTGTCACTACGTTAGGACTTATGTCTGATAATTCTTTATACTTTCGCTTTTGCCCCGTTCCCCTAAAGGGCGGTCGGCCGCTGCCGGACTTGGACGCAGCTTAACTCGGATGCTATAAGTCCGGCAGCGGCCGACCGTCCTTTAGGGGAACGGGGCAAAGGCGAAAGTCCTATACGTCAATCTTAAACCAGCTTTTGCATCACTTTATCGGGCGTAATCGGTAAGTCACGAACCCGCTGACCGGTGGCGTTGAAAACCGCATTGGCAACGGCCCCGGCAAACCCGATCAGCGCAATTTCGCCCATGCCTTTGGCCCCCATCGGGTTAATGACCGGGTCGGGCTTGTCGATCATGATCGTCTCGATGGCCGGCACGTCGGCGTGAACTGCAACGTGATAGTCCGCAAAGTTGTTGTTGACAAACCGCCCAAACCGGTGGTCAATAACGGCTTCTTCCGTCAGGGCCATGCCGATACCACCCGCCACCCCGCCAATCATCTGGCTGGCCGCGGTTTTGGGACTGACGATACGGCCTGAATCCGCCACACTGACGGCTTTGGTGACCCGTACGACGCCCGTCAGCGGATTGACCCGCACCTGCACAAAATGCACCGAAAACGAGTACATGGAATACTTCTGGTGGTCCGGCCCCGCTTTCGATTCCTTCGTTCTGTCGATCACCGTCAGGTTATTCGCCTGCATCAACTCACTCACGGTCAGTTTCTTACCCGGTTCTTTTTCGACCAAAAGAATGCCATCGGCCAGCGTCAGTTCGTCGGCCTGCCGCCCGGCCAGCGGACCTCCGTCTTTCACGACCATTTCAATCAGTGCCTGTTTGATGGCGGTGCAGGCATCGAAAACCGCCGAACCCACGGCCGAAACAATGGCCGATCCACCCTGGCTGGGGGCTTTCGGCAGGGAGGTGTCGCCGTATTCAACCTTGATCCTTTCAACCGGTACGCCCAGCACGTTGTGGGCGATCATCGTCAGGGCGGTTCCTGTTCCCGGCCCGATGTCGGTCACCGCACTTTGCACCGTCAGCGAGCCGTCGGCCTTCAGCAGAGCGCGGGCCGAGGCTTCCCACCGGAAGGCGTTGAACACGCCCGTGCTCATGCCGTAACCGATGAGCCAGTTGCCTTCGCGCAAACTACCCGGCTGCGGCTTGCGGTTGCTCCAGCCGATGGCTTCGGCCCCTTTCTGGTAGGCTTCCTTCAGGTGCTTGCTCGAATAAGGCCGGTTGTGTTCCGGGTCGGTTTCGGTGTAATTGCGCAGGCGAAATTCGATGGGGTCGAGGTTCAGTTTATGGGCCATTTCGTCCATCGCCGATTCCAGCGCAAAAGCCCCCGTAGCTTCCCCCGGTCCCCGCATCCAGATCGGTACGCTTCGGTCGAGTCGCACAATCCGGTAGCGGGTGTTGACGTTGGGACAAGCGTACATGAATTTGGTCATGTTGACGGTTGCTTCCGTGAAGTCCTCGTAACGGGCGGTTTCTGCCGTAGCCGCATGGGAAATACTGACCAGCTTACCAGTTTGGTCGGCTCCCATCCGGATCGTCTGCACGGTGTAAGGCCGGTGGCCCACCAGCGTAAACATCTGGCTGCGGTTCATCACCAGCTTCAGCGGACGACCGATTTTGCGGGCAATGGCTACAACCGCCGTTTCCTGTGGCCAGGTACGAAGGCCCATACCAAAACCACCCCCCATGAACTCGGTGTGTACGTGGATGTTCTTCGGGGCTAGTTTAAAAGCCTGCGCCATGGCGTTTTGCGTAGCGTTTACGCCCTGCGTTTTTGCATAGATCATCAACGTATCTGCGCCAGTCCAGTGCGCCAGAATACCGTGCAATTCCATCGGATTGTGTACTTCGATGGGAATGGTGTAATGGGCCTCCAGCGTAACCGGGGCCGTCTGATGGGCATCGGCTTTTCCCCGTGAATAATCGCCTGAGCTGCCGGGCGTAACGCCCTCGGCGACGTGTTTCGACAGATCGGTACGAGCCACCTGTTTGGCATACGTCGCTTTGACCAGCGAAGCCGCATAAGTCGCCCGCTCGTAGGTGTCGGCCACCACGATTGCGATGGGTTGTCCGTCGAACAGGATTTTGGGACTGCTCAGGATGCGGTAGGTTTCTTCCGTCTTCGGTTTGGGCGGTGGGCCATCCGCCTGTCCTCCCACGGTTGCGTCCCAGCCTGGAATGGGCGGCCTGTTCAGGTGAGTAAACACGCCCAGCACACCGGGTGCGCCCTGCGCTTTTTTCGTATCCAGGCTGGTGATGGTGCCACGGGCAATCTCACTACCGACAATGACACAGTAGGCCAGGTTGGGCAATTCAAAATCAGCGAAGTATTTGGCCCCACCGGTCACTTTCATCCGCCCGTCGACCCGGTCGATGGGTGGATTTTTCGTTTCTTTCGTCATGATCAGGCGGTTTTTGTGGCGGTTTTCAGGGCGTCGATAATCGAATTGGGGGCCAGCGTCAGCTTGAAATCATTCTCGCCGTAGCCTTTGGCATCTTTCATGGCCAGCGTGGCCGCCTGTTTAAAGTTGGCTTCGGTGGCTTCTTTGCCTTTCAAAAACTGTTCGGCTTCGAAGAGCCGCCACGGTTTGTGGGCTACGCCACCCATCGCCAGCCGAACGTCCTGAATCGTATGCACCGACCCGTCGGACCGTTTCATCTCCAGACCAACCCCCACCGACACCAGCGCGAAAGCATACGAGGCCCGGTCGCGGATTTTCAGATAATGGGAATGATCGGCAAAACGGTTGGTCGGCAGATCGACCGACATGATCAATTCGCCGGGCAACAACGTGTTGTCTTTCTGCGGCAGTTCGCCGGGCAGGCGGTGGAAATCGCTGAACGGAATCCGGCGGTCGCCTTTCGGCCCCGACACGTTCACGGTGGCATCCAGGGCCGCCAGCGCAATGCACATATCGCTGGGATGAACGGCAATACACTTGCTCGACGCGCCAAATATGGCGTGCATCCGGTTAAAACCGCCGATGGCCCCGCAACCCGCTGGCCCATTGAGTTTTCCCTTGTCGGGACCGGCTTGCACCGGTCCGCGCTTATTGCAGGGCATGGACGTATCGTAGAAATAGGAGCAACGTGTTCGCTGCATCAGGTTACCACCCACCGTCGCCATGTTCCGAAGCTGCGCCGAAGCGCCCGCGTTGAGGGCCATCGACAACAGCGGGAAGTGCTTTTTGACGAGTTCGTGGTCGGCCACGGCGGAGTTTTTAGCCGTGGCGCCGATGCGTAAACCGGTCGCCGTTTTTTCAATCGTTGTCAGCGGCAGTTTGTTGATGTCGATGAGCCGTTCGGGAAGGATCACCTCCCGTTTCATCAGGTCGATGAGGTTGGTGCCACCGGCCAGAAAGTAGGTTCCGCTTTCTTTCGTGCTTGCCGAAATGGCGGCTTTGGGGGTTGCTACCCGCGTAAACTGAAACGGATTCATACCTTTTTTCCTCCCTGTTTAACGTCCATGATTGCCTCCACAATGTTGGCGTAGGCCCCGCAGCGGCAGAGGTTGCCGCTCATGTACTCGCGGACCTCCTCCGGCGAACTGGCGTGGCCTTCCCGGATGCAGGCCACCGCCGACATGATCTGGCCGGGTGTACAATAACCGCACTGAAAACCGTCGTGTTTGATAAACGCTTCCTGCATCGGGTGTAGCTGATCATTCGTTGCCAGTCCCTCAATCGTCGTTACGGTGCTGCCTTCGGTGGTCATCGCCAGCGTCAGGCAGGCATTGACCCGCTGCCCGTCCACATGAACCGTACAGGCTCCGCATTGGCCGTGATCGCAGCCCTTCTTGGTGCCGGTCAGGTGGAGTTGTTCGCGCAGCAGATCGAGCAGGGTGACGCGGGGTTCAATCGACACGTTTTGCATTGTTCCATTGATCGTAACCTGGAGTGGCAACGGGTCGAAGGCCGTGGCTATTTTTTGATCCCATCCGGTATCGATGGCCTTCACAGCAGCGGGTGGAGCCAGTGCCAGCGCAGCCAGGGCGGAGGATTGTTTTAAGAAGTTCCGGCGGGATGCGTCAGGAGTTTCCAACGCGTCACCGGGGTGTTCGTTCTGGGCCATACAGCAAAAAATCGTGAAGGGTTGAAAGATTAAAACCGAACCCGGCGGGCAGTATAAACTGCTCTACTCTAACTCAAACGTAACGGTTATGTTTCCGGAACCAACGGCCGCAGCCAGACCCGACGGATGATCGATTTGCCCCAGCTTCGTGTAGCTGTAAACCGTCGAAAACGATTTATAAAACAGCACCAGCGTAGTGGAACCATACAGCATCAAATCACCGGTATGGATCGTTCCGGGATTGGCGGAGTTGGTTGGCAGGTTTTGCGGGAAATTGTACAGTTTCTCATTGCCGTTTAACTCGCTCATTAAAACTGTCAGCGGCAATCGGGCTTTGAATGCCTTTGCCGTTGGATTATTGAGCAGGGTTGCCTGGAATGTAGTGGACCCGACCCTGATCCTCAGCCGGTTGCCGGTCGTATCAGGGCTGTTGTTGCCATTGTTATCGACACCGGTAGCAGGGGAAATGATTTCGCCATCCGTATGGCAAGCCATGCTACCGATTAAAAGAACAAGGAGTGGGAGCAAGCTGATCGGTGATCTTTTCATTTTATTCACCCGGATTGGGGGCATTATATTCTTCGTCTGACACCGGATGCAGCCACTTTACGATGCCTTTCTCGGTGTTGGGTAGTATGTACATTTGGTGTAAACCACTGTCGGGCGTGGCTCCATGCCAATGCATGACATTGGGCGGGCATTGGACGACATCTCCCTTTTTGATCGTTTGACGGGGTTGACCTTTTAACTGATGGTAACCCACACCGGCCGTAATAATCAGGATTTGACCAGCCGGGTGGATGTGCCAGTTACTTCTGGCTCCCGGTTCGAAATAAACATTGCCCACAACGGTTTGATACGTGGAGTCATTTTCGACCAGACCCAAAGCCCAGGCCTTACCGGTAAAGTTTTGCGCAGGGCCTGGTTCGCCTTTGGGAAAAATAGCTTGCTGCTCATCGTCTTTTTCTGAATCCTGATTCTGACAACCCATCAGGAACAGGATCGCAAATACGCTGGCGGTTAGGAGTCCTAATGTTGAGTGATTTGTTTTCATGTTATTGCTTAGGATGCGGATGAGATAAGTGGCTACAGCGTCGACATGCCGATGACAAACCGGTAGCGCACGTCCTGGTTGAGCCTTCGCTCGCAGGCGCATGAAGGTTCTTGGGGTCAATTAGGTTCGCTTCTGACGACATGTAGAAGCAAAGTTACGGGTATGAAAGGGTAGCAAGGTAAAAGTATTCAAACCGATACTTATACATTTCAAACTTCCGTCTTGCGAAAGTTGCGCGGATTAGTGCCTGTAAATTTTTTGAAGAAGTTGTTGAAATAGGAAGGGTATTCGAAGCCCAGGGCATACGCAACATCCGAAATGTTCCAATCGGTATGCAGTAGTAGAGCCCTGGCTTCGCTGATGACCCGTTCCGCAATATGGGTTGTCGTCGATTTGCCGGTTATCTCATTGACGGCCCGGTTTAAGTAGTTGACGTGGACATGGAGGCTTCGGGCGTAGTCCTGCGCGGTGGTCAGTTGCAACGGGCGGTCGATGGTCTCAATCGGAAATTGCCGCTCCAGCAGTTCGAGAAAAACGGACGTAATGCGGGAAGCCGCAGTCGTATGGTGGTCAAAGTTTTGGGACGGTTCCAGTTTGAGGGCTTCATGAATGATCAGGTGGATGTAGTTGCGGATCAGATCGTCCTTGTAGGAATACGTCGTCTGTTGCTCCTCGATCATTTTCTGGAAGATGGTATTCAGGAATTCTCGTTGCGGTGGGCTGATCGTCAAGATGGGTGTGCCGCTGAGCTTGAAGAACGGGGAGTTTTGCAGGCTCTCCGACCGGTCCGATAACTTCAGGAAATCCTCCGAAAAAAGGCAGGTATACCCCACATATGTGGTCGAAATCGTTTCCCAGGAATACGGAATGTGCGGGTTGCCAAAAAACAAAACCGTATCGTTCGCTTCATAGCTCCGGTCCGCATAATGGATGATGCTTTTACCGGTGGTCAGGCAAATTTTGTAGAAATCTTTCCGGCTGTAAATGCGGGTGGCGTTACCGTCACTTTCGATCGGGAAGACATTGAAGCCCTTTAACTTAAGCTCCGTATTGAACTCCGAAACCGAATGTATCCGTTGATTGGCCATACTCAAAGTTAAGAAATTCAAATTAACTTTCGTTTGGATAAGTGCTGCTATTTTTAGGTATGCTTTGGTTTGCCACCGGGCTTTCGCAGGTTTATCGATCAACCGAATCGTAACTCAGACCATCGCCAAACTTGAACAGCGCGTAACCATCAGGCTCCCGCCCGCCCGGCACATCCGACTTGTTTTCCACCACGGCGCGTTGGGACACCGGGATCGTAAACGGCAGTTTGCCCGTCGGCTTATAGGAGCCGCTGACGATATCGAGTAAGGCATTGGAAGTGGTACCAAAAGTGGCGAGGATGGTTTTTGCCTGACCACTGTCAAGTTCATCCAGCACCCAGGGGCTCGAAAAATTGATTGCCAGAATGGTCGGCTTGCTTTTGATTAGGTCATTGACGTGCCCCACATCAATTTTATTCTTCGACAAGCTCAGGTCAATGGGCTTTCCGGCCGAAGCAAATAAACCGCCTGCACTGGGAATCAGCCATACCAACACCACATCCGCTTCTTCTTTGCTCGACACAAACTCCAGGGCGTTCGCAAACCCGGTCGGTTTGTGAACCGTGATGGGACTGGCGCTCCGGCCGTTGTCATAGTAGGTTTCAAAATAAACTTTCGTTTTGGGCCGTAAGGGCAGCACCTTCGCCGAGTTGCGCAACAACACAATGGACTTCCGCTGGGCCAGATCGGCTTTTTGCTGAAATTGAGTATTCCCAACCAGTTGCTGCGCCTTCCTGGCATCCACATACGGGTTTTCGAACAGCCCCAATTTAAACTTTTCGCTCAACAGACGTTCGACCGACTCATTGATGCGCGCTTCCGTGACCAGTCCCTGCTGAACCGTTGCCAGTAAAACGGTCGGATCGGCGGTTCCGGAAAAAAGGTCTACGCCAGCCGCCAGGGCTTTCTGGTAGCGTTGGGGAATGGTGAGGTTTTCGACGCCCCAGGGCATCATTTCAATCGGTCCGGTATCGGAGTTGATGATGCCTTTGAAGCCTAACTGCTTCCGCAGCAGATCCTGAATAATCGCTTGGTTGTAGGAAAACCCAACCTCCTCAAATTCCTTCCCTTTCGGGCTGGAATAGTAGGGCATGATGGCGGAGGTGCCCGCTTCAATGGCCGCTTTGAAGGGCTTCAGATGATATTCGAACATACCGCCGGGATAATGTGCATATTTTCCCCAATCGAAATGGGAATCCAGGCCATTCTCCTGCGGGCCACCGCCGGGAAAATGTTTGGTTGTCATGGCCACGGAGTTGGTACCCAGTTGCGTACCTTGAAAGCCCAGGATGAGCTCACGAATCATACCGGAAGCCAAATCGGCATCCTCCCCGAACGTGCCTTCGATCCGTTGCCAGCGGGGTTCGGTTGCCAGGTCGGCCATGTACATATACCCCTTGCGCAACCCAACCGCCGTCCACTCCTGACGGGCAATGTCCGCAAATTCACGGGTGAGTTTCAAATCGCGCATGGCGGCCAGCCCCAATTCGCCGGGCCATTTGGAAAACGCCGTCGTACCCACACTTAGCCCGACGGCGGCATCGATGGTAATATGGTTTCGGGGATTGGAAGCGACGATGGCCGGTATACCCAATCGGGACGATTCGCAAAGTGCCTGAAGATTATTGGCCCATTCGGCGATGGTCTGGGCGGATGGATTGGCCCGCAGAATAAAGTGGCGCAGGTGAAACTGGGTCACCGCTTTGGTTGTCCCGGCCGCTGACATGATCGGCACCGGAAGCGGTTTGCGGGTGAATATATTGTTGGGCTGTACTAAATCCTCTTCGTTGAAGGCACTGGTAATTTCGCTCGGGCCGCGTCCGGCTGCAGGAGCATTTTGTTGAAAGGCATTATCACCACCCATTCTGGTGGTGCTGATGAGCATAAAACCCACTTTTTCCTCCAGGGTCATTTGACCGATCAGATCTTTCACCCGCGTTTCAACGGGCAATCGCCAGTCTTCGTAGCGATCGAGTGTACCGTTTTTATTGAGATCTTTAAAGGTCAACCCCTTCTGCGTCAAAATCTTTACCGAGCGGGAGGCAAGGGCCGGTTGTTGCGGTTTTTGAGCTGCGACCGCGGCCATGATCAACAACGCTCCGGTTAGAAAAACACTTGTTCTGAACCGGTATTTTGCCAAATGAGTCATCATAGTAAAAAGTTAAGTTGGTTCAGAAAGCTGATGCAGAGCCGATTATACTGAATCCATCGTTCGCTTTAACACCGGGTGGATGCGGCTGCCTGGTCGCAAAGCCAATCATTACTGTCGTGGGCTGTTCCTGCTCGCATCACCGCCGGTTCAATAAACCGCTCAGCGCCTGAACGAGCGGTTTGGCGTGTTCCGCTTTGTGAATGAGCACATGCTGAATGACGACCTGTTTGAACGCGGTGCCATCGGCATTGATGAGGGGCATCGCCAGTAGATCAGGCTCCTGGCGTAAATCCAGCGAAACCGGAATAAAGGCAATCCCCCTTCCCAGCCGAACCATACTTTTCAGAAGGTCGAACGAGGGGACGTACTGCACGATGTTGTTTTGGCGGATAAAGCCCGCTTGCCGACAGGCCTCCTCAAGCTGGCCAAAATAGAGTCCGGCATCCGGGCCGTGGTCGATCCACCGTTCGGTTTGCAACTGCGTAAGCCGGATGGCCGTTTGGGTCGCCAGTGGATGTTTTTTATCCAGCAGAACGGCGTAATCGGCTTCGGCATAAGGCGTAGCCACCAGGCCTTCGCGCTCCAGGGGAAGCACCGTCATGCCCAGATCAACCTGGTCGTTCGCCACCGAATCCTGCACCAGAACCGGGTTGGGTTGCTCCACCAGCCGGATATCGAGGGTGGGAAAATGGGTCGTAAAAAGCTCGAGCATCCCCATGATCCGCTCCGGAAGGATCAATTTGAAGACGCCCAGGGTAATAACCAGTTGGTTGGCGCCGGCCTGTCGCACATTTCGGACGGCGTTTTCACTGAGCTGCAAAATTCGTTTGGCTTCGGCCAGAAAGTAACTTCCGGCTTCCGTTAACGCCACTTTGTGGTGTCGGTTTCGCTGGCTGGTCACGAACAGCTCGACCCCCAACTCGCCTTCCAATAACTTAATCTGCTGGCTCAGGGCCGGTTGCGACACAAAAAGGAGCTTTGCCGCCCGGCCAAAATGCAACGCATCTGCCACCCCCACAAAATATTTTAACTGGCGTAATTCCATATCGTAGACGAATCGACCCTGGACTGACAATCAAGTGTGATAAGAAAAACTTATCACAAGGTAAGAAAGTATGATTAGACATTTCGGAGACTTTTCTGTCTTTTTGTATGATTTTTTAGTGCAGGGCTTTAGAAACACCCCCTTTACAGAAAGATGACCCCAATCGGCAGACGGGATTTTTTAGCCCAACTAGCGCTGGCCACCGCAGCGGTTTCTGTTTCTCACGCTGCTTTTTCTACAGCAAGCCGAGCCGATGAATCCATCGAAACGGAAACTGCCTATGGCCGTATCCGTGGGATTCGGAAAGATGGTGTGAATTTGTTTAAAGGAATTCCGTACGCCGGACGTACTTCCGGTGATCGCCGGTTTCGCCGGGCTGCCCCACTCGAGCCCTGGACCGGGGTTCGGGATGCGTTGCAGGTGGGTCCACCGGCCATTCAAGCACCCCGTCGCAACGAGCCTGCTCCGTCGGAAGACTGTCTTTTTCTGAACGTCTGGACCCCGGCCAATGATAATCGAAAACGTCCGGTCATGTTCTACAGCCACGGGGGCGGTTTTGTGATTGGTTCGGGAGCGTCGGCCAGTCAGGATGGCTCCAATCTGGCCCGGAATTTTGATGTGGTCGTCGTCGAAACCAACCACCGGCTGGGGCTGCTGGGTTTTCTGTACCTGGACGAACTGGGTGGGTCGGAGTATGCCGGGTCGGGCAACATGGGCATGCTCGACATCACGACGGGCCTGAAATGGGTGCATGACAACATTGCCCGGTTTGGGGGTGACCCCGACAACGTCATGATCTGGGGCGAATCGGGCGGGGGCGCCAAGACCTCCTGCTTGTATGCCATGCCCGAAGCGGCTCCGTATTTCAACAAAGCCTCGATCGAAAGCGGTCCGGGGGTGCGGATGACGCCCAAAGAGGTTGCGGCCGAAACGACGGCTATGTTGCTGAAAGAGCTAAATATTGCACCCAAGGACTGGCGGAAACTCCTGGACGTGCCAGCCGCCGATTTGCTGACCATTCAGGGAAAACTGCCGTTTGTGCCGCCTTTTCAGGAAAAAAACCGGAATCAGGGCATGATGCGTCGCAATTACGGGGGCTTTGGCCCGGTGGTCGACGGCGTTGTGTTACCCCATCACCCCTTTGATCCGACTGCCCCGGCCATTTCGCGTAACAAACCGCTGCTGGTGGGCTGGAACGAGGATGAATACACTTTCTTTGCCTGGGAGCGCAAAGACACCGAGTTTGCTAAACTGGATTTCGACAGCCTGCCGAAAAAACTGGAACCGCAGTACGGAATCGATGCCGGGAAAATTGTCGATACCTACCGCAAAGCCAACCCCAATGCTTCGGCTCCGGATCTTTACGTGGCGGTTTCGTCTATTACCATGATGGGACTGGGGTCGGTCGATATTGCCGAGAAAAAAGTGAAGCAGGGCGGGGCACCGGTGTATCTTTATAATTTCGGCTATAAGTCGGAGAAAAAAATCCCCGGCACGGACTACGCGATGGGAACACCCCACGCGATGGATATTTCGTTCAAATTCAACAATGAAATACCGCCCCGCGACGGTTCCGAGCCAAAGGAAAGCTTCTTTGGTGGCAACCGGCCCGAACGGTTTACGGCTTCCCGGCACTTCGCCGAATTGTGGACCACCTTTGCCCGGACCGGCAAACCGGCGGCAAAAGAGGTACCGGCGTGGCCAGCCTATAACCTGAAAAACCGCCCAACCATGCGGATTGATGCCCAATGCGAAGTCATCAACAACCGGTTTAGCGAAGAACTGGCCCTCTGGCGATCCGTCGGGAAGCTCTAGATAAAGGCAGAATTTCGCTCAACTCAACCCGTCACTACCATCTCTATTCAATCGTATCAACTTCTTTTACTACCATCTCTATTTCTGATTTATTCAAAACCGTGTTGGTTCCAACCGACACGGTTGTTCCTGATTGCTCCGAAACACTTACCATTTCAATGAAACGAGAACATAGAACCGTTCCTGGGCTGCTGATTGCGATCTTCATTAGCATTGTCGGGCCTTGAAACAAATCAAATACGAGGGTGGCCTGGCGCTGGAATGCAACTGTGAAGAAACAACTGGCTGAAGTTTAAAACCGGGCTATTCTACCGCCCAATCGCCACTTTCCGTAGGATTGAATCGATAATTTGTAACGTGGTCACGCCATCCGCTTCGGCTTCGTAATTGAGCAGAATCCGGTGGTTGAACACGTCGGGGGCCACTTCTTTGATGTCTTCCGGCAACACGTAATCGCGCTGGTCGAAGTAGGCGAGGGCTTTGGCGGCCCGGTTGAGGTTGATGCTGGCGCGGGGCGACACGCCGTATTGAATGTATCGGGCTTCGTCGCGCAGGTTGTAGTCGAGTGGTCGGCGGGTGGCAAAAACCAGCTCGATGATGTAGCGTTCGAGGGTTTCTGAGATGGTAATTTTGTTGATTTCGTTCTTGATCGCAAAAATGTCTTCCTTGTCCAGAACCGGTTGTACTTCGTAATCGAAATTCAGGTTCGACATCCGGCGCATGACCTCCAGTTCTTCGTCTTTCGACAAATAACCCACAAAAACTTTCATCATAAACCGGTCAATCTGGGCTTCCGGCAGGGGGTAGGTCCCTTCCTGCTCGACCGGATTCTGCGTGGCCAGCACCAGAAAAGGCTTATCGAGAATAAACGTTTCTTCGCCGATGGTCACCTGCTTTTCCTGCATGGCTTCGAGCAGGGCGGATTGCACTTTGGCGGGCGAACGGTTGACTTCATCGGCCAGAATCAGGTTGGCAAAAACCGGTCCCTGCTTCACTTCGAACTCGCCGGATTTCTGATTAAAAATCATCGTCCCGACCAGATCGGCCGGGAGCAGATCGGGCGTAAACTGAATCCGTTGGAAATCGAGCTGCAACGCTTTTGCCAGCGTGTTGATCGTCAGCGTTTTGGCCAAGCCGGGAACGCCTTCCAGTAAAATATGCCCACCGGTAAACAAGCCGATCAGTAGCCGGTTGAGCAGGGCCTGCTGCCCCACAACAACCTTGCTCATTTCGTCGAATACCTGACGGATTTTGGTATGATAGGTGATGTCTGCTGATGTCATTTTTTAAGAAGAAATGATACATGTAAAATGATAAATATCGAATGTAAAAGTTGGGGACGCGCTCTTGAAACACTTTTACATTTAGCGTTCATCATTTTACATGTATCATTTTGAAATCATTCATTTAACCGCCTTAACAAATCGCTCTTTGCCATGAATATCCTTGAAAATCTGCACATTCCGATAGCCGCGTTCTTCGAAAACCTGCTGGGTTTGCGGGCCAAACCGCTCGTTGATTTCGACGTAACAGGCGCCCTCCGTATTCAGGTGTTGCTGCCCAAAATCGGCGACGGCTTTATAAAATAGCAGCGGATCCTGGTCTTCTACAAATAACGCCAAATGAGGCTCATATCGTAAAACATTCGTTTCCATATGTTCCGCTTCCGATAACGTCACGTATGGCGGATTGCTGACCACGCACTCGAAACGGCGGTTTTCTTCGCCAACATTGAGAATATCGCGTTGTTCGAATTCCACGTCCGCCAGGAGTGTTCGGGCGTTTAGCTGCGCCACTTCCAGGGCTTCCGGCGACAAATCCCAGGCCACCACCGATCCCTGTGGCAGAAACCGGGCCAGGGTGACGGCAATACAGCCACTACCGGTACCGATGTCGATGATGTTCAACTGGCCGGTGGTTTCGGCGTAATCCCGGACGATGAGCCGGATCAGTTCTTCGGTTTCGGGGCGGGGAATCAGCACCGCCGGCGACACCTGAAACTCCAGACCGCAAAACTCCGTTGTGCCAATAAGGTGCTGAACGGGTTCGTGGCTGTTGAGCCGCCGGATGAGTTCGGCCCAGTCGGGTTGGGGAGGATTGGTGGGAATGGGCTTACCGGCCACCACGTCGGTTCGGCGAAGCAACAGGTAATGTTCCAGCAACAAAAACACGATGGCGCGGGCTTCTTCCGGGCGATAACCTACCAGTTGCCCCACCAGCGAATCAAATAACGACTTGGCTGTAATCATGCGGACGTAAAATTTGCGTAAATCTAAACCTTCGCGAAACAGATTTCACGGATTTTACTGATTTCTTTACGTTGAAGTATACAACTGATCCTGAAAACCGTTGATCGACGACTCCGTATTCATGTCCCGCGCCCTGGAACTGGCCAAACTGGGCCGGGGGCACGTCAGCCCAAACCCGATGGTGGGCTGCGTCATTGTCCATAACCAGCGCATCATTGGCGAAGGCTGGCACCGGCAGTACGGCGGCCCACACGCCGAAGTGAACGCCGTTCGCGCGGTAACCGACGAATCACTGCTGCCCGAATCGACGGTTTACGTCACGCTGGAACCGTGTTCGCATTTTGGAAAAACGCCCCCCTGCGCCGATTTACTGATTGCCAAACGGGTGAAAAAGGTAATCGTTTGCAACGACGACCCGAATCCACTGGTGGCCGGCAAAGGGTTAGCCAAACTGCGGGCAGCCGGTATTGAAGTAGAAACCGGCTTGCTGGCCGAGCGGGGCCGTGAATTGAACCGGCGGTTTTTTACCTTTATCGAACAACAACGACCGTACCTGATTCTGAAATGGGCCGAAACCGCCGACGGTTTTATGGCTCCCGCCGATTTTCGCCCCATTCCGATCAGCAGCCCGCTGTCGCGGCAGTTGGTCCACAAATGGCGAACGGAGGAAGATGCGATCATGGTGGGGACCAACACCGCCCGGCACGACAATCCGCAGTTGAATGCCCGGCTCTGGAGCGGGCGCAACCCCGTTCGCATTGTGATCGATAAACACTTGCAATTACCCACTTCCCTGCACCTTTTCGACGGTTTGCAGCCGACGCTGGTGTATACGATCGTTGTGAAAAAAAATGCTTCTGAGTTTCCGGCGGATGCCCCTAAAGTCGAGCGCGACCCCGGCCCTGAAGAGGACTTTAAGCATCCGGATGCAGGTGCGTCCAAGTCCCCTTTAGGGGATTTAGGGGTAAAAGCACCGACTTTAGGGGCTTTAACAAAATACATCCATCTAGACCCCGAAGACCCCTTTCTACCCCAACTCATCACCGATTTATACCGGCAAAAAATTCAGTCGGTAATTGTGGAAGGGGGGGCGGCTTTGCTGGAAAGCTTTCTGAAGATGGGGCTTTGGGATGAGGTGCGGGTTTTTAAAAGTCTGAAAGTGATGGGCGAAGGGCTGGCGGTTCCCGTGGTTCGGGGAAGGCTGGTCGCTACCGAGCGGATCGGCGATGATTCGCTGATGACGTACCAACCTTCCTGAACCGAATTACCGATCGACAACCGCGACCGCAACCATGTTGAAAATTTCCCGCACCGTACTGCCGAGTTGCAAAACGTGGATCGGTTTTTTCAGCCCCATCAGCACCGGGCCGATTTTTTCAATCTGCGCAATTTCTTTCAAAAGATTATACGCAATGTTGGACGATGACAGATTGGGGAAAATCAGCGTGTTGGCGCCCGATTTTGCCAGTGGAGAAAATGGATACGTTTCCTTCAACAAGTTCAGATTGAAAGGCAAGTGAGCCTGCATTTCACCGTCGACAATCAAATCCGGGCGTTTGGCGTGAAGAATTTTGACGGCTTTCTGCATTTTCAGAGCGTCTTCGCCACCGGCACTGCCAAACGTCGAATAGGACAGAAACGCGATCCGGGGTTCCACATTCAACCGTTTTACTTCATTGGCCGTAATTTCGGCAATTTCCACCAGCTCTTCGGCGGTCGGGCTGATGTTGACGGTGGTGTCGGCCAGGAAAATCGGGCCGAAGCGACTCATCAAGATATACATCCCCAGAATCTTGTTGATGCCGTCCTGTGGTCCAATGACCTGCAAGGCTGGTCGCAGCGTTTGGGGATAATTGCGTGTCAAGCCCGAAATCAACACATCGGCGGCCCCGACTTCCACCATCACCGCGCCGTAATAATTGCGGTGCAGCATCAATCCCTTCGCATCGACGAAGGTCAGCCCTTTCCGTTTCCGTTTTTCATACAGCACTTCGGCGTAATCCAGCACGGTTTTTTCCTGTTTCCGGGAACGCGGATCGATGATGGTAACCCGCTCGATGGCTAGTTTATTTTCCCGAATGATCCGGTTGATCTTCGTCGCGTTCCCCAGCAAAATCGGCACCGCGATCTTCTGTTCAAGCACTTCCTGAACCGCCCGTAGCACCGTTAGATTTTCGCCGTCGGTGAAAACCACCCGTTTCGGCGACCGTTTCGCCTGGTTTATAATGCCCCGAATCAGCGAATTGTCCAATCCGATGCGGTGCGATAACTGCGAATTGTATTCTTCCCAATCGGTAATCAACTTGCCGGCAACGCCCGATTCCATCGCGGCTTTGGCCACGGCGGGCGCAACGGTGGTCAGAAGTCGGGGGTCCGTCGGTTTGGGCAAAATATATTGCCTTCCGAACGACAGATTCTGTTGGCCGTAGGTCATGTTGACAATTTCAGGAACCGTCTTTTTCGCCAGATCGGCCAGCGCCCGAACAGCCGCCAGTTTCATCGCTTCGTTGATCGCCGTGGCCCGAACATCCAGCGCACCCCGAAAAATATAGGGGAAGCCCAGCACATTATTGACCTGATTGGGATAGTCGGACCGCCCCGTGGCCATGATGATGTCGGGCCGGACAGCAACCGCTTCTTCGTAGGAAATCTCGGGCGTGGGATTCGCCATCGCAAACACGATGCAATCTTTCGCCATGGATTTGACCATGTCCTGACTGACTACCTTCCCGATCGACAATCCCAGAAACACATCCGCGCCCTGCATGGCATCGGCCAGCGTCCAGCCGTCCGGGAGCTGGTCCCGGACGTACTTATATTGATTCGGAACCAGATTGGTCCGGGCGGGGTGCAACAGTCCGTCTTTATCAAAAACCGTAATATGCTCTTTTTTGACTCCCAGCGCGACGTATAAATCCAGACAGGCAATGGCTGCTGCACCCGCACCGTTGACGGCCAGCTTAATGTCACTGATTTCTTTACCAGAAATAGTCAGGGCATTCAGCAAAGCCGCTGCGCTGGTGATGGCGGTTCCGTGCTGGTCGTCGTGCATGACCGGAATCGTCAGTTCTTTCCGGAGCCGCTCTTCAATTTCGAAGCAGGCCGGAGCCGCAATATCTTCCAGATTGACCCCACCAAACGTAGGCTCCAGAATCTTGACGGTCCGCACAAACTCATCGATATTGGTGGTATTCAGTTCAATATCGAAGGCGTCGATGTCGGCATAGATTTTAAACAGGAGGCATTTGCCTTCCATCACCGGTTTGGACGCGCCGGGGCCAATATCGCCCAGACCCAACACCGCCGTGCCGTTGGTAATCACCGCAACTAGATTCCCTTTGGTCGTGTAATCGTAAATTTTCTCGGGGAAACTGGCAATTTCCAGACACGGTTCCGCCACGCCGGGGGAATAGGCCAGCGACAGGTCCCGTTGATTTAGCGTTTCTTTGGTCGGAACAACCTCAATTTTTCCCGGACGTCCTTTGGCGTGATAATGCAACGCATCTTCCCGTAATTTTTGCGAACTCATGGAATCGTAGTTTGCTGATGGCGATTGTTGCGACAGCCCAATGCTGCCAAAAACCGCCCCTAAACATACGGACTCGTTGCTACAAAGTCTAAATTTTCGGTGATTCGTTTCCCGTCCTCTACCAGCGTGTTCATATACAGTAGAATCCGTTTTTTCGCCACGTCCAGATCCAGATTGTTGAGGTTGATGTTCAGCAGGTCGATGAACCAGGGCGGTTTTACTGCGCTCAGCGTGTAGACGTTCGCAATCTCCAGCGCAATGGGCAAGGTCGTCGTTTTCGAGGATTCGTACACATCCTTACTGGCGGCTTTCAACAGCTTTTCGTATTCTTCGGCCACCAGTTTTTGGTACAGTTCCTCCGAAAAAACCGTCCCCGCTTTGGTACCGGTTTCGGGATCATCGTCCGTCAAAACCGCCCCTTTGTGAACCCATTCCCACAAAATACTCAGCCGGATTTCGCCCGTTGCCATGTCTTCCATCAGGTACAAAATATCGTCGTTGCCGAAAAAATCCGCCGGTTTCAGGGCTGCTGCCTGCATCCCCTGCCCGAACGCATTGCCGTATTGCAACGCCACACTCACCAGATTCCGCGCACCCCGAATATCGGTCGGTGCCGGTTCGATCAGAATCAATCCGTCGGCGTCAGCTTGCGTGTAGGTCAGCCGGGGAAATTCGCGCCCCAACTGATTGGCTTCCCCCACTTTCTCCCAAACCGGTCGGACGATGTGTACCATTTTCCAGTGCGCCACCCACTTGCCGCTGGCTCCCTCGCGCTGTTCGCGACCGGCACCCGCCACGGCTTTTTCCATGCTGGCTGCGACTCCGGCTTCGGAACCCACCGGAATGTTGGGTTCCATACCGCCCTGCCACAAGGCAAAATTGCCGTGCAAGTCCGGTGTGTTGACGGCCCGGCGAACCCGGTCTTCGTAATTGCGCATGTACCCATACGTCATCGTAATGGCTTCGATGTTCGGATTGATGAACGTTTTGTCCCACGCCATGGCATCCGAAACGCTGTTGATGTAATCCCAGCGACCGGTATTGTAGCCTACGAAGTGCTTGCCCAAAGCCGCCCGGATTTCCATCAACTGGTGCGTTGCTTCGAGTTGTTCGACCAGCACGTAGACTTTGATCGTTCCGGCCAGCAGGCCAACCTGGTTTTCCAGTGCGTTGAGCAGGTCATTCCAGACGGCGGCTTCCCCGGCGGTCTGGATTTTGGGCAGATACAGCACAATGGACGAACCGGCTTTTTGCAAAGCCTGATAATTATTGACGACGTACAGCGTGGCATCGACAATCGAAGCGGCCAGAGCGACCCCGTCGGCATCGCGGATGTGCCGGTCGTCGAGGTGAAGACCCCGCGCCCGGAAGATTTTGGTGGTGAAATTCAGTTGGGTTTCCCAATCGGTGATCATTTCCCGACCCAGAAATGAGTTCGACCAGCGGTTCATTTCCTGGGCGACCTGTTCGGCGACTTTCAGGAAAACCGGGTCTTTGTGAATGGCGAGTTTGAGGTTGCGCTGGTTGTCGAGCGACATGGTGGTAATTTGTCCCAGCGCATCTTCACCGTCGAACATCCAGCCGTCGGCACCGGAAAGCAACGCGTAGGCCACATTTCGGATGCTGTTCTCGACGGGGGCGTTGGGTTTGGCGGCTGGTCCGGTTCCCTGAATCCACTGGCGTTGCAGATCGGCCGGAATAACCGAACCTTCGAATTGGCCGTCACGGGCGTCCTGCACGGTAATCGCCGTACCGGGAATCAAACTTTCCGGATCGAGGAAGGTGATGCGGGTTTTAGTCTTTTGCCGATCAGCCCGCCGTTTCAGTCGGTCGGCCATGGCGGTTTTGATGCGTTGGTTGAAGGGAGCCAGTGCCGAAAGGGCCGCGAGGGCTTCGTCGGTGTAGACGTCTTTATAGGTTTCCTGTAGGTTGTCGCGAATGATAAGGGTCATGTTCGGGGTTGAGTTACTGATCATTTAAAGCAAATGATGCGAATAGTCCTTTTGCTTTTTGCCCCTAAATCCCCTAAAGGGGACTATTAGCATCCGGATGATTCCGCGTCCAAGTCCCCTTTAGGGGATTTAGGGGCAAAAAGCGAAAGGACTATAAATTATAAAATCTCCTAATTAGTAGTTAAAATAAACACGCTCATCGTAATCGGTCCGTGCGCGCCCATCACCAGCGCCTGTTCGATGTCCGCCGTTTTGGAGGGGCCGCCGATGAACGCACCAAAACCGTAATCGCCCACCCCGATTTGCGCATAGGCTTCGTGCAGGGTCGGAACGATGGTTTCAGACCGGACCACCACCGCCAGATGTTGGCAGATATACGGAATGATGCGTTGCCCCATCCGTTGTTCCGGTAACCAAACCGCCCCGTTTTCGGCAACAGCCAGTTGGGCTTCGATCACGGCCAGTTCGACATCGTTGAAGGTGCGCGGATCGGCGGTTTTGGAGAGAACTTCAAACGGTTCGCCCAGGTCCGGCAGGGTGGTCACCAGCCGCTTCGTAGAATCGAAGTTCTCCAGAAGCCGGGCGTTCACGGTGGCCAGATCGTCAACGACAAAGACGCTGCCGCCGATGCTGGTAAAAACCGCCTGATAGGTTGCAACGACGTCCGGTCGGTTGCCTTTTAAAAACGACAGGTCGGGCAACGGACTGGCGGGAGGCTGGTTTTTCAAAACCGCAGCCAGTATACTTTCTCGGGTGCTCATGCCGGTTTTCAGGTTCAGGATGGAAAGGGGAGTTTAAACTTTTTCGGAACCATTTTCGCCCTGGTTTTTGGCGTACCATTCCCCGAACGACTCCTTCGGGCCGTCTGGCATTTCACGCTGTTTGTACCACGGATTGAACTTGTTATTCACGGCAAACGGGATGTTGTTCAACACCCACCGACCAGCCCTTCCGATGGTTGAATACGAACCGGGTGAGGATAACGTCCAGGCCATCGCTTTCATTCCCAAAACCTTGGTATTGGCCGCGTATCCCTCCTGAACAATCACCTGCCGCCACTGGTACAACTGATCGTGAATATTGATTTTTACCGGGCAGACGTTGGAACATGAACCGCAGAGCGTCGAGGCAAACGGCAGATCCGCGTGCCTTTTCATGTCCAGATTCGGGGCCAGAATCGCGCCAATCGGGCCGGAAATGGTGTTGTGGTAGCTCAAACCACCACTTTTTCGATACACCGGGCAGGTGTTCATGCACGCACCACATTTGATGCATTTCAACGAATCCCGGAAATCCGGACGACCCAACTGACGGCTTCGGCCGAGATCGACCAGAACCAGATGCATCTCCTGACCCGGACGCGGTTTTTTAAAATGGCTGGAATAAATCGTGATGGGCTGGCCGGTAGCGCTTCGCGCCAGGAGCCGTAAAAAAACGCCGAGGTGTTCCTTTTTGGGAATGATCTTTTCAATGCCCATCGACGCAATCTGGATGTCTGACAAATGAGCGCCCATGTCGGCATTCCCTTCATTGGTACAAACGACGTATTCACCGGTTTCGGCCACGGCAAAATTAACGCCGGTCAGGGCGGCCCGTCGCGTGATGAAGGCATCGCGCAGGTGCCAGCGGGCAAACCGGGTTAAGGTGGTCGGGTCCGAAACGCCTTTTTCGGTGCCCAGGTGTTCGTGAAAAATTTCGCCGATTTCCTCTTTTCGTTTGTGAATACAGGGCAGCACGATGTGGCTCGGCGGTTCGTTGTCCAGTTGCTGAATGTACTCGCCCAGATCCGAGTTGATGACGTCGATGCCGCGTTCGATCAGGTATTCGTTCAGGTGGCATTCTTCCGTGAGCATGGATTTGCTCTTGATCATCTGCGTGATTTCCTTCGCTTTCAGGATGGAATACACAATCCGGTTGTGTTCTTCCGCATCAGCCGCCCAGTGAACGGTAACGCCGTTTTTGGTGAGGTTGGCTTCAAACTCCAGCAGGTAATCGTGCAGATTGGACAGCACGTTGCTTTTGATTCGGGAAGCGGTTTCGCGCAATTGCTCCCATTCGGGTATGTTTTTGGCGGCAATGTCCCGTTTTTGCCGAATCCACCAGAGCGCACCGTCGTGCCAGTTCACGTGTTCTTCGTCCTGGTTAAAGGCTTCGGCCAGAGCGGCATGATCTTTCGTTGCTTTTTCCATCACACGGTGGCGTTGAGAATTTCGGCAATGTGTACGGCTTTAATGGCGCTTTTGTTCCGGTGCAGGATGCCTTCCAGGTGCATCAGGCAGGAAAGGTCCACGGAGGTAATGTATTCGGCACCATTTTTCACGTGATCGGTCACCCGGTCTTTGCCCATTTTGACGGAAACGGCCTCTTCGGCCACGCAGAAGGTCCCGCCAAAACCGCAGCATTCGTCCGGGCGATCCAGATCAACCAGTTCCAGGCCGTCCACCATGTTCAGCAACTGCACCGGTTTGGAAAAGGGCGACGCATTGAGTTCGCTCATCTGGGCCAGATAAAGTCCCCGCAACCCGTGGCAACTCTGGTGAATGCCGACTTTGTGGGGAAACCGGGCCGCCAGATTCTCCACTTTCAGCACATCGGTTAGAAACTCGACCAGTTCATAGACTCTTGATCGGGTACGTTCCGCCAGAGCAGGATTCGTTGGCGCATGGAGGTGTTGCTTGACGTGTAACACGCAACTGGCCGAGGGCGCCACGATGTAATCGAAGCCGGAAAAATTTTCCAGAAAAAGGCGGTTGCAGTCCTGCGCGAGGTGTTCGAAGCCGGAATTGGCCATCGGTTGTCCGCAACAGGTTTGCCGGGGCGGATACACCACCTCGACTCCCAGTTTTTGCAGCAGTTGGAGGGTCGCAATCGCGGCCTGGGGGTAAAACTGGTTGACGTAGCAGGGGATAAAAAGTCCGACAGTCATGGGGTAGGGTTTAGGATCGGGTTGCTTAGACTCTCTTCTCCCTAAAGCAGCGAAGCGAATCAATTTACTAAGCAACTGCGAATCAGCTCCCTTTACCCTTTCTGGCGACGGATCATGGATCAGTCGACCGGCAAGGCTCTCTCCAAAAAGTCGGCGTAAAAATCCGGGATTTCACTGCGCCGGATTCCGTCGGCGGTCTGCGCGACCGGGTAGTCCACCTGAATCAACTCATACCTGATCGAGTCGGCATCAAACCGCTTCTGAACGCCGGATGTGGTGATGAGCAGGTACGTCGCCAGCGGTAATGCTTCTTTGGATCGCCCGACCGAGCCGCAATTGATGGCGGTTTTGGCCGGAAAATCGGGTCGGTTTTGAATCGTTCGGACG
The DNA here is from genome assembly GCF_051857545.1 of Larkinella fluvii. NCBI lineage: Bacteria > Pseudomonadati > Bacteroidota > Cytophagia > Cytophagales > Spirosomataceae > Larkinella > Larkinella fluvii. The sequence goes on along the minus strand of NZ_JBPZHB010000008.1, from coordinate 455,963 downwards.
TACGACTGGTGCGTGTGACCCATGATCAATACGTCGGCGTTTTGTTCGTCCATCATCGTCGCCAGCTCATCGGAATCATGGTCTTCGTAAATGTACTCGTCGATCGACCGGGTGCTGGCGTGGGTCAGGAGGATGGAAAGCGATGCATTCGCAAATGTAAATTCTACCCGGAGCTGGCGCGGCAGGCTGGCCAGAAACGACTTGTTTTCCGGCGTAATGTGCTGGCGGGTGTAGGCTATGGCGGCTATGCGGGCCTGCGTTTCGGAATCGCCGTGTTTCGCCAACGGAATAACCGGTTGGTCGAAGGCAATGCGTTCGTCGTGGTTGCCCATGATCGTCGGGATGCGGTTTCGCCGGATCAGGTCGATGACTTCGTTGGGCCAAGGTGCAAAATCGACCAGATCACCGAGGCAGAAAAGCTGATCGACCCGACGGTTTTCAATATCCTGTAAAACCGCTTCCAGAGCGGGCAAATTGGCGTGAATATCGCTGATGACGGCAATTTTTAACATTCTATAAACCAGAAAGTAACATCAATGCAAGCCACAAAGATAACGGTTGGCGGATTGACAAGACGGTAAAAACGAATCAGAAAAGAGACGCAGATCCCGAACGGGCGAAATCGTATAGTAAAAAGTGGTAAAATTTGCTTTATCTGATTGATCTACCTTTACCCTGAACCCTTAACGCCCGGATAGTTTATGAAATGGACCCAGGTTATTGATCCCCTGCAGAACCTCACGTTGTCCGTCCTCGTCGCGGCCCTCCCCATTCTCTTCATTTTCTGGGCGTTGATCATCCGAAAAATGAAAGGCTATCAGGCCAGTTTACTCGCCACGGTCATTGCCGCCCTGCTGGCCATTCTGGTGTACGGAATGCCGGTTAAACTGGCGGTTTTGTCCTTCGCCCACGGCGCGTTATACGGGTTGTTTCCCATTTGCTGGCTGGTGATCATGGCGGTTTTTCTGTTCAATCTGACGGTCAAAAGCGGGCAGTTCGAGATCATCAAACACTTCATGGCGGCCATCACGTCCGACCGGCGGTTGCAGGCACTGCTCATTGCGTTTTCGTTTGGCTCTTTTCTGGAAGGGACGGCGGGTTTCGGAGCGCCGGTGGCCATCACGGCGGCCATGCTGGTGGGGTTGGGGTTCAATCCGCTGTATGCGTCGGGGATTTGCCTGATTGCCAATACCGCCCCGGTGGCGTTTGGCTCCATCGGGATTCCCATCACCGTAGCCTCGCAGGTTTCCGGGATTCCGGAGTTGCCGATTTCTCAAATGGTGGGCCGCACGCTGCCGATTTTGTCGATTATTTTGCCTTTTTACCTCGTAACGATCATCGCCGGTTTCAAAAAAGCGAAGGAGGTGCTGCCAGCGGTCATGGTCTCCGGGATCTCGTTTGCGTTCCTGCAATGGTTTTCGTCCAATTACCTGGGGCCGTCGCTGCCCGACGTGATCGCGGGACTGGGCTCCATTATCTGCCTCATGGTTTTCCTGCGGTTCTGGAAACCCGAAACCGTCTGGCGGTTTGCCAACGAACCGGCTCCCACGTTCAACACCGACGTTTCGTATAGCAGCGGGCAGATGCTGCGGGCCTGGTCGCCGTTTCTGGTGCTGACCATCATGGTAATTGCCTGGGGTGTGCAACCGATCAAGGACGTACTCAACGCCGTGGGCATGATCCAGTTCGAAGTGCCCGGACTGCACAACGCAATTGTGGGTGAAAATGGAGCGGTTTTGCCAAAAATATTCAAATTCAATTACTTATCGGCGGCCGGAACCGCCATTCTCATCGCTAATCTGGTGGTGATTCCCTTGATTGGGTTAACCTACCGGGAGGCTGCCCGCATTTTCATCAGCACACTCAACCAGTTAAAATTTCCCGTGCTGACCATTGCTGCGGTTTTGGGTTTTGCCTACATCGTCAACGATTCGGGCATCACGCTCACGCTGGCGGCCGTGCTGGCCAATACCGGATTTTTGTTCCCCTTTTTCGCGCCAATCCTGGGCTGGCTGGGGGTGTTCATTACCGGCTCCGATACGTCAGCCAATGCATTGTTTAGCAAACTCCAATACGCGACGGCTCAGTCGATTGGCGTCGATCCGGTGGTAACGGTGGCCGCCAACGTGTCGGGGGGCGTGGTGGGGAAAATGATTTCTCCGCAGTCCATTGCGGTGGCCGCTGCGGCCGGCAGTTTGGTCGGGAAAGAATCGGAGTTGTTTCGCTTTACGGTCAAGCACAGTTTTATCATGCTGACGGTCATCTGTTTCATTACGCTGGCTCAGGCTTACGTCTTCCAGTGGGTCATTCCGACGTATGAAATGCTCAGCAACCAGAAAACCGTCGTGAGTCCGGACGCATCGCGGGGCTATCTGTATCTGGTGATTCTGGCACTGGTGCTGGTCGCTCTGGCCGCAACGATCCGGGTGATTGCGAAGAAGAAAACGCTACGATTTCATCAATCTGAGACCTAATGAAGATAAATGATCGAAGTCATGATCGGTAGTATGTAGTTGCATATCAAAATATAAAGCGGTAGCAGCAACCCATAAATCATTCTTGCCCATATTTCGGGCCGACATGCCGGGTGGAAGGGGATTCGATCTCAATTTTCCCTGACTATATGAATCGATTTGGGCATACAGTGTGATCAATGATCTGGAGACTTCGATCAAGGGGTAATAGTCCAAAACGAATTGTAAAAAGGTTACTTTTTGATAACCCCAATCGGCTTTTAGCGCAAAAGCTTCGAGTTCACCGGCAACAACCATAGGAATGACGGCCCGGTCCGGAAGTTTTTCTTTTCGTCGAATGTGTTCGATGATCAGGTTTGTATCAAAGACCATTGGCTGATGACTTGCGTTCTTCTTCTAAAATTTCGTCCATTCGCCGGTTTTCTTCATCCGTAAAACCCAGGTCTGGAATTTCTAACGGCTCTTTATGAGAGACTTCGTCCAGAAACCGTTGAACGCCCCAGCGGATAATATCCTCAGGTTTATATGAATTGGCCCCGCGACGCATTGGTGGAATGGGCTCAAGCGTTTTTTTAGTTTCCATTTTTTGTCCGCTTTTGTTCTCTCAAATTACACCAAAAACCTTTAATGAACCGTCTAAGTTCGTACCCTTTATTGTTTTGCAGCCACCCGGCAAGGTCTGAATGCGTTAGCGGTTCTGAAACCGCCCATCCACCAGTACGTCAGCAAACCGAAAGTCTTCCGTCAAAACCGCCAGATTGGCAACAAAACCGGTCTGAATCTTGCCCAGTGAATCCCCCAATCCAATGATTTCGGCTGGAACGGTGGCCGCCATCCGGAACACCTCGGCGGGTTCCAGACCCACGTGCTGAATGCAATTCTGGACGGCTTTGAGCAGGGTAATCGACGAACCGGCCAGTTTGCCTTCCGGATTGGTATAGCGTCCGTTTTCGTAGTGAAGGATAAAATCTTCGAAGGCGTAGGTGGGCTGGGTCGGGTTGGCAAAGGTTGCATCCGAAATCAGAAAGAGACGCTCGCCGAGCAGCCGTTTCGCAATCCGGATCGTGGCCCAGTCGCAGTGAAAACCGTCGGCAATGATGCTGGCCCGAACGCCCGGATGGTCGAAAACCGCCCCGACAACGCCCGGTTCGCGGCTTTCAAACGGGCGCATGGCGTTGTACAGGTGCGTCGAAAGGGTGATTCCGTGGTTGAATGCCCCGGTAGCTTCCGTGTAGGTGGCGTTGCTATGACCCAGCGACAGCAGGGTAGAAGCCTGACTGGCTTGTTCAATCAGCCTGGAAAGCTGCTCCGGACTGAAAATTTCGGGGGCAATGGTCAGCAACCGGATGACATCACGGCCCTTCTCAAACAACTCGACCAACTCGGCATCAGTAGGCTGGCGAACGTAATTCGCACTGTGCGCCCCCCGCTTCACGGCGTTGATATACGGCCCTTCTACGTGCAGCCCCAACACGCCATTCGGATTCGTTTGCCGCACCTGCCGCACGGCTTCAACGGCCTTCAAAATGGTTTCCAGCGAGGTTGAATACAAGGTCGGCACCACGGAGGTCGTCCCCGTTTTTAGGTGTGTTTCGTAAATGTGCACGACGGTTTCGGCGGTGGGCGATGCGTTCAGGAAAAAGTCGGAACCACCGTACAGTTGCAGATCGACAAAACCGGGAACCAGCCATTGTCCCTGAAGGTCGATGGCGTCCGGGTCGTCCGCTGTTCCGGCGAAGACCTCCTGGATCAATCCGTTCGAAATCCGCACCGAGGCATTCGGCAAAAGGGTCGTTCCGGTAAAAACCGTCGCGTTGGTCAGTGTTAGTTCGTGCATGGTTGCGAGGCCCTGACAGCGCCCGAAGACCCTGTCAGCGGCCTTTCGAGATTGGCTATATATTCCAGATTTCCCAGGCTTTTTCTGCCTGCAGGTGGAGCATCGGCAGTCCGTTATACGTCGCGGCTCCCTGTTCGCGTCCTTGCTGTAAAAACCGGGTTTCCGCCGGATTATAGACCAGATCATACAGCAAATGCCGACTCGTCAGCAGACCGTAAGGAATGGCCGGACTGGCTTCGACGTTGGGGTACGTACCGACGGGTGAGGTATTGATAATCAGGCGGTATTCGTCCAGAATCGTCGGGCTGATATTTTCGTAGGCCAGGGCTTCGGCGGTTTGCTGGCGGGAAACCAGCCGGTATCGGATCTGCAAATCAGTCAGGGCGGTGGTGACCGCTTTGGCCGCTCCGCCATTGCCCAACACCATCGCCTGGAGTGTTTCCGGCGCTAGGTCGAGCGACTTCAGCCAGACTTCCAGCGACGACCGAAACCCGTAGTAATCCGTGTTGTAGCCGATTTTTCGACCATCGGGCAAAATCCGGATGGTGTTGACGGCCCCAATCCGCCCGGCTGAAGCCGGATCGAGTTCATCCAGAAACGGTAGAACGGCCTGTTTGTGCGGAATGGTAACGTTCAGGCCAACCAGATCGGGAATTGAAGCGATCAGGTTTGGAAAAGTCGTCGGGTCGGGCAACTCGAACAGGTCGTAGCGACTGTCTGGAATGCCTTCTTTTTCAAACTTTTCAGTAAAATATTTCTGGGAAAACGAGTGGGTCAGCGGATACCCAATCAGTCCGTAACGGCGCATAGCAAAGGATAAATCGGTTGCCCAAAGCTACGACCAAAACCGGTAAACCCGACAAAAAAACGGCTAAATTGCCCCGTTGACCACCACCGAAAAAATGGCATCCCGAATCCGGATGGTGTCGGGCCGCGACCGGCCGGGCGAATCACTGTCGGGGTCGATCACAAACGTTGCGTTCAGATGGCCTTCGAGCTGGCGGCTGGTGGGGTTGTAGGCGTCGATGATGACCTCATTGGTCTCAGTATTCGATGCGTACAGGTTGTAGCGGTCGCCGGTCGTGTTGTCGCCAATGCGGGTGTATACCCAGGCCGAAAGCGGGGTGCCGTTGAGATCATCCCAGCGGATGGGCCGCAGCCGATAGGTGCCGGGCTTTGTGGGTAACTGATTAATACTGAGCCAGTCGACTTCGCCAGCGGTGCGGAACGTGCCGCATTCTTCCACCATGACATTGATGCTGTCGCGGTTCGCAAAGGTCGCCGTTGAAGCGGCCGACCATTCCTGCGAATTCTTCAATGCCATGAAATTGCCACAATTCGGGATCTGAGGAACCCCTATTTTTTTGTTGTCGCAATTCAGCATGGAACCAATCAAAGCCAGTAAAAGGATATTCTTCATGTGGATATAGGCGGGAAAAGGCAATACTATGTACAGTGACCATTTAGACGGGGTAATGGTTTAAAAGGCACATCAAAAAAATTAATTTATTTGATAAAATTCAGGCAGTCACTTTCCCGATTAAACTCGGATATTTGCAACCTGACTGTCGAGTAGTGTATGCACAACCTGATTCTCTTTGACGATCCAACGATTCGCACGGCTCTTCTGCCCTTGACCTTTACCCGGCCCGTGAGCGAAATCCGGATCGGCATCTGCACCATCACTGAAAAATGGGCCATCCGGCTCCAGACAACGCCTTCATTTTTGACGGATTTGTATCTGCAAATAAAGTATCCCTGTCGCACAATTCACGATAATTTTTTCGTAAACGGCGCTGTTTGCCCTACCAACGCCCTGATTAATGCGTTGAACGGGTTAAAACCGGAGTCGGGACTGGTAACGGCAGAGGGGTTGCTGCTGGCACTTCGCACCGAAAAACCGCTGGAAACCGCTCCCTCGGCCGACGATGCCGGTACCTGGGACGTATTCGGAGAGCCGCTGACGATTCTGAAAGACCTGCCGTCGATCTTTGTTCACAACGGCGATCAGATCCGAACCGACTTTGAACTGCTGACGGCGGGCCGGACTTCGCAGCCGATAACCGACCCGCACACCCGTTGTTACGCCCCCGAAAACATTTTTGTGGAAGAGGGCGCGGTGATTCGGGCGGCTATTCTGAATGCCGAAAACGGGCCGATTTACATCGGCAAAAACGCACTGATTCAGGAGAGTACGGTGATGCTGGGTCCGTTTGCACTCTGCGATAACGCCATGGTGAACTGGGGTGGCAAAATGCGCAGCAATACTACCATTGGGCCGTATAGCAAAGTGGGCGGAGAAGTCGGAAACTCGGTTTTTCTGGGCTACAGCAACAAGGGCCACGACGGTTTTCTGGGCAATTCGGTCATCGGCGCGTGGTGCAATCTGGGAGCCAATACCAACAACTCCAACCTGAAAAACGATTATACCAATGTGAACCTGTACAGCTATGCCACCAACCGGCTCGAAAACACCGGCCGGCTGTTCTGCGGGTTGATGATGGGCGATTATACGAAGGTGGGCATCAGCACGATGTTCAACACCGGCACCGTCGTGGGCGTGAATGCCAACGTATTCGGAGCCGGTTTTCAACCCAAACACATTCCCTCGTTTTCGTGGGGCGGTGGGGCTGAGGGGTTTACGGAATACCGGCTCGACAAAGCCTTGCAGGTGGCCCGCGAAACCATCGGACGCCGGGGGCTGGACTTTGACGAGGTCGAAGAAACTATTTTGCGGGAAGTGCATCGGCAGACGGCCAACCGGCGTCAGGAAGAAGCGGGAGAGGGGATTTGAACAGAAAGACGATAGGTTAAACGGCAGGATTTTCCGGCTTTTTTGATACCATGCAATTCAGCGAAATCATTGGACACGACGACACGAAGCGGGCGTTGACGCGGGCGGTTCAGACCAACCACCTGGCCCATGCCCAGCTTTTCGACGGGCCACCGGGCAGTGCGAACCTCGCGCTGGCGCTGGCTTTTGCGACGTTCATCAACTGCGAAAACCGGCAGGAACTTCCGGATGGCCTGGCCGACTCCTGCGGGCGGTGTCCGTCCTGTACGAAAATGAGTAAACTCGTTCATCCGGACCTTTCCATCATTTTTCCGGTAGCGGGCAGCAAGGTCACCAGCGAAACGTTCATGGCCGACTGGCGCAAGTTTGTTGCCCAACATCCCTACCGCGTGCTGGATGAGTGGCTGGCAGCGATCAGCATCAAACAGGGTAATATTCCGGTCGAGGAAGCGCGCGAGCTGATGGGCAAACTGTCGCTGAAAGCGTACGAAGGCGAGTATAAAATCGTGCTGATCTGGTGTGCCGAAAATCTGCATACCGCAACGGCCAACGCCCTGTTGAAATTATTGGAAGAACCACCCGCCCGAACGCTTTTTCTGCTGGTCACCAACCAGTCCGATAAACTCCTGATTACGATTCTGTCGCGGACGCAACGCGTGGCCGTGCAGGCGTTTTCGGACGATGAAGTGGCCACGCACCTGCGCCAGCACCTGAATCTGCCCGAAAAACGCGCCCGGGAAATGGCCTATCTGGCCGACGGAAATCTGTCGGAAGCCATTCGGTTGTCGGAAGAAGAACCGGAGCAGAAAGACGGTGAACCGGGGTCGGACCGGCACGCGTGGTTTGCCGAGTGGATGCGGTTCTGTTATCGCCAGGACCTGATCGCGCTGGTCAAACAGGCGGATGGATTCGATGCGCTCGGGAAAGAAAAGCAACGCGGTTTGCTCGACTACAGCCTGAACCTCTGCCGCGACCTGTTTTTGTGGAAACACGGCGTCAACGAACTGTTGCGACTCCCCGCCGAAGAACGTACGTTTGTGGAGAACTTTGGCAAAGTACTCGAACCGGAACACCTCGAACACATGGTCGGCAACCTGAACGAAGCGGTATTTCACATTGAACGGAATGTCCGCGCCAAAATGGTAATGATGGATTTGTCGCTCACGTTCAGCAGCCTGATTCGCAACGGAAAATGAAAAAACCGACGCAGAAGGCTTCGGCCGAGCGCCCCAAACAGGTCATCGGTTTTGCCGACCGGGTGGATTTTCCGGATCTGGACTGGACCGACATCGAAGCCAAAATCGACACCGGGGCCTATACTTCCGCCCTGCATTGTACCGACGTAAAACTGGTGTCTAACGGCGACCAGTCCCGGTTGCATTTCACGCTGGCGGGCGCACGGGGCCGGAAAAAAAAGCAGTTTGTAACCGACTTTTTTCAATACAAAACCGTTAAAAACTCATTCGGACAATCCGAAAAGCGGTTCGTCATCCAAACCCGCGTTCTGGTGATGGGGCGGCTCATCCGGGCCGAATTTTCGCTGGCCAACCGCGGCACGATGCGCTTCCCGGTCTTGCTGGGCCGCAAACTATTGCGTAACAAATTTGTTGTTGACGTATCACTGCAAAACGTTTCGTATCAACTCAAACAACAGACGCCGAAATCCTGATTTCTATCGCGAAAACCGGGTCTGTGCTTCCCTGACTCTACACCAACCGACTTTCCTTCTTTACGGATATGCGTATTGCCATCCTGTCTACCAATCCCGACCTGTATTCCACCCGGCGATTGGTCAAAGCTGCCGAGCAGCACGGACACGAACCCGTTGTGATCGACCACCTGCGGTGCCAGGTGATGATCGAAGGCGGAAAACCCGAAGTTCTTTACAAAGGCCAGCCGCTGGAGCAAATTGACGCCATTGTGCCGCGGATCGGGGCTTCCGTTACCGACTACGGCTGTGCGGTGGTTCGCCAGTTCGAGATGATGAAAGTGTTCACAACGGCCCGATCCCAGGCCATTACCCGCTCCCGGAATAAGCTGCGGAGCTTGCAGGTGTTGTCGAAAGCGGGCGTAGGGTTGCCCAAAACCGTGTTTGCCAAACACCCCAAAGACGTCGATCAACTGATTGCGCTGGTGGGTGGTCCGCCGGTGGTGATCAAACTGCTCGAAGGCACGCAGGGGCTGGGCGTGGTGCTGGCCGAAACCGCCAAAACCGCCAAGTCAACGATCGAAGCGTTTTACGGTCTGAAAGCGAATGTGTTGATTCAGGAATACATCGCCGAAGCCAGAGGGGCCGACATCCGGGCGTTCGTCGTGGGCGGGCGCGTGGTGGGGGCCATGAAACGTCAGGGCAAGGAAGGCGAATTTCGGTCCAACCTGCACCGGGGCGGTTCCGGTCAGGCGGTTTTGCTGACGCCCGACGAGGAATGGACGGCGGTCAATGCCGCCAAAGCCCTGGGCTTGCGGGTCGCCGGGGTCGATATGCTGCAATCCCAACGGGGACCGCTGGTGCTGGAAGTCAACTCGTCGCCGGGGCTGGAGGGCATCGAAAAAACAACCGGGATCGACATTGCCGGTCAGATTGTGGACTTCATCGAGGAGAAAATTCCGACGGATGAAAACGATACGGTGGGGGTGTGAAGAAGATGAATGATAAATGTAAAATATCGAATGCTAGATGTAAAAGTTGAAACCAGCGGGCGAATCACTTTTACATTCAGCATTCGATATTTTACATTTATCATTCCTTTAACTACCGTCTCTTTGGTACATTTGCCGGCATGAAAATAAAAATTGGAACGCGCAGCAGTCGGCTGGCACTTTGGCAGGCCTATTACATTCAGGATCTGCTGAAAGCGGCTGAGGTCGAGTCGGAACTGGTGCTGATCGAAACCAAAGGCGACCAGATTCTGGATCGGTCCCTATCGAAAATTGGCAGCAAGGGCGTTTTTACGCAGGAACTGGAAGACCAGCTCCGGGCCGGCACCATCGACATTGCCGTTCACAGTGCCAAAGACCTGCAATCGTCGCTGCCAAACGATCTGGCGATTATTGCCTTCACGGAGCGCGAACGGGTCAACGACGTGCTGGTGAGCCACGACAAAAGCCTGTCGCTGACCGGTGGCCGGGAGTTTGTCGTCGGCACCTCCTCGACGCGCCGGGTGGCCATGCTGAAGCACTTTTGCCCGCACATTACCACCGTCGACATGCGCGGCAACCTGCAAACCCGCCTGCGAAAACTGGAAGAGGGGCACTGCGACGCGTTGCTGCTGGCCTACGCGGGCGTTCACCGGATGGAATACGACGATATGATTGCCGAATACCTGCCGACGCAGGATTTTACGCCCGCCGTTGGGCAGGGCAGCGTGGCCATCGAAGCGGCTGCCAGCCTGCCGATCGACAAACTCAACACGGTTCGTCAACTCACCAACCACGCGCCCACCGAAGCCTGTCTGAAAGCCGAGCGGGCCTTTTTACGGAGGCTCGAAGGCGGTTGCAGCATCCCGGTTTTTGGGCTGGCCACCTTGCAGGATGAGGAACTGACGCTGACCGGTGGCGTCGTGAGTCTGGACGGACAAGAGCTGTTGCGGGAACAATTCAGCGGGCCGTTGGCGGATGCCGAACAGATTGGGCACGATCTGGCGGAAAGTTTATTAGCGAAAGGGGGGGACGAAATTTTGCGGGCAGTTCGCCAAAACTTGTAACTTGTCGGCTCAAGCCATCTGCCACCGTTTCCCATGATTAAAATTGCCCAAACCGAAGCCGATCTTCGCCGTTGTCTGCCCGCTCTGGTAACCCTGCGGCCGCATTTGACCGAAGAACAGGCACTCCGACAGATATTTTTGTTGCAGGAAGAGGACCGCTACGTGGTCGCTTTCGTCGATCATTCGGATCAGAATCCGTCCGAAACCGAAGCCCCGGCGGCCATTGGCTACCGTTACATGAACCTGCTTTTCAGCGGTAAAACCCTGTACATCGATGACTTGTCGACCCTGCCCGACCAGCGCGGGAAAGGCTACGCCAGCCAGTTGCTCGACTTCGTGATCGACGAAGCCCGCAAAGCCGGTTGTGTGGCCGTCACGCTCGATTCGGGCCACAAGCCCGAACGGTACGATGCCCACCGGCTGTATCTGAACAAGCGGTTTAACATTGTCAGTCACCACTTTGCGTTGAAATTATCGTGAAGACGAAAGAGGAGAGAAGAAAGAATAAAGAGAAATCTAACTCATTTGCGATGCGGATCATTGTTCTGTTTATATGCCTGTTCGTAACCGGGTCGGTTCTGGGCAAGAAACCTTCCAAACGCAAGGATTATCTGGTGACGATCCAGACCGATTTTGGCGTCATGCGGTTGATTCTTTACGACCAGACGCCGAAACACAAGGCGAATTTTATCAAGCTCACCCAGGAAAAGTTCTACAACGGGTTGCTGTTTCACCGGATCATCCAGAATTTTATGATTCAGGGGGGCGACCCTAACTCCCGGACGGCCCAAGCCGACCAGATGCTGGGCAATGGTGACGTGGGCTATACCGTACCGGCCGAATTTGTGCCGGAATTGTTTCACAAAAAAGGAGCACTGGCGGCAGCCCGCGATAACAATCCCGAAAAAGCATCGAGCGGATGCCAGTTTTACGTGGTGCAGGGCCGGGTTTGGGATGATGAAAACTTTCAGAAACAAACCGAGCGAATCACCCAGTTGAAAGGACGACAGCCAACCGACGCGCAGAAACAGGTTTACCAAACTCTGGGCGGGACCCCGCACTTGGACGGGAATTACACGGTTTTTGGCGAGGTTATTGACGGATTAGCCGTGGTAGACAGCGTGGCCAAACAACCCGCCAATCCACTCAATCGCCCCCTGAAAGACCTTCGCATGACGGTTTCGGGCGAGTGGATGAAGAAGAAAAAAATTACGAAACAGTTTGGGTATACCTATCGGAAGTAATTGAATGTTATGAAAAAACGAATTCTTATTACCGGTTCCAATGGCCTTCTGGGGCAGAAGTTAGTCGATTTATTGACCCAGAAACCGGAGGTGGAACTCATTGCTACGGCGCGTGGGGCCAACCGGCTGCCGGAGTCAGATCGGTATTCCTACCAACCGATGGACATTACCGACCGCCAACAGGTGCTGGCGGTAATCAGCGAAACCAAACCGGATGTGGTGATCCATACGGCGGCCATGACCAACGTGGATCAGTGTGAGTCGGAGAAAGACGCCTGCTGGGCGCAGAACGTGAAAGCCGTCGAGTATCTGGTGGAAGCCTGCCGTAGCAACGATAGCTTCCTCTTGCACGTTTCGACGGATTTTATCTTCGACGGAGCCGCTGGTCCGTATACCGAAGAAGCCGAAGCCAACCCGATCAGTTTCTACGGCTGGAGCAAATATGCCGCCGAAAAAGCCGTTATTCATTCAGGTATTCGCTGGGCCATCGCCCGAACGGTTCTGGTCTACGGCATTGCCCACGACATGAGCCGGAGTAACATTATTCTGTGGGTGAAAAAATCGCTGGAAGATGGTAAGACGATCAAAGTGGTGACCGATCAGTGGCGCACGCCAACGCTGGCCGAAGATTTGGCCCTCGGCTGCTGGCTCATTGCCGATCAGAAAGCAGAAGGTATTTATAATATTTCCGGGAAAGACTTTTTGAATCCCTACGAAATGGCCATCAAAACCGCCGATTATTTTAACCTCGATAAGTCGCTCATCACCCAGGCCGATTCGTCGACGTTTTCGCAACCCGCCAAACGCCCCCCGCGCACCGGTTTTGTGCTGGACAAACCGCGTCGGGTGTTGGGATACGAACCCAAAAGTTTTGAAGAAGGCATTGCGGTTCTGGCCGCGCAGATTTAAAATCGGTTTACGGTATTCAGTTTACGGTATACGGTGGCTGACGCGTGCTTGCCTGGATGCGTCAGCCACCGTATACCGTAAACCGAATACTGTAAACCCTAAACCCCTTCCTGAGTCGTATGAAATGGATCCTGTTTTTTGTTCTTGCCGTCGTTTCCCTGAACGGTCTGGCGCAATTACCGGCTGCGGGCAAACGCATCGACGGCCCCGTTACCACGAAGCGCGGCATCGTCCTGAAAGCGGGGGATTCGGTGCGGTTTGGGAAGGGCGGATTGCCTTCGGGGGCTTATCAGCATGCCTATCTTTCGTTTGACAAATTTGGACAAAAAGCGGCCGCGCTGGAAGAAGGGTATGCCTTTAAATACGCGACCATCCGAGAGTTTCGGGAGGTTGGAACGGGCGCTGATAAACGGTTGGTGGTGCTGGTCCGGCCGAAAGGAGGGATTAGCGTCAACTTCAGAGCCATCGACATCGAGCCGGCGATGGAGGCTAAAGAAGTCATTTCGATCAACGGCACGGCGATCAGCAAACTGGTTACCAAAAAGCAAATATGAGCCAAATCTTTGCACCGCCGGGTGAAAAACCGTTCACGATTGTTTGAGCAATTCTTATCCGGTATATTGCGTCCGGTGCTAACGGATTGTTCATGTGAAAGAAAAATTCTTCAAGTGGGTCGCCGGGGCGATGGGAATGCTGCTGCTCAGCTACGGCTTTTTGCTGTGGCACCGAAAAGCAACGGCTCCGCCAGCCGACATGAAATTGTATTATTCGGTTTCTACACAACTGTCTGAAGGGAAAATACCGTACCGTGATTTTACCGTCGAATACCCGCCATTGGCCCTGTTGCCGTTGGTGGTTCCGCACCTGCTTACGGCTGGCATGACGCTCGATTACCGGGCGTATTCCTTGCTATATTTACTGGAAACCTTTTTATTGCTGCTGCTGATTGCCTTCACGGTACAACGAGTGGCCCGGTTTTGGCCGGAATCGTTATCCCCCTGGCGGCTCCTGGCGGTTTATTTGCTGCTGATCATCCTCAGCAAAGATTTTGTATTCTGGCGGTATGATCTCTTTCCGGCCTGGCTGACCTTACTGGCGCTGCTCGCGGTTTTGAAGAAGCAACCCCTGCTGGCCGGGTTGTGGATTGGTCTGGCCATCATGGCTAAATTATATCCGGTTATACTGGTGCCGGTTCTGCTGGTGTATTACCTGGCCGGGCAGCAATACCGGGCGTCGGTGCGGCTGGTGGCCGGAACAGCCCTTGCCGTTTCGCTGGTACTGCTGCCGGTTGTGTTTCTGTCGGGTAGTCAGGTGTTTTCCTTTCTGACGTACCACCAGTTGCGGGGACTGCAAATCGAAAGTGTGGCCGGCGGCTTGGTCTTGCTGGGAAATGTGGCGGATTTATCGCGGGTCAGCACCGCCTTTAACTACGGGGCCTTTCACCTGGAAGCCAGTGGGGTCGGGTCGGTTTTGAAAGCCTTACCGGGAATCTTTCTGGCTAGTTTTAGCGGGCTCCTTGCGCTTGGCTGGTTCCGGTTCCGGCGCGAATACGGGCAGACCGGAACGATTTCGGCGGACAGTCTGCTTCGGTTTGTGCTGGGCGCTTTGCTGGTTTTTATCAGTACCAACAAGGTGTTTTCGCCCCAATACCTGATCTGGTTACTTCCGTTTGTGCTCTTTCTACCCGTTAAACCGATTGCATGGATGGGCTTTATTTTCTTACTGACCACGTTGGTCTACCCGGTTTTTTACTCCCAATTGATTGAGCCTACCGTTTTTGGCGTTTTGCTGCTGACGGCACGGAATGGGGCTTTCCTCTTTTTCTTCGTCCACGTTGTGCGAAAAAACCGTCCCTCTTCATCCTTCCAGAATCTCTCCCCAACGCCCTACCCGAATCGGTAGCCTGCCACCGGGAGGAGCCGATTCTACATTTTTGCTGATTAATAATACTTTATTTCGGGATTGGGTGGGCTTGCTTGCGTCTACGCAGGAAATGCAATAAGATTGCCGTGTGTAAAAGTCTTCTTTGCTATACCTATGTCTCTTATTACCAGTACGTACCGGTGGGGCCGTCGAATGAGCCAGACCGGTGGGGTGTTTCTGGCGGGCCTGTTCCTGATCGGATCAACGGGTCGAAAACCCAGCGAAATGCCGGGCTTTCAGGTGCCGGACGGTTTTACCATCGAACGGGCCGTGGCGCCGGATTTGCTTTCCTATCCCATGTTCGCCAGCTTCGATGGCGCTGGCCGCCTTTTTGTGTTTGAGTCAACCGGCCCCAATGCCATGGGAACCGAAAAAATGCTGGCCGAACCGTCGTATCACATTCGCCTGTTGGAAGATGCCGACGAGGACGGCCAGTTTGAAAAAAGCCGGATTTTTGCCAAAAATATCCCGTTTCCCAAAGGTGGGGTATTTTACCAGGGTAGCCTGTATGTGGCCGAATCGCCCAATCTGGTGAAGTATACGGATACGAACAATGATGGCGTTTCGGACCAGAAAGACGTGATCCTGACGGGCTGGACCCTGCACGCCAACGGAGCCACGCTGGGTGGTCCTTTTTTCGGCCCGGATGGCTGGCTTTACCTGACCGACGCCCGCCGGGGCTTTTCGATTACCACCAAAGAAGGCAAGGTTCTGAAAGGAAAAAGTGCCCGGATCTGGCGCTGCCGCCCCGACGGAACCGGCCTGGAGTCGCTGGCGGGGGGCGGTTTTGATAATTCGATTGAAATTGCCTTTCTGCCGTCGGGCGAAACCATCGGAACGATGACCTATTTTGTCGATCCGCAGGATGGGCAGCGCGACGCCCTCATGCACTGGGTGGAAGGCGGCACGTACCCCAAACCGAACCCCGTCATCGCCGAAGATGGCCTGAAACTGACCGGCGATCTGATGCCGACGATGACCAAAATGCCCCGCGTGGCCCCCTCCGGCATCATGCGCTACCGGGGTGCCGGGTTTGGGACGGCTTATCAGAACAATTTATTCAATGCCGAATTCAACACCGGACGAATCATGCGGCATAGCCTTTCGCCCGATGGAGCCACGTTCAAAACGGTGGATGACGTCTTTTTGAAGTCGTTCAGCGCCGATTCGCACCCGACGGATGTGCTTCAGGATGCCGACGGCAGTATGCTGATGGTGGTTACGGGCGGCTGGTTCATCGAAGGTTGCCCGCTGTCACGCGTTGCTAAACCGGACGTTCAGGGTGGTATTTACCGCATCCGCAAAACCGGTACGCCCAAGCCAAGTGATGCGTGGGGCAAAAAACTCGCGCTGGCCAAACAGACGCCCCAAACCCTACTGAACTACCTCACGGATACCCGGCTGGCCGTCCGCGACAACGCGATGGAGCAACTGATCCAACGCGGAAATGCGGCTGTCAACCCCCTTCTCACGGTTTTTCCTGCCTTAAAAGACGAGGAGTTGCGGGCATCGGCGGTGTTTGCCTTGTCCCGAATCAATACACCTGCGGCCTGGAATGGCGTTCATAAAGCACTGACGGATCGGAGTCGTGTCGTTCGCACGGCAGCCGTTCGGGCGCTGGGATTGCACAAAGACCGGATGGCCGTGGACAAACTCATCGCCTTGATGCAGAAGGATGCGCTGCCGGTTCGTCGCCAGGCGGCCACGGCCCTGGGGCAGATCGGCGATCAAAAAGCCGTTCCGGCCTTGCTGAACGCTGCCGCGAGCAATACCGACCGGTTTGTCGGACACGCCATCGTCCATTCACTCATTACACTGCGGAATACGGAACTACTGGTCAGGGCGCTGGAAAGCCCCTCTTCGAAGATCCGAATTGCGGCCCTGATTGCGTTGGATCAGATGGACGGTGCCCCGCTTCAAAAAATGCATCTGGCCGCAGCCCTGGCCGCCCGGGAGACGGATTTCCAGAAAACCGGTATCTGGGTGGCGTCTCATCACCCCGAATGGTCGGACATCGTCATCGGTTTTCTGGAAAAAAAGTTGAAGGACGGGACGCTCTCGGATACCGACGCCGGTTCGGTTCGGGAGTTGATGCTGACCTTTAGCAAGGAACCCACTTTGCAGAACTTCCTAGCCGCCCAACTGGCAAGTTCGGCCACGACCTCCGCCCGAAAAGGGTTGCTGCTGGAGGTCATGGCGAAATGTACGTTGAAGAAACTGCCGGACGCGTGGGTGGAAGAACTGGGAAATCAACTTCGGAGCAACGATGAGCGGGTGCTTTCTCAGGTGTTGGGATTGATAGAGTCCCGGCGGATCAAGGTGCTTAATCCGCACCTGGACCGGATCGTTCAGGCCGAAAAGACGCCCGTTGGCTTCCGACTGAAAGCCCTGAGCGCGCGGATCATGTCGTCGCCGGGCCTGACCGATCCGGAGTTTCAGCTCTTGCTGACGTACCTCGGCCCATCGTTCGATTCGCCGGTGCGCCAGCAGGCGGTGCGGCTCCTGAACCATGCCGAACTGACCAATGACCAGCTTCTGGTGATCGCCCGCACCCAAATCGGGAAGGCGGATGCCTTCCTGTTGCCGCCCCTGCTGAGCGCCTTCGAAGGAAACCGGGATGAGCGGGTCGGCCAGGAACTTATTACCGCCCTGCAAGCGGTTTCGGAACGGCTGGATAATGTACCGGAGCAGGATTTTCAAAACCTGTTGAAACCGTTTCCCGCTTCGGTGCAAACCCAAGCAGCCCCGCTGCTCGTCAAGCTAAAATCGCTTCATGCGGAGCGGTTGGCGCACCTGCAAAACCTGGAAGCCCGGTTGACAGGGGGCGATGTGGGCGAAGGCCGGAAACTGTTTTACGGCAAGGCATCTTGTTCTACCTGCCATGCCGTCGGAGCCGAAGGCGGGCGTTTTGGCCCCGACCTGACCAACATCGGTGAAATCCGTTCCCAGCACGACATTCTGGAAGCCATCGTGTACCCGAGTGCCAGTTTTGCCCGGGAGTATGAAACGTTCCGGGTGGTCACGAAAAATACGTCGTATACGGGTATTCTCAAGGAACAGCTTCCGGAGTCGGTCGTGATTGAACTGGGGCCTGCCCCCGGTGTACGGATTGCCCGTTCGGAGATCACCGCCATCGAACCGCAGACGTTGTCGATGATGCCGCCGGGCCTGGATCAGCAACTGAATCCGACCGAAATGGCCCATCTGATCGCTTTTCTCAACGCGCTGCCCTACCGGCTGGACCGGATGATTCAGGCCAGTCAGAAAAAATAAAACCGGAATCTGTTCCTGATGAAAGTGAGAATGACGCTTTCTGCCCCTAAATCCCCTGAAGGGGACTTGTAGCATCCTGAAGGTTTCGCGTCCAAGTCCCCTTCAGGGGATTTAGGGGCAGAAAGCATAAAAAACACCTTGAAAATGAGGAGCTTAAATTTTTTAGTTCTGGCGGTGATCATCGCCCTGTTGGTTGCCACGGGCGACGCAACGGCACAACTGGCGCGGTCGAAAACCGTCAAACTATTCAACGGAAAAAACCTGAAGGGGTGGTACGTCTTTATTGAAAAACGGGGACGGGAGAATGATGTTAAAAAGGTCTTTACGGTACACGACGGACTGATTCACGTCTCGGGCGAAGAATATGGCAGCATCATTACCAACAAGGCGTACGAGAATTATACGCTGACGGTGGAATTCAAATGGGGAGACAGAACTTATGCACCCCGGGAAGACCGCGCGCGGGACAATGGCATCCTGTTGCATTCCACCGGGCCGGATGGCGGGTACCGCGGGATCTGGATGCGTTCCATCGAATGCCAGCTCATCGAGGGCGGATCGGGTGATTTTCTGGTGGTGGGCGATGGCAGTGAGAACTACGCCCTGACGGCCACCATAGCGCCCAAACAGGAAGGCCGGGGAAATGTATACTCCCCATCGGGTACGCCCCTGACCATCCACAGTGGCCGGATCGACTGGTTCGACCGGGACCCGGCCTGGAAGGATGTCAAGGGGTTTCGGGGTGCCAAAGATATTGAAAAACCGCTGGGCGCGTGGAATACGATGGTTTGCGTGGCCGAGGGCGACACGGTTTCGATTTATTTGAACGGGACGCTGGTCAACCAGGCTACCCAGGTGAAACCCGCGAAAGGTCGCATCCAGATTCAATCCGAGGGTGCCGAGCTATTCGTTAGAAAAGTAGAACTTGTTCCTTTACGAAGGAAATAACGCCGAAAACCGATTAACCGAAACCGTCATGTCTGATCAGTCAACCCCTTTGCGTGTCCTGGTGGTGGGATGCGGAAACATGGGGTCATCCCACGCCCAAGCCTATCACCTGCTGGATGGCTTCGAAATCTGTGGCATTGTCTCCACCGGAAAAAGCAAGGAAATCCTGAATGAAAAACTGGGGGGTGGTTTTGCCCTTTTCAGTGATTTTGAAGAAGCCCTGAAGCAGACCAAACCGGATGCGGTGTGTATCTCGACGTACCCGGACACGCACGAGGCATTTGCCGTCAAGTCGTTTGAAGCCGGGTGCCATGTTTTTATCGAAAAACCGGTGGCCGACTCGGTGGCCGGGGCTGAGCGGGTGGTGGAAGCCGCCGTGAAAGCGGGTAAGAAACTGGTGGTTGGCTACATTTTACGCCATCATCCGTCGTGGGAGAAATTTGTCGGCCTGTCGCATGAACTGGGAAAACCGCTGGTGATGCGGATGAACCTGAACCAGCAAAGCGAAACCAGTATGTGGACCCTGCACCGCAACCTGATGAAAAGCCTGAGCCCGATCGTCGACTGCGGGGTGCATTATATCGATGTGATGTGCCAGATGACGCGTTCCAAACCGGTACAGGTCTACGCCATCGGTGCCCGGCTGACGGACGAAATACCGGCGGGTAACTACAATTACGGCCAACTCCAGATCCGGTTTGCAGACGGGTCGGTGGGCTGGTACGAAGCGGGTTGGGGGCCGATGGTCAGCGAAACGGCGTTTTTCGTCAAAGATGTTTTCGGGCCGAAGGGCAGTGTTTCCATCGTGGCCAAAGAAGCCGGGGGCGCAGGCAAATCGTCGTCCATCGAAGCCCATACCAAAACGGAATCCATCCGGTTTCACCATGCAGACCTGGACGCCAGCGAGCGGTTTGCGAAACCGGATGAGTGGATTAATCTGGAGGACGAACCTGATCATCAGGAGCTTTGTAACCGGGAGCAGCGGTATTTTCTGAAAGCCATTCGGGAAAATATCGACCTGACCGATCACATGCAGGATGCCGTCAACAGCCTTCGGATTGCCTTTGCCTGCGATGAATCCGTACGAACCGGTCAGGTTGTCATCTTGTAAAACTCCGGTTTCCTGGTGCGGTGGTTGAAATTTGGTACCAGCATTAAGGAGGGAAAGATTAGTCTGTTGTCTGAAACCGGAATAACTTTAGGCCGTTTGTGCCGCGCTTTTACGTCGGCATCCGGTTGAACCACTAGATTTTAGCTAATGACCCCAATTCCGCAAGAAATCCCGGTCGGCATCGTTGGCCTTGGGCTGATGGGATGCAGCATTACCACCTGTTTACTGATTGCGGGTCATCCCGTCGTTGCAGTTGCGCCGATTCCCGTTGACATGGACACCGCCCTGCCCCGGATTAAAGAGCACCTCGAACGGTCGTATCAGAAAGGACTGATTACGAATCAACCGGAATCGTATCTGGAAAACCTGATTCTGACGGAGGACTACGAAGAACTCCGGCCCGCCCGGCTGGTTATTGAATGTACCATCGAAGACCGGGGAATCAAAGAATCGGTATACCAGAAAGTAGAACGGGTGATTGCTTCCGATGCGCTGCTGGCGAGCAACACCTCGGCCATTCCGATCAGTGTGCTTCAGAAACTGACCCAACACCCGGAGCGGTTTTTCGGGTTGCATTGGGCCGAACCGGCGCACACGACCCGGTTTCTGGAAATCATTTGCGGAGACGACAGTGCGGTTTCCCAGGGCGAATACCTCTATGAACTGGCCCACTTCTGGGGCAAGGAACCCATCCTGGTTCGAAAGGATATTGCCGGTTTTATCACCAATCGCCTGATGTATGCCATGTACCGGGAAGCCATCAGCCTGGTCGAAAACGGCTACGCGACGGTGGAGGATGTCGACCGTTCCTGCCGCAACAATGCGGGCTATTTCATGACGCTGGTGGGGGTTTTCCGCTGGATGGATTTGACGGGCGTTCCGGCCTATCATACCGTCATGAAAGACCTGTTGCCCACGCTCAACAACAGTACGGAAGTGCCGAAACTGATCGACGACATCGTAAAAAGCGGAGGGCGGGGAGTCGCCAATGCACACGGTTTTTATGACTATACGCCGGAAGAAGCCCGGCTTTGGGAGGAAACGTTTACGGAATTTAGTTACAAAATCCGTGAAATCGCCTTGCAGTATCCGGCTGATTATGTGAAGAAAAAATTGAAAGAAAAGGAGGATTCGGTGTAGAAACGATTTCAGGATTGCAAAAAACGAATATCGAATAAAAAATGATGAATGTTAAATGTAAAAGGGGCTTCCAATCCAGTACTTCTACATTTAACATTCATCATTTTTCATTTGATATCAGTCCTGTACGAAGGATTTAAAACGATTGGCAGACCGCTTTTTCTTCTTTTTTTTGGTTACGATTTTTGCAAACCCTTGTCGATGCTAACGCCAATGAGGGGGCCGCGTAGCGGACGGATGTTTGTAGCCACAGCATCATAAAAAGCCATTCTAAAGATCGTTCTGCGCCAACAGCCAAAGAGGTTGGGGGGAAATGCATCCTTCGTACAGGACTGATTTGATATTCATCCTTCTCTGTTCCTGGAAGAGAGATGAAATCCTGAACGGGTTCTTCATTTCCCCTGTATCTCTAAAAATTAGCTCTTCGTCGCCGTAGGCTCCGCCGGATGGCCGGGGTCCGTTTCCTGCGGTTGTGGCCCCCAAGGTTGTCGGCCGCGTCCGAATCCGCGCGGGCCACAGCCGCCTTTCCATTGTTCCTTCATTTGCTGCTTGAACTGCTGACGTTCTTCGGGCGTCATGTTCTGCCAGCGGTTCGACATTTTCTCGCGCCAGTAAGCGTGTCTCGGGTGGCCGTAGGGACCTCCGCCCCAGCCGCCACCGCCCCACCGTCGGCCACCCCAACCCCCGCGAAAACCGACCAGAATCCGGCTCAACAGGAGCAGGCCCAGCGCCTGAACGAAGGTGATCGTCGGGCCGGCAAACAGCACCGGCACCAGCCAGTTCCAGAGACTTGATACGGCCCAGCCGGCCGCCGTTACAAAAATGACAGCGAATAACAGGCCGCCGACTACGCGTTTAATCCAAAATAGTTTCATGGTTTCTTAATTTAATACGGGTTGATGGTTTGCCCATTGTTACAACATGCGTCATCCCTACGGGACTTGTTTCATTCCAATTCGGTGGTTTTGCCCCATTGCTACAATATGAATCATCCCTACGGGATTTTTTGCATTCCAATTCGGTAGGTTTTGGTTCTATTGTTACAACATGCGTTATCCCTACGGGATTTTGGGATTTGATAATCCCGTAGGGATAACGCATGTTGTAACCCCCGATTTTAATCGGGGTAAAGGGAACGAGGTGGGTCTAAAATCCCGTAGGGATGACCGATATAATGCCTTATTTCCTAAAATTTAAATAGGTTATTGTTCGCGTGGTTTCACCGTGTTCGACCCCTTTACATGTGGCTGGCAAACGGCGGCATGGTGGCGGTCAAAACCGGAATGTCCACGCCAGTGTCCGCCGTGCCCACCGCCGAAGCCAAAACCGCCCACCAGCAGTCTCGTTAGAAACAGCAGGCCCAGCGCCTGTATGAACCGGATTTTCGGCCCGTTAAAAACCGAGGGCACCAGCCAGTTCCAAAGCCGCATGACGACCAGCGTGACCAGCATGAAGAGGGCAATTCCGAGGGCTAAAAAGCCGATTCCTTTTAAAATTAACAGAGGTTCCATTGTCGTTGTGTTTAGTTCATGATCCATTCTTCGTATAAGCCCCGCAGGCGTTCCCGCAGATACAGAATCGCGTAGCGTTTGCGCGACAGCAGTGTGTTGATCGGAATTCCGGTTTCGTCGGCCATGTCCCGAAAGCTCTGTCCGTCGATCTCGTGCCGGATAAATACCTCCCGTTGTTCGGCGGGGAGCTCCGAAACCGCTTCCATGACGGCTTCCATCATCGCTTCCCGCATCAGCATTTCGTCGGCGGTCAAGTCGTTGGCGGGCAGCAAACTGGCCATCAGCAGCGGTTCTCCGTCGTCGTCGGCGTAGCCCCTGGATTGATCTTCCAGGGAAACCGTCCGCTTTTTCCGGTACCAGTCGATGATTTTCCGCCGGGCCACCGCAAACAACCACCCGGCCAGATGCTCGATGGGCTGCGTCAGCGGTTCCGTGGGCGACGGCAGTTGCGTTCGCCGGTCGATTTCGGCCCAGTCCATCAATACATCCTGCAACAGATCTTCGGCATCCTCGCGCGTCGGGAGCCGTCGACGGATAAAATCCAGCAGGCGGGGTCGTTCGCGCTGAACCGCCCCGGCCGCCCCGTCGGGTGGCCGGGAATCGGGACCGGAATGATCCGATCCTTTCGGGTTGATGGGGACTGACAGCGCAACGTTTCTCATACATCAGGGAAGTCGGATGAAAACAGCGGATATTGTATCACCGGTGCCTGAAGTCCCTAAAAATGGATAAGTGGCGCAATTGACCCGACGAAAGGTCGTTTAAGGCTTGGGAGTAAAGAAGTTAGACGAGAGCCAAGAGCCTGAACGGGCTGTTTTTGGAGCCTTTCTTCGCCTGTTTCAGCGCTTTTATCGCGAACGAAAAAAAGAAAAATGCCCCGTCCATTTCATTTCTACCGGTTTTTTGGCAGATTCATGACCCGAATTCCGGATGACGTATCGGGGCATAACCGGTAAGAATATACGCTCTGTTGGCCTTCCTTTTTCGGATGAAACCTGCCGAACGCCATACAAATAGCCGATCGATTGTCTATATTTGTCATGGATTATTCCGTTAGTTTTTTGAATCTCACTAATCTTTTACTCAATACAGTATGAACAGAAGAGATGCCTTGATGCGGGTTGCGGCCTTGATGGGAACCACCCTGACGCTGCCTGCACTCGCGGATACGCTCGAAGCCTCGGCCACCAGACGGGCCCTGAGCGGAAAGCCTCTGTTGTTTACGGCCGACCAGGACACGATGGTCGCTGAAATGACCGAAGTCATTATCCCCACGACCAGCACCCCCGGTGCGAAAGCCGCCAAAGTCAATGAGATCATTGACATTATCTTGAAAGACTGTTATCCGCAAAAAGATCAGAAGCAGTTTTTAGACGGACTGGCCCATACGAATGAACTGAGTCAGGCTGCCTACAGCAAGAATTTCGTAGCGCTCGATGCCACGCAACGGACGGAGATCATGACGAAACTGCAGGCCGAAGCCGCCGAACAACGCAAGGCCATGGCTTCCATGCCCGCCGAAAAACGGTATACGCCCTTCTTCAATACCCTGAAATCCTTAACGTTGAACGGGTATTTTACCTCGGAAATCGGCGCCACGCAGGCCCTCGCCTACATTGCCGTTCCGGGCCGGTTCCAGGGGTGTGTTGATCTGAAACCCGGTCAGAAAGCCTGGGCTACCTAGTGTCGATGAACAAGGACGGATGAAAGGGTTTCCGGTTCGTTCGTTGTTTGGAGCTGCCTGAGCGGTCCCGAAAATTGTTCATTATCCATTTTATTCGTCATTAAAAAACATGAACCTTAACATAGATAGTATCAAAGCCACTACCTACGACGCCATTGTGGTCGGGTCGGGGATCAGCGGGGGATGGGCAGCGAAAGAGCTGACGGAGAAGGGTTTGAAAGTGCTGATGCTCGAACGGGGCGAAGATATCAAACACATCGAAGGGTATAAAACCGCCATGACCGACCCCTGGCAGTTTCCGCACCGGGGGCGGGTGACGTCGGAGATTGCCGAGGAACAGGCCGTTCAGGCCCGGACGGGCTACACGGTTTCGGAAGGAACCGCCTACCTGTTTGTCAACGATAAAGAAAATCCGTATCTGGAAGACAAGCGGTTCGACTGGATGCGCGGCTACCACACGGGCGGCCGTTCGCTGATGTGGGGCCGTCAAAGCTACCGCCTGGGCGACCTCGATTTTGAAGCCAACATCAAGGAAGGCGTTGGTGCCGACTGGCCGATTCGCTACAAAGACATTTCGCCCTGGTACGATTACGTCGAAAAATTCATTGGCGTCAGTGGTTCACGCGATGGTTTGCCGCAGTTGCCTGACGGACAGTTTCAGCCGCCGATGGATATGTATTGCCTCGAAAAACACGTCAAAGGCGAGGTAGAGAAAAAGTTCAAGGAGCGGACGATCACCATCGGTCGCGTGGCACACATCACCAAGCCTACGGCACAACAAAGTGCCCTGGGCCGGGCGCAGTGTCAATACCGGAACCTGTGTAGCCGGGGGTGTCCGTTCGGTGCCTATTTCAGCACGCAGTCGGCCACATTGCCAGCCGCCATGAAAACCAAAAACCTGACGCTCCGGCCGCATTCTATCGTGACGTCGGTGATTTACGACGAAGCGAAGAAAAAAGCAACGGGCGTTCGGGTGGTTGATCAGTTGACAAAAGAAGAACTGACCTTCAATGCGAAAATTATTTTCCTCTGTGCCTCGTCCATGGCGTCGACGCAAATCCTGATGGCTTCGGTTTCCAACCGTTTTCCGAACGGTTTGGGCAACGAAAGCGGGGTGCTGGGTCACTACGTAATGGACCACCATTTCCGGGTGGGTGCCAGTGGCGTCTACGAAGGGTTTGGCGATAAATACTACTACGGTCGTCGGGCAAACGGGATTTATGTGCCCCGTTTCCGGAACCTTCCCGGCCAGGCAAAACGCGATTACCTGCGCGGATTTGGCTACCAGGGCGGTGCTTCCCGAATGAACTGGGGCCGGGGTACGGCTTCCGAAGGTTTCGGAGCGGCCTTCAAAGACGAAATGACCAAACCGGGACCGTGGGCGATGAACCTCGGCGGCTTTGGCGAATGTCTGCCGTATTTCGAAAACAAAGTCGTGATCGACAAGTCGAAAACCGATAAGTATGGTCTGCCGGTACTGCGCTTCGATGCCGAGTTCAAGGAAAACGAAATGAAGATGCGCAAGGACATGGGCAACGATGCGGCTGAAATGCTCGAAACGGCGGGTCTGAAAAACGTGACCATCAACGACAACGGTTCGTGGCCGGGTCTGGGCATTCACGAAATGGGAACCGCCCGGATGGGGAATGATCCGAAGCAGTCGGTGCTGAACAAATTCAATCAGGTGCATTCCGTGAAAAACGTCTTCTGTACGGATGGCGCGTTCATGGTTTCGGCTTCGTGTGTCAACCCGTCGCTCACCTACATGGCCATGACCGCCCGCGCGGCCAACTACGCCGTGCAGGAGTTGAAGCGACAAAACCTTTAATGAGTTAAGAGTTAAGAGTTAAGAGTTAAGAGTTAAAAATTAAGAGTAGAAACACATCGCGGCCTGTTTGGCCGATGGGGTTTACTTTAACTCTTAATTTTTAACTCTTAACTCTTCACTAATTTTTGCAACCCTTTCGGTATCAGCCTTGTCATATCGTTCAGAGCGTTGTCTCGGCGGTGATATGTTTACATTCAGATTCTACAGTACAGTATTGGCGGTGTTGGTGCTGAGCACAGTGTCCTGCGATCGGATCGCGCAGGACGCTGCACCCGGCCCCGATGGCGTGGATACGGAAGAAATAGAGTATTATACCCTGCCCGACCAGCAGGTGGCGATTGATCTTACGTCCATTTCCGGCCTCAATTCGGTCACAACGCTGTACATTACCCAAACTCCGCGACTCGGTAATGCCCGATTCAGCGGCAGCGGTTTGCTGGTTTATACGCCTTATTCCACTTTTGTGGTGGGTGAAGACCAGTTTGCGGTCAGCACGGGCAAAGAAACCCGGCTTGCCCGGTCTTTCCGAATCAGCATGGCGGCCGACAGCAGCCGGATTCCGTGTAATGCCGGTCCGATTCCGGATTGGTACCGGACGGCCGAAAGCCAGGCCATTACGGTAGATGTTTTGAAAAATGACCGGTTTTGTGATGCCACGGTCGATCTGGCCAGTCTGGCCGTGCAGCAGCAACCGGAGCATGGAAAAGTAACCGTCGAAAACGGGGCAATAAGGTATACACCCACGGCCGGTTTCAACGGATTTGATTTTTTCTTTTACAAAGTGAAGGCGGTTTTTCCGCAAAAAAACCGCACGTTTTTATGTCCGGTTCGGATTAGCGTCGGCGATCCGTATAAAGACTGTAAAATTCTGCTGAAAGACGAGCAGGTCTACTGGAAACAGTGGTTTATTACCGATTCACTGCGCATTCCGGTTCTGGCCAACGATCAGCTTTGCAAATCCCGGTATGATCTGCCGGTTACGATCGTCAAGGCACCCGGCAAGGGTACGGCGCGGGTGTTGAAGAATAATACGGTTTTGTATTTTCCGACAAACGGCTATACGGGAGAGGATGAATTGACGTACCGGCGTTGCGATGCCGGCGACTGTCAGGAAGCCACGGCCCGCATTTCGGTCACCGGCCCGGATGTCGACTGTGCGTTGACGGCCCGCAACGACAACGGTCAGATCTCGGCCGCTATTTTGCCCGCTGATCCCAAAAAACGGGTTGTTTACATTTATGCGCTGGGAAATGACCGCGTTTGTTCACCCTTGCGAAGCATGACCATTACGGATAATCCATCGGGTGCCGCTTTAGAAGTCCTGCCAAACGGGGCTATTGTGTACCGGCCCTCCCTGGATTTTAGAGGAAGTTTTCAGTTTACTTATGAATTAACAGACGTGAAAAACAACAAGGCGTCGGCGACGGTAAATCTTGCCATTCAATAAATTAGGAATGGTAAATTGGGTCGGTTTAAGGAAAAGTTGTAATTCGTACATACACCGTCGTCCTGAAGAAACTCTTTGTCTGAAATAGAATTGTTGCGGGCATGCCAGCGTCACGATGCGCGGGCTCAAACGGCTTTGTACGAACGTCACAAAGGCCGGATGATGGGCCTTTGCCGTCGCTATGCCCGTTCGCGCCCGGAAGCGGAGGACATGTTTCAGGAAGGGTTTATCCGCATCTTCCAGCAAATTCATACCATCGAACAACCCGAGCGGTTGCTGAACTGGATGAAACGGGTGATGGTCAACACGGCCATTAACTGGTATCACAAGCACCACCACGAGCAATCCGAAACCGACTACGAAGAAGCCTGGGAAACCAGCAACACCGAACACAACGACATCCTGGCCCGTATCTCGACGGAGGAATTGCTCACGCTGGTGCAGGACCTGGCCGACGGCTACCGCATGGTGTTCAACCTGTACGTTGTCGATGGCTACAGCCACCAGGAAATTGCCCGAATGCTGGGAATTTCGGAAGGAACCTCGAAGTCGCAACTGGCGCGGGCCAAAGACGTTTTAAAACAAAAATTGAAGAAAATAGGGATTGTCAGCTATGGCAGCTACTGAAGATGAGTGGGAACGGATTTTCCGGCAGCGACTCGAAAACGACGAGTCTGAACCGGCCGAAGACGCTCTGGAACGTATTTTAAGGGGATCAAAACCGCCATCGGCCGAAAAACCGGTGCGTCATGTGGGTCGGCGAATCGGTTTGAGCCTGGCCTTCCTGGGTATTCTGGTCCTGCTAACCGTTGGCATCCGGGAGTATTCAGCCTCGTCGGCAGGCACCGTTGCGCAATCACCGGCGGTGGTGAAGGCTGACCCGAAACCGGAAACGGAGCCGACCGGGACGGTTGCTGAAAGCCGTCCAACGGCCGGGGAAGTCAGTCGTGTATCCCGAAACGGAAGACCAATCAAACCGGTAGAATCCCTGTTCGCCAGAGACGGAGGGCGGATTGGTGAATCATCGGTTTTTGCCCGGGCGACTGAAAAATTTCGGCCAGAACCGGTTGGCTCAGGTTCGGAGCCATTGCGAAGGAATGAACAGAATACGCGCGGAAAATTAGTCAGTCAACTGAGCAGTATACCGAAAGAAGCACCAAACGAAGCCTATGATGTAAACTCTACGATCCCATCGTCCAATCCCCAAACGAGCACGGAGACGGAAAACGCATCGGCTCTGCGCTACGCATTTGTAGCCGGAAAAGCGACCCGGCTTGTGTTTCCCGTTGCCACCTTACCCGCTGTTCATGCACCGGCCAGACAGCAGGCGCCCGGCATCGAACCGGGTAATCTGGCCGCCCGTCCTTCCTTTTTTGCCAGTGTCATGCCCCTATACACGTTCCGGGAAGTGACGCCGGTGCGGCAGGATGAGGTCGTAATGGAAAAAATTCGCCCGTCCACGTCCTTGTCCACCCGAACGGGTTTGCGGGTGCAGGCCGGAGCCGAATGGCCGCTGAGCCGGAGGCTCAGTTTACGGGTTGGGGCGGTTTATCAGAAATTGCAGCAGGAAATGACCTACTCCGCCCGAGCCCTTCGCTCGGATTCGACCAAAGTGGAGTGGGTCGATCAGCAAACCATCAAACTAACGCCTTTGTATAAATCGGTGGAACATCGGGTGAAAACTACCTGGCAGTATGTTGCGCTGAGCGCGGAAGGTCGGTGGCAATTGAATCCGGGTCAGATGACGGGGCTGCGGCATTCGATGGCGATCGGAGGGAGTCTGGGTTATCTGGTCAGTGGCCGCTCCAGCCAACGCTGGCAGCCCTTTTTGCAGGCTTCCTACGGGATTGAGCGCCGATTGACGGAGAAATTGCGGTTGCAGGTTGAACCCGGAATCGTCTATAACCTCAACGCCATCAGCGATAATTCGCGCTGTTTTAGCGTCCGTCCCTACAGCTATGGTCTGGTAGTCGGACTACACTGGCAGCCTTAAATATGAACGGCCTGTCGTCCCGTTGGCTCAGGAATTTGAAATTTTTCCGAACAACTTTAGTATGATCAGAGTTTGTTTTATAATTGATTTGGTTCAAACAACCATCATAAAACAAAACTCAACGATGAAAAAGCTAGTGATGATGGGGGCTATGTTCGTGGCGGTTGCCCTCAACGCCAAAGCGCAGAACACGACCGGGTCGACTGGTACCGGAACGATGACCGGTACAACTGTAAATCCGCAAACGCAGACGACCAATCCGCAAACCCAGGGGATGAATGGCCAGTCGACGGGTACGACAGGAAATACGAATACGACGACGTATCCGCAGGGCCAGACGACTTTAGGGTCGCAATCGCCTACCGGTTCAACGGCCAATCCGCAAATGCAAACGCAGCCTCCAACGACCGGAACCACTACATTTCCGCAAACGCAACAAGGCCAGCAGGGACAAATGAACCAACAGGGTCAGATGAACCGCGAGCGTCGTACCACCGATCCAACGTCTACCCAGACCGATCCGGTTCAGGGTTCAACGACGACCAATCCTTCGACTACGACCAGCCCGACGAACTCAGAATTGAATACCAAGGGGACGACCAACAATTCGAACGACCGCAAAAACCGGAGAAATAGAAACCGGAATGATTCGACGATGAAGCGTGATACGCTACAAAATAAATAGTAGAGAATCAGTTAGGTAATCCAAGAAAAGCAGTCATCACTCGGTGTCTGCTTTTTTTCCTTCACAAGTATGAAAAAGCTACTGATTGCCAGCCTGATCGGGGTTTCCGTTTTTGGAATCTCCGCCCAAACTACGGGAATGGTCCGTCTTTGGGATCCTGTTGCCGGGCAAAATGCCACACAGGATACGATCAAAAAAGACACGAACCGGCTTCGGCAGGGCGACCGGATGCGCCGGGGACAAATTGAGGACCGGCGACCGACGGGCGATCCGAATCCGAAGCAACTCCGGACCGACTCGCTTCGGCGGGGTGGAGCCATGAAAGTGGATACTGTCCGGTATTAAAATGAAAAACCTCCCGAGCCGGGAGGTTTTTTCGTTCAGGAGGATGGGTTAGTGATGCGTCAGCGTTGTAGGCAAATTCTACGCGCACGTTTGGTAAATGGAATGGTAGCGGTTTATCAAGCCAGGGTACGGATTTTAATGAGGTTCGTTGGTACTTTGTTGTTTTAACATTTCGGCGCAACAAAGGTAGCTCGCTAAGGTTCGATCGGCTAGCCGGAGTCGGCAACGGGTGGGTTGGGGTAAATAACGGGCGGGAAAAAGCGGGCAGTTGGTCATGATCAGCGGAGTAAAACAGAGACTGGAAAGCCTTTAGGAAGTGACCGGTTTCAACGGTATTGAACGCCATGCAGACTTCGTTTGTCAGATTCCTCCTGCTTTCAGGACTTCTATGCCATCAGGTCACCCTGTATGCGCAGTCGCCTGAACCCAACTACGACGAAACCAAAATACCGGCTTATACCTTGCCCGATCCCCTCGTCACGCAGGTTGGGAAGCGCATCACGACCGTTCGCCAGTGGGAAAATCAACGACCAGTCTTGTTGAAACAATTTGCCACGCAGGTATACGGTGTTACGCCCGAACGTCGGCTGGCAACCCGATATGAAATAAAATCAGTGGATTCCTCCGCGCTCGGCGGGACGGCCATTCGCAAACAGATTTCCATCATCTGGACGGAATACCCCAATCTGCCGTCGCTGGATATCCTGATTTATGTTCCTAAAGGTGTGAAACGCCCGCCGGTTTTTGTCGGATTCAATTATATGGGAAATCACAGCATCAGCACCGAACCCGGTATTGCCCTCTCCACGCGCTGGTTGCCCAATCGGCCCGACGGAAAAGTCGTCAACAACCGGGCGACGGAAGCCGCGCGGGGTGTTCAGCGATCCCGCTGGCCCCTGGAACTCATCATTTCAAAGGGGTATAGCGTGGCGACGGCCTATTACGGCGATCTGGAACCGGATCATCCGGAGGGCTGGAGAACCGGTATTCGTTCCGTATTGGGACCGCCGACGGAGCAGAAAAGCGATGGCTGGCAGGCGATTGGGGTCTGGGCGTGGGGCATGAGCCGGATGCTCGATTACCTGGAAACCGACGGCTTGGTGGATGCCAGACGGGCGATTGCGCTGGGGCATTCGCGCCAGGGAAAAGCCGCTTTGTGGGCGGGTGCGCAGGATACGCGGTTTGCGGCCGTCATTGCCAACGAATCCGGCGAAGGCGGAGCGGCTTTATCGAAGCGCGTTTTTGGCGAAACGATTCTGCGGCTTAACACGAGTTTTCCGCACTGGTTTTGTCCGCAATACCGAACCTACAACAACCGGCCTGAAGCCCTGCCGTTCGATCAGCACCAGCTCCTGGCCTTGATCGCGCCCCGTCCGCTTTACGTTGCCAGCGCGCAGGGCGACCAGTGGGCCGATCCGAAAGGCGAATTCATGAGCGCCCGCCAAACCGATCCGGTTTACAAACTATATGGTAAAAAAGGCATTGGTACCGACGATTGGCCGCCCGTTCATACACCCGTCGGGGAGACGGTTCGCTACCACATCCGCACGGGAGAGCATGACGTCAAGCGCTATGACTGGGAGCAATTTCTGAACTTCGCCGATCAGCAGGTGAAAAAATAGAAAAGAGAGGATAGACAAGAGAAGTGAGACTCTTTACTCTCTTGTCTATCCTCTCTTGTCTATATCACACCTGCGCTTCAACCAGCGCGGGGTAGTCGATAAACCCTTTTTCGCCACCGGCATAAAACGTTGCGGGGTCGGCCTGGGCCAGTTCGGCGCCGGTGCTCAGCCGTTCGACCAGATCCGGGTTCGCAATGAACGGATACCCAAACGCAACCAGGTCGCCCAGGCCGTTTTGCAAGTCTTCTTCGGCGCGTTCAGCGGTATATTTGCTGTTCAGAATCAGCGTATTGCTGAATTTTTCCCGAATGGTTTTGAGCAGCGGTACGGTGGTTTCGGCTCCTTCCGGGGCTGCGGTATTGATGACGTGGAGGTAAACGATACCCAGGTCGTTCAGTTTTTCGGCCAGGTAGGTGTACGTTTCGTCGATTTCCGGGTAGTTCGGCATGTCGTTGAACACTCCGTAGGGCGAAAACCGGATGCCAACGCGATCCTTTCCAATGGCCTGCGCCGATTGTTCGGCAATTTCCAGGGCAAAACGGGCGCGGTTTTCGACGCTGCCGCCGTATTCGTCGGTGCGCTGGTTGCTGTTCGGATTTAAAAACTGTTCGATCAGATAGCCATTGGCACCGTGTAACTCGATACCGTCGAAACCGGCTTCCACGGCGTTTTTAGCCGCCTGAACAAATTCCTGAATCGTTTGCTTCACCTCGTCGGTGGTCAGCTCGCGGGGCTGGGCGTTGGTCTGCATCCCTTCCTGATCGGTCCACATCGGGCCGTCGGCTGCAATTGCCGACGGGGCAATCACCTCGGCGCCGGCTGGTAAATTGAGGGGGTGGCCAATGCGGCCCGTGTGCATCAGTTGCACGAAAATATGGCCGCCTTTTTCGTGAACAGCCTGCGTCGTCAGTTTCCAGCCCACTACTTGTTCGGCACTGAAAATACCCGGAATCCGGGCATAACCCAGACCGTTGGGGGAAGGCGAAACGCCTTCGGAAATGATTAAACCCGCCGAAGCCCGTTGGCCGTAATAATTGGCAATCAGTTCGTTGGGGATGTTGTTATAAGCCCGGCTGCGGGTCATCGGAGCCATGGCGATTCGGTTGGTGAGGGTCAGTGTGCCGAGTTGAACGGGGGAAAAAAGTAACTTACGCATTGCGATGGATGTCTTGGTTTGGGGGAATAACGCATCCATACATTTAAAAGTTTGAATGTATTAAGGAAAATTTTTAAGTCAGCTTCGTCAGGAAGCCCGACAAGTCCTTCAATCCCTCTTTATTTAAACTCAGGTTCTGGTTGCGGCCTTCTTTGTGGGAGTTGACGAGTCCGCTGTCGATCAGGGTCTTGACGTGGTGTGAAACGCAGGGTTGCGACAGTCCGGTCATTTCCTGAATATCCGAATTGTTCAAACTTCCTTTTTCGGAAAGGGCCAGCAAAATTTGCAACCGGTATTTATCGGCAATGGCACCAGACGCTTTTTCAATAAACTTGTTATCCATTGGCTGAGCCGGATGTTGGATCCGGTTTAAACAGAATACGGTCGTTGAGAATACTACAAAGTGCTGAACGTCACCGTTCACGGCGTTGTAAAATTGATGAAGTTTCTTTAAATATTCTACTCTATCCCCACAAAGTTGTACTTCATGGCATTTTTCTGACAATTTAGGAATTAAATTCCTAAATTGTCAGAAAAATGCCATGATAGATCGTCAGCTTACGCATCGGGCTTCCGAGATGCTTCGGAAATATCCAATTATCACCATTACCGGGCCGCGCCAATCGGGGAAAACCACACTGGCAAAGTTTCTAAAACCCGATTACCGGTATGTGAGTCTGGAACGTTTGGCCGAACGGGAATTTGCCCGGCAAGACCCGAAAGGGTTTCTGGAGACCTATCAGAACGGGGTGATTCTGGATGAAGTACAATATGTGCCGGACCTGTTTTCTTATCTGCAGGTGGCAACCGACGAGCGGCAACGCACCGGCGAATACATCCTGACCGGATCACAAAATTTCCTGTTGATGGAGTCGATCACCCAATCGCTGGCGGGGCGGGTGGCAGTATTCAACCTGCTGCCTTTGTCGTGGCAGGAACTTCGAAGTACGACATATCAGCCCGCGTCGTGGGAGACCTATATCGTTAGTGGGTCCTATCCGCGAAAACTCGTACACGATATCGACGCCGACGGTTTCTACGATAGTTACCTGCAAACGTACGTAGAGCGTGACGTGCGCCAAGTCAAAAATATTCTGAATTTAAATCTATTTCAGAAATTCATTCAGTTGTTGGCAGGACGCATCGGGCAGTTGTTCAACCAGCAGAGTTTGGCGGTGGAGTTGGGTATTGATAACAAAACCGTCAACGCGTGGCTGACGGTGCTTGAAACCTCCTTCATTGCGTATCGCTTGCCTCCTTATTATCAAAATTTTAGCAAGCGCATTGTGAAAACACCGAAGGTTTATTTCTACGATACGGGATTGGCTGCTTATTTGTTGGGCATCCGGTCAGTCAATGATCTGGGGGTTCATTTTGCCCGCGGTGCCCTTTTTGAAAATTTAATCATCAACGAACTGACCAAAAACTGGCTGAACCAGGGTCAGCGACCGCCGTTTTATTTCTGGTCGGATCAATCGAATCACGAAATTGATCTGCTCATTGACCGGAGCAAGAGCCTGACGGCGGTTGAAATTAAATCAGGGCGAACCATTCAGCCGGACTTCTTTAAAGGCTTGGACTACTTCCAGAAACTGGCTCCTCAAACTACTTCGACACTGGTATACGGAGGGAATGACGCCCAGCAGCGGACTGACGCCCGGGTGCTGACCATCAATGAATTGGATGCGTTGAATTAAGGGACAGATGAACCCCGCTGTGTCGACCAGCCTGCACTAAAATCGGTTGGAAGCAACCTGGCTTCCAACCGATTCGATTGATCCCTACTGGTGGGTGGTTTGCTACAACAGTGTGCGCTAAAATTGAATCCCGACATTGAGCCCCGGCCACATCCGAACCCGGACTTCTTCGTCCGACCACCGGCGGCTGAACGTCTTGTCATATACTTCCCATTTGACCCATTCCGTTCCGGTTCCTTCGCGGGTTTCAAATTTTGTTACCTGCACATTGAAGGTAGGCGTTACGGTGACGGCAATGCGGTTATGAATCGGCAAAATGAAACTTACCCGGGCCTGATTCAGCAAATTGAGATCTTCCCAGTGGTTGCCTTCTTCCTGAATCTGATAAGTCAGGGCTTCGATGCTGATCTGGTTGCGTTTGCCGATAAAGTGATTCGATCCAATCCCGTAGCCGTATCCCCAACGGAGGGTGTTCCAGCGGACGTTGTCGTTTTCGGGCCAGGCCGCTCCGAGGGCGAAGATGTTGTAAAACTTGCGGTTTCCGCCCATTTTGAAGCCGATGTTGGCGTGCAGGGCGTCGCCCGCCCAGATTTCGAAGCGGTGGTAGCCGTTTTTGGAAAGATTCAGTAAACCGATCTGCGCGCCGTCGACGTTTTCGGCCACGTTGATCAGCCCGATCTGGGTGCCTTTCACGCGTTTCGCCACGTTGGCAATGCCCGCGATCTGCAAGCCTTCGACTGATTCAGCCAGATTGGCAATCCCGGCAATCTGCGCGCCTTTCACAGCTCCCTTCGTCACGTTCGCAATGCCGCCCACTTGCGCGCCGGTCAGTTGCGACCCGGAGAGGTTGGCAATCCCGGCAAACTGCGCACCCTTCACGCTTTTTCCGACAACGTTGACAATTCCGCCGAATTGAGCCCCATAGAGCGGGCCGCCCACGGCGTTGACGATCCCCCCAAATTGTGCGCCATCGACTTCATGGCGAACCCCGTTCAGAATGCCCGAAAACTGCGCGCCTTTGACATAATCTTTCTCCAGGCTGAACAAACCGCTGAACTCGATGCCGTCCAGGGCCGCGGCATAACCGCCGAGCAAATTCAACGAAAACCGGTTGCTGAACAGGGCGTTATCGAGTCCGTTGGTGCTCAGGGGCGGCACAAAACCGATCTGGGCGGGGCGGATGGGATACCGGTTTTGTCGGGCTTCTTTCAATTCCGTTCGGAGAGAATCCGTATCCTGCGAATAGGCCGGTGCGGCAAAACAAAACAGGGAAGTGGCTAGTACGAGTAATTTTTTCATGGCAATTGTTCCTTTTTATGGGTGTTTACTGTTGTTGGACTTTCTCTTTTGCCCCTAATCCCCTGAAGGGGACTTTTGCATCCGGAAAATTCTGCGTCCAAGTCCCCTTCAGGGGATTAGGGGCAAAAGAGATATGGTACAGATCTACAGACCCTGTTATCCCGAATCTGCTCCTATGACCGTCATCCCGCGTTCTACCCCCATGCGGCTTTCAAAAAAATGTTTACCGGAAACAAACCGATCAGGTTGCCCCTGACACCGCAGGCTGGTTACCTTTGCAGAAAACCGCACCCCGAAATGAACCGCATCGACCGCCTGACCGCCATTCTGATCCACCTCCAGACCAAACGCGTTGTCAAAGCGCAGGAACTGGCCAAACGCTTCGGCACCAGCTTGCGGACAATTTACCGGGACATTCGTTCGCTGGAGGAAGCGGGCGTGCCGATTGGTGCCGAAGCCGGAATTGGCTATTTTCTGGAAGATTATCACCTGCCGCCGGTGATGCTCACCCGCGAAGAAGCCAGCGCCCTGCTGTTTGGGGCCAAAGTGATTGAAAAATTTGCGGACGAATCGATTCGGACGGAATTTGAATCGGCTTTGTACAAGATCAAATCGGTGCTGAAACGCAAAGACCAGGAACACCTGGAAGACCTGGAACCGCGTGTTCAGGTGGCCAAACGCCCCACGACGCCCCCGTTTTCGGATGCCCTGCTGGTCGATATTCAGCGCGCCATCGGGCAGCAACAGGTTTTACAACTGGATTATCGGTCGGCCTACAAGGACGAAACGACCGACCGGGAGGTGGAACCCGTGGGCTTGTATCATTACGGAGCGGGCTGGCATCTCATTGCGTTTTGCCGCCTTCGGCAGGACTACCGCGATTTTCGGGTCGACCGAATCCGGCAACTGAACCATACTGGCCATACCTATTCGAGTCAAAACCGCCTTTCGCTGACGGCGTACCTCGAAAAAATCCAGCAAACGCAGCATCTGGAGGAGGTGGTGGTGCGGTTTGACAAACAAGTGGTGCGGCATATTCAGGAAATGAAGTACCACTACGGCTACGTCTCGGAAGAGGAAGACGCCGGGCGATGGGTTCGGATGAAGTTCATGACCCAGTGTGTGCGGGAAGTGGGTCGCTGGCTGCTGATGTTCGGGCAGTGGGTGGTGGTAGAATCGCCCGATGCGCTGCACGAAACCATGAAAGAACTGGCGCAGGAAGTGCAGGCGCATTACTTGTCGGAACGCGTCAATTCCTGAAAATACCGCAAGCCTGCTGACATACGGCTGTCACAACCGGGCGTTTACTTTGTTGCATCCTCTATCAAACACCATTATGATGCAACTCAAAGCAGCGAAACCGCTCACCACCCTGGCTTTTTCAACCCGGACCACGCTGGCGGGTTTGACCCCCTTCGTCCGCACCGTGGCCCGGCAACTGTACCGCGAAGCCGTCCGGCTCGATCTCGAAATCACCGGGCCGATTTGCTGGCAATACACCGGCGTCGACGGCAAACCGGACACGGTTTTCGGCCTGGACATTGTGCTGCCCGTTCAGTCGGCGCAGGGAGAACCGGCTGAGGGGCTGGCGTTTAAAAGTCTGGATTCCTTCAATAGCGGTTTTGCCGAACACCTTGGCAGTTGGGACAATCTGGCTGCCACCTACGGACCATTAGCCGGCGGTTTGTTGCAGAACGGACACCGGCTGAGTGCCGTCAATCGGGAAGTGTATGTCCACATGGATTTCGAAAATCCGGCCAATAATGTAACGCAAATCTATCTGGGAATTCATTAAAACCGCATCGTTATGAAACTGAACGCAGGCATTATTACCGACAAACTGGCCGAAACGAAGGCGTTTTACCAAACCGTTCTGAACTTCGGTA
The DNA here is from genome assembly GCF_051857545.1 of Larkinella fluvii. Classification (NCBI taxonomy): domain Bacteria; kingdom Pseudomonadati; phylum Bacteroidota; class Cytophagia; order Cytophagales; family Spirosomataceae; genus Larkinella; species Larkinella fluvii. The sequence continues at coordinate 417,453 of NZ_JBPZHB010000008.1, read as the reverse complement.
TCACGTTTGAGAATGATTTTTATCTGTTGCTGCACACGCCCAATCAGCAGGCTGAACTGAGTTTTCTGCAACCGAATCATCCGTCGCAACGACCGGTTTTCCAGAAACCGTTTACCGGTGAAGGCGTCTACCTGACGATTGAAGTGGACGATGTCGATGCCGAATACGAACACATCCAATCGTTGAATGTACCGATCGAAATTGAACTCCGCGACGAACCCTGGGGTGACCGTCACTTCGCCATCGTCGACCCGAACGGAATCGGGATTGACATCGTGAAATATGCGGCTCCAGAACCCTGACAGCGCCGGGATGTCGGTGGATGCGTAGACCCTGTCAGCGGTTCCGCCCAAATCTATTTTTCAACAAATCGACGCTGCGCTGTTGTGCCCCAAACGGGGCAAGACCGGGTCGATTCGTAGTAATGTTGTTTCTTTGCATTTGCGGTTTCCAACTCACGGATGCTTTTCAGGGTCTCACAAAAGAACAAACCCTTGATGTGCTGATGAAAAAATATACCGGTTATCGGTTCCTGCTGCTATTTGTCTTCCTTGCGGCCTGTGATAAAGAGCCTGAACCAGAAAGATACGCCAATGGGCAGCTTGTAGTATGTGGCGTCAGGAACCCGATCAGCAATTTGAAATGGCTGAATGACCAGTTTAAATTATTTCAGGGAGGCCCATTGATCAACGGAATTGTGTTGTATCGTTACAAAGGCAAAGAAGTCATTGAAGTGCAGAATGGCTACGCCAGCTCTACAAATCAGCATCAATATTATTGTGATGGGGAGAAGCTTAACCTCGATCACCCTGAAACCTTTGCGCAGTTTAAAAAAGATCGGGAAGAGATTACCGTGTTGTATGGGACGAATCTCTGGGGTAAATAGACCTTAATCTGTGGATTGAGCCTCTTTATTTCGTTTCGCCAACCAGTCTTTCACCGCCGGGCCGGTTCCGAACGGCCACGGTTTTAGTTCCGAAATGGGTACCAGTTTGTAAGCCTGAAGTTCTTCTTCGTCAATTTTAATGTCGCCCCACGCCCGGACGTGGTAGGTAATGATGACCTCATTGCGCTGGTAAAACGTATAGACGCCCAGCCGCTCCACAAGGTCGGCATCCAGCCCAATTTCCTCTTTAATTTCCCGCAAAACCGCCTGATCCGGTTCTTCGCCCGGTTCCAGAAAACCGGTTACCAAACCAAACCATTCGGCCGGCCAGCCCCGGTTTTGAATCAGGATGACGGTATCGTTGTCGTATTCGACAATCGCACCTACGACCGGCAGCGGATTGTTCCAGAAAATGTAACCACAGGCGGCTGAACACACGAGCCGTTCACGACCTCCGGCAAAACCGGGCGTAAGCGAACTACCGCATTGGGGACAAAAATTCATCTTTGGCATCGGTTCAATGAAGGATTTGCGGTCAATATAAACACCCCCGTTCGGATTTCCGTATATTTGCAATTCATTTAACAAAAGTTACTTTGCCCCGATTACTGGCTATTGATTACGGAACAAAGCGAACCGGTTTGTCGGTTACTGACCCGTTGCAGATCATCGCGACGGCCCTGGAAACCGTTCCGACGCATCAGTTGCTGGACTACCTGAAACGGTATGTGAGCACCGAACCGGTCGAAGCGTTTGTGGTGGGAATGCCCACGCGCCTGGACGGATCGGATACGGACAATACGCCCCGGGTGAAAGGCTTCGTTGGCCGACTCAAAGCCGCTTTTCCGGACATTCCGGTGCATTGGCACGACGAGCGGTTTACGTCGGCGATGGCTTTGCAATCCATGATTGCCAGTGGTGTCAGCAAGAAAGATCGGCGCGTCAAAGGCAACATCGACAAAGTAAGTGCAGTAATTATTTTACAATCCTTCATGGAATCCAAAAGGTGATGATTTACCCAATAATAGCGTACGGTGATTCCGTTTTGCGGAAACGGGCGCAGAACATCGAGAAAGGGAGTACCGATGTCAAAAAATTCAGTGAAGATCTGTTCGAGACGATGTATAACGCATCCGGCATCGGGCTGGCGGCTCCGCAGGTCGGCAAAAGCATCCGCATGTTTGTGGTCGATGGAACGGCCCTGAACGAAGACGAACCGGAGGAAGACAAGGACCCCAGCCTGATGGGTTTCAAAAAGGTGTTTATCAATCCGCAGATTCTGGAAGAAGACGGCGACGAATGGGGTTTTGAGGAAGGCTGTCTGAGCATTCCGCAAATCCGGGGGGAAGTTTTTCGGCCCGAATTCGTCAAAATCCAGTATTTCGATACCGACTGGAACGAGCACATCGAAGAATATGACGGCATGGCCGCCCGCATCATCCAGCACGAATACGACCACCTGGAAGGCAAACTGTTTACCGATTACCTGCCGCCGTTGAAACGCCAATTGATGAAGAAAAAACTGGCCGACATCACGCGCGGCAACGTGAAAGCGGATTATAAAATGAAGTTTCCGAAATAACTGGAATGCTCCACCTGACCCTGCTGCAAACCAGCCTCCACTGGGAAAATCCGACGGCGAATCGGGCGATGCTCGAAGAGAAAATCTTCGCGCTGCCCGAAAAAACCGATCTCATTGTGTTGCCGGAAATGTTTACGACCGGTTTTTCGATGAACGCCAAAGCACTGGCCGAACCGATGAACCTGACGACATTCCGCTGGCTCAAACAGATGGCGGCCCAGACCGACGCCGTGGTGACGGGAAGCTACATTGTGCAGGAACAGGGTCTGTTCTACAACCGCCTGATCTGGATGGAACCCGACGGTTCGTTCGATGTCTATGACAAACGGCATTTGTTTCGGATGGCGGGGGAGGAGCTTACCTATGCCGGTGGCACGAAGCGGCTGGTGAAATCCTGGCGCGGCTGGAACATTTGCCCGCTGATTTGCTACGACCTCCGGTTTCCGGTCTGGAGCCGAAATGCCGGGCTGGAATACGATCTTTTGATCTATGTTGCCAACTGGCCTGCCGCCCGCAGCACCGCCTGGAACGCCCTGCTGCAAGCCCGCGCCATCGAAAATCTGGCCTATGTCGCTGGCGTCAACCGGGTGGGTGAAGACGGAAACGGACATGCCTACGCGGGTGATTCGAGTCTGATCGACCCGAAAGGCGAGGTACTTTTCCGGCAAAACCAGACCGAAACAGTGTTCCAGACCACCCTTTCTCTGGACGAATTAAGCGCCTATCGCGAGCGGTTTCCGGCCAATCGCGACGCAGATGATTTTCGGATAATTGGATAAAAACCGGAAATGCAGGGACTCCATTTTTCGGTCCGATAACGATAAAAATTCAAATTTTACGCACTTATCGTTAGATAGTTAGTAATTTTGTGCCCGGGATACGCAGTCCGGGACGCAAAGTCAGGTTGAATAGGCCCGTTTATTGAATCAATCACCTCATATCTCATGTCTGCATCGGTAGAAACTGTCAGTTTATTGGCAGACCGCATCATCGCGCTGGAGGAATCGTCAACATTGGCGATGACCAAAAAAGCCCGCGAACTGGCCGCTCAGGGCCACAAAGTAATCAGTCTCAGCGTTGGCGAGCCTGATTTCAAGACGCCGAAACACATTTGCGAAGCCGCCAAGCAAGCCATCGACGAAGGCTACCACGGTTATTCGCCCGTAGCGGGTTATGCCGATCTGCGGAAAGCCATTGCAGATAAGTTTAAACGGGAAAACAACATTGACTGGAAACCGGAAAATATCGTGGTTTCGACGGGTGCCAAACACTCGCTGGCGAACGTGATTCAGGTGCTGGTGAACCCCGGCGACGAGGTGATCATTCTGGCTCCCTACTGGGTAAGCTATTCCGAAATGGTGAAACTCGCTGAAGGAAAGTCGATTATCCTCGAAGGGGCTTTTGACAACGACTTCAAAGTAACGGCGGATCAACTCGAAGCGGCCATTACGGATCGCACCAAAATCGTGATGTACGCATCGCCCAACAACCCGACCGGTTCGGTGTATAGCGAAGACGAACTGCGCGCCATTGCTGAGGTGGTGGCCCGGCACGAAAACGTGATTGTGCTGGCCGACGAAATCTACGAACACATTAATTTTACGGATAAAGGCCATTTCAGCATCGGTTCTATTCCCGAAATCAAAGACCGCGTAGTTACCGTCAACGGCGTCGCGAAAGGTTTTGCGATGACAGGCTGGCGGATTGGTTACATAGGTGCCGCTAAATGGATTGCCGACGGGGTGGAGAAATTGCAGGGACAGGTCACCTCAGGAACCGGTTCGATCTCGCAGCGGGCTACACTGGCCGCCCTGAACGGACCGATGGAACCGACGCGTGAAATGTCGAAAGCCTACGAACGTCGCCGGGATCTGGTGGTAAAACTGCTGAAAGAAATTCCCGGTTTTAAAGTGAACGTGCCGGAGGGCGCTTTCTACGCGTTCCCCGACATCAGCTATTATTACGGCAAATCGGACGGAACAACGACCATCAACGACTCGGACGATTTTGCCGCCTGGTTGCTCAATACGGCTTATGTGGCAACCGTGGCCGGCTCAGGTTTTGGTGCTCCCTACGGTCTGCGGATTTCAACGGCCGCTTCCGACGAAGCCCTGACCGAAGCTGTACAGCGCATTAAAGATGCAGTTGCCACGTTAAAATAAATAGAAACGATAGAAGTGAGACAAGAGAATAAAGACAGACTTCACCGATTGACACTTTGTCTCTATTCTCTTGTCTTACTTCTTTTTTCTTAAAAATCATCAAGCATTAATTACTCCCTTTTTATGTCTACAGAAACATCCACGTACGTTCCGTACAAAGTTAAAGACATCGCGCTGGCCGAATGGGGCCGCAAGGAAATCCGGTTGGCCGAAGCCGAAATGCCGGGTTTGATGTCCCTCCGCAAAGAGTTCGGACCGTCGAAACCCCTCGCTGGTGCCTACATTGCCGGTTGTCTGCACATGACGATCCAGACCGCCGTTCTGATCGAAACACTGGTTGAACTGGGTGCCGAAGTGACCTGGTCATCGTGTAATATCTTCTCGACGCAGGACCATGCCGCAGCCGCCATTGCGGCCGCTGGTATTTCGGTGTATGCGTGGAAGGGTATGAACGAAGAAGAATTTAACTGGTGTATCGAGCAGACGTTGTTCTTTGGCGAAGAACGGAAACCGCTGAACATGATTCTGGACGATGGTGGTGACCTGACCAACATGGTTTTCGACCTCTATCCGGAACTGATTACCAACATCAAAGGCTTGTCGGAAGAAACGACGACAGGTGTTCACCGGTTGTATGAGCGCATGAAAAACGGGACGCTGCATTTGCCCGCCATCAACGTCAACGACTCGGTTACCAAATCGAAATTCGATAACAAATACGGCTGCCGCGAGTCGCTGGTCGATGCCATTCGTCGGGGAACCGATTTGATGCTGGCCGGTAAAGTAGCGGTTGTCGCCGGGTATGGTGACGTAGGGAAAGGTTCTGCCGAATCACTCCGTGGCGCCGGTTGCCGCGTGCTGGTGACAGAGATCGACCCGATTTGCGCGCTGCAAGCCGCGATGGACGGTTACGAAGTGGTCACGATGGACGAGGCTGCGACCCGCGCCAATATTTTCGTAACCGCAACGGGCAACATTAACATCGTCAAAGATCGTCACTTCAAGACGATGCGCGACAAGGCGGTGGTTTGTAACATTGGTCACTTCGACAACGAAATCGACATGGCGTGGCTGAATGCAAACTACGGTCATTCGAAGAGCCAGATCAAACCGCAGGTCGATTTGTATGAAATCGACGGCAAAGAAATCATCGTGCTGGCCGAAGGCCGTCTGGTGAACCTGGGTGTTGCGATGGGTCACCCGTCGTTCGTGATGTCCTGCTCGTTCTCGAACCAGACGCTGGCGCAGTTGGAACTGTGGGCCAATTCGGACAAATACGAAAACAAGGTCTACATTCTGCCGAAACACCTCGATGAGAAAGTAGCGGCTTTGCACCTCGATCACGTGGGCGCAAAACTGGAAAAACTGGATCAGGAACAGGCGGAATACATCGGCGTCACCACCGAAGGCCCCTACAAATCGGATCTGTACCGGTATTAATAAGTTAAGAGTGAAGAGTTAAGAATTAAAAGTGAATAGGCAATAGCAGCCATCAGTAGTGGTAGCTCCGGAGGAGCGGTCTAAAAGCATCTTCAGGCCACTCCTCCAGAGCTACCACTACTGATGGCTGCGATTGTCTATTAACAGGACAGACCTCCGGCCTTCATTCAAACCGTTAAAACAAGATTTCGCAGTTGAACGCGTCAGCCTACTTTTAATTTTTAACTCTTAACTCTTAACTCTTAACTCTTCACTTTTAATTCTTAACTCACTTCCCGTGGCACAATGGAACTTCGTGGCCCGTCTGGTCGATGACGGTGGAAGGATAGAAGCCCCGGATCAATAAGAGAAAGGCCAGGGCAATCGTGATGACTGGCATCAAGACAGTAAACCGGCGTCGCAGGTTTGCCGGGAAAAACGTCGGGACAAACCGGACCAGCAACAAAGCCGGAACCGTTCCCAGGCCGAACACCGCCATGTATAATGCGCCGGTTGCCGCGCTCCCGGTGGTGATGGCTCCGGTCAGGGCCACGTATAAAAAACCGCAGGGCAATAAACCGTTCAGGAAACCGAGTCCGACAAATGCCTGTAGTGTAGGGCTTTGCAAAAAACGGGACATCGGTTTGGTCACCCAGCCTCGTCCCCCATTCAGAGACAAACCGGCCCGTTTTCCGTGCTGGAACAGAACCCAGAGCAGCAGGAACAGACCGCCAGCGATTGACACCGATCGCTGCAAACCGGCCAGCAACAACCCCTGGCCGATGGTGCCGACCAGCAACCCCAGCCCGGAATACGCCGTAATTCTTCCCACATGATACAGTCCCATCGCGAGCACCCGTTGTGAACGGGGTAATCGTCCGACGGGCAAGGCCATCGCTAGTGGTCCGCACATGCCGACGCAGTGCAGGCTTCCGACTAAACCCGTGGTCAGGGCTGCGATGATCCAGACATTCTGCACGTTACGGAATGGTTACGGTTTGTTCGCTATAATATTCCTGCCCGTTTTCCAGCCAGTTTAGTTGCACTCGCCAGAAACCGGAGGCCAGTTTGGCGGTCGAAACCGTCGTTTGGCCGGGCTGCAAGGCAACACTCCGATCCTGTCGGCGATCCGAAGGGCGGTAGAAGGTCAGTTTGCCGCCGGTTGAACCCGCTTCGGATCGCGTCAGTTCGATTACCTGCCGGATGGCATCGAAGCGAATCGTCGGCGATTCCGCCAGTTTGGCGGTTCGGGCTACCCGGTCAATCTGTTGTTGAAAGGCGATTTCGGTCTGGTAATAATCATCGCGCACCAGATCGACCCGTTGGCGGCACATGAGATACACCAGGGTGCCGATAAATCCGGCAAACAGGATGTAAACGAGTACGATGGCTTTTCCCCAGTTCATGGATTTATGGAGTGATTGAGTGAATTAGTGATTGAGTGAAAAGCAAAACCGGTCCAGCGTGAATAAGGAATCTACTTCGCTCAATCACCAATTCGCTCAACCACCCAATTATTTTACAGGTCCCAAAAACGTCGTTTCGATCTGGTCGACGACTTCGTTACCGGCCAGCACGTCGATGTGAAGTGGCGTACTGTTTTGCCGGATGGTTTTTTCCGGTAAATCGATGAAGAACATCCCTTTGGTCTGTTCCCCGGCCGGCACCGACGACAGCGGCTGTACGAAACGCAGTTTGGCGTCCGTTCGGCTCAGGCGGAATTGAACCGGCAACGTCCGGTAGGTCTTGTTGATCACTTCCACCAGATACAGATTCGATACCTTGCCACCCGTTTCGCGCTGGTACAACTGCCCTGGTGCCCGCAAAACCGTCACGTCCATCACCGGTCGGCTGACGAGCAGAAAACCGATGATTCCCAACAAAACGAGTAATACGCCACTGTAGGCCAGAATCCGGGCCGTAATCCGGAACGGTTTTCCCTGCTCGATATTGGCCTGCGAATCCATACGGATCAGCCCCTGGGGCAGTTCGATTTTGTCCATGACACTATCACAGACGTCGATGCAGAGCGTGCAATTGATGCATTCCAGTTGCGTCCCGTTCCGAATGTCGATACCCATCGGACAAACCTGCACACAAAGTTTGCAGTCGATGCAATCGCCCTTCGGGGCTTTAGTTAAGAGTGAAGAGTTATGAGTTATGAATTTAGGGTCGCTCCCCTCTTCTTCCTTCATTCTTAATTCATCACTCTTAACTCTTTTCCCACGCGGTTCTCCCCGGATGTAGTCATACGCGACGATCAGGGAGTTTTTGTCCAGCAAAACGCCTTGCAGCCGTCCGTACGGGCAGATCGTCGTGCAGACGATCTCGCGCAGCCAGGCAAAAACGAGGTAAAATACACCCGTAAAGACGACGATGGCCGCCAGACCGGCGAGGTGTTGCGCCGGGTCATCGGTGATCAGGGTCAGCCACTGGTCGCGACCAATGAGGTAGGCCAGAAAGGTGTTGCTGATGGCGAACGAAATCAGAAAGAAAACGCCGTGTTTCAGTCCTTTTTTGACTACTTTTTCGGTCGTCCAGGGGCTGGCATCCAGCCGTTTCCGGGCGTTAAAATCACCCTCGATCCAGCCTTCGATTTTCCGGAAAACCATCTCCATAAAAATCGTCTGCGGACACGCCCAGCCGCACCATACCCGGCCATAGACGACGGTGAACAGGGCCACAAACACAATGAAGGCAATCAACCCAAAGGCAACCAGGTAAAAATCCTGCGGCCAGAACGGCACCCCGAAAAAGATAAACCTGCGTTCGAGCACGTTGAACAGGAACAGTGGATGTCCGTCAATCCACACAAACGGCCCGGCAAACAACACGATCAGCAGCACCACTGCCACCACCGTCCGCCAGCGGGTAAACCGGCCGGTGGTTTCACGCGGATACAACCACCGCCGACCGCCAGAGGCATCGGCTGTGGGCAGCGTATCGCGGAAGTCGGAGGGGGGAAGTGCTACGTTGGATTTCATCGGTGTGTTGAGTTAGCGGGTTGCAACGGGTTCGCCGGTGGCTATTTTTTCGCCCTGCGGTTCTTTCGCTCCGGCGGGGTTCGTGCCTTGCAGCGACAGGATATAACTGGCGACTTGCTGCACCTGGAGCGGATTCAGTTGTTTTTTCCAGGACATCATCCCTTTTTCGGGAACGCCTTCGGTAATGATGTGAAAAACCGCCTTGACGTCACCGCCGTGCAGCCAGTAGGCATCGGTCAGGTTGGGGCCCACCTTGCCTTCGGCATTGGCGCCGTGGCAGGCTACGCAGTTTTGGGTGAACAGGGCTTTCCCGGCGTCAATTCCCTTCGCATCTTTCAAGACCGTAACGGTATTTTCGTTGATGGAACCGGCCACTTTTTTGATGTAATCCTCCCGCTGTTTATCGGCAATGGCCATTTCCTGGGAGTATTCCTGCACCATGATGTCGCCTGGGTTGAAGACGTGGTAAACGAGCAGGTAGACGACCCCAATCGCAATGGTTCCGTAAAACAACCCCATAAACCAGGGGGGCGTCGGGTTGTCGAGTTCGGCAATTCCGTCGTAGGCGTGTTCCATGGTCAGGTTTTTTTCCTGATTCAGTTCGTGCAGCCCCGCCATCCGTTGCCACCAGGAGCGCGTATCGACCGGTTTGGCAACGGTTTGGGCGTCGGGTTCTATTATTTTTTTGAGGAGGAACACCAGGTTCAGAGCTACAGCTCCAACGGCTACCATGCCCACCAGCAGAAAAAGAGCGACGGTAACCAGCAACAGATCCTGACCGGATGAAATGTCCCAGATGGATTTTGCTGGTTCCTGGCCCAGCAGCCCACCATTGAGTAAAATGAATGAATTCATGGAAAGAGGAAGGTGGTTAATCGGTTGACGATTCATCGAGGGGCATCTGGCTCATCTGGCGGATGTACGTTTTATCCACCAAAACCAGGTATAAACCGACGAGAATGAAAAAAGCGAGGAAGGTGATAAACGAGCCGACCATATAGACGTCCGCGCCGGGAATTTTGGAGATGAATTGCTTGAACATGATCTTAGAAGTGAAGAGTTATGAGTTAAGAATTAAGAATTAAGAGTGAAGAGTTCATATGCGTCAGCCAACTCATAATTCTTAACTCTTCACTCTTAATTCATTTGCTTGCGTTTTCCATTTTCCTGATGTCCGTGCCGAGCCGTTGGAGGTAGGCAATCAGGGCGATGATCTCGCGGTCGGCGTCGACTTTGATGCCATCTTTCGCCAGGCGGTCACTGACTTGCTGCGCCTGTTTTTGCAAATCTTCATTGGCGTAGCTGATCGTTGCGTCGTCGTAGGGAACACCCACTTGTTCCAGCGTTCTCAGCTTATCCGACGTATTCGAAATGTCGAGTTTCTGGTCCAGCAGCCACGGATAGGCGGGCATGATCGACCCCGGCGACATCGACGTTGGGTCGCGCATGTGGTGGTAGTGCCAGGAATCGGGGTATTTGCCGCCTTCGCGGTGCAGATCCGGCCCGGTGCGTTTGCTGCCCCACAGGAACGGGTGGTCATACACGAATTCGCCCGCTTTGGAATACTCCCCGTAGCGTTCGGTTTCGCTGCGGAAAGGCCGAACCATCTGGCTGTGGCAGTTGACGCAGCCCTCACGGATGTAGAGGTCGCGGCCCTGGACTTCGAGGGCGCTGTAGGGTTGCACGGCCGAAATCGTCGGCACATTGGACTCTACCATGAACGTCGGAATCAATTCTACCATCGAACCGATCAGAATCACCACCAGGGAGCCAATCAGCAGCGGTATGGGCTTGCGCTCCAGCCAGCGGTGCCAGTAGGTATCGCTTCCCGTCGGCACATAGGCTTGCTCCAGGGCAGGCGCTTCGGCGGCTTCGTTGACCACCAGTTGTCCGGCGGCCATCGTTTTGAACAGGTTATAAGCCATCAGAATCGCACCCAGCAGGTAGAACGTACCCCCCACCGCCCGCATCTGGTGCATGGGCAGCAGTTGGATGGTCGTTTCCAGAAAGTTCGGGTAGCGCAGGGTGCCTTCGGGGGTAAACTCCTTCCACATCATGCCCTGGGTGAAGCCCGAAATGTACATCGGAATGGCGTAGAACAGGATTCCCAGCGTACCGATCCAGAAATGGATGCTCAGCAGTTTTTTGGAATACAGGGGCGTTTTATACATGCGCGGAATCAGCCAGTACAGGATCGCGAAGGTCAGAAAACCGTTCCAGCCTAAAGCCCCGACGTGTACGTGGGCTACGATCCAGTCGGTAAAGTGCGCAATGGCGTTGACGTTCTTGAGCGAGAGCATGGGTCCTTCGAAGGTGGCCATCCCGTAGGCGGTAATGCCGACGACCATGAATTTCAGGATGGTATCTTCCCGAACCTTGTCCCAGGCTCCGCGCAGGGTCAGCAGCCCGTTGATCATCCCACCCCAGGACGGGGCAATGAGCATGATGGAGAAAACCACCCCCAGCGATTGCGCCCAGTCGGGCAGCGATGAATAGAGCAAGTGGTGAGGACCGGCCCAGATGTAGATGAAAATCAGTGCCCAGAAGTGCAGAATCGACAGCTTGTAGGAGTATACCGGGCGGTTTGCCATTTTGGGCAGGAAGTAATACATCAGCCCCAGAAACGGCGTGGTCAGGAAAAATGCCACGGCATTGTGACCATACCACCACTGCACGAGCGCATCCTGTACCCCGGCGTAGACGTAATAACTTTTGAACAGACTGACCGGCATCTGGTACGAGTTGACGATGTGCAGCACGGCAACCGTTACGAACGTGGCGATGTAAAACCAGATGGCGACATACAGGTGGCGCTCCCGGCGTTTGATGATCGTGCCGAACATATTGATCCCGAAAACCACCCAGATCAGCGTAATGGCAATGTCGATCGGCCATTCGAGTTCGGCGTATTCGTGCGACGTGGTCAGACCCAGCGGCAACGTAATGGCTGCGGCTACGATGATGGCCTGCCAGCCCCAGAAGTGGATTTTACTGAGCAAATCGCTGAACATCCGGGCTTTGCAAAGCCGTTGCAGCGAGTAATACACCCCCATAAAGATGGCATTGCCGACGAAGGCAAAAATGACCGCGTTGGTGTGCAGCGGCCGAATCCGTCCGAAGGTCGTATACTGGTTGCCGAGGTTGGCCGCCGGAGCAAACAACTGGCTGGCAATCAGCACCCCGACCAGCATGCCGACGACGCCCCAGATGATGGTGGCAACGGCGAAATCCCGGACAATGCGGTTGTCATACTCGAAGCGCTCCACGGCGGGAGCGGCTCCGTTCCCCGGTCGGGGGTGTTCAGGCGAAATCGTAACAGGCGGTTTTTGCGAGACATTCATAGTGGTAACGAGCTGTTATGCGGGGGTATCTATGGAGGAGGTAGTAGTTGGTTCGTTGTCGTCGAGCAGCATCCGCATCGAAGGAGTGTACAAGTCATCCTGCTGGCCGGTTTTCATCGACCATAGGAAAGCCCCGAAAAATCCCAGTGCCAGCAGCAGACTAATGCCAATCATGAAGAAGATAATGTTCATATTCGTGAGCGTTTGCCGGGTCAAAAGTGCGGCTTATCCGCTGGGCAACGTATGAGGTTCGTCAGGCAGGGGGGTGATAGAATTCAGGTAAACCGGGCGGGCTGACAAAACTCATCCGGTCGGCTGACCAGTGTTAGACTGGCGATAAAACACGGGGACTACTTTTGGGGCTATTACACCAGATTCTTCTTTCTTAATGATCATTCTCGTCTTTTTTCTCGCGCATTGGTACCTGTCGGTCCTGATGCAGACCCTTTTTCTCCACCGCTATGCCGCCCACCAGATGTTTACCATGAGTAAGGGCTGGGAGAAGGTTTTTTACGTTGTGACGTTCATTAGCCAGGGATCGTCGTTTTTGAGTCCACGCGCGTACGGTATTATGCACCGGCTTCACCACGCTTACGCCGATACCGAGGAAGACCCGCATTCACCGAAATATTCCAAGAGCATGATGGATATGATGTGGAAGACCCGGCAGTTTTACAACGACATCCTGAATAACCGCGACACCGTTCCGGCGAAGTTCAAAAAGGGCGTGCCCAACTGGCCGTGGATGGAATGGTTCGGGGATCGCTGGCCGGTTCGGGTGGCCTGGGGAACGTTCTACGTGCTGTTCTACATCCAGTTTGCCACCTCACCCTGGCTTTTTCTGCTGCTGCCATTCCATTTTTTCATGGGCCCGGTGCATGGTGCCATCATCAACTGGTGCGCGCACCGCTACGGCTACATCAACTTCAAAGTGGACGATACGGCCAAAAACCTGTTGCCGTTCGACTTTCTGATGATGGGCGAATCGTACCACAACAACCACCACCGCTACGGCGGTCGGGCCAACTTCGGCGGTTTCCGCTGGCACGAATTCGACCCGGCTTATCCGCTGATTTTATTGATGAATAAACTGGGCATTGTGAAGCTCCGGCGCGGGCGCGACGAAGCGTATATGTAAGGTGATTCAATGCGAGACGGCGTTGTTTTTCAATGGGTTATCCTGTTGAAAAACAACGCCGTTTTTCTTTTTAATACGTAAAGATGGCAACCAGCGTCTGGCACACCTGATGGCATACCGCGTCGTCTAAGCGCCCGATGTGTTTTACCAATCGGACTTTGTCAACCGAGCGGATCTGATCCAGAGCGATCTGACCATCCTGACCGGAAAAATGGCAATTGACTCGGGTGGGATAACGCTTTTGCGTGCTGGTTAAAGGCGCAACCATCACGGTATTGAGCCGTTGGTTAATCGCATCCGGGGATACAATCAAACAAGGACGTGTTTTGGCAATCTCGCTGCCCTGGGTGGGATCTAATGAAACCAGCCAAACGTCGAACCGCTTGATTACCATGTCCACTCGGTTTGGTCAAACTGGTTTGGTGTGCCATCAAACAGATCACTTTCGGGCTGATCACCGGCTTTTATGGCTTCATCAAAAGCCTGTTCCCAACCGTCCCGGGGATGTTTTTTGACCGCGCGTAAAATAAGCGCCCCCTCAACGATTTCGATGTCAACCGCTCCTTCAATGCCTGCCTGTTGCAGAACCGTTCGCGGCAGGAGAATACCTTGTGAGTTGCCAATTTTACGAATGATCTGTAGCATACATTTAGAGCTGATTTGTTATAACAAAGGTATAACAAATCAGCTCTAAACTACCTTTTTTAAACACTGATTTTTTGCCGGTTAGTTGAAAATCTACTAACCGATCAGACGTCATTCATCATTGTCATCTTACTTCCCAATCGCTTTCCACCGCATCCCTAGGGTCCCAATCAACAACATCGTCGCGGAACTGACGGGCATCAGGATGGCGGCCACAACCGGCGACAGATTCCCCGTTAACGCGTAGGAAAGGCCAATGAAGTTATACAGCAGCGAAACCGCAAAACTAAACCGGATCAGGCGCATACCGAAGCGGCTGTACGCCAGCAGTTCGGGCAGTTTTCGTAATGAGGATGCTTCCAGAATGGCGTCGCTGGCGGGCGTAAACTGAACGGTGTCTTCCGTGACGGCCATGCCGACATCGGCCTGTTTCAGCGCTCCGGCATCGTTCAGGCCGTCACCCACCATCAGCACGCGGTGGCCCTGGTTTTGCAGGTGCCGCACGATGTCGAGCTTTTGCTGCGGCTGACAGTTGAACGTCATGTGATCCGGGGTAAACCAGCGTGCCAGTTCGGGCCGGGCCGTGTCGGTATCGCCCGAAAGCAGATACAGTTGGTGCGTAGATTTCAGCAAATCGAGCATCGCATCGAGACCGGGGCGGTACTGGTTCGGAAACCGGAAACAACCCCGGTATTGCTGCTCGATGGACATATGGACACGCGCTCCGGCTGAATCGGTTGCGGTTTCTTTTGAGGATATTGACGACATTGACTGCGGATTTACAAACGAAGCAGAGCCGATTTTGACTTCCCAGCCATCCACGAATCCGTGTAACCCGCGACCCGGTATTTCCATAAAATCCTCCACCACCAGCGGTTGAACGCCGGCCAGATGAGCGGCCAGTTTCCGGCTGAGCGGGTGGGCCGACTGCCGCACCAGTGAGATCACCAGCGCCTGTTCAAAGTTCGTCAAAGCTACCGAAAACTCCTCCACAACGCTCCCGTGTTTGTCTTCACGCATTCGTTCCATCACTCTTTCACTCACGGTCTCCGTCAGCGTACCGGTTTTGTCAAAGACGATGGTGTCACAATCCGCCATGTGCTCGATGACGTCTGCGTTTTTGAGGTACAATTTCTGCTGACTCAGCTTCCGGAGACCATTTCCCAGCGCGAACGGATACGACAGGGACAGCGCACACGGACAGGCAATGATCAAAACCGCCGTAAAAGCATTGATGGCCCGCGCGGGGTCGTGCGTATACCAGTATAAGCCCACGATTGTGGCTAACGCAATGACGGTCAGGGTAAAATACTTCCCGA
Organism: Larkinella fluvii; assembly: GCF_051857545.1. Classification (NCBI taxonomy): domain Bacteria; kingdom Pseudomonadati; phylum Bacteroidota; class Cytophagia; order Cytophagales; family Spirosomataceae; genus Larkinella; species Larkinella fluvii. The sequence continues at coordinate 401,977 of NZ_JBPZHB010000008.1, read as the reverse complement.
CAGCATCGGCAAAGGTGCGCATTCGGGAGGTGTCGCCCTTGCGGAACGCGTCGTTGTTCCAGAGTTGGGTCAGGTAACTTTGCGACACCTCCCGCACCACTTCCAGTTCAATGGCTTCGCCAATCTGCTTGCCACCGGCATACAGCAACGCCCCCGGTTTCTGGGCTTCCGGCTGCGATTCACCCGTCACGAAACTGTAATCGACCCGGGCTTCCCCTTTGTAGAGCAGCCCGTCGGCGGGAATCAGTTCGTGGTTACGAACCCGAATTCGATCACCCTTGCGGAGTTCGGCTACGGGAATGGCGGTTTCGCCATCCGGTTTTAAAACCGTTACGGCCAGCGGAAAATACGATTTGTAATCCCGTTCGAACGACAGAAATTCGTGGGTGCGCTGCTGGAACCATTTGCCGCACAACAGAAAGAAAATCAGGCCCGTCAGCGAATCGAAATAACCGGCACCGTTGAGAAACAGAACTTCGTAGGTTCCCCGGAAAAACGCGACCAGAATCCCGAGCAGAATGGGAAAGTCGATGTTGATGATGCCTTTTTTCAGACTCATCCAGACCGATTCGAAATAGCCCGATGCCGAGTAAAAGACGACCGGAATCGCCAGCGCAATGTTGAGCAGGCCGAAGAGGTGTTTGAACGATGGATCGTCGAGACCGAGGTATTCGGGAAAGCTGAACAGCATGATGTTGCCCGAACAGAAACCCGCCAGTGCCAGCCGGTAGAGCAAGGGGCGGTACGACGGTTTTTGCTGTTCTTTGACGACATCGTTGAGACTAATCAGCGGCTCGTAGCCAATCGACGCGAGCAGTTCGACCACCTGCCGGAGCGTGAGCTGATCGGGCTGGTAGGTCAGGTGAACCTGCTTTTTGAGAAAATCCACCCGCGACTGCTGAATGCCCGGATGGATGCGGTAGAGGTGTTCGAGCAACCATAGACAGGAACTGCAATGGATGGTTGGAACGTAAAAGGTAACCCGGGCGATCGACGCACTGGAAAATTCCAGCAGTTGGGCAACGATGGCGGGATGGTCCAGAAATTCGAGCCGGTTTTTTGGGGCATTTTCCGTTTTAAGGGGGTTGCCGGGCCGAACGCCGGTGCCTTCCTGTTCAATCGAATAGTATTGACATAACTGGTTTTGATTCAGAATGCTGTAGACCGTTTGGCAGCCTTCGCAGCAGAACGGTTTTTCATCGTATTCAAGGTTGTGCTCTGCACAGTCGTTGCCGCAGTGGTAACAGGTAGTCGCTGAAATCGTTGCTGTACGCATACCATATTTTTCTTGGCAAATTGGGTCGGAACAGGTCGTTAAACCCTGACGAGCGTCAGCAAACCGAGTGATACCGGTCAGGGTACGGCGTGCGAATCTCCGCCAATTTTGGTGCGCAAATCTCCAATCCGTATGCAGTCTCTCATTCAGAAATACGACGTTCCCGGCCCGCGCTACACCAGCTACCCGACTGTGCCGTTTTGGGACGAAACCACGTTCAGCGAAACCGCCTGGGTGCAAAATCTCAAGCGGGCGGTTTCGATCAGCAACAGCACGACCGGTTTGAGCCTGTATATTCACCTGCCATATTGCGAAAGCCTGTGTACGTTTTGCGGTTGTAACAAGCGCATCACCCGCAACCACGGTGTCGAAGTTCCGTACATTGATGCGGTTTTGACGGAATGGAATCTCTACTGTGATTTGCTGCCCGAACAACCGCGCCTTGCCGAACTACACCTGGGGGGAGGAACGCCCAGTTTTTTTGCGCCCAAACAGCTTGAACGGCTGCTGACGGGTATTTTCAAACGCGCCACGCCCACCAAATCTCCGGATTACGGCTGGGAAGGCCATCCGAACAATACCACCCGCCAGCACTTGCGGGTACTCCATCAGTTTGGTTTCCGGCGGGTCAGCTTTGGCGTTCAGGACTACGACCCGGTGGTGCAAAAGGCCATTCACCGGCTTCAGCCATTCGAAAACGTGCAGCAGGTGACGACCTGGGCCAGACAGATGGGCTACCAATCGATTAGCCACGACATCGTGTTTGGACTGCCGTTTCAGACACCGGATTCCATTACCGATACGTTCTACAAAACCCTGATGCTGCGGCCTGACCGCATTGCGTTTTATTCCTACGCGCACGTTCCCTGGATCAAAGGCAACGGGCAACGCGGTTTTCGGGACGAAGACCTGCCGTCGGGCGAGCAGAAACGGATTCTTTACGAAACCGGGCGGGCGTTGCTGGAACAGGCGGGGTACGTCGAAATCGGCATCGACCATTTTGCCCTCCCGCACGATGCCATGTTCAAGTCTCTGCAAACCGGGACGCTGCACCGGAATTTCATGGGCTACACCACCACCCAAACCCGCGTTCTGATCGGTCTCGGAACCTCGTCCATCGGCGATGTATGGTCGGCGTTTGCCCAGAATGAAAAAGACCTCGATGCGTACCTGAACCGGGTTCGGGCGGGTGAACTTCCGCTGCTGCGCGGCCATGTGCTTAGCCAGCAGGATCAATTTCTGCGTCGGCAGATTCTGAACATCATGTGTCAGGGCGAAACCCGCTGGACCTGGGATGGCTGGACGGAGGACGAGTGGGCGGTTTTGTGCGACCGGCTGGAGTCGTTCCGGTTCGATGGGTTGATCGATTTCAATGCGGAAGGCTTGCGGGTACTGCCCGATGGACGGCCTTTCCTGCGGAATATCTGCATGGCGTTCGATGCGCGGCTCAACCAGGCCCAGCCCCAGACGCGGTTGTTTTCGCAGACGGTTTAGAGCTATCGTTGCCCCGAAGCGTCGGCCCGGCCCCAGAAGGGGCTTAGCTCTGTCATTTTTAAGCCCCTAATTGATTTAAGCATACTAAGCGCCAAATTAACTATTTTGGTTTATCAGCCCACTGCTTTAAAAGTTGTTTGAATGAAGGCCGGAGGCCTGTCCTGTCACTAGTCCACAGCCGATAGCAACGAGTGGTAGACCGCCCTTCCAGGGCTCTCCCCGATTAACTCAAACAGCTAAAGCAGTGGGCTGATAAACATTCAGTTCGCTGGTCATTAAATTTAAATTAATTAGGGGGGTGGGGCAGAACAAAGCAGGACAATTTATCATTCTTAGGAGCTTGAAAAGGATTGAGGATCTGACCTCAGTGCTTTGTTTACGAAGTTCTCAGGAGGCCGCATGCCGGGTTGAAAGGGATTTTCGGGTCGGTTTTCTCCCCGGTTTTTCGTTTCTGGTCTCCCACAAATACGTATCGTCATGGTTTTTTTGCAGCCGGTAAAAGGCAATGGCCATCAGAACCGTAGCCGGAAAAGCCGCATACAATCCCAGTGGGGCAATGGCCAGTCCGAAAACCAGACCATCCCAGCAACCCAGTTTAAAAAGCTCTCCTTTCAGAAGCATCGACACGGCAATTAGGGCCTGACCGGCGGCAATCACCAGGATCATGGGTCTGATGATCGTTACAAACGGTCCCATGATAAACCATCGATACAGCGGAATGGCGGTGTCGGCGTAATCCTGATACACCGAAGGGGAAATCAAGGCCATCGACGCATTGAACCAGGCGGCCCAGCCAAACAGGAGCAGAAAAAACAGCCGGGTGGTCCGGGGCCATTCTTTGCTTCCCCAGATGGCGACGAGGAACAAGAGGTTGGCGACGGTGTAGGCCGTCCAGAAAAAGGTTAGGGAGAAAAACATGGCGGTTTTGGAGATCGGTTACAAAGCGTGAGGATAACGGAATCGGCCCCCGCCGATGGACAGGGTTACATACAGGCCGTTGAGGGCATAGGTCGGCTTGAACTGGTGTTGAACGCCTTCCGGAATCTGCACCCAGTGGGCAGATTTCGAACTGACCAGATACCCAACGCGCAACCCCAGCCAGAGACCCCGGACTTCATCCGGATTGTCGGACGGATTGCGGGCGATCAAGCGGTTGAAATGAACCGCCAGATCGGTGGAATGGCTGGGTAGCATCCACACCACTGGCTCAGAACCCGACTGGTTGACGCTGATGACGGATGACGAAACCCCCTGACTAAAAGACGAATAGAGCAGACACCGCCGGTTGTCGAACAGCACGTAGCCCAGCTTGAGCTGCCCCAGACCGGCCACGCGTTCGACGCGGGTTTGTTGAACGGAAACGCTGCGGGCTGTCAGGGCCGACGCGCTGAAACCGGCCATCCACCGGTTTCGGCGCAACCACCCTTCTCCTCCGCTGTAGATGAAATGGTTGTGGAGCGTGGGAAACCAGTCGGGAGCGAAGGCTTGGGCGACAACACCAGATTGCGGGGCATTGAGGTAGCCCATCTGAAAAAAGCCGATGCTTCCCCGGACAGTCTGGGCCGATGCCTCCGTGCAGCCGACCAGCAACAGGCCGAGCATGATCCCTACTGCAATAATCCGTCTCATCGTCTTGATAGGTAAAGGAGTGTGTAAACCGGTATAAAACTCCTTCGGAATCGGGAAAAAGAGAATGACGGATGAGAGATAACCGGCTGATCGTCGTCAGGTTAGCGCGTGGGTATAACACCGGCCGGTTTTGCTCTGAATCTGAATCCGGTACACCACCGGGTAGACGACCTTGTGGTCGACGGGTTCTTTTTCGCCGGGATAGCCCATTTTTTCACCCGCAAAAACCGGAATTTTTCGGTGTTCGAGTAGATATAGGGCATAATCCCGGTCATCACCCTGCAATTCTTCGAACAATCCTTCGATGACCACGCTGTGCCAAAGGCCGGGACTGATCATTTCGTCGATTTCGAAAGCGACGTGCGGATTCTTGCGCAGCAACTGAGTTTTGGTGCCTTCGCGGGTGAGGCCCAGAATGGCGTGTCCATCGTAGAAATACATGACGGGTTCGATCAGAATTCGGTCGTCGGCGGCACAGCCGATGCGACCAATATACTGATTGACCAGCATGGAGTCCATTACTTCGTTGGTAAGTTCGGTTAACATCGGATTTAGCGTTTTACGGTTTGCCAGCCGTACACATCCGGGTAAAAAACCAGCGTGCCGGCCGAGTTTACATCGACGGTTTGGTACTGAATAAGGACCGGAACCGGGCCGGGTAAGGGAACGGTTCGGGAGGGAAGATTGACCTGACGGCTTTCCAGAAAAGCCGGTTTGAAATACGGAGACCCCAGCAGCAGATTCGCTAGTTCGACCGGTTTGGCCACCCGGATGCAACCGTGGCTCAAAAACCGTCGGTTGCTACTAAACAACTCCCGGTGGTTGGTGTCGTGCAGGTAAATATCGTACGGACTGTTCACGTCGAACTTCATTACGCCCAGCGCATTATCGCAACCGGTAGACTGGCGCAGCCGATAGGGGAAATTTTTGGTCGAAAGTGCCGTCCAGTTCACGGATTCGGGCGCAACGACTCGGCCCTGTGCATCGAGTACCTGTAGTTTCATTGCATCCAGAAACCCCGCCGGATTGCGTTTGATTTTCGGCAGAAATTCCTTGACGGCAATCGACCGGGGCACATTCCAGTACGGGTACGTAATGATCCGGGTCAGTTGTGCGCCAAAAAGGGGCGTCGGTGTGCGGGGATTGCCGACAATCACCCGCGACTGGAGCACTTCGTTCCCCTGGCGATTCAAAACCCGGAGCGTGGCGGAAGGAATGTTGACCACCACCACGAGGTCGGAAGCCACCCGATTCAGCCAGCGGTAATTGTTCAGGGCGGTTTTGATCTCGTGCCAGCGCGGAATCGAATCGCCACCGAAAAACATCAGGGAGTCCAACCCCGCCCGCAGTCGGCGGTAAGGCTCAAAAACCGGCTCCAGTGAGTGCCATTGGGCCACCCAGTCCGGCGTTTTCTGTCGAATTCGCTCAACCACCTGATTGACGCGGGCCGAATCGATCTGTTCCGGCAGGTTCCAGTAACTCAGCCGATTGGGACGGTTTCCGTAGGCCAGTTCATACGCCAGCCGACTCAGGGTGGCGCTATCCAGCCGAACCCCGGTGGTGTCCAGCCCCGACCGATACAGCAGATTTTGCCATTCGGGAAGGGTTTGGCCCACCACGGTCGGAAACCGGGCGGTCAGGAGAATCAGGATAACCCAAAGCGTTTTTAGATTCATCGGTTGCGGTATCAAGAGACGGGATCGCTGCGGTAACCGGTACCAAAGGAAGGGGGTCGCAGCCTGGGAAGTCCTAATAATTATAGGCAGGCGAGGTGATTTATGTCAGCTTTTGGGCGGATGAATATCAGGGCGTTACCGGAGCGGGGCCTTTAGCTTTGCGACAGATTGAACGAGAGTCCTTATCCAGCCCTAAACCACCCAGACCGCCATGACTTTTGAACCCGCCCAACATCAACTGGCCTTTGTGCTGCCCGTCTCCTTCCGGAAAGCGGAGGTGATTTTTCAGAAACGATTTGATCACAGCGAAGAAGTTCATCTGGTGGTTCAGCCGAATCAACGGCCCCGGCAGGTGGTTTCAACGCAGCAACTGAGCAGCGGACTCTGGCACGTCATTCTGGACTGGTGGGATGGAAAAAGGCATTACTGGGCCGAAAAAGATATTGTTATCCACTAAACGGGACAAAGACCGTTGTCGCATGTCCCCACTTTAACCCTACATTTACCGATGAAAACCATTGTTCTAGCGACTGATTTTTCCAAAAGTGCCAAGCCCGCGTCGGACTTTGCCCTCCAGCTCGCCACGCTTCTCAAGGCCCGGCTGGTTCTGCTGAACGTCTACCACCATCCGCTCCGTATCCCGGCTTTGCAGGCCGTGTTTACGCCCATGGAGGAAAAAAATAAAGTGAGCGCCCGGCGGAAACTCTACCGGTTGCGGGACAAACTGCAAACCGCTGCGGGCGGACGGCTGACGATCTCGGTCATGGCCCGGGAGGGCTCGACGCTGGAAACCATCAACGCGGTGGTGAAAGAAGAAAAAGCGGATTTGCTGGTGATGGGAACCGCCGGAGCCAACTCGCCCGGTGCGCGGTATTTCGGGAGCCAGGCCACGGAAATGATTCTGCACACGCTGGTGCCTTTGCTGCTGGTGCCGCCAGCGGCCCATTTTGTGCCGTTTAAAAACATTGTCGTGGCGATTGATTTCGGAAAACCGGTCGATGCCCTGGCGCTGGATGGTGTTCTCCGGTTTGCCACCCGGTTCGACGCGTTTCTGAACATCCTCGGCGTCAGCGACAAACCCGCCGATCCCGCCATTCAGCAGGCTGCGGAAGCCGTTCGGGATCTGCTCCGGCATCGTCCGCACACGGTAACGGTTGTTGGCGGAGACGACCTGACGCGGACCATTCTGGAATTTACGCAGGAGAACCGCGCGGATCTGGTCATGATGTTGCCCAAATCCCACAACCGGTTTCTGTTTTCCATTCTGGAAAGCAACACCCAGCAGATGGCGCGGCAATCCGACGTGCCGGTTTTGGCGATTGTATAAAATTGGTAGTTTTAAGGCCCTGCTGCGCCAAAAACTCACCAAGGCGGTTTTTAGCGGCATTGAAATTGCAGGAGAAAAGAAAACCCTTATTCCCTGGTTATGAAAAAGATACTGTTGCTAACCGACTTCTCGGAAGCATCGAAAAAGGCGATTCATTTTGCCCAGGCCCTGTTTGACGACACAGCCGCCGAATTCTGTCTGCTGCACGCGTATCCGCTCGAATCCGATACCATGTACGGAACAACATTTCTGATGGAAGAGGCTGAACGAAACGCCTACCGCAGCCTGCAGGAAATGCTGTCGGAACTGATGGCCAACTACCACCCGCCGTTTCATTCCTACCAGATTCGAACCGCCCCCGGAAGTCCCATCGGGGCGGTGGAAGCGGCTCTGGAGCAGGATTCGTTCGACTATGTGGTGGTGGGGGCCAGTGGCTCCGGATTCATGGCGGTTTTGGGAAGCGTGGCCACCGGGCTGGTTCGGCACGCCAAAACCAATGTGCTGGTGGTGCCCCACACGACCGCCATCCGACCCGTTCGGGAGGTGGTGCTGGCCACCGACTCCAGCACCCTGCAGCATGTACCCTGTTTAGAACCGCTCAACGAACTGGTAACGCGGAAAAGCGCACGTTTGACGGCCTTGTCCATCGTGAACAGCCAGACGCCGAAGCTGGCCGGCGAAGCGTTTGATGACTACAACCAGCGACTCGCGCAGGTATTCGATTCGGTGGAAACCGGGCCGTATTTTATTTTGGACGATGAGGTGGAACACGGGATCAACACCTACCTGACCACCCATTCCGTCGATTTGCTGGTGACCGTTCCGCACCGGAAAACGCTGATGGACGCGGTCTGGAACCGCAGCCTGACGCGTCGGCTGGCGTTCCGCCCGCCCGTTCCGCTGCTGGCCCTGTATGACCCGGAACCGGTTAGCCGGGGAGAGTCGGCGGAGAAACCCTTCTTTGACGAAGCGTAAGAAAGTAAGCTAGGATGGATTGATGGAAAAGCAGGGGTCGATGACTCCTGCTTTTTTGGTGAAGAAAAGAGACGTAAATGTAAATTTTTAAAGGATGAACACTGAATGTAAGCGTGGGTTTTGGATTGACTTGATCGTTTTTTGTCAGGCTGCTAACCAGGGAATAAAAAATGGGCATCTATTCCGATCGCAGGGGTTCACTTTTTCTTAATACAAAGATGTTGATGCAGCGTCATTTCTTTAGTACTTTTCCTAATATTGAAACGATAAACAGCCACACGCTTTCCCGGGGAACCACTCCCTTCTGACCCGTTACCATCAGTTAAGCCCGAAACCATGTCCAATCTGCCTGAAACCAACAGATCGAGAGATTCCCAGCTCTGGAAAGATCTTGTGCTTGGCAACGAGCAGGCGTTGGGATCTCTCATGCGGATTCACTATCGGTCTTTGCTGAATTACGGGCAAAAATTTAACCGGGACGAGGAATTCCTCAAGGATTGCATCCAGGAATTGTTCATCGAAATCTGGAACCGGAGACAAACGCTGTCGAGCCCCGACAACGTCAAAGCCTATCTTTTTTCTTCACTCCGGCGTAAAATATACCGGGAGGTTCACAAGCTCCCGCTTTTCTACCACCCTGAAAGCGCGGATGCCGAAGACAGCGGGTTACACGTTGAATTTTCTCCGGAATGGTGGCTCATTGAAGAAGAAAGTCTGGCCGAACGTACCCGGAAAATGGGGCACTTGCTCAACCTCCTCCCCAAGCGTCAACGCGAGGTGATCTATTTAAAATACTATCAGGAACTCAGCCGGGATGAAATCTCGCAGGTCATGACCATTTCTCCCCAAACGGTATCGAACCTGATTCAATTGGCTTTCATGAATCTGCGGGATCGTATCAAGACGGTTGCGATCAGTCTCTTCATCATATTGACCCTGTTTTTGGTCTAGAAAAAGCCTTCTCCATAATTTTTCAAAAAATAATGCAAAAATCTGGTATGTGAGCTGTATTCCCTGCATCTCATCATTGAAGCCTATTTCTATGACCGATTACCGCAAGTTTATCGTCGAAGATTTTCTGACCGACCCTCTGTTCAGGGCATGGGTCCTGAACGGTGACGCCCAGGCGACCAATTTCTGGCAACACTGGCTGGTTGGCAATCCGGACCGGTCGGAAATGGTGCAGGCGGCCCGGGCGCTTTTGCTGGCGATGGATGAAAAACGACAAACGATTTCCGACGATGAACTCGACACGATCGTGGAAGGCACGCTTGGAAAGCTCAGCAGTAACCTGGAAACGGGCCCGCCAACCGTCAGGCGGATGTATCTGGTGTGGGCGAGGGTGGCGGCCGCCGTTCTGGTGGTAGCCGGACTTGGCTGGCTGGTGTATAAGTTTCCCTTGGGTGCTTCTTTTGAGGCAATCTCCACAACGTCATCACCGTCGGAAATCCGTGTGGAACGGACCAATGACACCGACCGGCCGATGACGGTGCTGTTGGGTGACAAGAGTACCGTGATCTTGCAGCCGGGCAGCCGGCTCTCGTTCAGTTCGGCTTTGGAAAAAGAGCCCAGACGCGTCGTATATCTCGACGGTGAGGCCTTCTTTGATGTCGTGAAAGATCCGGCTCACCCTTTTTTCGTTTATTCAAACCAGCTAATTACCAGGGTTTTGGGTACTTCTTTTCGCGTAGTGGCCTATGAGCGGGAAAAACAGGCTTCGGTAAGCGTGCTCACGGGCAAGGTTACCGTATTTGCGAAAAAAGACCTGGAAAAAATGGACCGGATAGCGATCCGCCCGGGGGCGGGAGGACTGGTTCTATCGCCCAATGAGCAGGTTACGTTTAGTCAGAATAAAGCCAGGTTTACGAAATCAAGGATTCAAGGGCTGGCTAACCTGTATCACCCGCCCCGGTTTTCGTTCGACGAAACACCCGTTGCAGACGTTTTTAGCGCCCTTGAAAAAGCGTATGGGATCGATATAGAATACGAGCCTGAAAAGTTGGACGGCTATCGGCTGACAGCCACATTTTCGGAGATGAGCCTGCATGACGAGTTGCATCTCATCTGCCGCATCATCAAAGGTACCTATCATATTGAAGAAGGCAGGGTGATCATTGAAACCGATCGATAACTGCCTCAGAAGCCTTATTAATTCACAAAACCCTGCCTTAACCCTATGAATAAAACCTGATCTGCAAAAAACAAATGATGTAGCAACCATCATTCGCTCCTAAACCTCTTTAACCTCTCCCGTTGACAAGCCTTGATCCGGGTAAACAGCGGCTTTTTGCCCCATTAGCAAGTGTCGTAAAAACAGTTAAAAATATGAACCAAACCCAGCGTTCCAAAACCCTATGGCGCACTACTATGAAACTATCGGTACTTCAGCTCTGTATCGCCCTTGTCTTTTCCAGCCTTTCTTTTGCCGGCGCCGACGCGCGTGGACAAGAAATCCTTGAGAAAAGAATAAGTCTTCAAATGGAGGGTATAACCCTGAAAAAGGTGCTTTTAGCGCTTGAAACCCGGTCAGACGCCCGTTTTGTGTACAACCCCGGCGAAATTCAGTCGTCTCTGGAAGTGAACATCTCGGCCCGTCACGAGCGGTTGAGTGATGTGCTGACCAAACTGCTTAGCCCCTTGCAGACCGGGTATGAGGTGAAAGGAAAACAAATCCTGCTTTTCAAAAAGATCAGCAACGCGCCCCATGAATCAGGGGCAATGACCATTCCGGTGTCCGAAGCGCGTACAGCACCGACAAAAACGGTGACAGGCGTTGTTACTTCCAGTGGAGACAAGGCGGGAATACCGGGCGTGAACGTCATTCTGAAAGGGTCACAGTCCGGAACAACCACCGATGCTACGGGTAGGTTTTCCCTGGACGTCACCGGCGAGGCCGCCGTGTTGATCTTTTCCTATATTGGGTACCAGACACAGGAGGTTGCGGTCAGTAACCGCAGCGTGATTGACGTGGTGATGGTCGAAAGTGTCAACACCCTGCAGGAAGCTGTTGTGACGGCCCTCGGTATCAAGCGTGATAAAAGGTCGCTCGGATACTCCGTGGGCACAATTGAAGGAACTTCCATTACACAAACCCCTCAAAATAACGTATTGAACGCCATGGCCGGCAAGATCGCCGGTGTCCAGATTTCGCAGATGGGCGGGGGCGTTGGGTCTTCGGTGAGCATGATCATCCGCGGTGCCAACTCGCTGAATGGCGACAACCAGCCGCTGTTTGTCATCGACGGGGTACCGGTCGCCAACAAGCTTTCCAACGGTTTTGCAGGCGCTGACATGGGTAACCCCATTTCTGACATCAACCCGAACGACATTGCCAATGTATCCATCCTGAAAGGACCCAGTGCCGCAGCCCTGTATGGTTCACGAGCCGGCAACGGAGTGGTTCTGATCACGACAAAATCCGGCACGGGTGGTAAAAAGGGGATTGGTGTGTCTCTGAACACCTCAGTGGTGGCGGATGTGCCTTTGCAGTATGTGGCGGTTCAAAACAAATTCGGATCGGGCAAGACGGGCGCGCACATTCTGGAAGAGCCGGAAAATGAAAGCTGGGGGGCGGCACTTGACAAAGGGGAACAGTGGGCGTTGTGGAACAGCAACGGACAAAAAGTACCCCTGGTTTCTTATCCCAACCGTTTCAGGGATTTTTTCCAAACCGGAATCACCAACACGAACAACGTTTCGGTCAATGGCAACTACGACAAAGGAAACTTCAGGCTGTCGCTCGGGAATATGAAGAATACCGGCATCATCCCGAACACGGATCTGTCCCGCCTGACGATCGCCCTGAATACCACCTATAACCTGACCGACAAGCTGCGGGCTTCGGTGAATGTGAACCTCACCGAGTCGGGTTCCGACAACCGGCCGATCATCGATCAAAGCCGCAATGACGTCGTACGGAGCGTCTACGAGACCGGCTCCCAGGTAAACATCAATGACCTGCGCGACTACTGGCTTCCCGGCCAGGAAGGCATTGCGCAGCGGAAGTACAAAGACAAACAAAATAACCCTTTCTACCTGGTGTACGAAAATCCCACCGGCTTTAAACGTGACCGGGTTGTGAGCAAGATCCAACTCGACTACGACATCACGAAGGAGTTCTCGATCATCGGGCGGTACTCGCGTGACTCGTATACCGAGATTCTGGAAGCGAAAAAGGCCTACAACAACTTCGAGGCTGTAAATGGAGCCTACCAGGTTTCAAACAACTACAACAAGGAAACCAACCTGGACCTGATCCTGAGCTACAAGAAAAACATTGGCGAAGCCTGGAGCCTGAACGCACTGGCCGGATTGAACCGGCTGGAGCAATATGGACGGAGCCTGGCAACCTCGGCAACCGCTCTGGTGGTGCCTGGGGTTTACAACATCTCCAATGGCGCGCCGGGAGCGGTTTCCTACAACAGCCTGCTGAACCGGAAGCAACTTTACGGCGTGTATGGATCAGCCTCCATTGGGTTCAAAGATATGGTCTACCTCGATCTGACCGCGCGCAACGACTGGACCAGTACCCTGCCGAAAGGGAACAATTCCTATTTTTATCCATCCGCTTCGCTGAGCGTGATCGCTTCGGAAATGTTCACCATGCCGCGTTGGGTAAGTTTTGCCAAAGTACGGGCGGGCTACGCGCAGGTGGGTAACGATGTAGCCCCTTACGCTTACAGCCGTATCTACCAGACCGCCCTCGACTGGGGCGCTGCCAAGAGTATGTACATGGGTGGAACGCTCACCAATCCGGATCTGAAACCTGAGATAGCCACTTCCGGCGAAATCGGTGTAGACCTGAAGTTCCTGAACAACCGCCTGGGACTGGATGCAACCTTCTATCAGCGAGGCAATAAAAACCAGGTACTGTCGATCGTGACACCGATTGAATCCGGTGCGAACACCAAGCAGATCAATGCCGGACTGGTGGAAAGCAAAGGCTTCGAACTGGCCCTGTACACGACGCCGATCAAAACCGAGAACTTTACCTGGGACATGAATTTTACATTGACCCGGAACCGCACCTACATCACCAGACTGGCGGACGGGATCAAGTACTTCTCGTTTGTGTCCTACTCGGGTGCCGAAGTGCGGACCTATGAAGGAGGCCAGGTGGGTGATATCTATGCCGCACCGATCCTGCGGGTGAAAGATACCAATTCCCCTTACTACGGCTACCCGATCGTAACCAATGGCGGACTTTACCAGACGGACAACGATGTGAACAACCTGAAAAAGATCGGAAACTTCAACCACAAGTTCCTGATGGGCGTTCAACCCTCGATCACGTACAAAAATATAACGTTGTTCGCGAATGTCGACTGGCGCCTGGGCGGGTCATTCTACTCCAATACGATGATGTTCCTGGGCAACAATGGACAGTTGGAAGAAACCCTGACGGGTGAAAGCTACGATCCGAACCGCAGCCTGGCCGAGCAGATCAAGGAAAATCCGGATCAATACCTGGGGAGCTGGGTGGGTGGCCGCAATGCCGAATACCACGGGTTTGCCTGGCCGGAAGGCAGTGTGGAAGCAAGCCGAAGGGTGCAGGATGCCAGCCTTAATCCCGGCGTACTGGCCACCAAAGATGCCAACGGCAATACGGTTTATACCGAAAACCTGGGAGGCCCGGGTAGTAAATGGCTCGATCCTTTCAGTGCCTACCGCTACGCCAACCGTCCGTTTGCCGAAAAGAACATGTACAGTGCCACCTACGTGAAAGTGCGGGAAGTTTCCATCACCTACCGCCTTCCCAAAAGCTTTGTAAACCGGATGCATTTGCAGAATGCATCGGTCGGGTTCGTCGCCAACAACATCTTCATGTGGACGGCAGCGGGCATTAAGGGACTTGATCCCGAACGGGCTTTCAGACCCAACGGTGTGGGCTGGACCCAGGGGGTGGAGTACTACAACGTATTGCCTTTCACGGGTTCGTTCGGGGCTAAATTGAACGTGGACTTTTAATTGGAAGTGAACATGAAAACGATAAAAGCATTGAGAATTCCCCTGCTGGCGATGATGGGTTTATGGCTATCCGCCTGTGAGGACCTTACCGAGGTGAACAAAAATCCCAACAGTCCTGAAAATGTGTCGTCGAACTACGTCCTCACCTATTCACTGGTCAATAGCGGAAAGCTCGTCTTTGGTCTGGGCAAGAACAGTTCCAAAATCGCAGCTACCATGCAGTACATGCAGGCGGGAACAAACGAAGGGGCTGCCGAAACGAACCAGTATGCGTGGGGTCAGGAAAGCTGGGGCAGCTACTACGATATCCTGCGGAACGTGCAGATCATTTATGACAATGGCGTGCGGGATGACAACAAACTGTTCCAGGGCATCGGGCTGACCATGAAAGCCATGCTCTTCGGGTTGCTGACCGACCTCTATGGCGACATCCCGTACAGCGAGGCACTGAAGGCCAGCACCGGAGCATTTTTTCCAAAATATGACAAACAAGCCGATGTCTACAAGGGCATTTTGACCGACCTGAAACAAGCGAACGAGCTGCTTCAAAACCTGACGCCCAAGGATGTGGTGAGCGCAACTTCCGATGTGATGTATAAGGGAGATGCCGCGAAGTGGAGAAAGTTTGCCAATTCGTTGCGTCTGCGTTACGCCCTTCGCCTGGCGGATAAAAAGGCGGAAATGGCGGCATTGGGTATCAATCTTGAAACCGAGTTTAAGGAGGCTGCCGCCGGAGCATTCACCAGTAAGTCCGATGATGCAACCCTTGCTTTTCTGGGTACCAACTCCGACAACACCCAACCCGGTGGCCCGCTGGCATCTGCTACCTTCAACTGGCTGACAAAACCGGCAAAACCACTCGTCGACAAGTTGCTTCAACTGAAAGATCCGAGGTTGCAGCGCTGGGCCAATCCGGTGCGGAGAAAATGGGATGCCAACGTGACCCAGGTAACCACCAGGACGGTCACGAACCTCTTCGGCGAAACGTATTCCGTCGTCTATGTGCCGAGCGTGGCCTCCAGTGCAGATACCAACCTGTACGTGGGTTTGCCCGTCGGTCTTCCCATTACGCAGGGGATTGTCTACAACAAAGGAAATGACGTGTCGGTGTATCCCAACGAACAGAATCCCTACATTTCGTTCATCCATGACCGATACCGTAAAAATACCGACCCTTACGTGGCGATGAATTTTATGAATTACCCCGAGGTTGAGTTTATCCTGGCGGAGGCTGCCTTACTGGGCACATTCGGCGCTACAGATGCGGAAGGTCACTATAAAAAAGCCGTCCAGGCGTCGATGGACAAAGAAGGGGCGCTGGCGGCCACCTCATTCAACTTTGAAACATATTATGCGCAACCCGGAGTAAGCTACGCCAGCGCCGGCAACAAGCAGGAACGGATTCTGGAGCAAAAATGGATCTCGTCCTGGTTCAGCGTCCAATCCTGGTTCGACTGGCGACGAACGGGCTATCCCGCACTAAAGACGGGGCCGGTGGCACAGTTCGGCCCGGCACTGCCGATCCGTTACATGTACCCTACGCCCAACCTGGATCCCAAATACATCGCAAATTATACGGAAGCCGTAAGCCGGTTGGGCAGTACCAACTTTATTCCTGCCGGCCAAAGTAAGGATCACCATTATGCCAAGATGTGGCTCATACAAGGTACAAACAAACCGTATTAAACAGATGAGCCCGGTCTGGACGCAGACCGGGCTCATCTGTTTAATACGTAGCCTGACCTGGTTCGCCAGGAGAGCGCATGCCATGCAACCTCAAATTGCAGGCAAAAGTGTAATTGATCGATTCAAAACCTTCTCTAAAAGAAGCCCGCCAGCTTCCACTTTTATATTCAACGTTCATCATTTGAAATTTTACATCCGCCTTTTTAAAGCCTCTTCCCTTCACAACGCATCGAGTGCCAGCACGATTTCGGCTTCATGAATCGTCGTGAGTCCGCGCAGAAAAGCGTCGGGCGTGAGCGAAATGCTGTCGATGCCTTCTTCGGTCAGAAAACGGGCGAAAGCCGGGTTGTCGCTGGGGCCTTGTCCGCAGATGCCCACGGGACGGGCGGCATGGTGAGCCTTCCGGATGAGCATGGCAATCAGTGTCCGCACCGTCGGGTTGTTTTCGTCAAAAAGCCCCTGCACCGTCGACGAATCGCGGTCGACACCCAGCGCCAGTTGGGTCAGGTCGTTGGAACCGATCGAAAAACCGTCGAAGAGTTCGGCGAATGCTTCGGCCTGGATGATGTTGCTGGGGATTTCAGCCATCACATACACCTCCAGCCCGTTTTCGTGCCGGGCCAAACCGTATTCATCCATCACCTGAAGCACCCGCTTGCCTTCTTCCACCGTCCGGCAGAACGGAATCATCAGTTTGACATTGGTGAACCCCATCTGGTTGCGCACCCGGCGCATGGCGTCACATTCGAGCCGGAACCCGTCGCGGTACCGTGGATCGTAGTAGCGACTCGCCCCGCGCCAGCCCAGCATCGGATTTTCTTCTTTGGGCTCGAAATCACGACCACCCAGCAGGTTGGCATACTCGTTGGTTTTAAAATCGCTCATGCGAACAATCACTGGCCGGGGGTAAAAACTGGCGGCTACCAGCGCCACGGCCTGGGCCAGTTTGTCCACAAAAAATTCTTTCTTATCGGTATAGTGGTGGGTGAGCTGCGTAATTTCCTGCTTCACGGTTTCATCCGTCAGTTGGTCGAAACGGGCCAGCGCCATCGGGTGAATGCCAATCGCGTTGGTGATGATGAATTCCAGCCGCATGAGCCCCACGCCCTGGCTGGGCAGTTGCGACAGCCGCAGCGCCTGCGAAGGGTCGCCCAAAATCAGGTTACATTGGGTGCGGGGTTTGGGCAGTTCCGTCAGATCGATGGTTTCCTGCGTAAAGGGCAGCGCGCCTTCATACACAAAACCGTCCTGGGCGTCGACGCAGGAAACCGTGATGGTAGCCCCGTCTGCAATGACCTGCGTGCCGTTGTTGGTGCCGACCACCGCCAGCGCGCCCACTTCGCGGGCCACAATGGCCGCGTGGCTCGTCCGGCCACCCCGGTTGGTGATGATGGCCGATACTTTTTTGAGAATCGGGTCCCAGTCGGGCGTGGTGATGTCGGTGACCAGAATGTCCGACGCGCCGATGGTGGTTGGCACGTCTTTGGGCGACGCCACCACCCGGGCGGTTCCCGTAACGATCCGGTGGCCGATGCCTTTGCCCTGCGTCAGGGTTTTGCCCGGAGCCTGCAGGCGGTATTCGGTGAGTTGCAGCGTCGATGATCCGAAGGCGGTAATGGGTCGGGCCTGCACAATGTAGAGTTGCTGGTCGATGCCGTCTTTGGCCCACTCGATGTCCATCGGTTTGCGGTAATGTTCTTCAATAATCAGCGACCAACTGGCGAGCTGGTTTACCTCGGTATCCGTCAGGACGAAGGCAGCCCGGCGTTCCGGGGGCGTATCGGTATTGATCGTCGGCTGACTGGCTTCGGGCGTATCGGCATACACCATCGTGACCGATTTTTCGCCCACTTTCCGGCTGACGATGGCGTTCGGGCGGTTGGCAATCGACGGTTTGAAGACGTAAAATTCATCGGGATTGACATTGCCCAGTACCACGTTTTCGCCCAATCCCCAGCTCCCTGTGATCAGCATCAGGTTTTCGTGGCTGGTGTCGGGGTCTACTGTAAAACAGACGCCGGCCGACGCCTGATCGGAGCGCACCATTTTCTGAACGCCCACGGAAAGCGCCACTTTCAGGTGATCGAAACCGTTGTCATGCCGGTATTTGATGGCCCGGTCCGTAAACAGGGACGCGTAGCAGGCCTGGCAGGCGTGCAGCAACTGCTCTTCGGTCTGGATGTTGAGGAACGATTCGTGCTGACCGGCAAAACTGGCCGTAACCAGATCTTCGGCGGTGGCGCTGCTGCGAACGGCCACCTGTATCGGGTTCGGGAAATGGTGCTTCAGGTCGATGAAGGCTTTTTTGATGGCTTCGGCAAGAACCGGCGGGAAATCGGCTCTCCGGATCAGGCACCGGATCTGGTGGCCGATGTCGTGGAGGTTGGAAAAAGTCCGGGTGTCCAGTTCATTGACCAGCTCCTGAACGGGCGTTCGCAGCTCATTGTGATCCAGGAATTCGTAGTAGGCATCGGTCGTCAGCGCAAAGCCGTCGGGAATCCGTACGCCATAAAACCGCAGTCCGTTAAACATTTCGCCGAGCGAGGCATTTTTACCGCCCACTTTGGCAATCATTCCGTTGTTGATCTGGCTGAAAGGAAGTACCCACGTGTTCATGTCCGTTCAAGGGTTTAAGATGCGGATGCAAACTAGCGGACGAACCTCTTTGCCGCTATGACGTTACTCAGGCGGTTTACTGATGCTCATTACCGGCTTGTTGCAGGACGCTGAATACGGAATGGGGAGCCAGAATAGTCTGGTTTTTCCTCGGAGAAAAGAGGGGCTGGTTTATGATTTACGAAAGCTATGTTACTGATTTTTGTCATACCGTTACATAGATCAGGTCATGTAAACGGGACCTCATGCGACGTAGTTTTGTTTCATAAATCCACCTGTATTCTTTATTAAGTTTCTGATTTTCAACTTTATTTAGCTTTCCAAATCGAACCGTTTATTCTCTGTCGTCCGTACAGGATGGTTCTCTATTTTACCCTATTCTATGTCGACACAAATATTGATTATTGAGGACGAGGAACAAATTCGTGAAAACGTGGCCGAGTGGCTGCGGCTGAATGGGTTTGAGGTAGAAACCGCTCCGGACGGAAAACAGGGCGTTACCCAGGCCATTCTGGAACGACCGGATCTGATCCTCTGCGATGTTCTGATGCCGCACATGGATGGGTATCAGGTGCTGGAAACCATCCGTAGCAATCGTTCCCTGACCACGGTTCCCTTCATGTTTTTGACGGCCAAGACCGATCTGAAAGATGTGCGCCGGGGAATGTCGCTGGGCGCCGATGATTACCTGACCAAACCGTTTACGGGCGAAAGCCTGCTCCTGGCTGTCGAAAACCGCCTGCAACGGGAGGCCCTGCGAAAAGCCAGCCTGCAGGCCCAACTGGCCGAACAGCACCTCAAGATGGCCCGGGCCGCCGGGCACGAATACAACACTACCCTCAACGGGATTATTGGCATGTCGACCCTGCTATCGAATCATCTGGACGAGTTTGATGATGTCGATACGGTGTCGATGCTGGAAACGATCCGGGTGTGCGGACTGCGGCTGAAACGGTCGCTGGATAATGTTCAACGAATCGGCATTCTTCAACACATCGACCCTTCACACAGCGCCTATGCTTATTTTACGAGTGGCACGGCCACCCTTCAGTCCGACCGGGTGAAAGAGCAAATCCGGCTGGTGGAAAACCGGCAGGAGCAAAAAATCCAGTGGCGCGTCGATGTGGAGGAAGCATTCCTCCAGATTTCGGAAGACAATCTGGCCATTATCCTGGACGAATTGATTGACAACGCCATCAAGTTTTCGGATCAGACCGGGATTGTTGTCACAGGATATTTGGAAGGGGACGAATACCGGCTTACGGTGGGCAACAAGGGACGGACGTTTAAACCGGAGCACGTCGCCCAAATTGCACCCTATACGCAGTTTGACCGGCAGGAGTTTGAGCAGCAGGGCTTTGGGCTGGGGCTGGCGATTGTGAAAAGACTGGTTGAACTGAACCACGGTTCGCTGTCGATCGGCTGTTACCCCGATGGCTGGACGAAAGCGATGGTATGGCTGCCTGGCCAATCCGTCAACCCGGACTGAACCAGTGACTTTTCTCAACAAACCGGGTGCGTTCTGTCATGGGAAGAGAGTCTGTTTTCAACGTGCTTTGGACTATCAAACTAACGGATGTTCACGATGAAAACAATACTGGTTCCCACGGATTTAAGCCCCATGACCACCTATGCACTGGACGTAGCCGTGGGGCTGGCCCGAACCTACCGGGCCGAAATTATCCTCCTGCATACGGTTCTCTATCAACTGATTCCGCAGCCTGCCATGGACTACACCCCGGAACTGTCGCTGATGGTTACGGAGAACTACGGCGAAGCCCGGAAAGAAGCCGAAGAAGCGCTGGAGAAGCTGGCGGCCAATCCGAAATACGCGGACGTTACCATCAAAACAAAACTGGGCAGCAGCCTCGACGGATTGATTCGGAATATTACTGAACAACCAGCCGATCTGATCGTTTTAGCTTCCAAAGGGGCTACCGGTTTGACGGAGTGGCTGGAGGGCTCGAACGCCGAGTTAATTGTCCGGCACGCCAACTGCCCGGTGTTGGTAGTCAAACACCCCATCGAACACTTTCAGCCTCAGAACATTGTCTGTGCCATCGATATGGATGACAAGCTGAAAGAACGCCATCCGTATCCGTTTCAGCTAACGGATCAGGGCCTTCGGCAGTTTGTCTATGTGCTGACGCCCACCGACGGCCGGCAACCCGAGGGCATCCGGGAATGGATGGACGAATACGCATTGAGCAAAGGCATCGATCATTATAAATTTCAGATATGGCCGTACCGGTCCATTCCGGAGGGCATTCTGGATTATGCCACGGACGTAAAAGCCGATCTGATCGTGCTCTACACCCACGGCTATACCGGCATTCGCCACTGGATTCAGGGCAGCGTGGCCGAAGATGTGCTGAATCATGCCGACATACCGGTTTTGATCATGCGCGCTTAAGCATACTTTTTAATTAAATTTAGCATGGAAAAGGACTTACAAGGTAAAGTGGCGCTGGTAACCGGGGCGGCTTCGGGCATTGGCCAGGCAATTGCAGTTTTGTATAGCCAGCACGGTGCCAGTGTGATGGTGTCGGATGTTAACGAAACACAGGGCCAGCAAGTCGTTGACCAGATTACCGCCGACGGGGGCGTTGCCCGGTTTTTCAAGGCCGATGTCGGCGATCCGGCGCAGTGTGAAGCACTCGTCTCGGAAACCGTCTCTGCGTTTGGCGGGCTGGATATGGCCTGCAACAATGCGGGCATCGGCGGAGAACTGAACCTGACGGCGGATTACTCGCTGGAAGGCTGGCAGAAAATCATCAACGTCAACCTCAACAGCGTTTTCTACTGTTTGAAATACGAACTGGAAGCGATGCTGAAACAGAACAAAACCGGGTCCATCGTCAACATGGCCTCCATTCTGGGTCAGGTCGGAACGGCACAGTCGCCGGGCTACGTAGCCGCCAAACATGGGGTCGTGGGGCTGACCCAAACGGCCGCCATCGAGTATGCCGCCCGCGGAATCCGGATCAACTCCGTTGGCCCGGCCTACATCGATACGCCTTTGCTGGGCGTGTTGCCGCAGGAAGTCAAAACGATGCTGGTCGACCTGCACCCCATCGGTCGGCTGGGCCGGTCGGAGGAAGTGGCTGAACTGGTGATCTGGCTGTCGTCCGACAAAGCCTCGTTCGTAACGGGATCGTATTATCCGGTCGACGGCGGTTATCTGGCGCGGTAATTCACCGATAAATTGTACCTTACGCAACCCGTTTCGGGGATCGCCGGATAGTCCGGTAATCCCCGGTACAGGTTGCTTTTTCATTTAAAAGGATGATTCTCACACTGACGCTGAATCCCGCGGTGGATGCCAGCACCACCATCGACCGCCTGGTACCCGAACACAAACTGCGCTGTGAAACCGCCCGCTACGATCCCGGTGGGGGCGGCATCAACGTTTCCAAAGCCCTGCTTCGGCTGGGCGCAAAATCCCGGGCGGTTTTTCCGGCGGGTGGTGCCACCGGTCAATGGCTGGAACAACTGGTGGCCGAACAGGGGATCGATTACCGGGCGATTCCGATGGCGGGCTGGACCCGCCAGAGCTTTGTCGTTCTGGAGACGTCGACCGGACAACAGTTCCGCTTCGGATTGCCGGGACCCACCTGGTCGGCCGCCGAGGGCGAACAGATGCTGAACGAGCTGCGTAACATTGCCGAACCGATCGACTATCTGGTGGTCAGTGGCAGTTTGCCGCCGGGTTTGCCACCAGACTACTATGCTGCCATTGCCCAACTGGCGAAGGAACGCCACATCCGGCTGGTTCTCGACACGTCCGGCGAACCCTTAAAACGGGCAATTCAGGAAGGGACTTTTTTGCTGAAACCCAATTTGGGCGAACTGGCCTCCCTCGTCGGCGTTGAGAAACTGGAACTGGAGGAAGTGGAAGAAGCCGCCCGGTCGGTGATTCAACAGGGTGGGTGCGAGCTCATGGCCGTTTCACTGGGACCGGCGGGGGCTTTGCTGGTGACGAAAGAAAACCACCGGGAACACCGGCGCGGGAGCTTTCGGGTTCCGGCCCCAACGGTTAAAAAACAAACCACCGTCGGCGCAGGGGATAGCATGGTTGGCGGAATGGTTTTTGCGTTGTCGCAAGGCCACTCCTACGAAGAAATGCTGCGGCTTGGTGTGGCCTGCGGAACGGCGGCTACGATGAATCCCGGCACCGAACTGTTTCACAAAGACGATGTAGAACGGCTGCTGAAATGGATCAGTCGCTAACTACTGTTCAAGGGTTTTTACGCGGGGCTGACGGGATAAGTTGGTGGGTTTCAATACCAGCAGGATCCCAGCGCCCCAGAGCGTTACGGCCATTCCGACGTACGTCATCACGTCGGGACGCCCTAAATCGGCCATGAAAGCGATGTCCATGGTGGCATGAAATAAGGCACAGGCCAATAGGCTTCCCCGACTGCTGTTGAAGAGCCAGGTGAAAAGTAGGGAGCCTGTCAACAGACTGATCAGCCAGCCGACAATGCCGGCGCCATCCATCGAATGATAGCCGGAGCGGACGTAAAAAAACAGCGGCCAGTGCCACAGCGCCCATCCTGCCGTGATGAGAAGCGATGACGTTAGGGCAGAAAACCGTTGTTGCAGGCGCGGCAGGGCATAGCCGCGCCACCCGGTTTCTTCACCAAAACCCACCACGAAGAGGTTTAAGGCCACAAACGGAATGGGTGACATGGTGGCCAGCTCGTGCGAATGCCAGAGCCCCCGCCAGTCGACGGTTTGAATTGCTCCCTGGGTGCTGATGCCCACGGCAGCGAAAAGAATCAAAAACGGTAGCAGGGCGCTGAGTAAGCCATAAAAAACCGGTTCGCGCGGAACAAGCAGGCTCGTGAAAAGGGCGCGGAGACCCCGGCTGGAATTTTCCGTTTTGGTCCAGATCACGGCGGAAAGCAAGGGACCCAGCAACCCCAGGTAATGAAGGAACGCGGATGTTTTCCAGGCTTTCGAAAAAAATGGCAGCCAGTAGGGTGACCAGCACAGCCACGAGATCGCGCAGGTGGTGAGAAAATAAGCCAGTAGTCGTTTCATGGAATCAATCAGATCAGGAGGTATTCCGGGATTCAGAAAGTCCAAAACTAGGGCAAACGGTTTTAACAGGGATTGACTGCTGACAGGATCAGGAGTAACTGTCATCATCCTGCGGTATGAGCTAAGTCATCGGAAGACAGGTAGTTATGGCGTTATTTTGTGGGAACGTACTTCGGTTATACGCAAGCCTGTTTCGCCCTAACCATGAACCTTTCCCTCCGCTTATTCATTCTCATCTGCCTGATTGGGCAGGTGGTTCTTTTTTCCTGCAAAGAACACGTCGATCCGGCCCCGGTTTTCTCGGTGCGGGTGGTGGCTCCGGGTACTACTGTGACCGTGGGACAGCCCCTTTCCCTGACGGGCATCCTCAGCGACGCGGCTGGCAACCTGCTGACGGGCCGCGTCATCACCTGGACCATCGACAACCCGGCGCTGGCGACCGTCGATCAAACCGGGCTGGTCAAAACGATTGCCCCCGGAACCGTCCGGATTACGGCCACCAGCGAAGGGAAAAGCAACTTTCTGGTGCTCACCATCAGTAAAATCCCGGTCGCTTCCGTCAGTCTGCCACCGGATTCGCTCGTCTTGAACGTGGGTTCGGAAACGCAACTGAAACCCTCGGTAAAAGACGCCAACGGCGTGGTCGTAACGGATCGGGTTGTGACCTGGACCAGTTCGGATTCGACCAACGTGCGGGTTTCATCAACCGGACTATTGACTGCCCTCGCTGGCGTTTCGGCCTACGTAACCATCACGGCTTCCTGCGAAGGAAAAACCGCCACCGTCGTTGTCATCGTCAACACCCCCGAAGCGATCGTCAGCACCCTGCCCGCCAAACCGCTGGTGTTGCCGCAGGCCACCACCGCGACGATCCTGCTGGAATTGCGATCCGTCTACGGATTCAGTGGCCCCACCACCCTGGTTTTTAAGAATGTGCCAACCGGCATTGTCGTCGAACCGTTTGCCAATCCGGTGGTGGTTCCGAAAGACGGCGTGGCGAAAGTCATGGTGTCGGTTAGCGCGTCTACCGCCAGCCTGGGCGAAACGTCCTTTACCATCACGACCCAAACCGGCAGCCAGGAACGCGCTTTTACGCAGAACCTGAACATTGTAACCTACAAACACCGCGTCCGGCTGGTTTACCTGGTTCCTGCCGACCGGGTGGTGAACCCAACGGCGGTGAAAGGCATGGAACGCGCTATCCGGCACCTGCAAATCTGGTATCAGCAGCAACTGAGCGGTTTTCAGACGTTTAGCATCAGCTACCCGGTGGTCGAAGTAATCAAAACCGCCCATCCGGCGAGCTGGTATGCCACCACCCCCATCGGCGACAGCCAGCAGTGGTGGTTCTGGTACAATGCTGCCAACGAGGGCATGGCGTTAACCGGCGGGCGTTACGACGACCCGGAAACGGTTTGGGTCTATTACATCGACGCCGATCCGGCGGAGGGGCAGGGAGGAGGTGCCGCGGCCGGGAGTGTCGTGGTGCTGTCGGGATACGACGTTCGGGGCGTTTCGGGCGGGCGGGGCTATTACGAAAACGAAAGCATTGGCCGGTATGTCGGTGGGCTGGGGCATGAGATTGGTCATGCGTTTGGGCTGCTACACCCCGCAGGCTGTGAAACACCGGGTGTTCCGTGTGATCATACGGCCCTGATGTGGACCGGGTACATCACTTACCCCGATACGCATTTGACTTTCTGGGACGTCCGAAACGTTTCCCGAAGCCCCTATTTCTACCTTTTGACCCGCACCGTATCGCCCGAAAACTTCGACTGTACGGATTTGAACGCATCCAGCCCCAAAGGCCGTCTGGCTGCGAAAGGCGCACCGAATCGTTCCGTTTCTCCGGTTTCTAAGGCAGGCTCTTTCACCCCCTGTCTGCCAGCCCCTGTCAACTACCTGATCAAAAACTAACCGGTTTCCAATCCCATGAGTCCACTATTCAGGTTCGTTTTTGCGGGTATTCTGGGCCTTCATGGTCTGATTCACGGGATTGGATTCGTAAAAGAGTGGCACCTGATAACCGTCAACGCCTTTCGTGCGACAACCGTCCTGCCGTTGTCTGAAAAAGCCGCCAAAGTGGCGGGTGCGCTCTGGCTTTTAACGGGTTTGGTGTTGCTGACGGCAGCCGTCAGTTTGTTAACCAGCCAGAGCCGTTGGTGGCTGGTTGCGTTGCTGGGGATTGGGCTGTCTCAACTTCTCATTGTTCTCTACTGGCCGGATGCCAAAGCCGGAACCGGGCTCAATGTGCTTATTCTGGCCGTTAGTCTGGTGGCCTATGCGGATTGGGATTTCAATGCGAATGGAATGGCGGAGGTCCGGGGTTTGATTGCCGAATCCGGATCTGCGAAGACGCCGGTGATCACTGCCGAATCATTGACTCCGCTACCACCTGTTGTTCAGAAGTGGTTAAAACGGGCTGGTGTCGTTGGAAAAAAACGGATTCAAACCGTTCACCTGAAGCAGATCGGCCGGATGCGGACCAAGCCGGGTGGGAGCTGGATGCCCGTCGAAGCCGAGCAGGTTTTTACGGTTTCTCAACCCGGTTTTATCTGGCTGGCCCGCATTGAGGCTGCACCTTTGTTCTTTCTGGTGGGCCGGGATCAGTACCGGCACGGGCGGGGAAACATGCGGATCAAGGCACTGGCTTTGGTTCCGGTTGCGGATGCGAAGGGAGCGGAAATCGATCAGGGAACGATGCTGCGGTATCTGGCCGAAACGGTCTGGTTCCCAACGGCTGCCTTGAGCGACTATATCCAGTGGGAGGGACTGAGCGATACATCGGCCCGGGCGACGATGCACCAGGGCGGAGTGACCGCATCCGGAGTTTTCACCTTCAACCTGGCGGGCGATGCCATCCAGTTCGAAGCCCGGCGCTTTGGGGAATTTGATGGAGCTTACCGGCTCGAAACCTGGTCGATTGCCCTGCGGGATCATCAGGAACGGGCGGGCGGGATCCGGATTCCTGTGCAGTCGGACGTAACCTGGAAACTCAAAACCGGTGATTTTACCTGGTATACCCTGACGCTTACGGAAATCGACTACACCCCTCTGTCGGGCGACTGAAAACTACGCATTCCCTCTACCAGACCAACGTGTTACGACCATGAAGACAATTAAAATAGTGCTGCGGTATGCCGGTTTTCTGACGCTGGCTGCTTTTCCTTATTCCTGCACGGATGGTCTTGATGATCACCGGATTGTGGTCTATTCTGCCCCAACGTTTGAACGCTACGACGGCGTTGGCGGATGGGATTACGTCTGCGGCTGTTCGGGGGCCGCCTTCCATTGTTCTACGCGGGGAGCCTATTGTGAAGAAGTCAGTGGGCAGTGCATTCCGCACTGTGGACCCATGCCAAAATGAGTGGTTGCCGTTAGGCTTTGAAGACCTGGGCGCTTGCCGCAACCAGGCGCTCCGACAGCAACGAAGACAGGTCTTCCTGCGGCATTCCCACCTGCCGCCAGAGTTCGATGCCCCGCTGCACCAGCACGAATGAGGGCGTCTGGGTAATATCGAAGCTTCGGAAAACATCCTGGTGGGCGAGTTCATCTATTTTCAAAACCTGCACCTGGCTGGACAATTGGTGTTGCAGCGAATCGGCCAGGGTTCGTAGCCATGCCTGCTGTATGCGGTCGGTCCGCTCCGAGGGCATGAAGAGGAGTAAAACCGCCAGGCGGGCGGGCGTCTGCACCGGGTATGGATCTTTAAAGTTCATTTGCTTGCTTGGCCACATTCGTTCGTCAACCGGGGTCGTTGCCCTCATGGATACAAATGTGGTAATTTGGTTGACCAAAAAGACTGATGTTGGTTAGGATCAGTCATGATTCTTGGCGGAGGAAGCCCAACTGAATTGCTCCTGTCAAATTGATGATCATTCTTTGAAAAAGTCAACGTATATAGACGATTGTAAGCAGAATGGAGTAACTTGGAAGGTCTATTTAGTAACTTTGTACGTGTATTCGTTTAGCCCGGCTGGTGCCGATGGAGATTTTACCGCAGTATAGCCGCATCCTATGTTAGTCAACCTATACTCTGAGGCCTTAATCAATCTACTTTTTGAAAAAAGCGACGACTTTTTCGGCATCTACGACCTGAGCGAAGAACACTTTGTCCATGTCAACCCGGCGGGTGTTCAGATGCTGGGCTTTGCTTCGGAAAAGGACTTGCTGGCCGATCCGGTTCGTTCCCGTTCTATCCGGACGCAGCCTTTGCCGAACGAAGACCGCAATCGTTTGATCGAGCAGATCCTGCGGGATGGACACTATGAAGAACGAACACCGATCGAGCGGCAAAATGGGCAGATGTTCTGGGGGCATCTCCTCATCAGCACCTTTACGGTTTATGACCGGCCCTACGCGCTCGTTCAGCTCATCGACCAGGAGCCGTTGCACCAGGCCGAGCGTGAGCTGGAAAACAGCGTCCGGCGGTATCAGGGTATCTTTTCCAATGCCACCATTGGCATCATCGTTTGCAACCAGCAGGGCCGGGTCGTGTCGGCCAATCAACTCGCTGAACAGTTGTTTGGATATGCCTCGGGTGAATTAATGGAACTGACCATCGAGCAGTTAGTGCCCCGGAATGTCAGCAGTTATCACGAAAAACTCCGGCAATCCTTCAATGAAAACCCGCAGGTGCGGGCGATGGGCCACAACCGCGATCTGCACGCCCAGCGAAAAGACGGTTCGGTGTTTCCGGTTGAAATTAGCCTCAGTTACTTCCGGCTGGAAGACGAATTGCACGCCGTCGCCTATATTATTGACATTACGTTTAAGAAAGAAGCCGAGCGGCAATTGCTGGCCCACCGCGACCACATCGAGCAACTCAATGCCGATCTGGAACACAAAGTGGCCGACCGAACCCAGGCACTCATGACTACCCTGGAACAGTTGGAGCACTCAAAGGATGAACTGGCGAAGGCGCTGGTGGTGGAACGGGAACTGGGCGAATTGAAATCGCGCTTCGTGTCGATGGCTTCCCACGAGTTTCGGACTCCACTGACGGTGGTGCTAACCTCGGCGGCCTTGATCGAACGCTACGCCAGCAGTGAACACCAAAGCAACCGGCAGAAACACCTCGACCGCATCCGGGCGTCGGTCAATCACCTGAACGACATCCTCGAAGAGTTTTTGTCCGTTGACAAACTGGAGGAAGGAAAGGTCGTTGCTCACCCCGTCGAAGTGACGGTTTCTCAACTGGTCGGCGAAACCGTGGCCGATATGCAAAGTCTGCTGAAACCCGGACAAACGATCCAAACCGAGCTGTCGTGCCCGAACACGGTTTGGATCGATCCGTCTCTGCTGCGTAAAATTATGGTGAATCTCCTTTCCAACGCCGTTAAGTATTCCGGGCCGGGATCGACGGTAACCCTACAGGTTGCCTGTGCAAACGGGCAGATGAGGCTGGTCGTGGAAGATCAGGGCGTGGGGATATCCAAAGAAGACCAGGAACACCTCTTTGAACGGTTTTTCCGGGCTCAAAATGTAACCGATATATCGGGCACCGGGCTGGGACTGCACATCGTGGGGCGTTACGTGGAGTTGATGGGTGGTCAGGTATCCTTAAAAAGTGAGTTGAATCAGGGCACGTCCGTAACGTTATTTATTCCGTATGAAAACCATTCTCTTGATTGAAGACAACGACGCCATTCGCGAAAATACTGCCGAGATTCTGGAACTGGCCGGATATGCCGTTCAGACGGCAGAAAACGGGAAGGTGGGGGTAGAAAAAGCCCTGACCGACAAGCCGGACCTGGTCATCTGCGACATCATGATGCCCGT
This sequence comes from Larkinella fluvii, assembly GCF_051857545.1. Taxonomy (NCBI): domain Bacteria; kingdom Pseudomonadati; phylum Bacteroidota; class Cytophagia; order Cytophagales; family Spirosomataceae; genus Larkinella; species Larkinella fluvii. The sequence continues at coordinate 372,504 of NZ_JBPZHB010000008.1, read as the reverse complement.
ATTGGATGGATATGGCGTTTTGCATATTTTCAACAAAAACCCCCAGTTGGCCGGTGTTCCGTTTATCTTTCTGACCGCCAAAACCGAACGAACGGAGTTCCGCAAAGGCATGGAGTTGGGCGCTGATGATTACCTGACCAAGCCCTTCGATGAGTCGGAACTGCTCAGTGCCATCGAAGGACGGTTAAACCGCTTCCGCAACGTCGGGCCTACCTACAACCTGCAACAGGACGGTCTCGACCAGTTTCTGAACGATGCCCGGCACACGGGAAATCTGGAGAGCCTGTCGGTGGATCGAAAAGCCCATCCGATGCGCAAAAAGCAGTTTGTCTATACGGAAGGCGATACGCCAACGCGCCTGTATTTTCTGAAATCCGGCAAGGTCAAAACCGTTCGCACCAACACCGACGGGAAAGAATTTATCACCGGACTCTACCATTCGGGCGACTTTTTCGGGTATCTCGCCCTGCTCGAAAACCGTGATTACGGCGACTCCGCCGTAACGCTGGAGGATTCGGAATTGATTTACATTCCGAAAGAAGATTTTCAGCAATTGCTCCTGGCGAATTCCACGGTGAGCGGGCAGTTCATTAAAATGCTGGCAGGACACGTTGGCGAGCGCGAGGAGCAGTTGCTCCACATGGCCTACAACTCCATCCGGCGCCGGGTGGCGGATGCGCTCCTGAACCTTTACCGGCAAGATCCGGAAGGTGTTATTCAGCTTTCGCGGGACAACCTGGCGGCCATTGTCGGCACCGCCACCGAAACCCTGATTCGCACCCTGAGCGAATTCCGGCAGGACGGTTTGCTCGAAATCGCTTCAACGGGCACCATCCGGGTGCTTCAGCCTGAAAAACTGCGTCAGGCCAACTGGTGAAACAAACCACCCTCTACCGCCCGGATGAAGAGCCGGAAATCCGATCGTTTACCCAAATCCTTTCGGGCGAGTCGGTTTTGCCGGGGTTGGAAGTGAAGCTTTCGACCTTGTTGTAGTGCCTACGGACTTATTGGTTTAAACAAAATAAACGCCGGCTTCATATTTGGCTTATCAGCCCACTGCTTTAGCTGTGGGTATAGCGGTTCCACCTACTACAGAACCGTTTCAACGGTTTTATCGGCCAGAAAACCGTTGAAATGGTTCTGGAATGATTTGGTTTTGTTTCAATTTCCCACAGCTAAAGCAGTGGGCTGATAAACATTCACTTCGGCGTTTATTTTGTTTAAATCAATTAGTCCGTGTTTACTGTAACACGGACTAAAGTTCGTGGGTACGTTCGTAAAAATACGATCTTCGCTCGTCCAGGTCATCGTAGGTAAACATTGTTCGGTGGCGGTTTTTAATGGAATACCGCACCAGCACGTAGTCGCCGATGCAGGCCAAAGTGTGCATCAGGAGGACGATTCCCCAGATCACACCCCATGACGGCCAGGCGATCCAGGCCAGCACCAAAGCCGTGGTAATGACCAGAAACGGCATGACGGCCACCAGCGCATTTTCCCGGAGTGTCATCACAAACCGCTGCGCGTAGGCATACACAATCAGACTTTTGAGGGAATACCCGAAACCCACCTCGGGCGCGCCCAGCACCTTGAAAACCAGGGCGTGAATGCCTTCGTGAATGGGGAGCAGCAGCAGCAGTCCGGCGAAGGCTGCGGGAATGTGCCACCACGAAACCGAAACGGCGGTTTTCGCCAGCAGAAAGCCGAAAATGCCGCCAAAGCCCGCCATACTCAGAAAGAAAAGGGCGGACTTGACGGTTAGCCGGGCCGGTTTTTTTTCCGCAGACGGGTTCAGGCCCAGTTCGCGCAGCAGAAACACTTTCATGTCGTCGACGGAGAACGATTCAACGAGGTGAAACCGACTGGCGTCCTGAAAGTCGGCAATGCGGGGTTTGGTCATAACGCTGGAAATACGGAGGGCTTTTTGCTTTCTTAAAGATAAGAAGGAACGGGTCGGAATTCATAGCGAACCTTCGGGCGCAATACTGGTTGGCGGGCAATAATTTGTTATCATTGTATACAATTTGCAGCTTCTTTACATGAAACAATGGGTAGTGGGCCTGCTGGCCTTTTGGTACGTATTTCCTCTTTTTGCTCAACAACCGAAGCAACCTTCTGAACCCGAACGGCTTACGCCCGATACCTTTACCCGGCAGGATTCGCTTCGGGGCTCGCTCCGTCCGGAACGCACGTGTTACAATGTCCTTTTTTATGACCTCAATTTATCGGTCGATCCGGCTACGAAAAGCATTGCGGGGAGCAATACCATCCGGTATCGGGTACGGACGCCGTTCAAACGGATGCAGATTGACTTGTTCGAAAACCTGACCATCGATGCGATTACCCAGGGCGGTCAATCCCTGCGGTATACCCGCGAAGGCAACGCCATTTTTGTGACCATGAAGGCGGCACAGGAAAAGGATAACGTCGAAGAAATAAAAATAGCCTACCACGGAAAGCCCCGCGAAGCCGTGAATCCGCCCTGGGATGGCGGTTTTTCCTGGAGCAAAGACAGCACCGGTAACGATTGGGTGGGCGTTTCCTGCGAGGGGCTAGGCGCTAGTTCGTGGTGGCCCTGCAAAGATCACCTGTCCGACGAACCCGAGTCGATGCAGATGACTTTCCGCGTACCCCGGGGCCTGAAAGCCGTCTCGAACGGCAGGCTTCAGGAAGAGCGGGAGGTGGGCGACAACCAGACGGAGTTCGTATGGGCGGTTTCCTATTCCATCAACACCTACAACGTCACCTTCAATCTGGGCGATTACGTCACAATTCAGGAGCAATACCGGAGCCGGGATTATCAGTATCTCGACTTGAACTACCACGTTCTGCGCTATAACGAAGAAAAAGCCAAAAAACACTTCGAGCAGGTGATCGGGATGCTCGATTGTTATGAATGGTATTTCGGGCATTATCCCTACTGGCGCGATGGTTATTCGGTGGTCGAAACTCCGTATCTGGGCATGGAACACCAGAGTGCCATTGGCTACGGAAACAACTACCAGAACAACCCATTCGGTTTTGATTTCATCCTGATTCACGAAAGTGCGCACGAGTATTTTGGCAACAGCCTGAGTGTTTCCGATCCTGCCGAAATGTGGATCCACGAATCTTTTGCTACGTACATGGAATCGATTTATGTGGAAAACACCCACGGCCCCCCGCAGGCAATCAAGTATTTGATGACACAGAAACCGCTGATCAAAAACAAATTCCCGCTGATGGGGCCGAGGGGCGTCAACTTCCAGCACAAGGATACGGATATTTATTACAAGGGAGCGTGGTTGCTGCACTCCCTGCGGTGCGTGGTGAATGACGACAACGTCTGGTTTATGGCGCTGCGGAAAGTGGCGCTGGAGCGGAAACACTCGCTGGTGACCACCAAACAGATCATCGATATTTTGTGCCGGGAAACCGAAATCGACCTGCGCCCCATCTTCGATCAGTTTCTGAACTATGCCGCTCCGCCCGTTCTGGAATACAAAGTGACGGAAAAGGGTGATTTCATCGAAGTGCAGCACCGCTGGATTGCCGATGCGCCCGGCTTCAACATGCCGTTGAAATACCGGTTTGCCTACGGCCCCTGGCACACCCTGTTTACCACGCGGGAATGGCAGACGATGCTCATCCGCCGGTCGCAGGGGTGGTTGAATTTTGCGTATGAATTGCAATATTTCGGCGCCCGGCCCCTGGTCGAAACCGCTCAGAAAACTCAGGAATAATTTTATGACGCGCTTCTCAAAACTCCGTATTCTGCCGCTGCTGGTTGTGCTGACCACGGCTTGCCAGACGGGCTACCACCTGACCGATCAGGGTTATAAACGCGTCGTGATCGACTCGCTGGCGGCTCCGGCTGATAGCGGCATGGCCCGTTTTCTGCAACCCTACAAGCAGCAGATGGATCAGACCATGAACGAAGTGCTGGTGCAGTCGGCGGTGCCCCTGAACCGCTCCAAACCCGAATGCGCCCTCAACAACATGCTCACTGATGCCATGTTACAGTATGCACAGCAGAAGCTGGGGCAACCCGCCGATTGCTCGCACCTCAATTACGGCGGGATTCGGACGGGATTGCCCAAAGGCCCGATCCGGATCGGCAGCATTTACGAGGTGATGCCGTTCGACAACCAGTTGGTGATGCTGACGCTGAAAGGCTCCATGCTGCGGGAGTTTTTCGAGTTTTTTGTGGGCAGCGAAATTGATGAAAAATCGCTGGTGGTGGGTGGCGTTCGGGTGGTGATCAAGAATAACATCCTGACCGACATTGCCTTTACGAACGGCAGGAAGTTCGATCCCAACCAGAACTATACGGTTTTGATGAGCGATTACGTGGCCGATCGGGGCGGAGGAACGGCGTTTCTGAAGGATGCCGTGGCCCGGAAGAATTTCAACGTTCCCATCCGGGACGTTTTCATTGATTATTTTCGACAGCTTGGCAAACCCGGTCAACCCATAAACCCGACAACCGATGGACGCATTTCAATCCAATAGACGCCAGTTTCTGAAGCTGTTCGGTGCGGCTGCCGTGGTGGGTGGTTTTGCCCCGGAAGCCCTGGCCAAACCGAAGCTCACCCAACTGACGATTCTGCATACCAACGACGTACACAGCCGACTGGAACCGTTTCCGATGGATGGGGGCCGCAATGCCGGGCGGGGCGGTATTGTCCGCCGGGCTGCGCTGATCAACCAGATTCGGAGCGAACAGCCCAATGTGCTGCTGTTCGACGCGGGGGATCTGTTTCAGGGAACGCCCTATTTCAATCTGTACAAGGGCGAACCCGAAGTGCAGGCCATGAACCAGATGCGCTACGACGCCAGCACCATCGGCAACCACGACTTCGACGGCGGGATGGACAACATGGTGACGCAGTTCGGAAAAGCGAAATTTCCATTCCTGATTGCCAATTATGACTTTAAAAACACGGCGATGGACGGCCGCACGGAACCGTACCGGATTTTCAAAAAAGACGGTTTGCGGATTGGTGTCTTTGGCGTGGGCATCAAACCGGAAGGGTTGATTCCGAAGGAGTTATTCCGGGAAACCCGGTATCTGGACCCCATCGAAACCGGCAACGACATGGCCGCGAAGCTGCGGAATGACCTGAACTGCGATTACGTCATCTGTCTGTCGCACCTGGGCTACCAATACAACGACAAAGCCGTGTCGGACCGGGTTTTTGCCTCCAAAAGCAAGAATATCGATTTGATCATCGGCGGTCATACGCACACGTTTCTGGAAGCACCCGTCAACGTACTGAGCCAGGACGGACTCCCGGTTTTGATCAATCAGGTGGGGTTTGCCGGGATTTATCTGGGCCGGATCGACCTGACGTTTGAGCGCGGAAAAGCAAAGCCGGTTATGGAAAGCAAAGCGGTAGAGGTGAAATCGTAGGGCCAGAACCGTTCAGAAGCGGATTCGGCGAAAATCGACCGATTCGCTTAAGCGGTTGAAACCTTACGGAAACGATTGCAGTTATCCTTTCAACAGGTCTAATTCCACGACGTATGAACCCAAATATTCCACGTACCGACCGCAAACGCGTAGTGATTGTGGGAGCGGGGTTCGGCGGCTTGCAACTGGCGCGCAAACTTTCCAGCCGCAAAGAATTTCAGGTCGTTCTGATCAACAAACATAATTTCCACGAATTTCAGCCGCTTTATTACCAGGTGGCGACCTCGGGGCTCGAAGCCAGTTCCATCCTGTTTCCCTTGCGGGCGGTTTTTCAAAATTGTAAGAACGTTCACATCCGCGTTACCACCGTGACGGCGGTTCATCCCGACACCAAAACCGTCGATACCGACTTAGGCCCCATCGACTACGACTATCTGGTGGTGGCCACCGGAGCCGATACCAATTTTTTCGGAATGAAGAACATCATCGAGCGCGCTTTGCCGATGAAGTCGGTCTCTGAGGCTATTGCGCTCCGGAACCGGGTGCTGCAAAATTTTGAAGATGCCCTTTCAGTCGATACCTTAGATGAAAAAGAAGGTTTTTTGAATGTGGTCGTAGTGGGAGGAGGACCTACGGGTGTCGAGTTATGCGGAACCTTTGCGGAGATGCGGAAAACCGTTCTGCCGAGCGACTACCCGGAACTGGATTTCAGGATGATGCAGATATACCTGATCGAGTCCGGGGCGGAATTGCTGGGGCCGATGTCGGTGGAGTCGCAGGTGAAATCGCAGCAATACCTCGAAAAGTTGGGTGTCGTCGTTAAACTCAATACCCGCGTTCAGGATTTCGACGGTCGGCTGGTTCACATGGCCGATGGGTCCACGATTCGGACGAACAACCTGGTTTGGGCGGCTGGCGTAAAAGCCAATCCGCTGAACGGACTGCCAGCCGAAGCCATGGGCCGCGGAGGGCGTTTGCTCGTGAACCGGTTCAGTCAGGTGCAGGGATTTATGGATATTTTTGCGCTGGGCGACATTGCGTTGATGACGGAAGAAAAATACCCGAATGGCCATCCGCAAATTGCCCAACCGGCGATTCAGCAGGGCAAACACCTTGCAAAAAATCTGGTGCGGATGGGTAAGGATCAACCGATGGAACCGTTTACCTATAAGGATTTGGGAACGATGGCGACGATTGGTCGCGGAAAAGCGGTCGTTGATCTGCCTTTTTGGAGCTTTCAGGGCGTTTTTGCGTGGATGGTCTGGCTTTTTGTGCACCTTATGGCCATTGTTGGCGTTAAGAACCGGTTGCTCATTCTGGTCAACTGGGCGTGGAATTACCTCAGCGACGACCAATCGCTGCGGCTGATTATCAAACCCAAACTCCCGAAAGGCAACATGGAAGCCATCCAGAAGAAAGTAGAAGACCAGTTAATCACAAAATAATAAATGGTCAAACAAGTTGACCATCTGTTGAAAAGTAGTTTAAATTTGCAGTTTACACACCCGCGCCCCGGCGTTCCCCACGTTTTGGCGGCATTTAATTCTATCACAGTATGGAACAAACGATAACCAAAACCAGACCTAAAAATAGTGGCACCAAGCCGTTGTTTGAGAATCCGATTCTCGAACGGTTGTCACGTACCCACATTGCGGTTCCGATCACCATTTACCTGGTAACGTCCACACTCTTCGGCTGGTACGCTTTTGCGTATACGGAAATGTCGGCTCTCTGGATTACTTTTCTCTTTTTTGCGGGCATTACCGTCTTTACGTTGGTCGAATACGCCGTTCACCGGGGCGTATTTCATATGGAAACCGACACGCCGACGAAGGCTAAAATTCAGTATACCTTCCACGGTATTCACCACGAGTATCCGAAAGATAAAACCCGGCTGGCGATGCCCCCGGCTGCGGCTGTCTTCGTAGCGTCTGCGTTGTTTGGCGTTCTTTTTCTGTTGCTGGGCGAAGCTTCCTACGCCTTTTTTCCCGGTTTTCTGGTCGGCTATTCGGGCTATCTGTTCGTGCATTTCATTGTTCATGCCTACGCTCCGCCCAAGAATTTCTTCAAGTGGCTGTGGATCAATCATTCGGTTCACCACTACAAAAGCCACGAAAAGAATTACGGCGTATCGTCGCCCCTCTGGGACCATGTCTTTGGAACGTACATGAAATAACATCGCATGCTCTCCGACTTCGGAATCATTCTATTGTTCATCATTACCGGCCTGGCGTTCGTTGGGCTGGTTTTGTTTGTTGGGAGTCTGTTGCGCCCCAACCGCCCCAACATCGAGAAGCAAACCACCTACGAGTCCGGCGAAGAACCGGTTGGCAACGCCAATGTGCAGTTCAACGTGCGGTTTTATGTGGTCGCCCTTATTTTTGTTTTGTTCGACGTCGAACTGGTCTTCCTGTTTCCCTGGGCTACGGTTTTTGGTCAAAAGGCCTTGATCGAAGAAACGAACGGTTTGTGGGGCTGGATTTCGCTGGCGGAAATGTTCATCTTTGTGGCCCTTCTGGCCTTGGGGCTGGCGTATGTCTGGGCCAAGGGCTTTCTGGATTGGGTGAAACCGGAGCCGAAAGTGCCGGAAATGAAAACCGCCGTACCGGTTTCGATGTACGAAAAAGTGAATCAGAAATATAAAAATAGTTAATCGGTTTACGGTTTTCAGTTTACGGTCAGTCATCAAGCACTTAACCGTAAACTGAAAACCGTAAACCGACTCCAGTTAAAAAATGAGCGGTTTACTCGATCAACGATTCAAATCCGGCGAAGGTGGCGTGTTGCTGACCACGGCTGAAGACCTCCTGAACTGGGCGCGGCTTTCGTCGCTGTGGCCGATGGGCTTCGGGCTGGCCTGCTGTGCCATCGAAATGATGCAAACCTTCGCATCAGGCTACGACCTGGAGCGGTTCGGGATTTTTCCCCGGCCTTCACCCCGGCAGTCGGACGTCATGATCGTGTCCGGAACCGTGACGTTCAAGATGGCCGACCGCATCCGGCGGCTCTACGAACAGATGCCTGAACCGCGTTATGTGATTTCGATGGGGTCGTGTTCCAACTGCGGAGGGCCCTACTGGCAGCACGGCTACCACGTCGTGAAGGGCGTCGACCGGATCATTCCCGTCGATGTGTATGTGCCGGGCTGTCCACCGCGCCCCGAAGCCCTGATTGGCGGTTTTCTGAAACTCCAGGAGAAAATCCGCAACAGCAGCCTGCGGGACGAACCGGCACCGACGGCCCTGTTGGCGATGGAAGCCGACGGAAGGGAAGCCGTGCAGTAACTTTTGTTGAAAAGAGTCGAATGTACTCCAACCAATTAAAGGATAAAAGGGTCATATCGTTTAACAAATGCTAACACGTATGAAAACGATCCTGATCTCCCTAATGATGTTGGGCTTCGCAGCCTGCACCGAAGACGATTCCACCTCCGGTCCGGAACTCCGGTCGGAAGTCATGTTATATCCCAACGGACTGGCGTATGACGGTTGTCAGGCGCATGTGGCCCTGAATTGGAACGATCCGCAGAAGATTATCCGGTATGCGCCCGATGCCGAATCCGTCGCCCTGGTGGAGAACTTTGTGGGCAAGGAACAACAGAAACAGGGCACCATCGTCTATAAATTTACGGACCGGAAGAAAACCGTCGAGTGCGGCTGGGGTTCAAAATTCGAGGCCGATGAGATAACGATCGTCTCAATTCGCTAACTTGCGGAATGAATTTTTCCGAACTATCCGAGGTGTTGGTGGCTCAATTTGGCACCGACGGAATTCTGCAAACCAACACCGCCAATCCACAGCCTTTCCTCGTGGTGGAGTCAACGCAGATCGCTGAAATTTGCCGGTTTTTGCGCGACGATGACCGGCTTTTTTTTGACTTTCTGGCCTGCATGACCGGGATCGATAACGGTCTGCAGGTCAATACGATGGAAGTTGTCTACAACCTCACCTCCATCCCCTACGAACATAATTTGACGCTGAAAGTCGTGTTGCCGCGCACTGCCGAAGGCGAACCGCTGCCGGTGGTTCCGACGGTCAGCAGCGTCTGGCGAACGGCCGACTGGCACGAGCGTGAAATCTATGATCTGGTCGGAATTCATTTCGACGGCCACCCCGATTTGCGCCGGATTCTGCTCCCCACCGACTGGCAGGGCCATCCGTTGCGGAAAGATTACCGGGAGATGGAAACCTACCACGGAATCAAAGTGAAATAGCCCGGCAAGCCCGGAACGTTTGGTAGTGTGCAATTGGCAGTTTAACTTGTATCTTTTCTGGATTTGAGCCATTGCTTCCATGCCAACGCGACGTTATAGACTATTCCCGGCGTTCTGCCTTCTTTTGACCTTCTTTTTCGGCCAATTCCCGACCGTTTACGCCCAATTCAAATCCGACTCCGTAACGGTGAAGGGCCGGATCAAAAACCTGACAATTCAACTGTACCGCCAAAGTCCCAATGTGACGGTTTCGCGGAACAACATCCTACAGGCTAACCGCGAAATGGCGCGCCCCGCCCCGCTTGCGCCCGACGGCTCGTTTCAGGTGACGCTGCCGCTGGTGTATCCGTACGAAGAACTGTATTTCAATTTTGGCCAGATTTCAACCGCCTTTCTGGGTTCGGCCGGCACCATCGAAATTGCGCTCGATGCCGACTCCCTGTTTTTGTCCGAAGCACCATTCCGGTTTAGCGGTACCAACGCCCAGGTGAACAACCAACTGACCCGGTATAAGGCGTTCGAGTTTAAAAACAAACCCAAAGTCGATAACCGCCAGTTGGCGAAGCGGGTCGATGGGCGGTCGGCGGACGACAGCCGGAAGATTCTGACGAATGAATTCATTACCACCTACGAAAAATACCGCCAAACCAACGAAGTGTTGCCACTGCTGGATCAGTACATCCGGTCGGGCATCAAATACGAAGTGTCGACCTACCTCTATGACCGGGCGCTGGCCGAGCAGGACACGCGTCTGGAAACGGGTTTGCCCTCCGGCGTCAGTTTACGACCCGCCGACGATCTGTTTCTGACAGTTCAGCGGACGACGGCGATGGAACGGTTTGCAGCATACGCCAATTCGCGGATTGCCGACCAGGCCGGTCGTGGCGTTCCGGTGGGCACATTTGCCACGCTCGTGGACCGATACATCCGGGACCTGTCGGCCACGGAGCGGACGCGGGTAGACGAACTAAAAGCCGGAAAAACCGCCGTGAGCCGGGATATGCCGATGTTGCAGCGGATATTGCAACGCCACCAGGACACGCTGGCGAAACTGCTGGTGTATGAAACGGAGATGTCGCAGTACCGGAAAATTGTGGACACCACTGGAATGGATTATCTGAAAGCCAATTTTCTGGAGTCCATTCTGCCCGCTATCGAGTTGAAAAATCAGCAGCTTTTATACCAGCACATCATGCCCCAGGTGACCGATCCGCGCTACCGGCTTTCGCTGGAAGAGTTATACCGGCTGGAGGTCAAAGACAGCGCGACGGTGCGGGAAGTCGCGGAAAAGTTTACCAATCAGGTCGATGAACCGGTCGAGGTGTTGTCGGGGGTGACCCTGATGCGGTCCAGCCGCTACGGGAAAGACCTGCTCGAACAATTCCAGAAACAGGCGCTGGGGCGGTTGGTTTACGTGCTGGCGTGGTCGACCGAGGTAGAACCGTCGCGGCAGGAAGCCCTCGCGGCCCGGGCCATTCAGGATCAGCTTGGCAGTCGTGATGTGTTGTTTGCCTATGTGTGCAGCAGTGAAAATTCGATGGAACTCTGGCGGGAGTGGGTGGCTAAAAACAAGCCCAAAGGCCTGCACGTTTTTGTGGACGAAGACCAGCTTGGCAACCTGATCGGAACACTCCGGGCCGAATACATTCCGGCGGCCGGGTTGCTGGGCCGCGACGGAAAAGTTCTCAAACGCGATGCCCCGCTGCCATCTAAACCGGACGAGGTGTTGAAACTCATCCGGGAAAAATTGTAAAACCGCATCAAGCGTACTCACTTCAACGACGCCGAAATTCTCCTTCGTCCGGTCGATCAGCGCTTCCTCACTCAACTTCATTTCTGGTCGTTTCAGGGTGCCGTCCGCAGTTTGGTCAGCTTAACGGGAACACCGGCCAGCCGGACGTTCGGCGGGGGCGCAAACTCGTCGGCGTTGAAAACGACTTTCGTACCGGTTTTCTGCACCGAGGTCGGCAGGTTGCAGGCGAAATAGCGCGTATTGTCGCTGGTCTGAATATAAATCCACGTACTGGTTTGGGAGTTCTCCGCTTCGTTGACCACCGTCCCCGGCACTTCGCGCAGTTCGGCGGCTTTTTTCCATTCGGCATAAGCCGTGCAATCGGCACTGACGGCCACTTCCTGGTCCCAGGGATTGGGCTGGCAGGCCACCATCAGCAGGCCAACAATCAAAGATAGCGTCTTCATGGATGTACTGGTTTTGGTAGTAAGACGCTTTTGGTGGGGAAAAGGTTGGGAGAGGGCGAGGAATTCTTTTGTTGAAGGCAGTAGTCAATTTTCAATCACCGAACTCGCAGTAAGGATAATGTTGGTACGTTTGTCTCTTCTATCTATAAAAGAATGTAAATTGTTTTTATTGTCTAACGAAGAAGTTGAGAAAGTGACTAAAAATTAATTTTTATCCTATATTTGAGCCTCTCATTATGAGGAAAAGATTGCTTTTTACCCTATAAAATAACCAGGGATTATATGAGAGAAGATCAGCGTTTGTGGACTCGAAATGAGTTACTTTTGGTTATTAACCTTTATTCAAAACTGACGTTTGGATTATTGCATCAAAAAAATATAGATGTCATTAAACTAGCTTCTCGTTTAGGAAGAACTCCCGGTTCAGTTGCTTATAAATTAGTTAATATCGCAAGCCTTGATCCAAAAATAACCTCTCAAGGTAAAAAAGGGGCCTCAAATTCCAGTAAGCTAGATCAACTTGTATGGGCTGAATTTAGTAATAATTGGGATACTCTTTTTGCAGAAAGCGAAAGCCTTTTAGGAAATACAATTGATTTTGGGGATGTAGCTGTAAAGTTGGAGACTGTTACTGATGATTTTGTAATACCTGAAGGAAGAACCAGAATGCAAACTATTGCTGTGAGGGCGAATCAAAGTTTATTTCGCCAATTGGTAATGTCGGCTTATGAGAATAGATGTTGCATAACCGGTATTAGCGAGAAAAATTTGTTGATTGCTAGTCACATAAAGCCTTGGAGTATGGATGATAAAAACCGCCTTAATCCACGTAATGGTTTAGCTTTAAATGCTTTACATGATAAGGCATTCGATTGTGGATTATTGTCAATTACTCCAGAATATAAAATTCAAATATCTTCAAGGATTTTTAGTGGAAATTCTGGATGGCAGAGTGAATATTTTGAGAGATACCACAATCAATTTATAAAATTGCCTAATAAGTTTGAACCAGCCGAAGAGTTTCTTTCTTATCACTACCAAAATATATTCATGCAATGAATAAAATTGAAATGGAATATATGTATCGAGATGCGGGTAATAATAAGTTACGTCATCGAGTTGTTTTTGAGAATAAGAATAATTTAACCATTCGCCAAATCAGGGATTTAATGCAAGTCGTGTTTATTGATAAGCTTTGGTTTGATCCTGATCGTTGTGGTGTTAAGAGGTTGAATTTTAAAAGATTTGATTCTGAATTAGATCATCTTTGGCATGAAATCGAATGGATAGGTATTACCACAAAGCGTAAGACGAGTGATGTAGATATCGCTGATTTTTTATTTAATTCTTTGAAAGGAAATCAGTTCTACAAACTTGAGAAAGACGAGTTGGAAGAATATGCTTTTGAACCATAGTATCTCCGCTGTTGGGGGGTATGTACGTCAGCCATTTTACCCGTTCCTTTCGCCGGTGTTTCGGACGGATGGAGCGTCAGTGCATCAACCTCCCGGACGGGTTTTTTGTTAAGCCTCCCAAACCCGGTTGCTGTTCAGGATTTGAAATCCTCAACAGCGGTTTCGCCACCGAGAGTCTTCGATAGATCGGTCAGCCCCTTCGATGCCGCGGTTTGGGCGTGGGTGCTTCGTTAGTTTCTCAACACTTTCAACGTTATGGAGCGCGAACCGCTGCTTGCCCGCAGGAAGAGTATACCGGAAGCATTTTTGCCGACTGGTACGGCCTGCCGCTCGACGACTCCCGCTTTTTCAATCAATTGTTCCGTCACCAGCCGACCGGTCACGTCGGTCAACGCCAGCCGCACCGGCTCTCCTTCTGCCCCCCGAATCTCCACCTCTACGGCATCGCGGCTCAACGGGTTGCCCAAAACCGCAACCTGGAACTCCCGGTGGCTTTCGGCCGACAACCGGCTTGCCGACGGACACGTTAACGGCTTGCCCGAATCCTTCAACACATAGGTGCTGCCCGATACGCGTGCACTGATCAACCGGGTCGTATTGTCTTTCAACCCGGCAGGTACTTCAAAACTGTAGGCATGAGCGCCGTTGCCCTTGCCCGCATTCAGCAAATCCACCCGGTAGATATTGGCGACCACACTCCCATACACTTCCAGGGTGTTGGTGTTATAAAACTCCACCGTTACCGGCGTGTTGGGTTTGTTGCGGTCCCAGACCCAGCCCCGGATCGTTCCGCATTCGACCTTGTCCAGATACCCTTCGAAACTGCCCGTCACCGGAGTGGTGGCGGCCGGATTGACCGTCAGGTTGAAACTCACCGAGTTGGTGGCACCTTTATCATCGGTGGCCGAGTAGGTCAGCACAAACAAACCGCTCTGCGTGGGTGTCCCGCTGATTTGCCGGGTTATGCTGCTGAAGCTCAGGCCCGGTGGTAAGCTCACCAGTCCGTGGCTCAGTGTGCTGTTTTCGGGATCGGTAAAAGCCGGGAGCGTGGTGGTGAAAGCCACATTTTGCTGCGCTACCAGGGGCGAAACCGCCGGCGGCACCGGTTGTTTGTTCGGTGGGGAAGACGCCCCTCCTTCACAAACCAGGGACTTGGGAGAATCTTTCAGAATAAAGTTGCTGCCTGCCACCCGCGCCGAGAGATAATGTACCTGCCCGTCTTTAAGTCCGGCCGGGATGTTCCAGCGGAAGGCGTGAATGCCATTGCCTTTGCCGGCATCTTTCAGATCCTGCCGAAACTCGTTGGCCGGAATGGTGACGACGACGTTGGGGCCGTCGAGGATATCGACGGACTGAACCGTATTGGGTTTGTTCCGGTCCCAGGCCCAGCCCCGGAAGGTGTTGCAATCGGCCCCGTAAATATACCCGTCGAAGCTGCCTGCCACCAGGGGCGGGATGACGGTGATCGTAGCCGAACCGGGTGCGGTAGGACAAAGTCCACCCGTACAAGTTGCCGAATAGACCAGCGTACCGGTCGCCGACGTGGGCACCGGGATGCTTACGCCAGTTCCGGAAGAACCGCCCGGACCTGCCCAGGCGACACTGCCGCCCTCACAGCCCGATACGGTCAGCAAAACGGAGGGTGTATGTTGGAAAAGGGGCTGGTTGACAGCGTTTGAAGTAATGGTCAGGGAAGACGGCACGACCTCGCACTCCTTCAGTTTGACCACCCAATAATCAGAATCGCCCCGGCTATTGTCGGACTTATCCCCACCAGCATTCGAGTCTGATCGTCCCGCCAGCAAAAAACCGCCGTCCAGGGTCGTGGTCATCGCTGACAGGTAATCTGCTCCCGTTCCTCCGAGGGTTTTATCCCACAGCATGTTGCCTTCCTCATCGAGTTTGATCACCCAGTAATCCACATCCCCTTTGTTTTCTTCGGACTTGTCGCCATTCTGTCCGGAGTAGGAATAGCCCCCCACCAGAAAACCGTTATCCACCGTGAGCAACGCACTGAACAAACCATCGTAACCATCTCCTCCGAGGGTTTTATCCCATTCAACCGCCCGGTCAGCATTCAGTTTGACCACCCAGTAATCCTGATCACCCCGGCTATCTTCGGTTTTATCGCCACTCGTGTTTGAACCGGAAGCCCCGGCCAGGAGAAGCCCTCCGTCGGAGGTTGCCAGCACCGCACTCAGGTAGTCGGTCTCACTGCCTCCAATGGCTTTATCCCACAGGATGTTGCCTTCCTCATCGAGCTTGATCACCCAGTAATCGCCCCCGCCTTTGTTCCCTTCGGTTTTATCACCATCGTCCCCGGAAAACGAATAACCGGCCACCAGAAAGCCGTCATCGGACGTGGTGGCCAAAGCCGTTAAATAGTCGATCTCTCCACCTCCGAGGGTTTTATCCCAGAGCATGTTGCCTTCGGCGTCAATCCGAACCATCCAGTAATCCTGATTTCCCCGGCTGTCTTCGGTTTTATCGCCATTCTGGCCGGAGGACGAAGAGCCGCCCAGCAGAAAACCGTCATCGGTCGTCAGGACAGCGGCATTCAGATCATCGTAGTCATCTCCCCCGTAGGTTTTATCCCAGAGTTTATTCCCCCCGGCGTCAATCCGAACCACCCAATAGTCCAGATCACCCCGGCTGTCCTCCGTTTTATCGTCACTCGGTCCGGAGCGCGAAGAACCGCAAAGCAGAAAACCGCCATCGGTCGTCGGGACGATCGCATTGAGGTCATCCCATTCGCTTCCCCCGAAGGTTTTATCCCAGAGCTTATTGCCCTGGGCATCCATCCGAATCACCCAGTAGTCCAGACCGCCCCGGCTATTCTCCGATTTGTCGCCACTGGCATTGGAAGAAGAACTACCACCCAATAGAAACCCTCCGTCGGCTGTATGGACTACCTCGGGAGTCCCGTCAGAACTGCTCCCGCCGAAGGTTTTATCCCAGCGTAGGGGAGGCTGGGCCTGCACAGCGGCAGCTACAGCAACCAGTTGACAAATGAATATGGCGCGAATCATATACCTGCGGACCATCGAAATGTGTACATGAATACTCATCGGGAGGAAGGAGTTTGGTGGACAGTAGATCAGTAAATGAACAATCAAAATCGTAGGAATCGGACTCGGGCAATTTCCGTAGGACACAAGCAATCTCCGCCCTGCGGAATGGCAGGAACCAACTACGGATTTCAATCAACACACGTTTCGTCGATAAATGGAACGGACTGGAGCACGAAGGCCGGAGAACCTGCTTCATGACAGGTTTTGCTCACTTTGCTTTCGGACCTGACCGGGAGGGTTAACAGAATCAGCTAACGATGCCCGCATACGATTGAAAAAACGCGTGCGATTGCGTAGCCTGATTTAGCACTGATTTGACAGTAAATGTAGAATTTTTTTTTAATCAGAAATTGAACTGGTAACAAAAAAGTAAGTGCCCGAAAACCGTCCGTCTTCACACGCGTTATCTTTCGGTTTAAGAAACTACGGTGTTTTTTGAATACCCAGGCTATTTCAACAAAAATACCTGCAAAAACCGCCCTTTCTCCGTTGTAACATACCGGTTATAGGCAATCTGATCGCCTTTATTCGACCAGACGATGCCGTTCCAAGGTTTGGCGTCATCCGACGAGCGGGGCGTCAATCGCCTGAAGTCGCCGGTTTGCAGATCCGTGATGAACACGCTGTTGTCGGCGGCATAGGCCAGCCAGCGGCCGTCGGGGCTGAAATTGAAGGTGGTTTGGATGGAAAAAGGCTGGCGGGTCAGTTGCCGAATCGCTCCGCCGTTGGGCGACACCCCAAAAATCTGAATCGTTCCGCTGGGGTCTTTCGCCAGAAAACCGATCACCGAACCGTCGGGCGGGGTCCGGAGCCAGTGGCGGGGACCTTCCGCGCCGTGTTCCGTGAATGTAATCCGGCGTTGCTGAACGCCCTTCGGTGGATTCGGTCGGCTGGTTTCAGTGCCTTCCAACGGCTGACCCTCAGCGGCTTGCGTCAGGTCGTCGGGCAGGTCGGCCACAAAAATTTCCGTGACGGTTTTTCCTTCCTTGTTCCGCACATTGCCCTGAAACGCAATCGCCCGCTTCTGCCGGGTTCCGTCCGTTTTCAGATAGCCGTTGCTGCCAATCCAGCCTTCGTCAAAGGCCTTGTCGATCTCGTCGCTGCCCGGTTTGGGGTTTTCGGTGGCCTTCGTTACCACCACTGAAAACAGTTCGCCCGGATTGTTTTCCAGCGAACCGTCGTCGGTCACGCTCACTTTTCCGAACGGAGCCATCACGCCCACCACGCGCAAATCCTTCACCGCCGGATTGGTTTTACTCAGCACATTCATGGGGTGATCGTTGTAGGTAAAGCTGATCCACTGCCCGTCGGCACTCCAGTAGTGTGCGTGCGTGCCGCCCCGCAAGGCCCCCGGCGTAAAGGGCGGTTTGATGTTGCGGGCGTCCAGAAAAATCGGTTTGCCGGGCTGGTCGATGTCGATGGCCACGCCCGTCCGGCGGTCGAAATCGTACGGTTTCTGCTGGTTGGCATTCCGGACGCCGTGGATAAACAGCACCCGGTTTTGCGTTGGCGAAAAGGTGGCTGCCCCCACGCCGGGACCAAATTCGGTTTGATTTGTTGTCTGGTAAAGCAGCCGGATTTCGCCGGTTTTGACGTTCACCATTTCAATGGCTGCCGTGCCGCCAATACCGCCGTCCTGGTTCCGGGTGTCATACACCAGCCACTCGTCGGCGGGCGAAAAAGCCTGGTTGTTGTGAATCGTGTGTCCTTTGGTGTCGAAAGTGAGTTGGTGTTCCGTAAAAGTCATGGTGGTGTGTGGTTTGGGAGCGCAAGCCTGCAGGCCTGCGCCAAAAAGAAGCCAGCCGATTTGGGATTTCATACGTTTTGGGTATGCGGTTTTCGGTTTACGGTTTTTGGTATACGGTTTTCAATTTACGGTTGGAAATAGGGAGAGATAGGGAGTTGGCCTCCATCCACTTAACCGTAAACCGAAAACTGAAAACCGTTTACCGTTCACTGCAAATAATTTCGTTTGTATTCGAGGGGCGTGATGCCTTTGACGCGCTTGAAATGCCGGTAAAAATTCGACAGGTTGTTAAAACCGCTTTCAAAACAGATGGCTTCCGCACTCAGTTTGTTTTCTACCAGCGCCCGGCACGCGTGACTGACCCGAATCTCGGTCAGAAATTCGTGGTAGGTCTTGTGCGTCATCAGTTTAAAATACCGGCAGAATGACGTCACACTCAGGCTGGCTACCGACGCGATTTCTTCAAGGCCAATGTCTTTGGCGTAATTCGACAAGGTATAACTGTAGACCTTATTGAGCCGAACAGTTTCCAGTTCGTTCGACTGGTAGAACGCCCGTTCCGACGTAATGGTCTCCAGATCAGCGGAATGTGACAGCTCGTCCAGAATCGACAGCAGCACAATCAGCCGTTGCAGGGGCTGGGCTTCCACGGCGCTGTGCAGCAAAGCCGCCACTTTTTCGCTGGTTCCGCCCTTGATCAGCAAACCCCGCAGCGCCTTTTCGTAGAGCCGCCGGATGGGCTGAGTTTCGGTCAGATTCAGAAAGTCACGACCCAGGCAATCGGGCCGGAACTGCATCACAATCGCTTCGACCGGCAGATCCGGGTCTTCCCGAAAATACGCTTCGTTACACCGCCAGGTATGCGGCAGGTTTTCGCCCACCAGCAGCATTTCTCCCGCCGAAAAATTGCTGACGTTATCCCCAATAAACCGGACGCCCTCGCCCCGAATCACGTAGTGCAATTCCAGTTCGGGATGGTAATGCCAGATGTTGCCGAAACTGGCTTTGACCTCGTGCCGGATGCTGAACGAATCCTGGGCATTCAGGGGTACTTTGTGAAATTGCGGTTTCATTCAGGAATTACTCGAATATGATAAATTCGTACATTAATTGGAAAAATCCCCATATCGGTTTTATTACTTTATCCTGTATTTTTGCCAGTAAAATTAAATAAAATACCAGCGCAGTCATAAAAGTGCCTCCGCAAGCTAATCAAGAAGCACTTATTTTCGGTAAAGAATAAAAAATAATTCTTATAATTTATCTAAATTACCCCCAACCCCCTAAAGGGGACTTTGGACATCCCGAAAAGCCCCCTTTAGGGGGTTGGGGGTACCTAATCGAAACCCAATGAAAACCCTTCCCGTTGTCGATTTGCTGGTCATTGTAGCGTATCTGGTCGGGATGATTGCCGTTGGGGTTTATTTTTCCCGCAACAACAAAAGTGCCGATCAGTTTACGAAAGCTTCGGGCAAGATTCCGGGCTGGGCTATCGGCATGTCGATTTACGCGACCTTTCTGAGTAGCAATACCTTTCTGGGTGTACCGGGAAAGGCGTTCGGCAGCAACTGGAATTCGTTCGTTTTTAGTCTGGCCATGCCACTGTCGGCCTGGGTAGCGGCCCGGTACTTTATTCCGTTTTACCGCAATACCGGCGAGGTGTCGGCCTATACCCACCTCGAACATCGGTTTGGGGCCTGGGCGCGGACCTACGCCGTTGTCTGTTTTCTGCTGACCCAACTCGCCCGCATGGGGTCCATTTTCTTCGGCATTGCCCTCAGTTTGCAGGCGTTGACGGGGTATCCGATGGCAACGATTATGATCGTGGTCGGCATCTGCATCATTCTTTACACGGTGATGGGCGGCATGGAAGCGGTGATCTGGACGGAAGTGGTGCAGGGCGTCATCAAAACCGCCGGAGCATTGATCATTCTGTATCTGGTGGTCGACGGCATGCCGGGCGGGGTCGACAGGATTATTGAAATCGGGAAGGTCGACGATAAATTTAGTCTGGGCAGTTTTGCGCCAAACTTCTCGCAGTCAACATTCTGGGTGATTTTTCTGTACGGTTTTTTTATGAACCTGAACAACTTCGGGATGGATCAGAACTACGTTCAGCGGTATCATACCACGACGTCCATTAAGGAAGCCGCGCGGTCTATCTGGCTGTGCGTCTACCTGTATGTGCCGGTTTCGCTGATGTTTTTTGTGCTTGGATCGTGTCTCTACGCCTATTATCAAACCAACCCCGAACTGCTCGACGCCATCCGGATGCAGGTTGCGGGCGAACGCTTGCCCAACGGCAGCCCCGAATCCATCCGGCAACTGGCAGCTACCCTGAGTCCGGCGGAATATGGCGATAAAGTGATGCCGCATTTCATGGTGAACAAGGTGCCGGCCGGGCTGGTCGGCCTGATCGTCGCGGCCATTCTGTCGGCGGCCATGAGCACCATCAGTTCGAGCATGAACGCGTCGGCCACGGTTTTTTCGGTCGATATTTACCAGCGGTATTTGAACCCAAAGATGACGGACGGGCAATCACTGCGGCTGTTATACGTTGCCACTACGGTTTTCGGGGTGCTGGGCATGATAGCCGGCATTGCCATGATTGGCGTCAAAAGCGTGCTGGACATTTGGTGGCAACTGTCCGGTATTTTTGCCGGTGGCATGTTGGGTCTGTTTTTACTGGGCATGATTTCCCGGCAAACCCAGAATGCCGAAGCCCTGACGGCCACCCTGGTCGGCGTGCTGGTGATTGTCTGGATGACATTTTCGCCCCAGATTCCCGACGAATATGCGGCTCTCCGCAGCACTTTCCACCTGAACATGGTCATGGTAATTGGAACGCTGACGATCTTTCTGGTCGGCTTGCTGCTCACCCGAATCCGGGGCAAAAAGCTGGAACCCGTTCCTGAATTAAAGCCCAACAATAGCGTCATTACTGAGTAGCTATTCCCCTTGACGAACCTGATTGAAGAATCTGACTGTTTTTAAACCCTGACCCTTAATAAGCCCGTCCTCCACCGCCCTTTTCGAAGGGCGGTGGGCAGGGTACTGATATTTTTTACCTTCTTTCCTCTAACCATGCTATCCACTCCTTCAGTCGGGTCGTTACCCCGTGGGTTCATCCCCGTCATGCTTACCCCTTTTCAGGAAACCGGTGCCGTCGATACGGCGACGCTGGCCCAGTTGACCGAATTTTATATCGAAGCGGGTGCTGCGGGCCTGTTTGCCAACTGCTTATCCAGCGAGATGTATGAACTGACGGAAGATGAACGGCTGGCCGTTACCAAACTGGTCGTGGACCAAACCGCCGGGCGTGTTCCGGTGGTCGCCACGGGCACGTTCGGTGGCCCCATCGCTCAGCAAGCCGACTTCGTCAAACGGATTTACGATACCGGTGTTCAGGCCGTGATCGTCATCACCAGCCTGATTGCCGATGCCGACGAATCGGATGCGGTTTTTCTGGAACGGATGCACGAACTAATTGCCCTGACCGAAAACATTCCACTGGGTTTTTACGAATGCCCGGTTCCTTACAAGCGCTTGATCAGCAGCGAAATCCTGAAAGAGTTGATGCCCACCGGACGGCTTATTTACCATAAAGATACCTGCCTGGATGATGCCGAAGTCGCCCGGCGGATTGCCGTTGGTGCCGGGTATCAGTTCGGTTTATACGATGCCTACATGGTCAATGCGGTTTCGTCGTTGCGGGCCGGAGCGGCTGGCTTGTCGTGCATTCAGGGCAATGAATTTCCGGAACTGGTGGTCTGGTTGGCCAACAACTACAATAACTCGGCGCGTCAGGACGATGTCAACCGGGTACAGCAGTTTTTCGTAGATTGTATGGACCTGGTTCATACGGCCTATCCGACCATTGCCAAATATACCCTGCAAAAACGCGGATTGCCCATTTCGCTGTACACCCGCCGGCACGTCGACCCTCTGACACCAACCTTGCAGCGCGACATGGATGCCCTGGTCGAAACCGCCAATCAGCTCCAACTGGAATTGGGAATCGAACCGGTTTTCGTGGGGAAATTGATCGGATAGGAACGCGGATTGAACGGATCAAAACGGATTTTTACAGATTTTAATCCGTTTTAATCCGTTTTGATCCGTTTAATCCGTTGCATCCGTGTTCCTATCGAGCTAGTCATTCCTATCTAATGAAGCTTGAAAAAACTGAGCCAGTCCTGCCCCGTTAGGGGATCAACAGCGCAGCGTCGGTAGCCGAAAACAATCAATAGCCCTAGGCGTGCCGTGAGGTACGCGACTACTTGTTTCGTACCTATCGGCACGATGGAACCGGGAAATTACTATGTGTTTTCTACCGACGCTACGCTGTTAAAGCCCCTAACGGGGCAGGAGCGGCTCGGTTTCTCGGGTATACTGACGCTACGCTGTTGAGCCCCTAACAGGGCAGGACTGGCTCGGTTTCTCAGAGGTCTACCGACGCTGCGCTGTTAAAGCCCCTAACGGGGCGAGAACGTGCCTGACCTTTCTATCTTTACAACCCGGATGTCGTGCCTGACGGCACTTTCCACGCGTTGAATGAAGCCTTATTTCCCAAATTCTAAAGTTCGTATGAAACCAAGCCGTCTCATTCTCCTCTGCCTTCTGTTTTCAAAAACCGCCTTCGCCCAGGAGACCAATACCGTCGGCATGAAGCTGGTGACTATTCCCGCCGGGCGGTATTATAGGGGGGCGGAGGGCGAAGGCGAAAATGCCGACGAAGCCCCGGTACACCGCGTGACGATCAGCAAACCGTTCCGGATGGCGGCCACCGAGGTGACCAATGCGCAATACGAAGCGTTCGACCCTGAACATAAAAAGCTGCGCGGCAAAGCCGGTTTTTCCAAGGAAGATGACGAAGCGGTGGTATTTGTGAACTACGCCGAAGCGGTGGCTTTCTGCGACTGGCTGAGCAAAAAAGAAGGCAAACCGTATCGACTACCCACCGAAGCCGAGTGGGAATACGCCTGTCATGCCGGAACCGTTACCGACTTTTCGACGGGCCGGTTTTTACCCAGTAGCTACCAGAAAAGCCAGAAAACCGACCGGACGCCGGTGGTAGTATCATTGAAAGTGGGGCAAAATCCCGCGAATCCGTGGGGCTTGCAGGATCTGCACGGCAACGTCGAAGAGTGGTGCTCGGACTGGTATGGCCCCTACGAAGCCGCCGAACAGCGCGACCCTGTGGGCCGGGCTGCCGGTTTGTTCCGGGTGACGCGCGGAGGCAGCCATGGCACCCCGATGAACTATTTGCGGGCGACTAACCGCCTGGGCATGATTCCTGACGACAAACACTGGCTGGTGGGCTTTCGGGTGGTGCAGGCCGAAAAACCGGTTAGCCAGCCGCTTCCGGTCCTGCCGGCCAAAGCCAACGCGCAGAACGTTGCCCAAAAACCGTTTTCGTGGAAAACCGTGTCGCCTTCGCAGCCGGTTTTTCTGGAACCGATTCGTTACGCCAACAAACCGGCTTGTGATGCCGGGGTGACGTATTATTCACACAACCACCAACCCGCCCTGAGCTGGTGTCCGAACGGCGATCTGCTGGCGATCTGGTTCTCGACCGAGCGGGAATCCGGGCGTGAAATGACGGTGGTGGCCAGTCGGTTGCGCGCCGGTCAGACGCGCTGGGATGCGCCTTCCGAATTTTTCAAAGTGCCGGATCGAAACATGACCGGCAGCTCGCTTTTCCACGACGGCAAAGGAACGATTTACCACATGAACGGCGTCGAAGCCAGCGGAGACTGGCAGAATTTGGCGATGGTGTTGCGCATCAGCCGCGACAACGGCGCGACCTGGTCGGCCCCGCAACTGGTGGCCCCGGAACACGAAAAACGGCATCAGGTGATTGCCGGGCTGTTTCAGACGAAAGAAGGCTGGCTGGTGCAGGCCTGTGATGCTGATCCCAGTTCGTCGGGCGGAACGGCGGTGCACGTCAGCAAGGATGGCGGCAAAACCTGGGTAGCACCGTATACCGATCCGCAAAAACCGGATTATAAAACCGGGGCTTCCGGCGGACTGATTGCCGGGATTCACGCGGGGGTGACGCAGTTGAAAGACGGCAGTTTGATGGCGTTTGGCCGCAACGATAACGTTTCCGGTGCCGATGGGATTGCGAAAATGCCGATGAGCTTTTCGAAGGACATGGGCAAAACCTGGACGTATTCGCCCTCGGAATTTCCGCCGATTGCGGGTGGGCAACGGCTGATTTTCTACCGGCTGAACGAAGGCCCGCTGATGCTGATTGCGTTTACGCACCACCCCGAAGAACCCGACGAAACAAAGAAAGGCATGGTGTTTACCGACGCCAGCGGAAAACAGTTTAAAGGCTACGGCATGTACGCGGCCCTTTCCTTCGACGAAGGCAAAACCTGGCCGGTAAAGAAGTTGTTAACCGACGGGAAATACCGCTACCTCAACGGCGGAGCCTGGACGGGTGCGTTTGAAATGAACGCAACAAATGCCGAACCGCGCGGGTATCTGGCCCTGACCCAAACGCCTGACAATCTGATTCATCTCATCAGCAGCAGCATTCACTACCGGTTTAACCTGGCGTGGTTGCAGCAGAAGATGGTGCAGGAAGCGGCCAAGCCCTAGAAGTTTGTCGTTGGGTTGAACAAAGCCGCCCACGGTTAATTAAGATTCAAGGAAAAATCGTTCTCTGAAATAGACTACAACATGGGTCATCCCTCCGGGATTTCATGCATTCGATCTTCCGTGATTCGGTGGGCTAAACCCCACCGCTACAGCATGGGTCATCCCTCCGGGATTTTTAAATCCAAAAATCCCGGAGGGATTGAACAGCGTAGCGTCGGTAGTCAACATGGTTTTTCACGATTCCGCGTACCGTCAGGCACGCAACTATTTTTAGCAAGACGGTGGTCGCGTACCTCACGGCACGCTGGGTATGCGGTCCTTCTTGCTACCGACGCTACGCTGTGGAGCCCCTAACGGGGCAACAAACCGAACGGGTATTTCTTGAATTCTGATAAATGGGGGTGTTATTCATTAGCCGAAACTGGATTCTCGTTTTACTTTTGCGGGATGGAACCGCTTCGCATTGCCACCGCCCAGTTTGAACACCGCAACGGTGATAAGGACTATAACCTTTCGATTATCCGCCAGTTAGCCGCGCAGGCAGCCCAACAGGGTGCCGACGTCATCGCTTTTCACGAGTGTTCGATTACCGGTTATACCCACGCCCGGCACCTGTCGCGGGAGCAAATGCTGGAACTGGCCGAGCCCGTACCCGACGGCGACAGCGTTCGGGCGCTGACCGAAATTGCCCGCGAACACCAGATTGTGGTTCTGGCCGGTTTGTTCGAAAAAGACGACCAAAACCGCCTGTATAAACCGTACGTGTGCGTCGATGAAAACGGGCTGGTGGCCAAATACCGCAAACTCCATCCCTTTATCAATCCGCATGTGTTGCCGGGTGATCAATACGTCGTGTTTGAGATCAAGGGCTGGAAATGTGGCATTTTGATCTGTTACGACAACAACATCATCGAGAACGTCCGGGCCACCACGTTGCTGGGCGCCGACATCATTTTCATGCCGCACGTCACGATGGGCACGCCCTCGACCCGCCCCGGTGCCGGTTTTGTCGATCCGGTGCTCTGGGAAAACCGGGAGCAGGATCCAACCTCGCTGCGGCTCGAATTTGACGGCATGAAAGGCCGCGCCTGGTTGATGAAGTGGCTCCCGGCCCGGGCCTACGACAACGGCATTTACGTGGTTTTTTCCAACCCAATTGGCATGGACGACGATCAGCTCAAGAACGGCTGCTCAATGATTATCGACCCGTTTGGCGATGTGCTGGCCGAATGCCGGACGCTCGGCAATGACCTGGCGATGGCGGTTTGCACCCCGGAAAAGCTGACGCGGGCGGGCGGTTATCGCTACAAACTGGCCCGTCGACCCGAACTCTACCGGGACATTATCGGGCAGGAACACCAGTCGGAACAAAAAGTCGTCTGGCTCAATACCCCATCGTAAAACCCATCCGGCGGTTTTTTAAACCGGAGAAAGAATCGTTGAGATCCACGTTCAATCGACGCTGAAACCGGATAATTTTCGCAGGATATGCCAGAAAAGTGTTTCCTTTGAAACATGACAACCGGGTATTTCATCGACCTCGTCGGGACGAGTGTTTTCGCCATTTCGGGCGCCCTGTCGGCCTTGAGCAAAAAAATGTACCATGATTTATTCGGTATCTTTTTTATTGGCTTCCTGACGGCTACCGGTGGCGGTACCCTGCGTGATGTGGTGATGGGAGCTTACCCCATCGCCTGGATCAGGGACCCGAATTACCTGATCGTGATCATGGGCAGCGTCGGCGTTGCGGTTTTAGGCCGTCGGTGGTGGCTCGGGAAACTTCGCAACGCATTGCTGTTCTTCGATACGCTGGGCATCGGTATTTACACCATATTCGGCATGCAAAAAGCCCTGAGTCTGGATGTCAACCACTGGGCCGCCATTCTGTTGGGTATGATTTCGGCACTTTTCGGGGGCGTTTTGCGGGATACGCTGGTGAATGATTTGCCCCTGATTTTCGACCGGCAGATTTACGCCACCGCCTGCCTGGCCGGAGCCATCATTTACCTGATCGGCCATACGCTGGAACTCGACCCAACCATTAATTTCCTGCTTTCCGCCGGATCCATTACCCTGATTCGTCTGCTGGCCATCCGGAAAGGCTGGTCATTGCCCCGCATCGACAATCAGTGAATCGGATAGCCCAGATTGCGTTTGATTTCTTTCAGCACAAACGTACTGTTCAGGGTGCCAATATTCTCAATTTCAGACAGTTTGTATTTTACGAAGTTGTGGTATTCGTCTAAACTGCCGACGTGGATTTTCAACAGGAAGTCGACCTGTCCGGCCATGTGGTAACACTCCTGGACTTCAACCAGCTTCTTGATTTCTTCTTCAAACTTGTTGATGAAAGCCTTGTCGTGATACCGCATCGATACCTGGCAAAACGTAGTAATTGGCTGGCCCAGCAGGTTTTTATCCAAAACCGCCACATACTGTTTGATAAAACCGAGACCTTCCAGCCGTTTGATCCGTTCGTAAACCGGTGAGAGGGTCAAGCCCAGTTGGGAGGCTAGTTCTTTGGTGGTTAGTTTCGCGTCTTCCTGCAAAAGCCGCAGCAGTTTTTTGTCAATTTCATCCAGTTGTTCCATGCCGAAAATTTTTCTTTTTTCAATTCCTAAACGGGTTCCATTCAGCAATACTATCTTATCATCTATCGTATCGCAATAGAATTAACTGATTTATTTGACAAATTCCTAAAAAAAGTCTGTCGAACTATCGTTCAACAACAATGTAGACTGCTTCGGTACTTGATGAGAATAGGCAGCGGGCATCAGACAATCTGATCAGACGTGTTTGGTGAGCCAGTCCAGGATATAATCGGCGTCTTCCTTCCAGGTCGGTTGACCCAGCACGTAGTGGTTACGCCCCGGAAATTCCTTATAATCCAGTACTGAACCGTTAGGCTTATACGCTTTGAAATTCCGGTAGTTCAAATGGGCCGGGATGATGTTGTCGATTTCGCCGGAGGTGAGCAGGAGGGGAACGTGCGGTTTGGCAAAATCCACTTTGGCGGCACTGGTCAGCCCCCCGCGGGCAACGGTTTTCGATTCCGGAATCGTGTTTTCGTCGTATGCCTTTTGTTGCTCGGCCAGCGGCATGTTATTCACGAAAGCGTATTGCCAGTCTTTGAAAGACATCAGGTAGGTTTTCTTGAGCGAGGTAAACAACCCGAGGGCTTTCCAGCCGGCTTTCAGAAACGAAAATTCGTAGGGAAAAACGCCTTGTGGCGGCACGGAGTGGATGGCGACGGCGGCTGCCGCCAGATCGCGGCTCACCAGAATCTGCGTGATCAAACCGCCCAGCGAGTGTCCGATGATGATCGGTTTTTCGGGCAGGCTTTTGGCAATAGCCGCGTAGTGGTCAACGAGTTCGCCGAGGGTCAGGGCGGCCAGGTCGGTGTCGTTTGGCTGGCGGTTTCTCAACTCGGCTGCCGTGCCGTTTTTATAGGGCCAGGCCGGGGCGAGGGTTTGATAGCCTTTGCTTTCGAAATAGGCTTTCCATTCATCCCAGCCACTGTTGGTGACGAAGGCTCCGGTAACAAACAGGATGGTTTTGGTTTTACTGGCTTTCATGATCGTATCGTTTAGAAGGTATGTTTTCGTTTGTCGTTCAGCGATTTGAACAGGACAAAATTCGGCAGGATGGCGACCAATATTTTTAACCCAGGTTAAGAAAGCGAAAGCGGGCGAAAAAACTTTTCGGAGCAATCACCCAAAATTTTTACCGGAACACGTGACTTCTTCCAACTTCCTTCGTCCAACCTTATAGAAAGCCGAGAGACGGACATTCACACCACCAACCCTGCGTATTGCCATGAGAAAACCAACCCTTGCTTTGGCCGCCCTGGCCCTCTTTTTCGTTCTGGCTTCCATCGCCGGTAGTGGTGTGTTGAGTATGCTTAGCGGCCTGATTGCGGCAGGGCTGGGTATAACGGCCGGTATTGTGCAATCGGCGGAATGGGTCGACGAACACGATTACTTTATTCCAGACCCGGATGCGTCCCATGTGTCTCGCATAAAAACCCGGGCCTTGATTTCCAATACACACTGAATCGATTCCTGTTCAGTGATTGATACGCACTTTATTTAAAAGTTGATTGGGGAATTACCTCGTTGTCAACGCCCGACCATTCTTTTGCGGATGCGGCTCAGCGACGGTCCCTGAATCCCGAGGTACGAAGAAATGTGGTAGAGTGGAATGGCGTTGTAAAGATCGGGATGCTGTTCAATCAGTTCCAGATACCGTTGTTCTGGTGTTTTAAACAGGAAATCCTCGGCACGGTCCATCGCCATGTTAAACGCCCGCTCGGCCACCAGCCTTCCGAAATGCTCCCACGGTTGGGATTGCGCGTAGAGCTGGTTGATGTGGTTGATATGAATGTACAGAATGGTGGAATCGACCATCGATTCCGTGTAATAATTGCAGGGTGTCTGGTTGACAAAACTCTTGTAGGAAACGACGATCTGGTTCTGCGTGAAGAAGAAAACATTCTTTTCTTCGGCGGTTTCCTCATTCACATAATACGTCCTGAAAACTCCGTCCAGAATAAAACCGAGGTGTTTGCAGACGTTTTTGTACTCATTGTAAAACTCGCCTTTCCGGTAATGTTTCTTTTGCCAATAGGGAATGGACAAGGCAAAAGCTTCCTCATCCATTCCCGCAAACTGGTTCAGGGCATATCCCAGTAAATCGATTTCCGTCATGGCCGGTTACTTTCCTTTCGATTCTTTTTCCTTCATCAATTCCGCTCTCTGGTCGTCGCGCAGGGTGGGGTACTTGATGCCCAACTGCTCCAGGTAGGTTTTGTATTTGGTCGGATCGTAGTAATATTTCTTCAATTCCGGCTTGAATTTCGTCATGATCTCCTTATTCAGATACACGGCCGGGTATTCTTTGGGCGAGATTAGTGGTGTGTATTTGATCTCTTTCGTCTGTTCTTTGGTGTAATACTCCCACGCATTTTTGATAATTTCGGGTTTCAGCAACATATCCAGCAGCGTCATGGCTTCCGCTTTGGCACCGGCTACGACGCCCTTGTGGGCAATCGGCGTTGCCATCGAAATGGCGTTCGACCAGTGGTGGCCCGGCAAGCCCGGAATGTTGGACGGATACCGCAGTACGACCGTCGGCAACGACCACGAAATGTCGGCGATGTCGTCGGAGCCGCCACCCATGGATGTCATCACCTGACCACCCATCATGGCGGTTGGTGCCGAGGGCGATTTCATGCTGTCGAGTTTCATCGCCAGTCCTTCCACTTTCGGGGCCTGCAATTCCTTCTGCGACGCTTTGGCCAGCATCTGGTCTTCTTCCGACCAAACCGGCAGCCCTACTTTCCGGATGTTGGCGTCCATGGCTTCGGCAATCGGTTTGTTGAAGTGCCCCGGCCAGGCCGATCCCAGAATTTCGTAGGTAAACTTGGTGTCCGTCATCAAGGCTGCACCTTCCGCAATTTTAACGCCGGTTTCGTAAAGTTTCTTGATTTTGGGGTACGACCGCTCGCGGAAATAATACCAGACGGCGGCTTTCGAGGGCACCACGTTGGGCTGGTCACCGCCGTCGGAAATGACGTAATGCGACCGTTGGGTCAGTTCGAGGTGTTCGCGCCGGAAGTTCCAGCCGATGTTCATCAGTTCAACGGCATCCAGCGCACTTTTGCCCCGCCAGGGCGCACCGGCTGCGTGGGCCGCCTGTCCTTCAAACGTAAATTTTACGGATACCAGACCGTTGTTTCCCGCATCGCCGTGCGAAACGCCGAGGTTGTTGCCGACGTGCGTAAAAATACAGGCATCCACATCCTTGAAATAACCGTCGCGGACGTAGAAAGCTTTAGCACCCACCAACTCCTCGGCCACCCCCGGCCACAGCATCAGCGTCCCCGGTATTTTCTCGCGTTCCATCAGTTGCTTCACCGCCAGGGCCGCAACGATGTTCAGAGCCTGACCAGAGTTGTGGCCTTCGCCGTGGCCCGGTGCGCCTTCGACCAGCGGATCGTGGTAGGCCACCCCCGGTTTCTGGCTGGCTTTCGGAATGCAGTCGACGTCGGAACCGATGGCGATCACGGGTTTGCCGCTTCCCCAGGTTGCAATCCAGGCCGTTGGCATGTTGGCAATGCCTTTCTGTACCTTAAATCCTTCTTTTTCGAGCAAGGTCGTCAGGTATTTGAAGGTTTCTTCTTCCTGAAAACCCAGTTCCGAAAAGCTGAACAGCATGTCGTTGATCTGCTGCGCCTGGTCTTTCCGCTTGTCGATGTCGGCGACGGCTTCCTGTTTCAGACGCTCGAGTTTGTCGGGAGCCTTGGCTTTTTTCGATTGTGCTAAAAGTAACGTTGGCGTCACCAGAAGCAAAAAAATGATTTTTGTAAAGTTTTTCATGGAATAGCCAAATTTTATTTGAAGATTAGACGGCAAAGCGTTTAAATATACGGCATAAACCGGTATTCACATTTTTTTATTGACTAGAATTAGCACCAATCCGGTTTTCTAAGCCTTTATTGATCTTATACAAAATAAACGAGCAAACCAAAAAAACAGCAACTGTCTCTATTTCAGGTAAGTAAGGTCAAATTTTACTTGGTTAATTAGTTAGGATAGATGGCGCAACCGGAACCCTACAGAAAAATCAAAAATAATCCCGTAGGGATAATCCATTTTGTAGCAACCATGTTCATAGGAAAACTAAAACAATCCCGTAGGGATGACCTATCGTGTAGGTACGAAATGCACCATCCCTACGGGACTCATCTCCCTATAAGCAGATACGGTCCCTACAAAATGGAACATCCCTACGGGAAGGATGACGCAAACGAGGCTCCACAAGTGGGCTATCAAAACAACTTGCATTGCACCAACTTAACCTACCCCGGTTTGTAACTTTCATTTCCCGGTATTGGCAGAATTGTTACCTTTGCGGCTGATTTCCTGTATCGTTTCACTTGATTGATAGAAAACAAATGGAGAAAATTAAAGTGGCAAATCCGGTTGTCGAACTGGATGGTGACGAAATGACCCGAATTATCTGGAAGTTTATCAAAGACAAACTCATCCTACCCTACATCGATGTTGACATTAAATACTACGATCTGGGCGTAGAATACCGCGATGAGACCAACGACCAGGTAACGATCGATGCCGCCAATGCCATCAAAGAATACGGTGTCGGTATCAAATGCGCCACCATCACGCCCGACGAAGACCGTGTCAAAGAATTCAATCTGAAACAAATGTGGAAATCGCCGAACGGCACCATCCGGAACATTCTGGACGGTACGGTTTTCCGCGAACCTATCGTGATCAAAAACGTGCCGCGTCTGGTCACCAACTGGACGGCCCCGATCATTGTTGGTCGTCATGCCTTCGGTGACCAATACCGGGCGACGGATTTTCTGGTGCCGGGCAAAGGCAAGCTGACGATGAAGTTCGAAGGCGAAGACGGCACCGTGCAGGAATACGAAGTGTACCAGTTCCAGGGGCCGGGTGTGGCCATGGGCATGTACAACGTGGACGAATCCATCCGTGGTTTTGCCCATGCGTGTTTCAACATGGCGTTGCAGAAAAACTGGCCGCTGTACCTGTCGACCAAAAACACGATCCTGAAAAAATACGACGGTCGTTTCAAGGATATTTTCCAGGAAATTTACGAAGCCGAATTCAAGGCGAAAGGCGTTCATTACGAACACCGCCTGATCGACGACATGGTGGCATCGGCCCTGAAATGGGAAGGTAACTTTGTCTGGGCGTGTAAAAACTACGACGGTGATGTTCAGTCGGATACCGTAGCCCAGGGTTTCGGTTCACTCGGTTTGATGACGTCCGTACTGGTGACGCCCGACGGCAAAACGATGGAAGCGGAAGCGGCCCACGGGACGGTTACGCGCCACTATCGTGAACACCAGAAAGGCAACCCGACTTCGACCAACCCGATTGCCTCGATTTTTGCCTGGACGCGTGGTCTGGCTTTCCGGGGTAAACTGGACGGCAACCAGGCGCTGATCGACTTCAGCCTGGCGCTGGAAGAAGTGTGCGTTGAAACCGTTGAAAGCGGGAAAATGACGAAGGATCTGGCCTTGTCGGCGTTCCCGAGCGGCACCAAACTCGTCGCTGGTGAACACTACCTCAATACCGAAGATTTCCTGGAAGCACTGGATCAGAATCTGAAAGTGAAACTGGGTTAATCGGTAGGGTACCAACAAAATAGAAATAAAAAAATAGACCTGTCAGGTTTCAAAAACCTGACAGGTCTATTTTTTTATTTCTATTTTGTTTATTTCGCTTTGTGCTTACAACGCCCGGATTTGTAACTTTCCAGCCTACTGGCCTGCACAATCCCGGTATTCTTCCTTTAGCACCCTCCCTATGAAAAGAAACACCGCTACCTGTTTCGTCCTACTGCTGCTGGCGACGCTGGCCAATCCCGGTTTTGCGCAGAAAAAAATCGCTGTCAAAAAAGCTCCGTTGATCACCGACCGGCAGCTTTGGCTGGCCGAAATGGACAAAATGGTTCGCCCGGTTTTGCGGAGTCTGGCGCACGACAGCCTCCGCATCGTGATGCCCCAGATCACCTCCCAACGGGTCGACAACAAGGCGCAGCGGATTCAGGTGCAGTATCTGGAAGTGCTGGGACGGGTGTTGAGCGGCATAGCGCCCTGGCTGCAAGGGGAAGGCGGAACACCGGAAGAGGTGGCCCTGCGCAACCAATACCGACAGTGGACATTGCAAGGGCTGTCAAATGCGCTGGATTCGACGAAGAACGATTACCTGCGGTTCGATGTGGCCGCCCAGCAACTGGTCGATGCTTCCTTTCTGGCTTTTGCGTTTGTACGGGCACCCTGGCTTTGGGAAAACCTGGATGCGACTACCCGAAACCGACTGGTCAACGGATTTAAAACGACCCGCCGGTACCGCCCCGGTTTCTCGAACTGGCTGCTGTTTTCGGCGATGACCGAAGCCTTTTTTTGTAAATACGGCTACGAATGGGACCCCATGCGGGTGGATTATGCCCTGCAACAACTGGAGCAGTGGTATGTAGGGGATGGGATGTATTCCGACGGCACGCACTTTGCGTTCGACTACTACAACAGCTACGTCATGCAGCCCTATCTGGCCACCATTACCGGGATCATCAACGGAAAAAATGGGTCTTACAAAGATATGACGCTGAAAATAAAGAAGCGCAATGAACGCTATGCCGTCATTCAGGAGCGATTGATCAATACGGATGGCACCTTTCCCGCGACGGGTCGTTCGATCATTTACCGGGGCGCGGCTTTTCATCACCTGGCAGACATGGCCTGGCGCAAAGCCCTGCCGGAACAACTGAAACCGGCGCAGGTTCGCGGTGCCCTGACGGCGGTTCTGAAAAAAACGCTGGAGAGTCCTTCGACTTATCACAATGGCTGGCTGACCCTCGGTTTGTACGGTTCACAGCCGGACATCGCCGACGTGTACAACAACCAGGGCAGTCCCTACCTTTGCACCGCTCTTTTCCTGCCCCTTGGCTTGCCCGATTCAGACCCTTTTTGGGCCGATGCACCAGTTCAATGGAGTTCACAGAAAATCTGGAGTGGCGAAGATTTCCCCAATGATCATAGCGTCGATTTGAGGTAACTCATTTAAGACAAGATCTTTAGCAGAAAAGTCAATGGACAGGCTAACCCCGGAGGGATTTTCTGTCAATAGAGACCGTCTTATTCTTCGTCATTTCAGCCCCAGGCGGGGCGTTCTAATGGCTATTTCGGTGTTTGAGGCCGCCCCTGTCGGGGCTTATACACTGACTGGGCCTGCGTAGCTATTGACAGAAAACCCCTTCGGGGTAAAATGGTGATTGAATTCATAAAACTGCTGCAAAAATGGCCTTTAGGCTAGGTCGGTTTTTCGGGGTTACCTGACGAATAGGCTGTAGCAGGCAACCGCTTTACTTCCGTTTCCGGCCGTTGTAATTCCCGGTATACTTGTTGGTGCTTTCTTTTTTGGCACTTCCCAAAAGCCGTTCGAGCAAATCCGGGCGGTTGAGCTTGGTCAGCCGGTCGCGAATCCAGTTTTTGTATTCCGGTTTGTACCAGAAGAAATAATTATTCTGGTTCTTTTTTTCCTCCCGGGTTTTGGCGGTTTTCACCGGTTTCAGTGTGTACGGATGAACGCCGGAGTAATAGATCACCTCGGCTACCGTCATCGGTGTGGGCGTAAAGTCCTGCACCTGTTCGAGTTGGAAACCGAGGTCCTTGGTTTCGGCGGCCAGATTGGCCATGTCCTGTTCTTCACAGCCGGGGTGCGACGAAATGAAGTACGGAATCAGCGGCTGCTTGAGGTTAAACTTTTCCTGAATCTTGTCGTATTTCTCCTTGAAGAGCTTGAAGTACTTGAACGACGGTTTTCGCATCACCCGCAGCGTATCGTCCGACGTATGCTCGGGCGCGACCTTCAACCGGCCCGATACGTGGCGCGTAACCAGTTGCTCCATGTATTCGTCGTGGTTGCCGTCGGCGTTGTTTTTATTGAAATCATCGACCAGCAAATCGTAGCGTACGCCCGAACCCACAAATGCCTTTTTGATGGCGGGGTGGGCGTCCACTTTGCGATACAACTCCGTCATCGGTTTGTGCGATGTATCGAGATTCGAGCAAATCACCGGGTGAATGCAACTCGGGCTTTGGCACCGGGCGCAGATCGACTCGTCTTTGCCCTTCATCTTGTACATATTGGCCGATGGCCCGCCCAAATCCGAGATGTAGCCTTTGAATTCGGGATGCTTCGTAATTTCTTCGACTTCTTTCAGTACCGACTTTTCGCTCCGCGAGGCTACAAACTTGCCCTGGTGCGCCGAAATGGTGCAGAAACTACAGCCGCCAAAACAACCCCGGTGCATGTTGACCGAGAACTTGATCATCTCGTAGGACGGAATCGGCCCCCGTTTTTTGTATTTCGGGTGCGGCAGGCGGGTGTAGGGTAAATCGAACGACTGGTCGATTTCGGCTTCCTCCATCGTCTTGAACGGCGGGTTGATCACCAGAATCTGGTCGCCGACTTTCTGGAGAATCCGGTTGGCCTGCCACTTGTTCGACTCCACCTCCACAATTTTGAAGTTGGCCGCATACTTGATTTTATCTTCCAGACAGACCTCGTGGCTCGCCAGTTCAACCGAACTCCACGCATTGTAATCGCGTAATTCGGTGCTGGCATCGTGCAGAAAAGCCACCTGATTGATGTTCCGCATCGACGAAAACGGCACACCCTGCCGCGCCAGTTTCAGGATTTCGCGCAGGGGTTGCTCGCCCATACCGTATACCAACATATCAGCCCCGGCATCTACCAGAATCGATGGCATCAGTTTGTCCTGCCAGTAGTCGTAATGGGTTACCCGACGCAAAGAGGCCTCGATGCCGCCGAGCAAAACCGGCACATCGGGGTAGATTTCTTTCAGAATTTTGGTATACACAATGGTGGCATAGTCGGGCCGGAAACCCGCTTCACCGCCGGGCGTATAGGAGTCGTTGGAGCGCAGGCGTTTGTTGGCCGTATAGTGGTTGACCATCGAATCCATACAACCCGCCGTCACGCCAAAGAAGTATTTGGGCTTGCCAAACTTCCGGAAATCGCGCAGGTCGTCTTTCCAGTTGGGCTGGGCAATAATGGCGACCCGAAAGCCTTCACTTTCCATGATACGGCCAATCACGGCGGTTCCAAAAGCCGGATGGTCTACGTAAGCATCCCCTGAAACAAGCACAATATCAACTTCATCCCAGCCTCTTTTTTCGACTTCTTTCATCGTCAGAGGCAACCAGTCTGTCAGGGGTCTTTCAATCATGAGCACGTGAATTAGCTATCTCAGAACCATCGAAATTACGAAATAATTCATTCAAAGCCCTAATCTATCGTGGATTGCAACTGCTCTACGGCTTGGCGTGCCGCATTTCCAGCCCCACCGACGTCCGGGGTTTGAAACCTGTCCACGGTTCGGTCGTGGCGGTTTCCGGCAGATCCAGGTACTTCGCGTAGTCGAGTTTCTTGAGGTGAATGCCCAGAAAGGCGGTGACAAAATGCTGGTTGATGTTGTTGATCCGGCGTTCGTTCCAGGCCGGTTCCGAAAAATGCTGGTAATCGTCGAGCGGCTGGCCGGGTTTCAGCGTGGCGGCCGGGGGTGGGTTAGGAGCCACGTTGTGCCGGGCGTTGACGTAGGTCAGCAAATACCGGTCGGCGTTGACGGCGCCGTCGTAAATGGCTTTGATGCCTTTTTCGTACCCCGAAACGTCGTCTTTGCTGCCAGCCACAAACAGCGTCGGCCCGGTCAGACCCGCCAGCCCTTCGGCATCCCAAACGCCCCGCTCCATGCCCCAGGGCGCAAACGCCACCGTAGCTTTGATGCGCGGGTCAATCGAGGCTTTGTAGCCGGGATCGCTCAGGGTGCGGGTTTGCAGGGCCGTGCTGCCCCCCGCCAACTGACCGAAGAACTTAACCGCCTGCGCGCTATACCCGGCGCCCATCACATTGAGCGCGCCGTAGCCCCCCATCGAATAGCCGATTAGGGCGGTATTGTCGGTGTCGACTAAACCGCTCAGAAAACTTTTGGCGGTTTTAGCACCCAGCCGCGCCATTTCGTTCAGCACAAACAGGTCGTCGAGCGAGCGGTTGAGCAGGGTACTCTGAAAACCGGCCAGATCCTGATAGGTCGATTCGGTGTGGCCAATGGCGACCACGACGTAGCCTTTTGACGCCAGATTTTCCGTCAGATACGTCAGCAACAGCCGCGAACCCGGATACCCGTGCGACACAATAACCAGCGGATAGGCACCCCCGGCCGGATCGGGATCGGCTTCACGCAAGGACCGGCCGCCAAACGTAAACGGCACCAGCGGCCGTTTGGGATCGTTGGCGCGGCCCAGCGCGTCTTCGTAGGTGACGAGTTGCGATTTTCCCGCCGGTATTTTGGCGGGATACCAGACTTCCACCGTCAAGGGCCGGTCATACAGCGGACTTTTGCCTTCTTTGGTATGCAGCACATCGACCTGCGCCGTGTGAATGAGTTTCAAGGTTCGAACACCAACGGCATGGGGGCCGCGCGGGGCCAGCTCGGGGGCGTCGGGCAGAAGGTCACCGGGCAGAAAAGCATCGGTGGCTGGCTGAGCGTGGGTCAGAAGGCCGACGCCCAGAAACAGAATGAGGAGCAGGTTTTTCAAGGTGGGAGTTGGTTTATAGAGATTGGGTTGTTTGTTGGAGTACTTAATTTTGGGACTTGAAATGATACGGGCCGGAGCCGATTTCAAGTTGTAAATACCCGTCTTTAAATTCCTTCACGGTGATCGCCGGATTCGTTTTCAGCGATTTCGACGATTCTAAAACCGTGGCGGGATTGGTAGTCGGGATAAAAACCGTTGCCGTGGTGTTCACGGGAATCGTCATTTGCAGGGTAAGGGTTGAGCCGGTTTTTCTCCAGGCACTTTCGATGAGGCCGCTGATGGAATGGTACGTCGCTTTCACGGAACGGATGCCCTCGCTGGCAATTTCCGGCCGAATCATAATCGTTTTATACCCGGCTTCGCCCACTTTGATACCGGCCGCATGGCCAAATAACCATTCGTTGACGGAGCCAAAAGCATAGTGATTAAATGAATTCATTCCGGAATTATTTTCAAATCCTTTGCCTTTGATGTAGCTGTTCCAGCGTTCCCAGATCGTATTGGCCCCGTTGACCACTTCAAAACCCCAGGACGGATATTCGGTACTCAATAGCAATCGGTAAGCTTCCTGTGAGTTTCCCGTACTGGAAAGTGCGGGCAGCAAAGGTTTTAACCCTAAAAAACCGGTTGCGAGTTTATTGTCATTTGCTTTGATCAGTTCCATCAGCCAGTCCCCGGCTTTCTGATCGTGTTCCGGCTTCAGCATGTGCATATAAATTGCGTTGGCATACGCCGTTTGCGTATGACCGTCAAAACCCATCGTACCATCTACGTAGCCTTCACCATCGCCATACGCGGCACTGTTCGTTTTAAACTTGCCGGTTGAATCCGTATAATGTTTCAAAAAAGTTTGTTTGATTTTCGTAAAAATACCTTCAAAATGAGCGGCTTCGTCGGATTTGCCAATCGCTTTGGCCATTTCGGCCATCAACGAAGCCACATAGCCATAATACAGCGAGGCCAGCAAATCAGGCGGTGTTTTTTTGCCGACGGAAAGCCAGTCACCGTATCCGCCTTTAGGGGCAATGTCTTCAAAACTACGCTCTTTATAAACGTATTCGCCGTTGCTCTTTGCTTCCATAAACTGGAGGTAAGCGACCATATTGGGCCAGAACTTGCGGATCACGCGGGTATCGCCGTAGGTCTTATAAATGATATAGGGGCAAACAATACCTGCTTCGGACCAGCCGGGCGAATACGTATCGGTTTTCCGAACACTGGGCGCGGGGGCATACAAGGGATACGCCTGATCGGCCCGCTGGGCGTCGTTTAAATCCACCAGCCACTTGGTGAAAAAAGCCGCAATGTCGTTGTTGAAGGTGGCAGATTTGATGTAGGCCTGCGCATCGCCCGTCCAGGCCAGTCGTTCATCGCGCTGCGGGCAATCCGTCGGAATATCAAAATAATTCGATCGCTGCGTCCAGACAATGTTTTGGTAGAGCTTGTTGATCAATGGGCTATCCGTTTCAAACGAACCGGCCTGCGGAGTGGCCGAACTCAGCACGATTCCTGTGATGGCATCCAGGCCGGGAGCGGTTTTAAAACCGGTCGCTTCAACGTATTGAAAACCGTGGTAGGTGAATTTGGGCGTCCACGTTTCACCGTCTTTTCGGCCCTTTAAAATGTACGTATCGGTTGCGCGTGCTTTCCGTAAATTTTCCGTCATGATTTCCCCATTCGGAAATAACATTTCGCCAAATTTTAAGCGAATCGTATCGCCTTTGTTTCCTTTGACGTGCAGCCGCACCACGCCGGCAAAATTTTGCCCCAGGTCAAAAAGGTAGCGTCCCCCTGATTTTGGAGTGACGGTTTTTGATTTTAATTCCTGAAAAACCTGAATTGGATTGCCGGGATAGGTCTCTATCTTCCGCTCCGGTTTGTCTGGATAAACGGTGCTGTTCTTCCAATTCGCATCGGCAAAACCGCTTTGGCTCCAGTTCTCAAATTCCAGATTGGCGTTGTAGGTTTCTCCATTTAAAATGTCTGCTTCCAGGATCGGGCCGTGGTTCGTTTTCCAGGTTTGATCCGTTGCAATCGTTTCTTTTTGTCCATTGGCATATTCCACTTCGAGCTGCGCTTTCAGCAGGGGCACATCGCCGTAGAAATTTTTCACGACAGGGTTGCCAATCAGCAGCGCGTAGCCCAGATATCCGGCATACCAACCCTCCGAAACGATGGCGCCGAGTGCATTTTTGCCCGCTTTTAAATTGGCTGTGACGTCATACGTCTGGTAATAAACCCGCTTGTTGTAATCCGTCCAGCCCGGTATAAAGTAATCGTTCCCAATCCGTTTTCCGTTGATCTGGAATTCGTATAAACCCAATGAGGTGACGTATAAGCGGGCCCGTTTAACAGGCGCTTTCAGGGTCGTTTCTTTCCGGAAAAACGGGGCTGGTGGTAAATGATACACCTTCCCTTTGCCCAGAGCCGTCAGATCATTCCCGATCCATTTTGCTTTCCAGTCGGATGGATCGAGCAAACCCATTTCCCAGCGGGCGGGGGCACTCCACGGACCCGGCTGGCCGTTTTTGTCCCAACTCCGAACTTTCCAGTAACAAACC
Organism: Larkinella fluvii; assembly: GCF_051857545.1. NCBI lineage: Bacteria > Pseudomonadati > Bacteroidota > Cytophagia > Cytophagales > Spirosomataceae > Larkinella > Larkinella fluvii. The sequence goes on along the minus strand of NZ_JBPZHB010000008.1, from coordinate 332,122 downwards.
GTCCGGGCGGAGAGCGGTTTTCCGGCATACTCGATCTGGTTGGTGGCGCGGCCCGGTTGTTTGGCGGAGTTCCAGAGGTCGGCTTTGTCGGCGGCTAAGAACGCCGGCGACGAAGCCACCATAATCTGATAGGCGGTTTGGAGTTGTCCCCGGGTTGCCGACGTCAGTTCCCAGCTTAAACGGGGAGTCGTTGCATCCACAACCGGATTCAGTTTGTATTCCGTCCGAAGATGAACGGGCTTTACATCGGTTGGAACCCCAAAGGATATCTGGCAAAAGAAGATACTAAAAAAAAATATCACCGCCGAATGGTGATAAGAAACCGGAATACATTTCATGGCAAAGGGTTCGTTTCTGTGCGGGAAAGTCCCGTCGCGGTGGTTCGATGAGCTTTTACTGAAAGGGGAACGCCCCGCCAAACTACTCTCCAAAACCGCTGATTACAACCCGCAAATTCGCTACTTTTGCGGCTCAATATACGCCATTCATGTACACCCTCTACGCCATTCCGAATTGCGATACCGTGAAAAAAGCCCGTGTCTGGCTGGCTGAACACGGCATTGCGTACCAGTTTCACGACTACAAAAAACAGGGCATCGACCGGAAAACGATTGAACACTGGCTGACGCAGAAGCCGTGGGAAGAACTGGTGAACCGCGCCGGAACGACCTGGAAAAAACTGCCCGAGGCCGAAAAACCGACCCGGATGGAAAACGCCATTGCGCTGATGATCGACAAGCCGTCGGTGATTCGCCGGCCGCTGATCGAAGCAGAAAATCAGATTATTGCACTCGGGTTTAAACCGGAAGTCTACGAAAATGTGTTCTCAACGTAGTAACGTATAAAACCGGGAGTTGATGAGCAAACGCACGCTGGATTCGCCGGAAGCCATCCGGTTTTTGGTGGATTCATTTTATGAGAAAGTACAGGCTGACGACTTCATCGGCCCCATTTTTACCGATGTCGCCCACGTCGACTGGGCGAAGCATTTACCCAAAATGTACGCGTTCTGGGAAAACATCATTCTGGGCAATGACGCCTACCATGGTCATCCGTTTCGGCCCCATCTGCTCATCAATCAGCAACATACGCTGACGCTCGACCATTTTGAGCGGTGGCTGAAGCTATTTTCAGAAACGCTTACGGAACATTTTGAGGGGACCAATGCCGAGCTAACCCGCCAGCGCGCTACGCAGATTGCCTTGGTCTGGAACCATAAATTCGAGTACATCAACAACGATTCGCACATGGGCGGCTGATCAAGATTTGCAATCTGAACCTGCCACCCGTAATTTTCGAAAACACAATGCTCCTGAAAAGGCTCTTCAGCAAGGTCGCCACCGGGTTTGGGTATTTCCTGATTTTCGGCGTGGCACTCTATGCCCTGGCCTATTTTCTGCCGGGCTACCAACCCGGTTTTCTCACCAACAAGCCGTTGGGCAACCTGTTCTGGCGAACGGTCTTCTTCACCCACGTTGGTCTGGGTGCTGTTGCGCTGAGTCTGGGGCCATTTCAATTCTCCCGCCAACTCCGCCAGCGCCGGGTCGGGTTACACCGGCGACTGGGAAAACTCTACGTGTTCAGCATACTGGTTGCGAGCGTGGCCGCATTCTGCGCAGCCTGGTTTGCCAGTACGGGCTGGGTGGCGGCTGTGGGTTTTGCCGGGTTGGCCATCGCCTGGTTTTATACGACTTTCCGGGCCTACCGGGCGATTCGCCAGGGCCAGATTCGCAGCCACCAGGATTGGATGTTCCGCAGTTACGCGGCCACCCTGTCAGCGGTGACACTGCGGATCATCTTGCCCGTTGAACTAGCAGTTTTTCACTTGCCGTTTTCGGTGGCATTCCCGGTCGTAGCCTGGTTATGCTGGGTGCCGAATCTGGTTTTTGTGGAGTGGTGGATAACGCGAAGAAATCGAGCCAATACCGCCGATGTGGTCTGGAACGGCTGAATGGGTAACGTCTTACAAACCGGTATTTTTGTTTCGCCGGCATCGTTCACTGCAATATTTCACCTCGCTCCAGACGGTTTCCCATTTTTTTCGCCAGCTAAACGGTTTTCCACAAATCGGACAGATTTTTGTGGGTAAATCCTGCTTTTTCATCTAGTCATTTTCTCCGGCGAAATTGGGCAGCGACTGCGGGCGGGCATACGGAAACTGGGCGATTTTTTCCAGTTTATAATAGCTGTTCAAGCCTGAAATGCCCACATCGTCAACGTGGCTCAGGTCAATATGTCCCTGCTCATCGACGGCTTCGTCCGGCACGATCAACTGTTCGATTTCGCCGATGATCAGCATCGTGTTGTTGGCTTCAATCGGAATGCCCTGCAAAAACTTCAGGCCCAGTTTCAACTTGCTTTCTTTTACAAAAGGCGCTTTAAAACCGGAAAGGTATTCTTCCGTAAAGCGGCATTTGTCAAACTCCGACTCGTCTCGTTTGAATTTTGCGGAGGTGTAATGGGCCTGTTCCGCAAACGATTCATGAACGTGGTTGATGGTGTAAAAACCGGTTTCCAGAATGTTTTCGTAGGTATGTTGCCCCGCTTCCCGATCGGGACGCAGGATGAACCCCAGCAGGGCGGGATTGCTCCCCAAATGAATCACCGAACTAAAAATGGCCAGATTGGATTGCCCCTCGTTCGAAACCGATCCGATGAGGTTGGCCGGTTTGATGCCGGTGACGGAGTTGATGATATTCAGACGTTTGATTCGTTCGGTGGTTTCAAGGTCTGCTTTGGTCAGGTGCATAATCGGTCTGGTTTTTAAAATAGCCCGTCAAAGGTAGGGCTCGTTTGGCGTTTTCTGTCGCCTTCTGATCGTTTTTTTGCATCTTCTGACACCTTTCATCTGCAACCAATCTGCGACCTTTACAGCCTGATAAACAACACCATACCATGAACATGAAACGTTACATCAGTATCGGGCTCCTGCTTCTGGCGGTTTTCGTCGCCATGCCCAGCCCGGAAGCCCGCGCCCAGCAACTGCGGGTGGCTTATTTCGGCGAAACTGTCACCCACTACGGGCTGAAAGTAGCCTACGAATACCCGCTCATTTCCCGCATCAAAACCCGCAATTCGGCGCGGAAAGAATTTCTGTTGACACCCGGACTGGCGGTTTACAATCACCCCGACAACCACGTGGGCCTCATCCTTTCGCCCGAACTGGCTTACCAGCGGACGGGTCGGCGGGGCGGTACCTTTGAAGTCGGGCTTTCCAACTCGTATTTCCGGTATTTTCTGGCGGGGAAAACCTTCGAGGTCGATGAAAACGGCGACTTTCGGCGGGTTAAAATGGCCGGTCGCGGAGCCTATCTGCCGACGGTTTCGGTCGGTTTCGGGCGCGATCTGTCGATCCGGAAAAACCGCTCACTCGCCTGGTATGCCAAGCTGAACCTGATGCAGCAACGGCCCTACAACGCGTCAAGCCTGATGCGCTTTGGAATCGAATGTGGTATTCGTAAACCCTTGAAAAACAAATGAAAACGCTCTATACATACCTGTTTCTCTTGATGGCGGTTTCGCTCGTTGCCTGCGAAAAAGACGACACAACGACGACCGACCGAACGCTCTATTTACGGCACAAAGGCGCGGATATGCCCATCTGGGTGCGCGGAAATCTGGCATCAAACAAACTGGTTCTGTTTCTGCACGGCGGTCCCGGCGACTGCGCCATGTGTTACCGGCATTACCTCAAAGGGCTGGAAAACGACGTGGCCGTGGCGTATTGGGACCAGCGGATTGCCGGGTCGGCGTCGGGAAAAGTGGATGTGAAAACGTTGACGTACGAGCAGTTCGGCGAAGATGCCTACTACGTTGTGAAGCTTTTGAAAGAGCAGTATCCCAACACCCAAATTTACCTCGTGGCGCATAGTTTCGGCGTGGAACTGGCGTGGCAATTTCTAACGACCAATGACAACCAGAAGCTGGTCAGCGGGTTGATCGCCGTCAATGGCACGTTTTCGACCTACCGCTGGCTGGTGCAGATGCGGGAGTGGGTGCTGAGGGAAGCGCGGCTGCAAAAAAATACCGCCATCGAGCAGTACGTTCAGGCCCGGCCCGTAACCGCCGAAAATCTGGGAACCTACGAGTGGCCCGAACTCTATAAACGAATGCTCGACCTGGACGGTAATCCGGTTTCGATTTACGACGATAAGAAGTTTGTTATCAATTATTTATTTGCCTCACCCAACACCGCTCTGGCCCAGTTTTCGCACCCGAAAGCGTATACAGAATACGGTGAAAGCACCATTCGGGGGTATGACCGGAGCGCGTTTCTGAAAAATATCCAGATTCCGGTGGCCTTGTTCTGGGGCAAAAAAGATGGTGTGGTTCCCATCGAAATTGGCTACGAAACCCGGGATTTGCTGACGAAAACCGCGCCGACGTTTGTCACCTTCGACCAATCCTACCACGAACCGTTTATATCGGAAACCGACCGGTTTGTGGGCGAAGTGTTGAAATTTGTCAGGTAAAAAGTCGCCCGGACGCCCGGTTTTGTCGTTTGGTTGGAGAGGTCACAGACTAATTTTTGCTCCGAATTGGAACGCGAACCGGATTGATCTTGTGTTGTGGTGGAATGAATCAACAAACCATACCATGAGCAACACAACAGAACAAGTGGCATTAACTTTCAAACTGGGCGGTGACCTGGAAATTAACCGGTTGGGTTACGGCGGCATGCAACTGACGGGTTTTGGGGTGTGGGGTGATGCGCCGAACCGGGAAACGGCAAAGGCGGTTTTGCAAAAAGCCGTGGAGTCGGGCGTGAATTTTATCGATACGGCGGATTCCTACGGCCCGCATACCAATGAAAAACTGATTGCCGATGCCCTGCATCCATATCGACAAGGACTGATTATTGCCACCAAAGGCGGTTTTGACCGAACCGGCCCCAATCAGTGGGTGACCAACGGCGACCCGGATCACATCCGGCAGGCGATTGACGGCAGCCTGCAGCGGCTGAAACTGGAGCGCATCGACCTTTGGCAACTTCACCGGTTTGACCCCGACATCCCGGTTGAAGAAACCCTCGGGCCGGTCGTGGAAGCCGTTCAGGCGGGGAAAATTCGCCATGTCGGTTTGTCGGAAGTGGGCATCAGGGATATTGAACGGGCCGAAAAAGTGTTGCCGATCGTATCGGTACAAAACCTGTATAACCTCGGAAACCGGAAGTGGGAAGCGGTTCTGGATTACACCATTCAACGCGGCATGGCGTTTATTCCCTGGTATCCGCTGGCGTCCGGGCCGAAGAAACTGGCCGCCAAAATTCGGGAAATCGCGGAGAAACACGAGGCCACAACGGCGCAAATCGCCCTGGCGTGGTTACTGAAACGCTCGTCCAACATCCTTCTGATTCCCGGAACCAGCTCACTCGATCACCTGAACGAGAATCTGGCCGCCGATCAGATTGTGTTATCGGACGACGATTTTGCGGCTTTGTCGGAATGAATCGCGGCCTGTCGGGTAAGTTTTTAGGGTTTGATCGCTAGGGGAGCCACTATCCGGGGATTTTGGCAATTAGGGTCATTCGTCGAAGTGAGGAAAGTCATGGGGTAACCGGTCTGATCACCGTACTTTTGCATAAAATCCACGAGTTATGAAAATTGCCTTTTTCAGTACAGCCGCTTACGAACGGGACTGGTTTATCCGGTACCAGGCGCACCACACCATCACGTTTATCGACGAGATTCTGACCGAACAAACCAGTCACCTGGCCAGCGGTTACGAAGCGGTTTGCGCGTTTGTGGAAGATGATTTGAGCAAACCGGTTCTGGAATCGCTCCGGTCGCTGGGCATTCAGTTGGTCGCCATGCGATGCGTGGGGCTGGACAATGTCGATCTGGAAGCCGCTGACGAACTCGGCATAACGGTTTTACACGTGCCGGGCTATTCGCCCTATTCCGTTGCCGAACACGCCGTTGCGCTGCTGATGGGCCTGGTTCGGCACATTCCGCAGGCGCACGAACGGGTTCAGCAGGGTAATTTTTCGATCAATGGGCTAACGGGTCAGGATTTGCACGGAAAAACCGTCGGGGTAATCGGTACAGGGCACATTGGTCAGGCTTTTTGCCAGATCATGCTGGGATTTGGCTGTCGGGTGCTCGCGTTCGATATCAAACCGAATCAGCCGCTGCTCAACGCAGGCGTCCGCTACGTTGCCCTGCCAACGCTCCTGGCCGAATCCGATGTGATCTCGCTGCATTGCCCGCTGAACGCCCAAACCCACCAGCTTCTGAACGCACTGGCCCTGTCGCAACTGAAACCAACGGCCATTGTGGTCAACTCGAGTCGGGGCGGGTTGGTCGATACCGCAGCGATTCTGGATGCGCTGGATGCCAACGCGTTGGCCGGGTATGCGGCTGATGTGTATGCGAATGAGAAGAAGTGGTTTCACCGGGATTTTTCCGGCCAGCCCATCACCGACGACCTGCTCAACCGCTTGCGGACGCACCCGCGGGTGTTGCTGACGGCCCACCAGGGATTTCTCACCGAGGAAGCACTGCAGCAGATTGCCCACCGGCTGATCCTCCAGATTTCGTTCTACCAGAATAGCCGGCAGGAAGGCATCAGCAAAATGTCGATGTGACCGGTTTCTGAAAACCGCACACACCGATTCGTTTTTCTTTCGGCCAAAATTTGAGTTGACAACTCTCTCGTGTAGCTTTACACCATCGTTTTCGGACGAGCGTGTTTCACTTAGCCATCACATCCATTACGAAATTGCTCCGCCACCTGCCCAATGCCATGACCTGCGGCAACCTGCTGTGCGGTTGCATCGGTTTGGTAATGACCCTGCGCGGCCATTCCGACACGGCGGCCTGGCTTATTCTGCTGGCTGGTGTGCTCGATTTTGGCGACGGTTTTGTGGCCCGGCTGGTTCATGCGTCGGGGCCGTTTGGGAAAGAACTGGATTCGCTGGCCGACGTCGTGACCTTCGGCGTTTTGCCGGCCACGCTGGTTTATCATGCCCTGTGGTCGCTGGGACTGGGAAACTGGTCGTATCTGGCCTTCACCATCGCGGTTTTAGCCGCCTTGCGACTCGCCAATTTCAACATTGACACCCGCCAGTCCGACCAGTTTATTGGTCTGCCGGTTCCGGCCAACACCATCTTCATTGCGGCTTTTCCGCTCATGGCCCACTACCAGCCGCAGTTTGCTTTTCTGTGGCAAAACCCCATCACGCTGTTTTTGCTAATTGTTTTCTCGTTCATGATGGTAGCCGAACTGCCCTTGCTGGCGTTCAAATTCAAATCCTTCGGCTGGCGTGAAAACCGCATAAAATTCAGTTTTCTGATCGGATCAGCGTTTCTGTTGTTATTTTTGCACTTCGCAGCCGTACCGCTGGTGATTGCTTTATACATTTTGATCTCATACTTTGCTAAAAACAAGCCGTGACGGATTGAATTTTAACCCCTAAATTCCCGCACTGCTGATCTGCTTCAAACATGAAATACGTTGCTGAAATTGACATAATGCCCCAGAAGGAAATTCTGGATCCACAGGGCAAAGCCGTAAAACTGGGACTGCACAACCTCCACATCGATTCGGTGGGAGACGTCCGGATTGGCAAACACATCCGTCTGGAAGTCGAAGCGGAGTCGGAGGAAAAAGCGAAGGAAACCGTCGATACGGCCTGCCGCCAACTGCTCGCCAACCTGATTATGGAAGAATACACGTTTTCGATTCAGGGCGTGTAGTCAGCCTCTCTTACCCTTCTCATGACTTATTCCACCATCACCGGTCTGGGGTTTTACGTCCCCGAAAACGTCGTCACGAACCAGGATCTGACGCAGTACATGGATACGTCGGACGAATGGATTCGGGAGCGCACCGGGATTGAGCAACGGCGGTATTTTACCTACGGAAAAGACACCAACGCCAGCATGGCCGCGGCTGCGTCCCGTATGGCCATCGACCGGGCGGGCCTGCAAACGGCTGACATTGAGTTGATTGTTTTTGCGACGATTACGCCCGATTATTTCTTCCCCGGTTCGGGTTTCCTGATGCAGCGTGAATTGGGGTTGGAGGGCATCGGCGTCATCGACATCCGCAACCAGTGTTCGGGTTTTGTGTATGCCCTGTCCATTGCCGACCAGTTTATCAAAACCGGTATGTATAAAAACGTGCTGGTGGTGGGTTCCGAAATTCAATCGACCTGGATCAACAAAAGCAACCAGGGCCGGGGTGTAGCCGTCATTTTTGGGGATGGTGCCGGAGCTGCCGTTTTGCAGGCCACCGACGATCCGGAACACCGGGTTCTGTCGACCCACCTGCACGCGGATGGGCGTTATGCCGAAGACCTCTACGTTCGCGATCCGGGCAGCAGCCGTCCGTCGCGCTCGGCCACCAAAGAGATGGTCGACGAAGGCGGTTTTGATGTCGTCATGAATGGCAACGCGGTTTTCAAACACGCCACGGTGCGGTTTGCGGAAGTGATCAATGAAGCGCTGAAAGCGAACGGCTACGGCCCCGAAGACATTGCGTTGCTGGTGCCCCACCAGGCCAATATCCGCATTTCGGACTACGTTCGCCAGCAACTGAAGCTGCCCGCCGAAAAAGTGTACAACAACATTCAGCGGTATGGCAACACCACGGCCGCATCCATCCCCATTGCCCTGACCGAAGCCTGGGAACAGGGCCGCATTCAACCCGGCGACGTGCTTTGTCTGGCGGCTTTCGGCAGCGGTTTCACCTGGGCCTCCGCGCTGATAAAGTGGTGATTTTTTTTAGAATAAAGAGGTGAGACAAGAGAATAAAGACAAATAAACCGTACTGTCTTTTCTCTCTTGTCTCACCTCTTTATTCTAAAAATCAATACTGCCCCGTGGCCAGCATCACCAGCGTACAGGCTTCGATGGGTTCGATGCCCTGCTGTTGCAGGTCTTTCTCAAAAGTCGGGTTCTCAGTTCCCGGATTAAAAATCACCCGCCGGGGTTTCAACTTTTTAATGTATTCGTAGAAGCCCGTCTGGTTTTTGGGCGAAACATAGAGGGTAACTGTATCGATATCGTTCAGTTCCGGTTGCCCGGTCCGGATGGGATTGCCCCGAACCGTTCCCGAACGCAGACCGAGTAATTCGATGGCATGGCCCTGCTGTACCAGGCGATTGGCAGCCTTGTTGGCATAGCGCTCCGGGTTTTCGGAAGCCCCAATAACTAATGTTTTGCTTTTCATTACTACATTTTTTTATTCGACTCTTCCCGGAAAACTATCGGGATGGCAGTTTAGTTTCTATTTCAAATCCTAATCTGGCTCTGTTGCGTATATACCATTCCGGCCACTTCATCTCTATTGTTACTTTTCTGATCGATTTGCAATACCAAAAATTGCGCCTATATTTGTTTAACAAAAACTGAAAAATGTTAAACAAAATAAAACTTGTGGGAACGATTAAGTTTGACTAAATTGTTCTCAACTTGTCTATTTCGATGAATTATTGACACTTTTAACCATATTCGTTTCCGGCTTCCCGTCTATTTTGTTAATTGTTCATTCAACAAACATACCCGATGACTAACCGAATTAGCCTAAACATGCCTGAGAAAAGGACCAGCAATTACTGGAATGAGAAATGGGTGGCGATCAACTTTGAGGGAGTTGAAAACCCGCCCCGCTATGAAGTTTCGAATTACGGCCGACTAAAGAGTTTTCAAAACGACCCGAAGGATGGTACGCTCATCAATGGATCGATCATTCAGGGCTATCGTTCGCTCAACATCCGTACTGGCGGCAAAACGATCAACCGGTATTTTCACAAGCTGATCGCCGAACTGTTTCTGAACCGCGAAAGCCCGGAGCAGAAGTATGTCATTCACCTCGATCACGACAAGAAAAACAATCATTTTCAGAACCTGAAGTGGGTAACGAAAGAGGAAATGATTGAACACAACCGCACCAGCCCGAACATCCTGAACCGCGAAATTCCGCGCCGGACCCGGAATTACAAACTGACCGAGTCGAAGGTGAAGATGATCAAAAAATTATTAAAGAATGAGAAGAACCGCCTGAAAATGATCGCCAAGCAGTTTGGCATCACGCACACCCAACTGAACCGGATCCGTTCGGGTGAGAACTGGAAGCACGTTACGATTGACGATGACGTTCCGAGTGAGAGAAACTAAAGGCGGTTTTTTGCTTTGCCTTCAGCGTTGCTAATTGAGTCCGATGCTTTCACCTTTCAGTCCACTACCCGTACCGATGGGCGGAATGTGGGGTAAACTGATAAAAAAGGTGGTTCCTTCCCCGGTTGCGGTTTCAAACCAGATGCTGCCGCCGGCGTGTTCGATTCCGCGTTTGGCAATGGCCAGCCCCAGGCCGGAGCCGCCCTCTTTTGTGCTGAAGTTAGGCAGGAAAATTTTACTGCGAATGGCTTCGGGAACCCCTGCCCCGTTGTCACTGATTTCAATATTGATGTGATCGTCGGTAACCGTTAGCCGTAGTTTGATAACCGGCTTCCGGTCGGCCGAAACGGATTGCACACTGTTGATAATCAAATTGGTAAGGATGCGGCCAATCAGTTGCCGATCGCCCATGACCATCACCGGATACGGGGAAATGTCCCGAATCAGTGTGATTTTACCATCGTCGGCATACAGGTCGGCGGCTTTATTGATCACCGAGGTGATTTCAAACAACTCATTTTTGGGCAATGGCATTTTGGCAAAGTCGGAGAACGACGTGGCGATGTCACTCAGATTGTCGATCTGATCAAGCAGCGTCTCCAGTGTCCGTTGCAACACCCGCCGGGCCGTCGGACTGTCGGATTGCAGCGTGCGTTGCAGGTGCTGGAGCGTCAGCTTCATCGGCGTCAGCGGATTCTTGATTTCGTGGGCAACCTGCTTGGCCATTTCCCGCCAGGCCGACTGTTTCTCACTTTGCGATAGTGCCTGCTTTTTCTCTTCCAGTTTCACCAGCATCCGGTTGTACTCGCCAATCAGCAACCCGATTTCATCGTCCGATTTCCAGTCCAGCGGCTCGTTAAACCGGTCGAGGTTGGTTTTGCGGATTTTCTGCGTGATGATTTTGAGCGGTTTGGTCAAAACGTTGGAAGCCCAGTAAGAAACGAGCAGGAAGATCATGAACAGACCCGTAAACACGCTCAGTGCCGTGGAAACGACATCGATCATCTGGTGTTCGAGTTCGGGTTCGGAATTGAAATGCGATACGCCCAACATGCCCAGCAACTCCCCGTCGTAGGATTTGATGCTGGCATACGCCGTGCGGTATTGCTTTGTCCCCAGCGACTCGGTCAGCAAAATCTGGTTTTCTTTCCCTTCAGCCAGGTGAATATACGCTTCGGGATTGATCCGTTTCGACAAATGACCGCTTTCGTAGACCAGCGGCTGCGTCGAACAGAAGAGGGTTCCACTTTTGTCGAAAATGCTGATGTCGATATCGTCATCCTGCGTGATTTTCTTCAGTTCCTCCTCAAGATACGCCTTGCTGGTCGTTCCCTGCAAAAAACTGGTCCAGTCGCCCCGGAAATTAGAGCTGATGTTCTTGGCATTGGTCAGGTACGTGGTCTGCTGGTAGGCATCATAATTGGAACTGATTACGCCAAACGTAATGGCGACAACAAGCACCAGCGGCAAAAAGAAGGCTGCGTTGAGGTAGAGTTGCGTTTTAGTCGAGTAATTGATGTAAAACCGGGAGAAGCCAAACCGGATGGAATAGATCAGGATCAGAATCAGGATATACAGGATCAGAACCAGATAGAGAAAGGAGAAATTGGAAAAGAGGTTGCGAATGGGGTAGTCTCGGGATGAGATGACGACAATTCGGCCACTTTCATCCCGCAAACCAACGTGTTTGTAGTTTTCGTGTGATACGCCCTGGTCGAACAAAACAGGGTCACTCAGGAGGGATGCCGGCAACTTCCGGTCGTAGTTATATTCCCCGGAATTGTACAGCATTCGTTTCCCGGGGCCGTAAATGGCATAATTGTAAATTTGGGTTTCGGGAGCCTGAATGAATTTTTTGTCAGTTAGCAGGCTGGGATCCAGTCGTCCGGACTGATTTCGGGTTAATTTCAGATCGAGCACGACATGCCCCACCCGGTTTTCACCCAGTTTGAAGTCGAAAAACTGGACGTATTGTTTGACAAAGTTATTGCCGGCATCGTTGATGAAATAAATACCGGGGTATTGGGTTCGGTATTGATCCTGCCGGAAACGCTCGGCATAATTCCGGTAATTGGTTTCTGCCTGCGGATTACCCGGGATTGGATTGCCCGAGTTGAAAATCAGAACATCGATCGAATACCGTTCAAAATACCTATCCAGGTGAACATTTTTGACCCGCTGCTGAATGCGTTCGCGCAGCAGCAGGGTGTCATTGGCCATGACCCGCCGAATTTCGGCATCCTGCGTAATGGCAGTTCGTGACTTGTTGAGCAGAAATTCGCCAAACGCATCATTTTCGACCAGCAACTGTTCGCCAAATTTCCGTTTGTTGACGAGATCTTTTTTAAGGCCTTGGTTGTAAACGACATACGTTGCTACGGTCGCACAGACAAAAGCCGTAAAAAACAGGTAGAGGGTAGTTTTATACCGGAATGAATACAGCGCGCGCGGAAAACGGCTCACATACAGCACCATAAAATAAACCCCCTGAATCGCTAAAATCCATGGCATTGGTGTGGAGTCTTGCCAGAAAAGCAAGACCGACAGAATGGTGCCTATCAGGAACCAGAGCAGGCCCCGCCACAGGGTTAAATTCAGGCGGATGAACAGACTGGAAAAAACATACTGAAGCAGAAAAAAAACCGTCGATATGCCGATGAAAACCAGCAGGCAGGCCATTTTTAAGCTGGAAAACGAAAGACTGAGCGTAATATCGAGCGTGAAACCGGACTTCTCGTAAATGGTATTCAGTTCGCGGAAACATCCGTAAAAGACACTATAACTGAGAACAACCGTGATGGTCGAAACGAGGGCTTTCAACCCATCCGACTGGCGCAGAAGCCAATAGTAAGAGCGGGTTCGGTAAAATGTGCTGGCCAGATACAGGGCCAGAATGACCATCACGATGCAGTTCAGCAATTGATCGCCCAGGGAAGGGGCTACCACCGACGAACCGAAATAGCCGGGATTGAACAGATCGGTTTCAAAGAACAAAAAAGGAACGCCAAAATACAGCATCACCGCCCGAAGAACGATCAGATACAGGGCCAGTATCACAAAACCCGCCCCATAATGCCGGCTTCGACGTAAATTCAGGGTTCGGCGAACGAGGTAAATGCCCATGAAAAAGACCGACAACAGGGCCAGAATAACCGTGTTGACGGGTGAAGTCTGATTTTGATAGCCCTCCATTCGCGGAGGAATGACCGAAAACAGAAACACCGGCGTCTGGTCATACATGCTTTCGTAAATGCTGCTCTTTTCAACCGAGATTTCCTGCGGTGTCAGCGAAAACAGATCCGGATTGTAACCCGAGCGCAGGTAACCATTTTCAGTCTGGTAATGCCGGTAGACATTGACAAGCGAAAACACCTCCAGCGAATCCGTACCCTGCTTGACAAACTGCCGGCTGACCAGGTATTTGCCCTGCGGAAATGACATCAGCCGGGGGTATAGAATGCTCTTCAGTTGTTGATAATCAGGGATGAAACGGTAGTCGGACCAGTAGAGAAGCTGCCTGTTGCGGAAGATGTAATACGGATATTTCGTTTCCCGGCTCAGGCCGGCAAAGGTGGGTGGCGCTTTCTCCCGAAGCAGTTCGCTGACGGCCTGGAGCTCTTCCGAACTGGTGCTCAGTTCATTTTTGATCCGTTCCTGGGTCGTCTGCAAATACTGTTCGTGGGCCGCACTGATTGCGCCCCTTTCCAGCACGGAATAGAAGAAAACTGACAGCCCAAGTGCCAGAATCGATAGAATCAGGAAGATATGCTTGTTGAGTATACTCACAACAAAAATGGATGAAAAGGCTTTCCCTGCCTGATATAACCCCAAAATCATGCCAAAATTTCTGACATGTTCCCGACATCGATTACTGTGGATCGGCTACCGCCTGCTCTGGTTTCTGAATGGTAAAACCGCGTTCGTCTTCCGTGTTCTCGTACCCGACTTCAACTCCGAGCACATAAAGCAGGTGTTTTTTGTCAATAATCACCCGAATGGTATCAATGTCGAATACTTCATCCGCCTGACCGGGCTGGTCGAAACCCAGCACCCACGATGACCCACAGCCTCCGCCCCGAATGCCAACCCGCAAACCATAGGTATCCGGGATTTTGTTGGCCCGGAACGTCTCCTGAATCTGATCAATGGCTTGTGGCGTCAAACGAACCGGATTTTTAATACTTTCAATAAACATACTAAGTAGAAATTCCGTTTGCTGACTGAAATTTACAAACTTTACCCCACAATATAGCCACCCATTGCCAGTTTTCAGTGTGTGGCTTAGGCTACCGGCCTGGCACCGCTCCCTGCGGAACAGGCTCCGGTGGTGAATAACGGAAAGTCGATTAACGACGCTTGAAAATTACGTATGGATTTTATCCCTGATTTAGTAAAATTACTGGTTCCGGCCGGTCTGGTTTTGTACGGAATGTATGTAACCGTCAAACTGATGCTCGAACGCGAAGCCGAAAAGCAACGCGTTGAGCAGAAAAACCGGTATGCCAGCGAGGTTACGCCCCTGCGGTTGCAGGCTTACGAACGGATGGCCCTGTTTCTGGAACGCATCACGCCCGCCAACCTGCTGCTGCGACTGAGCGGAGAGGCCCCGGTGGTGCTGGATCTGCAACAACTGCTGCTGCGCGAAATCCGGGAAGAATACAATCACAACGTCTCCCAGCAAATCTACATGAGCCAAGCCGTTTGGGAAGAGGTGCAGAACGCCATGAATGAGGTGATTATGCTCATCAACGAAGCCGCAGGGCAAGTTTCGCCCGAATCGCCCGCCCTGGATCTGTCCAAAAAGATTTTCGACAACATGATTCAGAAAGACGTTCAGCCCACGGCGGCCGGTCTCAAAGCCGTCAAGGACGAGGTGCAGGCGGTTTTTCTTTAACGTATTTACGGACTAAACGGGGCCGCCCGGCGGTTCGTGCGTATTGAGAATTTCGGAGGATAAAACCAATGCTTCGGCCAGGCGGTTTTGATTAATTCCGGTAGCAATACCTTCTTTATCAAGTAAATAAATAATATGTTCCGTTGGCAGGTTACCGGTCAGGTCATCCGCAGCCATCGGGCAGCCGCCCAGTCCGTGCAAGGCCCCGTCAATGCGCCGAACCCCCGCCCGCAAAGCTGCCTTCACTTTTTCGGTAACCTGCTCCGGCCGGGCGTGCAGGTGGGCGCCGAACTCAATGGCCGGAAACGTGGCCAGCAAATACCGGAACAAGGTCTCGATGCTTTCGGGTGTCGACGAACCGACGGTATCGGACGGCGCAATGATTTCGATGCCGGTCTGAATCAGCCGTTCTGTAAATTGTCCAATTAGCTCGGGATTGTACGGGTCGCCATACGGATTGCCAAAACCCATCGACAGATAAACGACCAACTGCTTTTGGTGGGCAACGCACAGGTGCTGAATGGCTTCTACCTCCGCAAACGCCTGTTCGATGGTTTTGTTGGTGTTGCGGAGTTGAAACGTTTCGGAGACCGACAGCGGAAAACCGAGGTACTGAATTTCGGGAAACGAAACCGCTTGCTCCGCCCCGCGTACGTTGGCGATGATGGCGAGTAACTTCGTTTTGGTTTCACTCAGGTCCAGACCAGCCAGCACCTCCGCCGTGTCGCGTAGCTGCGGAATGGCTTTGGGGGACACAAAACTGCCAAAATCGAGCGTGTCGAATCCCACCCGCAGCAGCGCGTTCAAATACCGGATTTTGTCGGTTGTCGGGATAAAACCGGGAAGGCCCTGCATCGCGTCGCGGGGACATTCGATCAATTTAAACGAATTCATGGTTGTCAAGATGCGGTAATTGAACGAAAGGTAGCCGGTTCTGAACCGGTAATTGCCGTTCAATGTGTAGTTTTGCGGTTTTTACGAAAAAAAGAATCGAACTGCTTTTCCGTCGCCGGTGTTATTTCACGTACCCCGACGCTCCGGCCGCAGGTACGTAACAACCAGAAGAACAACAAATGCTCTATCCCGATTCATTTGAACAAAAATTAGGTTTCGATAAAATCCGCGACTTGCTGCGGCAGGCTTGTATCAGCCCGCTGGGGCAGTCGTATGTTGATAAAATCCGGTTTTCCGACAATTTCCAACTAATCGACAAGATGCTCCGGCAGGTGGCCGAGTTCAAGACCATCGTGCAGTATGAGCCGGAATTTCCGTCGTCCAACTACCTCGACATTCGCCCGCAACTCGCCAAAGTCCGGATCGAGGGCATGATGCTCACCGAAGAGGAGTTTTTTGACCTGAAACTGACGCTTCGGACCATCCAGCTTTGTCTGCGGTTTCTGGCCGGAAAAGAAAAAGAAGTCTACCCGTATCTGAACGAACTCGCCGACGCCATCACGGTGGACAAAAAGCTGACCGAAGCCATCGAACGCGTCATCGACGACCGGGGCCACGTCCGTGATAATGCCTCACCGGAACTCGCTACCATTCGCCGTCGGATCATCAGCGAACAGGCAGGCTTGCGCAAAAAGCTGGATGGAATTATGCGAAACGCCCGCCAGCAGGGCTGGATGCCGGATGATATTTCGATGACGATCCGAAACGGCCGCGTCGTGATTCCGATTTCGGCCGAACACAAACGGCGGTTGAAGGGCTTCATCCATGATGAGTCGGCCACCGGGCAGACGGTTTTTATTGAACCGGCGGAAGTCTTCGATGCCAACAACGAAATCCGCGAAATGGAGTACGAAGAACGGCGTGAAGTGGCCCGCATCCTGCGCGAGCTGACCGCCCTGCTTCGTCCATACCTGCCTGAATTACAACGCGCTACTACCTTTCTGGGATTGATCGACTTCATCCGGGCGAAAGCCAAATTTGCCCTGCAAATCGACGCTGGTATGCCGAAACTGGTCAACCAGCCGCTGGTCGACTGGCTTCAGGCGCGGCACCCGCTGCTGCATCTGTCGTTTCAGAAGCAGGGTAAAAAAGTGGTTCCGTTGAACCTACTGCTCGATTCGGGCCAGCGGATTCTGATTATTTCGGGACCCAACGCGGGGGGGAAGTCGGTGGCACTCAAAACGATTGGCTTGCTGCAATACATGATTCAGAGCGGTTTGCTCATTCCTGTGATCGAAGGCTCCACGGCGGGTATTTTCCAAAACCTGTTCATCGACATTGGCGACGAGCAATCGCTGGAAAATGACCTCAGTACCTACAGCTCGCACCTGACCAGCATGAAGGCGTTTGTGACCTTTGCGAACCGCAAAACGCTGTTTCTGATTGATGAGTTTGGAACCGGCACCGAACCCGGGCTAGGCGGGGCCATTGCCGAAGCCATTCTGGAAGAACTCACCAAGTCCGGCGCGTATGGCGTTGTGAACACGCACTACACCAACCTCAAACTCTTTGCCGACAAAACGACGGGGCTGGTCAACGGCGCGATGCGGTTTGACGGCGAACACCTTGAACCGCTCTATGAACTCGAAATAGGTCGGCCCGGCAGTTCGTTTGCGTTCGAAATTGCCTCGAAAATCGGATTGCCCAAACCGCTGATCGACCGGGCCAAGGAAAAGCTGGGTTCGCAGCAGGTGAACCTCGAAAAACTGTTGAAAGAACTGGACATCGAGAAGCGGGTGTTTGCCGAAAAAAACATGGAAGTCGGGATCAATCAGCGCAAACTGGCCCAGCAACTGGCCGAAACCAACGCGCTGAAAACCCGGCTCGACAACGACCAGAAACGGCTGCTGAACGAAGCCAAGCAAAAAGCCAAAGCGCTGGTGGCCGAGGCCAATCAGCGGATTGAAAATACCATTCGGGAAATCAAGGAAAACAAGGCCGAGCGGGATATGACGCGGCTGGTTCGGCAGGAACTGGAGCAATTTGACAAAAAAGAACTGAAGCCGGAAACGCTGGTGGAGGACGTTCGTAAGAAACCGGAAAAGGTCGAACCGGAGGAGTTTTTGCCCGAATCGGGGGCCATCGCCGTGGGCAGTTTCGTGCAGATCAAAGGGCAATCGACGATTGGCGAGGTGCTGGCGTTGCGCGGAAAAGACGTCGAAATCCGGATCGGCGACCTAAAATCAACCATCAAACTCAACCGGCTGGAGAAAGTCAGTCGCAAAGTTTATCGTGAAGCCGTTGGTGAAACCGCCCGACCCAAAATGCAGGGGATCGACCTGAACGAGAAGATGATGAACTTCAGTTTCAACCTTGACATCCGGGGGCAGCGGGGCGAGGAAGCGATGGTGGAACTGGATAATTTTATCAACAACGGCCTGATGCTGGGCTACGCCGAACTCCGGATCGTACACGGTAAAGGCGACGGTATTTTGCGGACGCTGGTGCGGAATCACCTGCGAACCTTCCCGCAGGTGACGTCCATGCAGGACGAACATGTCGACCGGGGCGGGGCTGGGGTGACGGTAGTGAAGATGAAATGATACAATTCAGATACCTTCGTAGATCTCTGCCAGTGTCATCGTAACCCCCAATTTCTCCAACTCGATTTTGGCGTCCAGACCGTCATAAATCGTGTATTTCCAGAAATCGGCGGAGCGTTCATACAGTTCAACGCCGTAGTGCTTTTGAGACACCAGCAAATAATACTGGAGTGACGGTATTTTGAAATACTCAAGTCGTTTATCGTGGATGTCGTACCGTTGCGAAGACTCGGAAAACACTTCGATCAACAAGCTGGGAGACTGCACAACCGTCTCTGAATCATCGGCCAGATCGGCGGGTTCGCAGGTGTAAATTACATCCGGATAAACGTATTTTTCGCCGGTTTTTAGTTTTAGCTTGATACTATTGATAAATACTGCGCAGCCGTTTTTTCGGGCGACAGGATACAGAAGACTCGAAAACGATAGCACAATTGTATTCTGCCGTTTGGTCGTTTCTGTCAGTTTGAATATCTCGCCATCCATGTATTCATAGCGAGCATCGACTTCTTTTTCAAACTCCTCGTATTCTTTGAATGTATACCGTCTTTGTTGTAAAACCGTCATCAAGGCTGTTTTCTAAATTTCTGCTTCCCTAAAAATAGTGAATACTTGGTAAACAGTCTCATAGTAAGACGGTTTAGTACCCGACAAGTAACTCAACACGATGAAAAAAGGAGGATTGATTGCGCTGGGCCTGCTGCTGATCGGCTTCATCGGCGCTTATATCTGGTACCAGCGTCAGCAGAAACGAGCCGCCGATGAACCCCACGGAACCGTGTTGACCCCCCGGCTGGAACTGGCCTCTTTTCTGATTACCGACATTGACGACGACCAGCTTACGATGAACATGAAGCTCCTGATCGACAATCCGTTGCCGGTCGGTTTCAAGGCAAAGCGCGTCGATTATGAAGTGTATATCGACACAGCCTTGGTCATGAAAGACAGCTACCGCAAAACCGTTGAACTGGAGGCTGGCGACAGTACCCTGGTTACGCTGCCGGTCAAGCTGCTTTACAAGCGGTTTATGAACGTTCTGAAGCAATTGGACCAGCAAAACGCCGATAGTACGGTTTACACCATTCGGTCAACCTTCGATCTGGACGTGCCGGTTTTGGGACAGCGGACGTTTTCGGTCAAAACCGAGAAAAAGCTACCGACGCTTTACCTTCCAACCATCAAGGTAACGGCTATCGATTTCGGTAAAATTAGCCTGAAGCAGACGGATCTGGCTGCAAAGGTGGCGATTGGAAACCGGAACAAATTCCCTCTGAATTTTAAAGATACCCACTACATTGTCAGCATCGACGGCGATGTGGTTGCGGAAGGAAGCCAGCCGGAACCCATCCTCATCAAAGAGCAGGCCGTTACGCCCGTGGTGTTTCCGGTGACACTCAAACCCGGAAAGTTCGACAACGTCGCCCTGAAAGCGTTGTTCGACAAGAAGAATACGAATTATCTGATTGAATTCCGGAGCAAGATGATCAGCCCGGATGGCAACAGTGCGTTGGACGACAGCCGAATCGTAAACCGCATCAAAGGCACCCTGGCGGACCTCAAAGAACTGAAAAAGTGACGGACGGAGTTTCCGCCGTGTTGGAAAAAAGCGTTTCTTTACTCGTTATTTCATCGCTGCGCTGCGCTTCGTATTCCTAACGATTGTATGAATTTTAAACGCTTTCTTCCTCATTTAGTTGCCGTCATTGGGTTTGCAGTTCTGGCTGTGCTGTATTGCTCGCCCGTTTTGAAGGGCAAACGATTGAATCAACACGATATCATTCAGTCCGTTGCGGCTGGTCGCGAAGTGGTCGAGTACCACAAACAAACCGGCGAATGGGCGTGGTGGACCAACAGCATGTTCGGCGGAATGCCCGCCTACATGATTTCCGGGGACTATCCCACCAGCCTTACCCACAAACTCGGTCAATACATCAATTTGCTGCTTCCCGACCCGGCCAACTACATCTGGCTGATGATGGTGGGCGGTTTTGTGCTCATGCTTGCGTTGGGCGTCAACGTCTGGCTGTCGGCCCTGGGAGCCATTGCGTATAGTTTTGCCTCCTACACCTTATTGAGTCTGGAAGCAGGTCACGTTTCAAAAATTCTGGCTCTGGCCTACGCGCCGGGTATTCTGGGGGGCGTTATCCTGGCCTTGCGGGGTCGATACCTCGCCGGAGCCGCGCTGGCGGCTTTGTTTCTGGGTCTTGAACTCTACGCCAACCACGTACAGATCACGTATTATCTCGCCTTTGGCATCATCATCTATGTCCTGATCGAGAGCGTGGTCGCCATCCGGGAAGGGCGTGTCCGCCAACTCCTGCTGGCGTTGTCGGCACTGGGTGTTGCGGCTGTTCTCGCCGTTGGGACGCATACCACCCGGCTCTGGAATGCCGCTGATTACGTGACCGTTACGACGCGTGGAAAATCCGAACTGACCATAACACCCAAAGCAGAACCCGGTGCGCCAGCCGCTGCGGCTACGACCCCCGAAGACGGTTTGGGGAAAGACTACGCGTTTCAGTACAGCTACGGCATTGGCGAAACCTTTACGCTGCTCATTCCCAATTACGCCGGTGGCCCTTCCGTCAGTTCGCTCACGACGGACTCGGAGACCTACAAAAAAATGACCGGCATCGGTGTCGATCCGGGCAATGCTCAACAGTTTGTGCAGCAATTGCCGATGTATCACGGAAATCTGTATAGCCAGAGCGGTCCGGCCTATGCGGGAGCCATTGTCATTTTCCTGTTCGTACTCGGTTTGCTGATCGTTCCCGGTCGGCTGAAATGGTGGGCGCTCGGCATCGCTTTTCTGTACATTGCCTGGGCCTGGGGCAAAAACTTTCCGGCGTTCAATTACGCCTTTTTCGACTATTTCCCGGCTTTCAACAAGTTTCGGGCGGTCACGATGACGCTCACGCTGGCGCAGTTGCCGCTGGTGCTGCTCGGCATTCTGGCCCTGAAAGAGATTGTCGATAAAAAATATTCACCGGCTCAACTCAACCGCCCGTTGCTGATCAGTTTGGGCGCAACCGCCGGTTTCTCGCTGCTGATGGCCCTGGCACCCACGGTTTTTCAAAGCTTCCGGGGCAGCAACGACGAGATGATGCTGAACAATCTGGAGCAGGGTCTGCAAAGTAAACCGCTGGCCGAACAGGTGATTTCCGCGATGGTCGACGACCGCATCGGCATGTTGCGTTCCGACGCTTTCCGGTCGGCCATTTTGATTTTGCTGGTCGGTGGGCTAATCTGGCTATTCGTTCGCGATCGCATCAAACCCCTCGTTTTCTACCCGGTTTTGCTGGCACTGATGATTTTTGACCTCTTCAACGTCGACAAGCGATATTTCAACAACGATGATTTTGTGAGCAAACAGGCGATTCAGGAGACGATTACGCCAACGGCTGCCGACGAGCAGATTCTGGCCGACAAAGCCCTCGATTTCCGGGTGCTCGACCTGACCGCCAGCTTCATGAGCGACGCCAAAGCGTCGTATTTCCACAAGTCGCTGGGAGGCTATCACGCGGCCAAACTGCGCCGGTACCAAGAGTTGGCGGAGTTTCAGCTTTACCGGAATTTGCGGGAACCCCAGACGGCACCCAATGCGATGAACGTCATCAATATGCTGAATACGAAGTATTTCATTACGCAGCTTCAATCTGCTAACCCACAGCAGGCACCGGGGCCACCGGTGGCGCAACGGAATCCGGGGGCACTGGGCAATGCGTGGTTCGTGGAGACTTACCGGCTGGTTCCGAATGCCAACGAGGAAATGCAAGCCCTCGACAGCCTGAATACCGCCAAAGCCGCCGTGGTCGATCAGCGGTTTGCCGAACAGTTGACCGGCTTGAAAATCCAGCCCGATTCGGCGGCCAATTCGATTCGCCTGACCAGTTACAAACCGAATGAACTGATCTACGAAAGCAACGCGACCAGCGAGCAGTTGGCGGTTTTCTCCGAAATCTATTACAACGTTCGCGGTGAATGGCAGGCCACCATCGACGGCAAGGAAGTGCCGCACCTGCGGGCGAATTATGTGTTGCGGGCCATGCGCGTTCCGGCCGGAAAACACACGATCGTTTTCAAATTCGATCCGGTTTCGATCCGCGTCGGTAAAGTGGTCGATCTGGTGTGTTCGTTATTGATCATCGCGTTTATCGGAACGGCGGTTTTTATCGAAAACCGGAAAAAACCGGTGTGAAAATCGGAGAAAAGCCGGTTTAAAACACCCGTCAATGCCGTTTAAACCGGTCAGAAATGAAATAGTTGTTTATTGTCTGAAACGGCCAAAAATGACTGCCGTTAGGCACGACCATTTTGTAGAAAATAGTCGTTTGTTGTCTGAACCGATCAGAAATGCCGTTAGGCATGAACATTTTGTAGCAGAAGCCTGGAAGAAAAACGTGCAAGTTCGGTAGGAACGGCCCATTTCATGCACTAGTCAAATGAATCGTTCCTACGGAACTTACTACCTGGTAACGTAGTGCAATTTCTACAAAATGGTCATGCCTAACGGCATTGGCGGATCAAACCACCTTTTCTACAAAAAGGCCATGTCTAACGGCATTGATGGGCGGTTCAGACAACAAACGACTATTTTCTACAAAATGGTCCTGCCTAACGGCATTTTTGGCCGGTTTAAAAGGCAATGTTAGCTGGGGCGTTTTTCATTTTGCGGGTCAATTGCCGGATCGAAACCAGATGACCGAGCAAAACCATTGGAACCACCAGACCGGGCAAACCCACGAACGGAAATTTCAATACGCCAACGTTGGGTTGGTCGAAAGCCAATTGCTGAACGGGAGTGGGCGCGGATACGATGGCATGACCGACAATATTGACCAAGAGGGCCAAAGCCAGGAGGTTCCAAATCAGGAGCTTCCGGTGGTCGGCTGGTCGGTTTTTCGAAGCCCAATAACCCGCCAGCGGAGCTGTGATGCCCGCCAGAATATCGAAATTCCGTCCCTCGAACGTCATGACTTCCGGAATTTGCTGGTAAACGAATAAACCGTACAACGCCAGCTCCACCGGAATCCGAATCGTGTTCAGAAACGTCAGTGTTGGAATTGGCAACTGATCCAGAAAAATGCGTCCGGGTTTCGTAAAAAACAATCCCAGAATGACCAGCAGCGGTGGGGCAATCGCCAGCAGAAAACGGGGCGGAACGGCGTCGATGTTCAGGAAAAACCGCCGTTGGGCCAGGACCAGCAAAACCATCAGCCAGAGGATCATACCCATAAAGATAAAACCAGCCCTGGTCGGGATGGCTTTGCGAAGAGCGGTATAGAAAACCGCTAAGGTGAGGATCAGAATTCCGCCGAAACCGAGGCTCAGCCAGAGGGGCGGGTTTTCGGAAAGGTGTGAAAGATTGCGTACCATTGTTGTTGACCGCTTTTTGTTGGATGCTGCAAAACAAGGCCGCCAAAACGGTTTTTGGAACGGTTTTCGGACCCGATTCAACGAATGGTACGGAAACCGGGGATGAAGGGTCAACCAGCGGCCACCTGTTGCAGCCACTTTTTAAACTCAGCGTTCCGGTAGCGGCTGACCGTTACGGTTTCTTCGGGTTGGTTCCGGTGCAAAGCCGGGGTCAGCGTCACCCGGAGCTTGCGGTTGCTATCGTCCTGCACCGTTCGAATGGCCGCCAGCGAAACGATAAACTGGCGGTTCAACTGGAAAAAATAGCCTTCAGGAAGTAAACTTTCCAGCCGGGAAAAGGAGTTGTAATTCGTGGTCAGTTGCTGTCCATCGGTTTTGACCAGCAGAACCACGCCCTGTGTCGAGAAGAAATAGGCGATTTCGTCGGGGCGCAACCGGAACTGGCGGGAACCGGCGTCGATCAAAAGGGCTGGATCCAAAACCGGTTGACCAAGCGGCTGCAAGTGGTTTAATTTGCGGTTGATGGCTTCCGTCGCCGACTGTTTTTCGAGCCGAAAGGCCTGGAGCAGATACAGCACGACGTAGCCGCCGTTGACCAACGTGGCGATGGTGATGCAGACAAAAATACCGGACGCAAGTTGAATCGAATTGGGCCAGAAACCGGAATACAGCCGGATGGCACAGGGGAAAACAACCGAAAACGTCAGCAACGTAGCCAAACCGCCCACTACAAATTGCCGCCCGATGCGTCGCGTAGGGTTGTAGGAAAACGACAAACGGCGGTCGAAATGCCGGAAAATGAGTACATTGACCGACCAGCACGAGAGCATAACCGTGGCAACCGTCAGAAAGTTAGCCGTCGGAAAACGATATGCCGACTGCCACGGAAAATGCCGGTAAAAAACGACGTGCGACGCGATCGTTGCCAGAAGCGGAACCAGAATTAGCAGCAAAAAACCGTGTTGTCGGCGGCTTAACGGCTCCATGATGGTTTCAGTTGCCTTTTTTGTCTATAAACCAGAACGGCTTACGGGCCGTTATTCATCAAACTAAAAACGCATGGAGCCGAACGAAACCGCCCCAAATGCTGATAAACTCGACCGCATCATCGACGCCCGCATGAAGCTGAAACGCCGGTTTGAGGAAGCCATTCAGAATACACCGTCGATGACCGACGAAAAACCCCTGGGGTCTGGTCCGCCGAACCGCCACGGGATGCCGAAGATACCAAAAAGCCAGACGGTTACGAAAAAATGGCCGGTTCTTGACCTGGGCTACCAACCAAACATTCCGCTGGACAAGTGGCAATTGGCCATCGACGGCGAAGTCGAACAGCCGATCCGGCTGAAATGGGCGGATTTCATGGCGCTACCCCAAACGGAGGATGTGAGTGATTTTCACTGTGTAACGACCTGGTCGAAGCTGGATGTGCCGTGGGTGGGCGTCCGGTTTGCGGATCTGGCCGCGCTGGTGATGCCGAAAGAAACCGCCACGCACGTCATGTGCTACGGTTTTGATGGCTATTCGACCAACATCGCGCTGGAAGAAGCCCTCAAATCCGACGTCCTGCTGGTTCACACCGTTGAGGGGGAGCCGCTTCCCCTTGAACACGGCGGGCCGGTTCGCATGATTACGCCCCAGCTTTACGCCTGGAAAGGCTCCAAATGGATCAAACGCATCGAGTTTCTGGCCGGAAACCGCCTGGGTTTCTGGGAAGAACGCGGTTATTCTAATACGGCTTACCCGTGGCGGAATGACAGATACAGTTAAGAGTTATGAGTTAAGAATGAAAACGGGGCCGTTCACGCGGTTGGTTGACGCAATGCAATCTGTATGTCTTCATTCTTAACTCATAACTCTTAACTCAAATGGAGTTCTCCATGAAAGCGTAGCACAGCATGTGGCAGATCGTCATGTGGGCGTCTTCCACGCGACCGTAATGAACCGAATCAATGGCGATCACTTCGTGGGCGAGGTCGGCGAGGATGCCGCGTTTGCCGCCGACGAGGGCCACCGTCGTGAGTTCGTGCTCATTGGCCCACTGCACGGCTTTCACCAGGTTGGGCGAACTGCCGCTGACACTCATCGTCAGCACCAGATCGCCGGGCCGGGCGTAGTTTTGCAACTGCCCCACAAACACATCGTCGTAGGAATAATCGTTGCCGAGGGCCGTGATCCAGGCGGTATTGTCGTTCAGCGACAGGCAGCGAAACCGCTTGCCGAGCCGGTCGGAAGCGCCTTTTCCCAGATCCGTAATGAAATGGGAGGCATTGGCCGCGCTACCGCCGTTGCCAAAAACGAAAAACTGGCGGTCTTCTTCCCAGCAGGTTTTCAGCAGTTTGACGATTCGTTCCACTCGCCCGACCGGGATGGAGTCGATAGCCGCCTGGTGGTGAACAAGATACTGTTCAAAATACGTTTGCATACCAAGTATAAGATTGAAGTAGTAGAGGGTTGTTGAACCGAACGTCCGGTTATTCATTTATAAACTCAACGCGCCAATCGGCACGGTATTTTCGCCCAGTTCTGCCAGCCGAACCGCGGGGCCGGGTTGAAAAGCGCCCATCAGGTAGGCCGGCAATCGTTGCTCGACCGCCGACCGCAGGGGTTCGCCGGTCAGCGACAGGCCACCACCCAGCACAATAACGTCCGGATGCAACAGATGTACGACGTGTGAGAGCCCGAACGCCAGATCGTCGGCCAGCCGCCCGAAGATTCGCTGGGCCGTCGGATCGCCCCGGTCGAACGCTTCCCGTAAAAACCGGGCTTCACCGGTTTGGGCCGCGCCAACCACTTTCTTCAGAATTGAGTCCGGGGGCAGGTTGGTCAGTGCTTCGCGGATTTCGCGGTCGACGGCCCAGCCGGAACAGACCGACTCCAGGGTGGTGCCGGTTTTATCGAGCCGAAGGTGACCGATTTCGGTTTCGCCCGGTGGCATTCCGTGGTAAATTTGCCCGTCGATCACCAGGCCACCCCCAACGCCACTGCCGAGTGTTACGTAGAAAACCTGCCGGAAGGTGCGCCCGGCGCCGTGCAGGGCCTCACCAAGGGCCGCCACATTGGCGTCGTTTTCCACCCGAATCCGCTGGGCCGCTGTCCGCTGCCGCAGCCACTCGCCCAGGCCAAAACCGGCCCAGCCTTCGATCTGGTGAGAAGTCGCGATCCGGCCGGTTTGGGTATCGACCGGTCCGCCGAACCCAACGCCAATGGTTTGAATGGGTTCGGGAAGTTGCCGGAGGGTGTCGTCGATGTGGGCTAAAATACCGGCGGCCCCGCGGGACTTATCGACCGCAAACCGGAAATGGTGCCGAAGGGTGGTTGCTTCACCCGCTACGAGTTGCAGTTTGGTACCGCCAATTTCAATGCCAAGATTCATTCTGTTGGGCGGAACTCAATCTGCCATGCGTAGGAATAGATGGTCAGGCGATGCGTCAGAAACGCAGTCCCCCGGCAAAGTAAAGAAGAAAAAAATTACCGGAGGGTATCTTTTTGAAGATGGGGATAATTTCGTCGGGTGAGTGCCGGAAGCTGGATGGCGGGGCCGTTTTGCCAGGCGTCGGCCCCCGAAACGGGCGGGCGTCCCAGGATGTCAGACCGCAATTGCCGCTTTTCGGCCGTCGAGACGTTCAATCGTTTGTCGCGGGTTTGCAACAGGCCGGGGTCGATCTGGCCGTCTCTCGTAAAGTCCATCACCAGCGCCGGGCCGCCGAAGGGGAGCGTCGAGTCCTGCTCGGTGTGCCAGAGTTGCCAGGTTTTGCCATACCGCGTAACCAGCGTACTCATCAGATCATGTTCGGCCTTTGGGCTTAAACCGGGGGCCGCCAGCATCCCGCTTTTCACGTCGTAGCGGTAGCTGTGCCAGAGTTTTTTTTCATCGTTCGGCAGGGTTTTAAACAGGCGCTCCGAAATGATGTATTCCACCCCCATCAATTTGGCATTCGTTCCGCTGCCGTTAAAAATGGCGCATTGCGTCAGGTCTTCACTGAGCGTACTGCAATAGTGATGGACCTCGAACTGGCTCGCCCGCTGACCATTATAAAATTGAAATTTGTTGAGATAAAGCGCCAGTTGTTGAGCCGGAGTCGGCGGTTTTTGGGCGGGTTTAGTCTTTTCGGAAGAAGGGGTTGACGATGCACCGGATGACGTATGATCTCCTCCACAAGCCAGTAGCAGTACGGCTCCCAGTACATAAAAACCCAATTTGATCATTGTGACAGAAAAAAATGCGTTCCTCTACAATGATCACAACTTTCGTTCGCAGGATTTGTTTAAGGTAATTTTGCCGGGAAAGTTACTTTTTTTGGGAAAGATACGCGACCAACAAGGGCCTGTTTATTTTGTTATTAAGAACATTGTTGTTTGTGTATAAAAACGATTAGGCGCTAATTTAAATGAAAAGGTTGCCGGTCCTGCTGGATGATTTTGGAGTTATGAATCAGACCCAGTATCAGCAAACCGATCACAATAGCGACGGCAATCTGGAGGGATGAGATGAGGTTGAATTGTGAGGATTCTGTTTTTGAATCCTTAACAAGGCTCTGACCTTCAGTATATTGAATTTGTGCTAGCTCATTTAAACACGCAATGGCCCGTTGAAACGTTTGGGAGCCTTTGCCGTTGAACAATTCACTACCCGCTTCTTTATTTCCGGATTCACTCAGGTGAAGAATACGGTTTTCGAGTATCGCATAGTCACTAACCCGGTTTTTAAAATTATACAGACTTTTAGCTTCTTCCGTAATTAGAAAGGTCTTTTCATAATTTCGGATGAGTGAATCGATCGACTGGTTTTGTGTTTTAAGTTGGGCTTTGATTTCGGCGGGGGTGGAGGGAGTGGATGCCATGAGATGCTTCTCCACCAAAAGCCGTTTGATGTACAGATTTTCGATTAAATGAACCATATCGACTGCCGGAACAAGCCGATCCTGGTAGATGGAAGAGAAGGATTTATCGATGTCGTTGATGTTGCTGCGGGAAAGAACTGTGCTCAGGATAATCAATACCATGATTCCGCTCAGAAGGAGCGCTGCCTTCATTTTTTGCTGAATAACAAATGACCATTTCATATCCTATATAGATTAAATTTTGAGGGAAATACCGTGCCCATGTTCTCTACCAATGAACGAAAATAAGATTATTTCTATATATTTTTTCATTCTTGTTGTTGGGCTTCGTGGATTCTGTTTTGCTGCAGAAGAAGTCAACAGGCTGATTCTATTTCAACGGGCCTAAATTTGGTTTGGACAGAACGTCGGAGACATTGGATTTTCTCCTAATTTTATCGTACAGATTCCTAGACCCTTATGATTTGTTCCTATGTACAAAATCCTGTTGTTTATCCCTTTCGTTTTTGCCATTCTTGCCATAACCCAAACGGATCCTGCGGCACGAATTTCTCCCACCCAATCCATTCAGGACACCACGAAGATTGACCGCGATTATGCGCTGGAAGCGAATATGACCGGTTTTTTCAGTAAGAACGGCGCGCGAAATCCCACCTTACGGGCCAATAAAGGCGACCGGGTTCGCATTACGATCACCAACGGGGAGACCATGACGCACGACATTGCGCTGGAAAAACTCAAATTGAAAAGCAAGACGATCCTCGAAAAAGGATCCAGCACCAGCATCGTATTTACGGCTGGTCAGAATGATACGTATTATTGTTCCGTTCCGGGCCACCGGGCCGCCGGGATGGTGGGGGCCATCGAGGTGGTGGAGGGCGTGATTTCGGATGCCACCATTGCCGGACAGGTGCCAATGAAAGACGGCCAGCCGCTCAACCTGAACTTCGAAACCGGAACGCTGAAAGACTGGACGGCCACCGGCGACGCCTTTGCCAACCCGCTCGTGAACGCCGATCCGTCGCCGGTGCATGAAAAGGAAATGAACATCGGTTTTGAAGGGAAATATTTCCTGAGCAGCGGGGGAACGGCGAACTACAAACAAACCGGGACGCTGACTTCCGTACCGTTTAAAGTAACCCAGCCGTTTGCGGCTTTCCGGGTGTCGGGCGGGGCGTTGCAGGATACGCGCGTCGAACTCGTTCAGGCCGGAACCAACAAGATTATTTACCACATTACCGGACAGGGTCGGGCCACACTCCAACCCGCCGTTGTGGATCTGCAACCGTATCTGAACCAGGATATTTTCATTCGGATCATCGACAACGAAACCGGTATTTCCCAGATTCCGTATATTCCGAATGACAAGTGGGCACACATCAATTTTGATTCGTTTCTGTTTTATCCCACCCGCCCCAACTTCCCGAATGAGCTGGACCAGAAGGACATCATCATTCTCCCGCCCCTCGATCCTGTCCTTCACGCCGGCCTTTCCGGTACGGAAGCCGCCAAGGTGATGACCTTGCCGAAAGGATTCAAGATTACGCTGGCAGCCTCCGAACCCGACATCATCAAACCGATCTGTTTCACCATCGACTGGCGGGGTCGGCTTTGGGTGGTCGAATCACACACGTATCCGGTTCCGGCACCCGAAGGCCAGGGCCGGGACCGCATTCTGATTTTTGAAGATACCAACGGCGACGGAACGCTGGATAAGAAAAAAGTTTTTGCCGAGGGGCTGAACCTCGTCAGCGGGATAGAGGTGGGCATGGGGGGCGTATGGCTGGGTGCGGCTCCCTACCTGCTGTTCATTCCGGCGGATTTCAAAACCGATAAACCAACCGGCCCGGCCCAGAAACTGCTCGATGGCTGGGGCACGCAGGATACCCACGAAACCCTCAACAGCCTGCGCTGGGGACCCGATGGCTGGCTGTATGGCAACCACGGCGTCTTTACGCATTCGAACGTCGGGAAACCGGGCGCACCAGACTTGGAGCGGACCAAACTGAACGCCGGGGTGTGGCGGTATCATCCGACCAACCACCAGTTTGAACTGTTTGCCGAAGGCACCAGCAACCCCTGGGGCATCGACTTCAACGACTACGGACATGCCTTCATCACGGCCTGCGTCATTCCGCACATGTATCACATGATTCAGGGCGGGCGGTATTTCCGGCAGGCCGGCAAACATTTCAACCCCTATACCTACGACGACATCAAAACCCACGCCGATCACGTCCACTGGCTGGGCAAACGGGGTCCTCATGCCGGCAATTTCCGGTCGGCAGCAGCGGGCGGGGGGCACGCCCACGCCGGGGCCATGATCTACCTCGGCCATAGCTGGCCGCAGGAATACCGCAACGATATTTTTATGAACAACATCAACGGAGCCCGGCTAAACCAGGATCATCCGACCCGGTCGGGATCGGGCTATTCGGTGAAACACAAACCGGATTTTCTGGCCATGAACGATTCGTGGTCGCAGTGGCTCAATATGAAATACGACCCCAGCGGATCGGTTTTTGCCATCGACTGGTACGATAAAAACCAGTGCCACAGTTCAAACCCGGATGTGCACAACAAAACGATGGGCCGGATTTTCAAGATTACCCACGAAAATGACAAGTGGGTGCAGGTCGATCTGTCGAAAGCGTCGGATCTGGAGCTGGTGAATCAGCAGCTCAATCCGAATGAGTGGTATGTCCGACAGGCCCGTACGATTTTGCAGGAGCGTGGCCCCAACAAGAAGGTTCACAAAGCGCTGAAGGAAATACTGGCTAAAAATCCCGATGCAACCCGGAAACTCCGGGCGCTGTGGGCGTTGCACGTCACGAAAGGGCTGACCGAAAAAGAGCTGGCAGACCTGCTTGCCAACGAGAGCGAATACGTCCGAAGCTGGGCGATTCAACTGCTGGCGGAAGACAAAACCGTTGCGCCGGAAACCCTGAAACGCTTTGCGGCATTGGCCCAGAATGACAATTCGGCCCTGGTGCGGCTTTACCTGACCTCGGCGATGCTCCGGCTGGAACCGGCTCAGCGGTGGGACGTGCTGGAAGCGCTGGTTCAGAAAACCGAGGATAAAGACGATCCTAACCTGCCGCTGATGGTGTGGTATGCCGCCGAACCGCTGGCCGTTGTGGATGCCAAACGGCTGTTGCAGATGGCCGAGAAAGCCAAACTTCCGAAAATCATGCCGTATGCGGTTCAACGCATTGGGGCCATTGGTTCGAATGACTCGAAAAAAGTGCTGAAAGAACTGAACGAGCGGTTGGGGAAAATGGGGCATTCGCACGAGAATCACGAAATTCAGCAGGTGCTGGCGAAGGCACTGGAGGAGTAGAGCATATATAGTTGGACGGAGGTTGGAAGACTCCGTCCAACCATTTTTTAAGCAATGTTGCAAAAAACCCCTATTCCCTTACTTAAAATAAATCGCACCAATTTTTTTATTATCCCTTTGATTATTACACCGCCCGGTATAATTGAAGCAATTGCATCTAGAATAGCATCGATAATCTCACTTGCCGTAGATCCTTCATTCAAAAAGCTGCATATAAATTCTTTCACCTTCTTGAGAATGTTGCGTCCTGCTTTTGGTAAAGAAAAAGATAATGCTCTCTCGGAAGCAAAGTTTGCAATCTTGTCATCCTTGTAGTATAGCTGTGATGTCGCGTTAGATGCTGACAAATACATTTGCCCCAAGTCATCTTCGACTTCTTTTTCACTAGCGATGTCTTCATTCTCGATGTCATCCAAAAGCTCTTTTTTTAATTGATCTACGTCAATTAATTTTAAATTTTCATCCTGTAAAAACATGATACAAAAGGTTTATAATGCTTACTCTTTTAACAGGTTTTCAGCATGATCCTGGATTGTTATTCTTTAAAACATCTAATTTTATAGGTCAAAATTAGATGTTTATGCAGTACTGATATACCGTATAATTACCCGTTTTCAACCGTATTTTTCTCGTTAATTAGGTGGTTATTCAGATATCTTATTCTGCCGATAAACAGATGCCGCTATACCATTTAAGCAAGCCATACCCTGAATGAGAGCTGTTCCCACGTGCAGGTGCTAGAAAGGGATAGAGATGAAGGTGGAGGGCTAGTACTTTTCCATTCTTT
Organism: Larkinella fluvii; assembly: GCF_051857545.1. NCBI lineage: Bacteria > Pseudomonadati > Bacteroidota > Cytophagia > Cytophagales > Spirosomataceae > Larkinella > Larkinella fluvii. The sequence goes on along the minus strand of NZ_JBPZHB010000008.1, from coordinate 299,263 downwards.
TATTTGACTGGACCAATTCGCGATGCACCGGGAATGGAAAAGTAAAATATACCGCCTACATTCAGCGTAAATTTCATTTGAACGTATGCGGGTTGTCTTTCTATTGGTTGCGCTTGGCATTGCCCTGGTTTTTTATTTGAGTTGGGTACCGAATCCGGATATGGCGTTGGTTTGGTTTGTTCCGGACTGGATCGCGAACTGGACCGACGCCCGGGCCAATGGCGATTTACGCACGGCGGTTCCCTTCGTCTTTTTAGGGCTGATCACGGGTGTCTGGCTCTTTCGTCTACGGAAGTCTTCGGTTTGGTGGTTGGCAACCCTGGTGGGCCTCACCGGTATTGCTGCCATTGCGGAAGCGGGACAGATCGCGATGCCATACCGGCACTTTAGCTGGGCCGATATTGGTTGGGGTGGTGTTGGGTCATTCCTTGGTCTGCTGGTGGCCTATGGGGGGATGCAAACTTTGAAATGGCTGAAAGTGAGTTCATAATGTGGACGTATGAAGCCTGGTGACGATTCGGCCGGTTGCAGAATGCCCCTTGGTGGGAAACTCAAACGGGCAGAAAAACGCTGAAGGTGGCTCCCTGACCCACCTGGCTGGTGGCCACAATGGCCCCGCCGTGATTCTTGATCACCTTATCACAAATGGCCAGGCCGATTCCGGTACCGGCATAGTCTTTCCGGCCATGAAGGCGTTGAAAAACCTGGAAAATCCGTTCCGCATACCGGACATCGAATCCAATGCCGTTGTCGATGACATCGATACAATGGTAAGCGATCGCTTTTCCGCGCGTCTGAACGCCATCCGGTAGATTTTCCCCGGCAATCCAGCGGGCTTTGATCTGGATTTGCGGTGGAGCTGACGGCTTGTGGAATTTGAGCGCATTGCTGAGCAGGTTCTGGAAGAGCTGCCGGAGTTGACGGGAATCGCCAAGCACCACCGGTAGCGGATCAAGGTCGATTTTTGCATCCAATTCCGAGATAACACCATCCAGGTCCGTCACCACCAGATTCACCAGCGCCGTGAGCGAAACGGGAATGTCGACCTCCCGCTGGGTCGACAAACGGGAGAGGTTGAGCAGATCCGTGATCAACGTAGACATCCGTTCGCCCGCCATCTTCATGCGGTTCAGTAAGTCCAGACCGGCAGGTTCCAGCACCGAACCGTACTGATCCGATAGCATACTGCTGAAGGACTGAATTTTTCGCAGCGGTTCTTTCAGATCGTGGGAAGCCACATACGCAAACTCCTGCAGGCTATTGTTCGATTGGAGCAACCGCTCGTTGGATTTCAGCAGTTCTTTGTTCGAAGCCGCCAGTTCCTTGTTGACCTCTTCCAGTTCCCGGGTGCGTTCGTAGACCTGTTCCTCCAGGTTGCTGACCAGCAATTGAAAACGCTCCTCGTTTTTCCGCAGTTCATGGTTCGCTTTTCTCAACTCCAGCAGGTTCACCACCTGTTTCGCCAGAATCTTCAATGCACCCAGTTGGTGTTCATCCAGCACTTTCGGTTCGTGATCGATGACGCACAGCGAACCGAGGGCAAAACCGTTTGATTCCACAAGGGGGACTCCCGCGTAAAAAATGACGTGCGGTTCGCCGGTGACCAGAGGATTTTCCGCGAAACGTTCGTCTTTTCTGGAATCGGTTACGATGAAGGTTTCCAGGGGGTTTTGCAGGGCGTGGGTACAAAACGCCAGTTCGCGCGGAGTTTCCCGTACATCGAGTCCGTGGTTGGATTTAAACCACTGCCTTTTGTCATCGATCAGGCTAATCAGGGAAATGGGCGTTTGACAGATTTGGGAAGCCAGGTCGGTAATGGCATCGTAATCACTATCGGGCAGTGAATCAAGGATATGATACGCTTTTAACGCATTTATTCGGTTGATTTCTTCAGGCGAAAAAGTCGGTTGCATCAGTAATTAACAGTCTGGTAGCGGTTGGGCAGGACGAATACGGTTTTCGGATGAATGAATTGATCAATGAAGGAGTTTAGGATGTATCTTTTGCACCTAACCAGCCTGACCCCCGGTTTGTTTTAAACAGGAAGATCGTCGGAATGCTTCACCTGCCAACACTATGTATGTTCTTCTTCGTATTGCCTTGCTGTTCAGTTTACTACGTGTTGGATTTCCGGCCTTGGCTCAGTATACTTCGTGGAAGCCAACATTTAATCCAATGGATGTGCGACAAGCACTGTTCTATATACAAAAGCCCCATTTGATGAATTTGTCGAATTATCTGGGCCATACCGTTCGCGATAAAATGGATGATTGCAAAGCTGAATCAGCACTCTTTCATTTCCGGGTCAATAGCCAGGGAAAAATAGACAGCATCTGGGTGGAGGGAAATCTGCGGGCAGCGTATGAAACGATCATTGTTACTAACATAAAAAGTACCGAAGGCAAATGGCAATTGCCTGAAAATACGAAGCCCGGAGATCATTGTTGGTTTATTTATCCTCATTTTGTTTTCGGATACACCTATTCCTGTCCTCCGGAGTCGGTGGAGTTGTATAAAATTCAGCAAGCCCATTATGAAGTATATAACCGGCTGAAACTTCAAACGGAAACCCGGTATGGAATTTTACTTTCTCCCCGTGAGCTCCCTACGATGCCTCGTAGATAAGTGAAAGTGAAAAAGAGGTCAAGTGTGTTATAAAAAAGCCGACCCAATCGGAGCCGGCTTTTCACGTCTATGGAGGTAGGGTTCATTTTTAGTTGATAGCGACGAGCCGGGGAGCCGCCTGGGTTTGCGGAGTTGTGGCCAGCGTTAATTCCTGCGTGGTGGTTTCGACCCCGTTGCTGATGGCGACCTGATACACGCCGTCGGGCAACGCACTGACATCCAGACGCACCCGGGCTGCTTCCTGGCGTTTGCCGAATTGTTGCACGAAGAACTCCTTGCCCGCGCTGTTGGTCAATCGAACAAAGACCGTTCCGCCGGTTTCTTTTTGCAGGGCAATCTGGATTTTTCCTTCCGTCGTTTTGTACATGCTGCTTTTGAAAGCGGCTGCGGTTTTGGGCTTTCCCGCGGGTTTGTTGGTGTCGGCCACAGAAGCCGAGACGGTTACAGCGGTCAGGGTAAAGGCAACGAGCAGGGATTTGATGAGCGTTTTCATGGCGTATGATGTTTGATTTTTGTTTCTGTTTGAATGAATCAAAGGTCGGCATCAACGGCAGAAAAGGCTGTCACAAATGAGTCGATAACTGCTACTTTTGGGAAAGGGGAGGTGATGAATTTGTTTAGGATTCAAAATAGAAAGGAAATGATAAATGTAAAATGATGAATGCTAAATGTAAAAATGCTGGATTGAGAATTGCTTTTACATTTGGCATTCATCATTTTACATTTATTATTCCGTTCCTCGAAATAACCCGGTTATTTTTTCTGGTAAACCCGTACGTAATCGTAGGCCACATCGTCGGGGAGCGTGGCCAGCGCGGGGTCACCACCCCAGCCGGTGAGTTCCAAGCTCAGGAGCAGGTATTCGTCCGTTTGGGAAACGGCGGTGGCGGTGCGCCAGGTTTCCTGATTATCCACGTAAAAAACGTATTCTTTCTCCGTCCAGAGGAGACCGAAGGTATGGAAGCCGGTCTCGATCGCGGGCACGGTTATTTTTTTGCCCGCCGTTTTGTGATCGCTGCCGTAACCGTCCCAGTGCAGGTTGTGGTGGATCGTTGCAGGTTCTTTGCGGTGGTATTCAAAAATATCGATTTCGACGCCGGAGTTCACCGGATCGCCGATGACTTTACCCATCGTCGGGGTTTGCAGCCAGAAAGCCACGTGCGGCCCCGGCTCGTGGTTCATCCGGGCGCGGCATTCAAAATAACCGTACTTCGTTTTGTAGAATTTCTCCGTACCCAACTGGCCGATTCTGTACTCATTCCCAACTTTCTGCAACTCGATTAGCAGGTTGCCCTTGCCATCGAGCCGAACGGTTTCTTTCGCCACCCGCCCCAGGTTGCGCACCGCGCCCAACTGACGGTATTCCCATTTGGTGAGGTCCAGCGATGTGCCATCGAATTCGTCCCGCCAAACCGCCTGGTAGCCGTCGTTCAGAAACGTTTTGGCCAGCGGGCTGTCTTCAATGGCCGTACCGGAAACCAGTGGTCTTGTGCCAGGATTCGCACAAGACCACCCGAGGAAAGCGAAAAGGATGATTTTTTTCACGGTATCGTTTACCAGCCGGGATTTTGGATCAGTTTGGGATTCATTTCAATTTCCGTTTGCGGAATCGGCCAGACGGTGATGTTGTCTTTCCAGGTATACGGAATGGTGATGCTGCCCCAGATCTGATTCACCCCGCTGCCCGGCGTAAACACCTTGTCTTTCAGCGATCCCCAACGGAGTTCGTCGAAGTAGTTGACGCCTTCGTTGACAAACTCAACCCGGCGTTCGTTGCGGATCCGTTCGCGCAGATCGGCTTGTCCGGCTACCGTCGTGGCCGCCGAGGAATTCAGCAAACCAACCCCGGCGCGGGCGCGTACTTCGTTTACCAGCGCCACGGCTTCCGCCGGTTTGTTCTGCTCGTTGAGGGCTTCGGCCCACATCAGCAGCACATCGGCGTAGCGAATGAGCGGAAAGTCGATCGGGCCAAACTGGCGGTTCAGCAACTCGGTCGAGCCTTCGTAGACAAACTTGCGGTGCAGGTAAAAGAACTGGCTCCGCGAATCGGTGAATAAGTCGAGCACCGGGGGCGTTTCACTCCGCGACGGCCAGCGGTTGGTATACACCTGATCGGCTCCGTTCTGCGGGCGGCCCAGATACGTCGCGTAAGGCACAATCACGTTGCTGAGCAGGCGGGGGTCGCGGTTCTGATAGGCTTTCGCGATCCGCTCCTCGTTGCCGTTTGGCAGATACAGGGCCATGTTAAGCCCTTTGTTGGTGCCGGTGGTGATTTCGGCTGCGGTCAGGCCATTCCGGTAAAAGAACACTTCGCGTTTATCGGCGGGCATGCTGCTGAAACCCGGAATGATGGCGTCCCAGTTGAATTTGGAACCATCCTTGTTTTCATACAGGTCCACCACCGAAGTCGAAACGTAGTAGTTGTTCCAGCACGACCCGAACGACGAACGCGTTCCGCAGTACCACTGGGTGGTGGAACCGTAGGTGTCGACGCCCGTATTCTGGATCGAGAAAATCATTTCGTCGGACTGCTCGTTGACTTCCTTGAACAGTTTGCTGTAGTCGGCAAAGAGTTTGTACCCAGCGTCTTTCACTTTGGCAAAATCAGCCGCGGCTTCGGCGTATTTTTTCTGGTAGAGGTACGCTTTTCCCCGCAGCGCATAGGCCGCGCCCTTCGTCACGTGTCCGTAATTAGCCGCCTTGGCCGCGTATTTGGCTGGCAGGTTCGGTTCGTTGATGGCATCGGTCAAGTCCTGAATCACCACTTCCCACACCTTTGCCTCCGTTTCGCGGGGGCGGTTCATTTCGGGAACGGTAACGGGTTCGAGGTACACCGGAACGCCCTTATAGAGCTGGTTCAGGCGGAGGTAGAAATAAGCCCGCAGGAATTTACACTCCGCAATCAGCCGCGCCTTCTTGTCGGCCGCCGAGGGCGACTTGGCCGCAATGTTGGTAATGGCGTCGTTGGCCCGGTGGACACCTTCGTAGAGTTCTTTCCAAGTGTTCAAAAACCGCCCGCTCGACGTGGTCGAGGTGGCATTGATCATGTCGTTACCCCCGCGGCTCGAGGAGGTAAATCCCATGCCGTCCATCTGGTATAGCTCCCGGTCGGACGCTCCCCCGGTCTGAATACCCAGCCGCAGGGCATTATACACCCCGGTGACGCCGAGGTCGGTCAGGTTATCGCTCACCCACATGTTGGCCGAGCTGATCGAGCCGTAGGGAGTCGTGTCCAGCAGGTCGTTTTCGCAACTGCCGAGGCTGAGCACCACCATCAGGCCCAGGCCTGCTTTGTTGATACCCGTTTTGCCAATAGTTTTTATCAATCGAAGGAAGTTCATAGTCTTGGAGGGTGTCGATTAAAACGTTACGTTCAGGCCCACGGCATACTGTTTCATAGTCGGGTAGGAGACGTTGGCTCCCACTTCCGGATCAAGACCCGGATACTTGGTGATCATGAAGACATTCTCGCCCGACAAAAACACCCGGGCGCGGCTCATCCCGATTTTAGCACCCCAGACCGTCGGAATCGTGTAGCCGATCTGCAGGTTTTTCAGCTTGATGTAAGAGGCATCATACAACCAGTAGCTGCTGGGAATATTCGTCTGACTATCCGAGTTGTATTTCAAACGCGGAAATTTGCCACCAATGTTGTTGGCCGGGTCGCTCGGGTTGGCGTCGTTGTAGTAATAGTGGTCGTCGGCGATCCGGGTGCCGATCGAATTGGTCAGCGTGGTGCGCGTTCCGTTGACCCCCGTCTGGTTATACAGGTATTTCATGCCCGCACTTCCGGCCCAAAGCATCGAAAAATCGAACCCACGCCAGGACGCACTGAGCGAAAGACCCATGATGAATTTCGGGGTGCTGCTTACACCCGAAAACCGCTTGTCGAAATTGTTTCCGTAGGTGCCGTCGCCGTTGACATCGGCATAAATCAGGTCTCCGTAGTACAATTGCCCTTTCCCGATCGTGCCGACCGGCTGGAACTTATACCCCTTGGCCATCATCGCCTGCACCCACGCCAGGTCTTCCGGTGTCCGGATCATGCCGTCGGTCGGGCCGCCGTTGATATTGACCGTTCCGTCGGAATTGGAATGGCTGCCGTTACCTTTGTACACGTCCAGGAGGTAATATTCGTTGATCGGGTGGCCTTCCAGAATGCGGGTATCACCCCCGCTCGATACCTGGCCGATGTTGGAGCTATAGACTTTGTTACCGGCAGCATCAGTCGTGTAGCCTTCGGCCAGGGCGCCCCGGTAATTCGTCACCCGGTTGATGTTATACGCCACGTTGCCGCTCACCGAAAAATCGACTTCCCCAATTTTGTCGCGCCAGCCCAGCGTCAACTCCAGCCCTTTGTTGAGCACACCCGCCGTGTTCTGGGTGGGAGCCCCTTTCGTTCCGGCGGTGAGGAAGATGGGCGGGGTCGTCAAAATGCCGTCGGTCAGTTTGTGGTACCAGTCCAGTTCGAAATTCATCCGGCCCTTGAACAAGGCACCTTCCAGACCGATGTCGGTAACGCTCGTCGATTCCCAGAGCAGCAGCGGATTGGCGTATTTGGCCTGCACCAGCCCGGTGGTGGCAACGCCGTTGAACGAGTAGGGAACTTTGCCGTAAACCGCCTGGTAGTCGTAATCACCCGATGCCCCGGCGGCATAGATGACGTTGTTATTTGCGCCGTTGTTCCCGAGTTTACCCCAGGATGCCCGCAGTTTCAGGCCCTGAATTTTTTCGTTCAGCCCGCGCAGGAACGGTTCTTCCGAGAGCCGCCAGCCGGCTGAAAACGAGGGAAATACGCCCCAGCGGCTTTCCGGTGCAAAACGCGACGAACCGTCGTACCGCAAGTTGGCTTCAAACAGGTATTTTGACTGGTACGCGTAGTTGACCCGTCCGAAGTACGAACGCATGGCGCGGTTATACTCCTGTCCACCCGCCGTGTTCGAGGTTTCACCGGCCGAGCCCAGCGTAGTCGTAGAGTAGTCGATCAAACCGCGTTTCGAGGCATTGAAATCATAATACCGGAAATTGAACTGGTTGTAACCCACTAAAGCACCAAAATCATGGTCGCTCCCGAACGTCGTGCTGTAGCGCAGCACGTTGTCCAGCGTCAGCAGGTAATCCCGGTTGAACGAATAACCGGTTGTCAACTGGTCGGCGGGGGTCAACTGTACTTTCAGCGTATTGGTCGAAAAATCCCAGCGTTCGGCCGGTCCGGCCAGCGCGTAGGAATTGCCTTCGTTGAATCGCGTCTGGTAGTTGACTTTCGGCTCCAGCGTAAGGCCTTTGGCCAGGGTTATGATGCCATAGAGGGTGGTATTGAACCGGGTGGTGCGGTCGAGCCCGCCGGTGCCGTCCAGGTAGGAGAAGATGTTGTTAACCGTGGTCGGTTCTTCCACGGCCACCGGAAAACCGTATTTGCCGTTGTAGTAGGGATAAATACCGGGATTGGTTTGCCACAAATACTGAAAGGCCAGATCGGTATTGGCTTTTCCGGCCGATTGCGTCGAGGCAAATGTTTGCGCCCCCAGGGTGAGGAATTTCGCTACTTTCGACTCGATGTTGGCCCGAAGCTGGAAGCGTTTGATGCCCGTATTCTGCATCACGCCCCGGTTGTCGAGGTAGCCGAGCGACATGTTGTACAATGATTTGTCGCCACCGCCACTAACGGCAATGTTGTGGTTCTGAACAACTTCATTCCGAAACACCCAACTGGCCCAGTCGGTGTTGGGATAGGCCACATAGTTGGGAACGCCCCCCGCGCTGATGCCGTTGGGGTCCAGGTTGGCTTTTTCCCAGGTCTGGATCGTGTTGGCCGAATAGACTTCTGCCACGCCCACGTTCCGGTTGCTTTCGTTAAATAACCGCATGTAGCGAACGTAGTCCGAAATAAATTCGGGGACATTGCTCGGGCGGGCCGACGAAAGGATACCGGTATACGTAACGGTCGTTTTCTTGGCCGATCCTTTTTTCGTCGTGATCAAAATAACGCCGTTGGCGGCCAGTGACCCGTAGATGGAAGCAGAAGCCGCATCTTTCAGGATCGACATGGATTCGATGTCGTTCGGGTTAACGGCGTCCATCGAGCCCTGCACTCCGTCGATGATGACGAGCGCGTCGCTGTTGTTGAGCGTACCGGTTCCCCGAATCCGGATGGTGGCGCCGTCGGCACCCGGTTTTCCAGAAGACTGCCGCACAAAGACCCCCGGCGCCAGACCCGCCAGCGATGACGAAACGTTGGTAACCGGCCGGCTTTCGATGCTTTTGGCCGACACCGTGGCCACCGAACCCGTCAGGTTGACTTTTTTCTGGGTGCCGTATCCCACCACCACGACTTCGCTGAGGGCCTGCATGTCGGGGGCCATGGTCACGTTAACGGTTGTTTGCGCGCCCACCACGATTTCCTGTAGGGTATAACCGATAAACGAGAAGACGAGCGTGGCCCCCTGATCAACGGCAATCCGGTATTTTCCGTCAGCATCGGTCGTGGTGCCGCGCGTGGTGCCTTTCACCTGGATGCTAACGCCGGGGAGTCCTTTGCCGGTTTCGTCGGTTACAGCGCCGGTGATGGTTTCCTCCGCGGCTGACGACCGATGGATCGACGGGCCATTTCCCGCGGGGGCGGCCCCAACCGACCCGGTTGCCAGGCAAAGACCGAGAAGGGGGCATAGCCAACCGATCGGTCGGCTATACTGCAAAATCAGAGAACGTATAGATCGCTTCATACTGGATGGATTGATTGGTTAAAGGTATTAGGTCAATTAGATCACTGGTTCACTACAAATCGGCAGGGCGCCGTACCAAGGGGCAATAGGGGGGAAGTCGGCTGGAATTCTCATCGAAGCGTGCAGGCTCCGACGGAGAAACGGACGGCGGTTCATACGGACAGGGTTGAAGGGTGCGTAGTCGGTGCGTCTTCCGAAAATACATTCAGATTCCGCATCCTAGTAGCAAAATACGATCATTGTAAAGCATTTTTTTGACAAAAAATTTGCAGAATTTGTCGTTTAATTTGCAACTTTCTATTTCAACCGTTCCTGATTGGCAAATTGCTCTGTAAAAAAATACCGGTCTGGCCGCGCCATTCACAGGCGGACCGGACCGGTATTTGGCCATCGATGGGCGATGGTGCGGTTTATCTGCCCGAAAAACCGCTAATACACGTGATCACTGAATTCGTATTCAACCCGGTTCAAAGGTCCCGGGAGGCAAACCGGTTGGGGTGCAGACAGTTTGACCAGTAGTCGATAATAGCTTGCAGTTGCGTTGTGATGTCGGCCATATTGCTCTTTTTCTCGAAGAAACCCTGAATAGTCAGGTCGTAAGCCTCTTCGACGAGATGCTTGTAAACCGGGTGAGTAAAAAAGATAAAGGGAATGGCCCGCTTGCGCAAGCCATTGTCCTGCTCGATCTGCCGCCGAAGTTCCAGGCCCGTCATGGTATGCATAGTCACTTCCGAGATGATCAGAAAAGGGCGTTGGTCTGTGGTACGCAGAAAATCAATGGCGTCTTGCCCCCGGGTAAAAACCACAACCGGATTATGGGGGGCGGTCTGCTGAAGGATTGGCACTAAAATTTCGTGATCATCTTCGTCATCATCGATTAATACAATTGGCCCCTTTGTTTCCATGCTTTCCTTTTCGTAGGTTTTTATCAGAACATAACTGAAGGGCTGCCCAAGTGTTTAATAAAACCCGCAGTTCGAGTATACGGCCTTTTCGGAACGATTATTGAGGGAACAATCCATTGGAATTCTGGTTGTATCCTGAACGGTTTCTTACCCTGGCAGGGAATTTTTGCCCGCCGGAAAGAGTTATGTAGCTGCTCAAGACTTAACCGATAGACATTGAAATATCCTGTTTGTGAAACCCCCTGTGTTTTTGTGGTCGATGATGATGAAGACGATCAGTTTTTAATTCAGCACGTTTTTGGCCACCACAGCCCCGAGTGTCGGATTAACATCATCGCAAATGGGGTTGAACTTCTGGATGCCCTGGCAACGGTCGAGGTGTTGCCCGCTTTGGTATTATTAGATCTGAATATGCCCATTATGGGTGGCCTGGAAGCCTTGGCGCTGATTCGAAAGGAGCCAAAGTATGACAGCCTGCCGGTTGTCATCCTGACGACCTCCAACCAGACCGTCGACCAGCAGCGGGCTTTGGAATTGGGTGCAAACGGGTTTGTGACCAAACCGTTATTGCTGAAAGAGTACAACCAACTTATCCTGACGCTGCGAAAACAATGGCTGATTGGTCGCTGCATCGGCTGATGGTTCGTTTCGCTGCTAGTGTTTAACTACTTTGATCGTCACACTTTTCAATCCGTTCGTTACGCGTAACAGCAGGAGCCCCGCCGGTTGCTGACGAACCGGTAAATGCTGCCGCTCAACCACCCGGGCCGCGTCAATGTGTCGCTGGCCAACCAGCCGCCCGCTGGCATCCGTCAGTTGCAATTGGAGCGGCTGGCCTTCCGCCCCCCGGATTTCGACTGCCACCTGCTCCGAAACCGGATTGCCCAACACCGTTACCTGAAGCTGCGAAGTGGTCTCTGCTGACATTCGGACCGCCGAAGGACAACGCAGCGGTTTGCCCGAATCTTTCAACACATAGGTGCTGCCCTGCACCCGACCATAGATCAGCCGCGTCGTGTTGTCTTTCAACTCGGCCGGTACCGTGAAACTGTAGGCATGAGCGCCGTTGCCCTTACCCGCATTTTTCAGATCGTCGCGGTAGACATTGGCCACCGTGCTGCCCCAAACCGTGTTCCCCGTGTAAAATTCCACGGTCAGTGGCGTATTGGGTTTATTCCGATCCCAGACCCAGCCCCGGATGGTACCGCACTCGACCTTGTCCAGATAGCCGTCGAAACTCCCCGTTACCGCGGTCGCCGATGTTGGCAGAACCGTAAACACGAAGCTGACACTGTTCGTGTTTCGGGCATCATCGGAGGCCTGGTACGACAATACAAACGTTCCGGCCACTTTGGGGGTGCCGCTGATGATCCGGTCGAAGGGGTCGAAATCCAGTCCGGCGGGTAAATTATCCAGGGTGTAAAAAAGCAGATCTTCCCCTTCCGGGTCCGTAAAGGCTGCCAGGGTTCCCGAGAACGGGACATCCACCTGCGCCGTGATGGGCGTAATTAAAATGGTTGGGGTCGGGGGCACCGGGGGCTTATTTTCCGGTTCGCGACCCGTCCGGCAGGTGAGTGCTTTCGGTGAACCCTTCAGGATAAAACCACTGCCCCGAATGCGGGCCGACAAACTGTGTGGGTTACGGTCTTTTATTTGTTCCGGAATCGAAAAAATGAACGCATGGCTGCCATTTCCTTTGCCCGCCGTGAGCAGATCCTGCCGAAATTCGCCGGCCGTCAACGTCCCGATTACATTGGGGCCATCCAGAATCTCGACGGAAACGGGCGTATTGGGTTTGTTACCATCCCAGGCCCAGCCCCGAAACGTACTGCAATCGGCGCCGTAGACATAGCCGTCGAACGAGCCCGTCGCCGATGGGTTGACGATCTCCAGAGCCGGGGTAATGGTGGCCTGGCAACTGCCCCGGGTACAGGTAATCGAATACGTCCTGAGACCGGTTACCGCCGTTGGCACCGGAATAAAGGGGCCTGCTCCCTGCTGGCCATCCGGCCCCGTCCAGGTGATCTGACCGGTTTCGCAACCCTCCACCTTAAGCAGGACGCCCGGCGTGTTTTGCACAAGGGGAGACGCGGTTCCATTGGAGGTATACGTCAGGGTTGGTGTCGTACAGGCCGATTCCTTTACAGCCACTAACCAGAAATCCGTAAGTCCTTTCGAATTTTCGGTTTTATCCCGACTGGCGTTGGAATAGGATCGGCCCAGAAGATAAAAATTCCCACTGGAGCTTTGGCAAGCGCTGACCAGGATGTCCTCATCGGAGCCCCCCAGGGTTTTATCCCAGACCCAGGCACCGTCTGACCCTAGTTTAACAACCCAGTAGTCCCAGTCTCCCCGGCTATTTTCCGACTTGATCGCATTCCGGTTCGATTGGGACATGCCACCGGCCAGAAAACCGCCATCAGCAGTTTTGATGACGTTGAGACCGTTTTCCTGGCTGGCCCCTCCCAGGGTTTTATCCCAGCGTTTGTTTCCATTCGCATCTATACAGACTACCCAGTAGTCGGAAGAACCGAACGAATTCTCCGATTTTTCAAAACCCTGGTTGGAGTAGGATACCCCGGTCACCACCACCCCGCCATCAGCCGTAGCGACCCCGGATGCTGGTGTGTCTTCGCGGTCCCCGCCGATGGTTTTATCCCAGATTTTCGTCCCGTCTTCGTCTATTTTGACCAGCCAGTAGTCACTGTCATTATAACCTGATCCGCGCACGTTTTCGGTTTTGTCGCCACCCGCGTTGGACCATGACAAACCCACCAGCACGAACTGGCCGTCTGAGGTCGGAACAATCCCTGACACCGCCTGAAAGGCAGGACCGCCGTAGCTTTTATCCCATAGTTTATTCCCATCCGGATCGATCCGGATCACCCAATAGTCGCCTTCTCCTTTTAAAGGGGCCGTTCGATCCGGATTGGGTGGAGATTGGGAGGTTCCGGCCAGCAGATAGCCTTTATTTCCCGGAAGAACCACTATCCCCGAAATCTCTTCCGGAAATTCGCCCCCGAACGTTTTGTCCCAGCTTTTATTCCCATCCTTGTCGATCTTCAGGACCCAGAAATCGCCGTATCCCCGGCCGTCCTCCGATTTATCTCCTCCTTTGTTGGAATCGGATCCTCCGCCCAGCAGAAAACCGCCATCGGGTGTTGCCACGATGGTATTTAAATAATCGAAACCGCTTCCTCCGTAGGCTTTATCCCAGAGCTTGTTCCCATCGACGTCGACTTTGACAATCCAGATATCCGAAGCCCCCAGATTGTTTACGGATTTATCACCACCGATCCCCGATGAGGAAGATCCGCCGAGAAGAAATCCTCCCTCGGTTGGAAGAATGATTCGGGCCTCGTCAAAATCATTTCCGCCGATGGTTTTATCGAAAACGTTGGTAACCTGCGCACGCAGACAGGTGCTCACGAAGAGGAACAGTACCGGCAGCCACCGGCGATTAAACGGCATCCATAAAGCGTTTTTCATGACACGACAGTAGTTGGTTTTGATCAATGGGAACGGGCTATTCTGGCACCGAACAGTGACCCGTTCCTTTACCGATCGGATCGCTTATCCGATTACTGCTTCAGAATTTTCAGACTGACCTTTTTCAAACCGCTACTAACCTGTAAGAATAGTAGGCCTGCCGGTTGTCCCTGGACCGATACCCTCTGCCGCTCAATCGCGGTAGCCGCTTCAATGTGCCGCTGGCCGATCAGCCGCCCGCTGGCATCGGTCAACTGCAACCGGAGCGGCTGGCCCTCCGCCCCCCGGATTTCGACCACCACCTGATCCGAAACCGGGTTGCCCAACACCGTCACCGCAAGCTGCGAAGCGGTTTCTGCCGACAACCGGGCCGGGGCACATTGGTAGGCCCTCGGGGAGCCTTTCAAATCATAGGTGCTACCCAGCACCCGCGCCCGGATCAGCGTGCCGTTGGTCACACTGCCCGGTGGGCTGAAGTTGTAGGCATGCGCTCCGTTGCCCTTCCCGGCATCCTTCAAATCCTGCCGGTAAATATTCGCCAGCGCACTGCCCAAAACCGTCCCCGATCCCTCCAGATAGAATTCGACGGTGAGCGGGGTGTTGGGTTTGTTGCGGTCCCAGACCCAGCCGCGGATGCCGCCACAGTCGAGCTTGTCGAGATAGCCCTCGAAGCTGCCCGTCACGGTCGTGGTGGAAGCGGGGTTGACGGTCAGCGGAAAGCTCACCGAATTGGTCAGCACGCCGTCGCTGGCCGAATAGGTCAGCACAAAGGTGCCTGCTTGCGTCGGTGTACCCGAGATCACCCGGCTGGTCATGCTGATCGACAAACCGTCGGGCAATCCGGTGAGCTGGTAGGTGAGGGGTTGTGCTTCGGGATCGGTGAAGGCGACGAGCGTGCCGGAGAAGGGCACACCGACCTGGGCGACCAGGGGGGCAATGAGCACGGTGGGGGATGGTGGCATGGGGGCTTTGTTGGCGGGCGATCCGGTTCCCTGACAGATGAGGGCTTTGGGGGAATCTTTCAGGATGAAGCTGCTGCCACTGACGCGGGCGGAGAGGTTGTGGGGCAAGCCATCTTTGAGATTGTCAGGGATGGAGAAGAAGAAGGCATGTCGTCCGTTGCCTTTTCCGGCAGTTTGCAGGTCTTGCCGGAAGACATCGGCGGAGAGGGAGGCAATGACGTTGGGTCCATCGAGGATGTCGACGGAGACGGCGGTATTGGGTTTGTTGCGGTCCCAGGCCCATCCTCGGAAGGTGGCACAGTCAGCACCGTAGACAAAACCGTCGAAGGAGCCGGTAATGAGTGGGGGCGAAACGGTTATCGTAGTGGACGCGGGGGCACTGCTGCAACTGCCGGCGGTGCAGGTGGCCGAGTAGATGAGCGTACCGGTGGCGGAGGTGGGTACGGAGATAGTGGTGCCGGTACCGCTGGTGCCGTTGGGGCCGTTCCAGCTGAGGGTGCCAGTGGTGCAGCCGGTGATGGAAAGGGCGACGCTCGGGGTGTTCTGAAAAACCGGTTGGGTGGAAACGTTGGAAGTGATGGAAATCGTCGGAGGAACACAGGGGTCTTCGAGCAGAATCAGCCAAAGGTCTCTACCTCCCAAATTGGGCGCTGTTTTGTCGACGCCGATTTCCGAGTTGGAATACCCGGCCAACAGGTAGTTACCCGCCGACGGTTCCAGCAAAGCCTGGATCATATCGTCGCTATTACTACCCCCTCCCAGCTTTTTTTCCCATTGGGTGTCTCCGCTGGCGTTGAGTTTAACGACCCAGTAGTCATACCGGGTCGGCGTTTCAACTGTATAATAGAATTCCCAGGTGCCCCCGAGCAGAAAGCCTCCGTCGCTGGTGGCCAGCAGTGCGTAACAATAGTCATCATCCGGTCCTCCCAGGGTTCGCTGCCAGTCGATCTCATTGGTGGAGTCAATTTTAAGAACCCAGAAATCATTTCTTCCCTGTGAATCCTCGGATTTATCACCACTCGTATTCGAATTGGAGTAACCCGCCAGCACATACCCCCCGTCAGTAGTTGTCACCAGACCATACAGGTCATCACTCTTATCTCCGCCGAAGGTTTTGTCCCATTGTTTAACCCCGTCTGCATTGATTTTAACGACCCAGTAATCGCTGTTTCCCTGGCTATTTTCGGTTTTGCCCGTCAAGTCTTCCGGGAGGGAAGCGTCGGATGACGAAGTGCCGGCCAGCAGAAAGTTTCCATCAGCCGTGGCCACGATCTTTCTCAGGCGGTCGCTATCCTCACCGCCATAGGATTGATCCCATAGCCGGTTCCCATCGGCGTCTATCTTGACCACCCAGAAATCAGGGGCAAAGGCATCATCATCTCCCTTCTTTTCGGCGGTTTTAGTGCCATTAACGCCCGAATTGGAATACCCGGCGAGCAGAAACTTTCCATCGGAGGTGGGCACGATGGAACTGAGGTCGTCGTTGTCATCTCCGCCAAAGGATTGATCCCATTTTTTTTCGCCGTCAAAACCGATTTTTACAACCCAGAAATCACCACTTCCAAACGACTCGCTTTCTTTGTTACCGTCATTGGGGGAATTGGAATCCCCGCCCAACAGATAGCCGTCCGGGGTAGCAACAATCGTCCGCAAAAACTCATTTTCACTGCCCCCGTAGGTCTTTTCCCACTGTTTGTTGTGGCTGGCATCGAACTTGATCACCCAAAAGTCAGTACCTCCCCAGAGCATTGCTTCTTTGGGCGAGTCCGCAGTAGCTTCTGAATCAGAGTGTCCGCCCAGCAGATAGCCTCCGTCGGCGGTTTTTAGCAGCACCTGTCCATCATCCCGGCCAGCCCCCCCAAACGTTTTGTCAAATGACTTGATCGGTTGGGCCCGGAGCATCTCTCCAAAACCGGTAGTCAACAGGAGTAGGAATAGACTGAAAAGCCGAATCCGGTATGCTGTTTTTGCTAGGGTAAAAGTTGTCATAAGTGAAAAGTCGAGGTTGAACGTGGATGGAGGCCCGGTTGGCGGGCATGTTGATTTTACAAGTCGGAATGAACAGAAGCGACGTTTTAGGGTCGGATTAGTTTGAGAAATGCAGACTGGGTGGAATTGGTAACCCGCAGAAACAGCAATCCGGGGGCTTGCTGGCTGACATCGAACTGGTGTCGCTCGACCAAACCGGCTTCGGGGACGTGCCGCTGGCCGATCAGCCGCCCGCTGGCATCGGTCAACTGCAACCGGAGCGGCTGGCCCTCCGCCCCCCGGATTTCGACCACCACCTGATCCGAAACCGGGTTGCCCAACACCGTTACCGCAAGTTGCGAAGCGGTTTCGGCCGACAACCGGGCCGGGGCACACTGGTAGGCCCTCGGTGAGCCTTTCAGGTCATAGGTGCTGCCCAGCACCCGCGCCCGGATCAGCGTGCCGTTGGTCACACTGCCCGGTGGGCTGAAGTTGTAGGCATGGGCCCCGTTGCCCTTCCCGGCATCCTTCAAATCCTGCCGGTAAATATTCGCCAGCGCACTGCCCAAAACCGTCCCCGATCCCTCCAGATAGAATTCGACGGTGAGCGGGGTGTTGGGTTTGTTGCGGTCCCAGACCCAGCCGCGGATGCCGCCACAGTCGAGCTTGTCGAGATAGCCCTCGAAGCTGCCCGTCACGGTCGTGGTGGAAGCGGGGTTGACGGTCAGCGGAAAGCTCACCGAATTGGTCAGCACGCCGTCGCTGGCCGAATAGGTCAGCACAAAGGTGCCTGCTTGCGTCGGTGTACCCGAGATCACCCGGCTGGTCATGCTGATCGACAAACCGTCGGGCAATCCGGTGAGCTGGTAGGTGAGGGGTTGTGCTTCGGGATCAGTGAAGGCGACGAGCGTGCCGGAGAAGGGCACACCGACCTGGGCGACCAGGGGGGCAATGAGCACGGTGGGGGATGGTGGCACGGGGGCTTTGTTGGCGGGCGATCCGGTTCCCTGACAGATGAGGGCTTTGGGGGAATCTTTCAGGATGAAGCTGCTGCCACTGACGCGGGCGGAGAGGTTGTGGGGCAGGCCATCTTTGAGATTGTCAGGGATGGAGAAGAAGAAGGCATGTCGTCCGTTGCCTTTTCCGGCAGTTTGCAGGTCTTGCCGGAAGACATCGGCGGAGAGGGAGGCAATGACGTTGGGTCCATCGAGGATGTCGACGGAGACGGCGGTATTGGGTTTGTTGCGGTCCCAGGCCCATCCTCGGAAGGTGGCACAGTCAGCACCGTAGACAAAACCGTCGAAGGAACCGGTAATGAGTGGGGGTGCAACGGTGATCGTGGCCGAACCGGGGGAGCTGGTGCAACTGCCAGCGGTGCAGGTGGCCGAGTAGACCAGCGTGCCGGTGGCGGAGGTGGGCACGGAGATGGTGGTGCCGGTTCCGGTGGTGCCGTTGGTTCCGGTCCAGTTGAGGGTGCCAGTGGTGCAGCCGGTGATGGAAAGGGCGACGCCCGGGGTGTTCTGAAAAACCGGTTGGGTGGAAACGTTGGAAGTAAGCAGGAGTGCGGCCAGTGGAGAACCCTGAAACTCATACGCCCCGAGATCGATGGGGCCGTCGTTGAAAAACCGGGAATTGCCGGCCAGATCCGTGGTAACACCGTTGAGGGCCGTAGCGCTGTTCGTTCCGGCATTGATGGCGGGCGAGCAGGCCGTCAAGCTCAGGTCATCATTGGCCGCATCGGTGAATTTCGGATCCTGGCCAACCCGGTTGTCGCCACCATCGGTAAAACCGGTCGTACCGGTTTCGATCAGGCTGTGGGCAACCGTGAGTGATAAATTTACACCCTCTTCAACCGCGTTAAAAAAAGCAGATGCCCCGCCGTTATCCCACAGGATGCAGTTGATCAGGCTGTGAATCGAACGAATCGTTGAAGTCCCTCCACCATCTGTATCAATGCCACCCTCATTGTAAATGACGTTACCTTGATTCTCGGTGGACGTATTCTGATAGAAGCTGCAATTGATCAGCGTCGAACGATTCAAAGCCGACCTGCCATCACTTGTTCGTCCAAAGAGATCATTAAAAATGGCTCCTCCGAGGTCGGCCTGGTTGCCGATAAAAATGCAATTGACCATGGTCAATTGCAGATTGGCCTGCGTATTAGCGTCGTTTTCCACCGCTCCACCCCGGCTTCCTTCGTTGCGGATGAAGCGGCAATTGGTAAAGACCGGCTCCAGCAAACCGTTTTGACTGTTGTTGTCGACGGCAGTCCCTTCCGTGTTCCCGATGAAACTGCAATTGGTTATTCTGGGACGGCTAACCGACAAATTCGTGGTTTCATCCGCATCGGAAGCGGATTCCGTCCTTAGCGCATAAAAGGTATTCTGGGTAAAACTACAATTCGTCAGGATGGGGTTGGAAGTTCCGCCATCGTCAACATAAGTCCTGAATGCGCCCCGGTTTTGAGAAAAACTACAATTGGTCAGAATGGGGCTCGTGGTTCCTCCGTCATTGGCGAAACTATAGACACCGCTTGAATTCTGAATAAACCGGCAGTCTGTCAGGATGGGGCTACTGACCCCCCCTTCTCTTCCATTGTTATACATAGCACCACCATCGTACGCGAAGTTCTGGATAAACGTACACTGGTTCAATGTCGGGTTACTCTGGTTGCCCGTACCACTGCCGTCATTGACGATGCCTCCTCCTGATCGATTGCCGTCCAGGTTATTGGCATAGCCTCCTGTAAGGGTGATGCCATCGAGCCGGGTCTGGGCGCTGGCATTTTTAAACTGCACGACATGGTAGCTGTTGCCATCATCCAGCGTAGAGTTATTGTCGATGTCACCCGATAAGGTAGTACTGGATGGATTCGTCGTGCGGACATCGGTTCCGGCGGTATACCCCCCGTACACCTGCACGCCCGAAGCAATGGAAAACGATTGCGTTCGGTCGGTCGTGGCCGTTGGTTTGTAGAGTCCAGCCCCCACCAACACGGTGGTACTGGCAGGGGATTGGGACAGCACGGCTTGTAATTGGGATGCGGGATAGGCATTGGTCCAACTATCGCCGTCTTGCGTACCGTTGCCGGTTGGGGTTACGTACTTGATCTGAGCGGAAGCCGTCAGAACACTGAGAAGCAGCAGAGTACAGGTAATGAAAAGACCAATTGGTCCAGGGAAGGGTAGATTTGTTTTCATAAGTGAACCGAGCGGTTTGGGTGCGGGTCGGAAAAGTCCCAAACGTAGTCTTCGATTCACAAACTGACTATCGCAATTTTCCCAATTCCTATAACAATCTTCCCACGGATCAAAAAATGGACATCAATCCCCAAAAACCAACCTCATGGGGTTAAAATTGGGATAGTTGCGTAGCGCCTTTGCTATCCCAATTTGACCTTTGCCTGATACTCCCTCGGGGTCACCTGGTAGTGTTGCCGAAACATCTTGGTGAAATGCGCCGGGGAATCAAAGCCCACCAGATAGGCCGTCTCCGATACCGCTTTTCCCTCCTTCAACAACTGAACCGACCGCTTCAGCCGGTGTACCCGAATAAAGTCACCGGGCGTCACCCCGGTCACTGCTTTCATCTTCCGGTACAGGCTCATCCGGCTCAGGTTCGTGTACTTTTCGATGTCTTCGACCCGAAAAGCTGCGTTATCCAGATTGGTTTCAATGAGCTGGGTGATGCCGGCCAGCAACGGATCGACGGGTGCTGGCGCCGGAATCGGTTGCGGGAGTTCGGGGTGCGTCAACCCGGCCTGTAGTTGCTCCCGCAGCCGACGCTGGTTCTCCAGCAGATTCCGCACCTGCAACTGTAACTCCTGTACGTGGAACGGTTTGGTCAGGTACGCATCCGCTCCCCGCGTCAACCCTTCGATTCGATCTTCATAGGCGACCTTTGCCGTCAGCAGCACCACCGGAATGTGGCTGGTCCGAAGGTCACTTTTCAGGTGGTCACACAGCATGTAACCATCCATCACCGGCATCATCACATCACTGATGATGACATCCGGCATCCGTTCGAAGGCCAGATTCAACCCGTCCTGTCCGTTGCGGGCCTGATCCACTTCATACCCGGCTGGCAGGCTCTCGGTGATAAACTGCGCCAGTTCGGCATTGTCTTCCACGACCAAAACCCGAACCCGCTCGTCCTGCCCGTTTTCATTGGAAGGGATTGCCGGTTCCTCATCGGTCAATCGGCCCTTTTCGGTTGGTTGAGCCATTCGAACCGGCAACCAGACCCGGAAGAGCGTGCCCAATCCTTCCCGGCTCTCCACCGTGATCTGCCCCTGCTGGCTTTCCACCAGTTCTTTGACCAACGATAGCCCAATGCCCGTCCCCGATGGTCGGTTTGGCAGATTCCCCGGTCCCGGTTCTGCCTGATAATACCGGTTGAAAATCAATGGGATGCTGACGGGGGGGATGCCAATACCTGTATCACTCACCGCAAGCTCGACCCCTTCCTGCTTTTCTTGCAGGGGGCGAATATGAACCCGCACCTGACCGCCTTCCGGCGTAAACTTCAGGGCATTTGACACCAGGTTATAGACGATCGGTTCGAGCTTGTCAGAATCGAACCAATAATGGGACCGCAACGCATTTTCGAAGATCAAATCGATGCCCAGTGCTGACGCCTGTTCCCGAAACGGCAACAGCCATTGATCCACACACTGGCCTATGTCACCCAGCGACTCGTTGACGGTCATGAGGTGGGCTTCCAGCTTGGAGAAGTCCATCAACTGGTTGATCAGTCGCAGCAAATGACGCGCCTGGGTCTCCATGATCGAGACCCGGCGCTGGATTCCGGGTTCGAGTGACTGTTGCAGCAGCTGTTCGGCGGGCGACAGAATTAGTGTCAGGGGCGTTCTGAACTCGTGGGTGATGTTGGCAAAAAACCGGGTTTTCATCGCATCCAGCTCCCGGAGCTTGGCGGCTTCGTGTTCCTTCAGCGCCATCGATTGCTGCATCTTGAGCCGGTTGACGTAATTCTGAAACAGGCCGTAGGCAATCCCGGCCACAGCGATAATGTAGAAAGCGTACGCCCACCAGGTGGCCCACCACGGCGGGTGAACGACAATTTGCAGGGTTCGGATCCTGGAACTCCAGATGCCGGATAAATTGGTTGCATTCAGGCGCAGGGTATAGGTGCCGGGCCTTAAATCCGTAAAAACCGCTTCGGGCCGCTGGCTTTCAACCCAGGTGGGGTCCAGGCCCACCAGTTGATAGCGATATCGGTTTTTGTCGTGTTTGTTGAATTGCAAAGCCGCAAAACCGATGGTCAGGAAGTTCTGGTTGTCGGGTAAACGCAGTTCGTGGATGGCCTGAACGGGTAACTCGCCCAAGGGAGAATCCGGGCCGGGAACGACCGGTTTATTGTTGATGGAAAGGGTGGTGATCTCGGTTGCGGGCTGAAACGAATCCGGGCGGATGTGGCCCGGATAGAACGCCGTAATGCCCTCCAGACCACCCATCAGGATGCGGTCATTTGGCAGATGCAGAAAATGGTATCGGTTGAACTCATCGGCCAGGATGCCATCTTCGGTCGTGTAGGTCTGGGTCGCCAGGGTCCGGCGTTGAATTTTACAAATCCCTTTGTTCGTTCCCATCCAGACCTGCCCTTTTTGATCGGGAATGACGGAGTAAATGACGTTGTTGGGCAGACCGTTGGCTACGGACAACCGTTGGCTCAAGCCGGTTTTTTTGTCGAATAGACAGGCTCCGCTGCCGAAGGTGCCGATCCAGAGCCGATCGGGTTGGTCGGGGTCGGTGGCCAGGCACAACAGATTGTCGCTGCTCAGGGAGTTCGGGTTGTCGGGATTGTTTTTATAGCTGGTTAGTCGACCGGTTTTGCGGTCGACCCGAACCAGTCCTTCGCTCGGTGTCGCCAGCCACAAGGCCTCATCATCGACGGTGAACATCAAGGTCGTCTTCCTGATGGCGTATGGGAAGCGGGTCCACCGGCCTGGTGATTCGTCATACCGATACGCCGTGGAATCCAGAAACGCCCACACCTGGCCCTGACGGTCGGTGGTCAGCGGGCAGAGCCGTTCGCCGATGGCAATGTTTTTAAAACGGACGGGAAAGGGAATTTTTTCGGATTTCCGGGCCTTGAGATCAATCCGGTACAGATCAGAGCTTCCAACATTGTACCAGAGCCGCCCCTGTCCATCGAAGGTATGGCGAAAGTTGTAGTTGGACAAAGACGGGTCGAGCGGGGGGATCTGATCGGGTGGTAAAGCAAGCCATCCGTTGTTCAACAGATCCTTCACAAAACCGGTTTGGTAGGTTGCGGTTTCAAACGGACTGAGCCGTAAGTCATACTTCTGAATGCCGTTGCCCGCAGTTCCAAGCCACAACACATTCGATTGGTCGATAAAGATGCTGCGGTAATTGATGGGGCCATTCTCGTTCCCGGAGCGGAGCAAGCGGGGGCCTTCGGCATCGGTAAAGCAAAATAACTTATTGTCGCGGGCAAAGTAAATCGTTCCCTTCTGATCGGCAGCGAAGTAGGTATTGAACAGCTCATTTTCCAAAGGCGGAATCGGATAGCTGCGGGCCTGATGCGTAGCGGTCTCGAAAACCGTAATGTGGTGGTGGAAGGCAACGACGAGGTCGCCATTGGGCCGCAGGTATAACCCGTTTAAATACGCTTCGGGCATCCAACTGGCTTTACCGGGTTGGTAGACATGCCGAAGAAAGGACTGTGAACGGTGGTTAAAATAATCAATTCCCTTGCTGGTAAAGACCCACAGATCATCCTCCGGCGTCGACTGCACGAAGCCAATCACATCGGAGGAAAGGGAGTTGGGCTGGTTGGGCTGGTGACGAAACAAGGTAGCTTTTTGCGTACGCAGGTTGAACGAGACCAAACCGGTGTTGGAACGGACGACCCACAGCCGCTCGCCCCGGCGGTCGAAACAGAAGTCGCCGATCCCGCTTTTTCCAAACAGTTTTACAAAAGCCGGTTGCTGCGAAAAGTTGGTAAACTGTTCGGTAACCGGATCGAATACATCGAGGTCCTGTCGCTCTGAGGCAATCCAGATCTTTCCGTTGGGATCCACTTTCAGTTTGGTAATCCCGGCAAATGAAAGGGAAGGGCGCCGGTTCGGATCAGGCTGGAACACTTTGAACTGACTGCCATCGTAGCGGGCCAGACCGTCGCGGGTTGCCATCCAGATAAACCCCTTTTGGTCCTGTACAATGGACGGTACAAAAGCCTGGGGTAACCCTTGCCGGTCGGTAATGAACTTGGGCGCGGGTAGTTTTTGAGGTTGCGCAAGCACGAAAGAACAGGGATTGAACAACCATCCCCAAATCAACCACAACAGGATCAAGTGACTGTCAATCTGTTTCATTCACACCTTTGAATTGCCCTCACCACGAAATAAGGATACTTTTTCGATATGTTACCATTCGTAGACGTACTTTTTACTGAACGTTGTAGGAACGGAGCGATTCTGGAAAATCGGGTTCGCTGGTCGGCCGTCATTTTTGCTCGACGCTGTACTTTTTAGTGCGTACGCAAAAGAACAAATTGGTTGCTTTTTAAGCTGACAACAACACGCGGAATCGTCAATATATACGCTCCGCGCAGCAAGATAGTTTGCTGCGCGCACAGGTTGTCTGAGCCCAAAGCTAACGGGGCGTTTATGGAATGTTAGATTTACCGTTTACCTTCGTGCTTTCCGGTTTGCATGAAGAAATGCACGATCCGGTAATCGGTCATCAGGTCCCGGCTTGTGTCAAAAGATCAATTCCATGAAACCCGTACTCCTCCTGCTCCTTCTCCTCAGTACTTCCTTTATCCGCGCTGCGCGGGCACAGACGGCCCCGGTCGATGGCCCGGCAAAAGCTACTTTTTCCAATCCCCTGCCGATCCAGTTTGGAGACCCTTACATTTTATACACCCAGGGTACCTATTATATGTACGGTACGGGCGGTGGAGCGGAGAAGGGGTTTGCCGCTTATTCGTCAAACGATATGGTTTCCTGGAAAGCCGAGGGGCAGGTGTATTTTCATACGAACAAAAATGGCTGGAGTGATCCCAAAGCCAGTTGGGGCGGGGCGTACTGGGCCCCTGAGGTCTACGAGGTGAAGGGGAAATTTTACCTCTTTTACAGTGCGCAATGGAAGGTAAACCCCACGCGGGAAGTGGAAAATTTCCGGATCGGCGTGGCCGTTGCCGACAAACCTACGGGGCCTTTCATCGATCTGGCTGACCAGCCCGTTTTTGATCCGGGGTATCCCATCATCGATGCCAATGTGTTTTTTGATCCGAATGGAAAAGTCTATCTCTATTATTCGCGTTGCTGCTATAAGCACCCGGTCAAGAGCGAAGTGGCCGATTTGGCCCGAAAAAAAGGGTGGTACGAGGAGATTGAAGAAAGCTGGGTGTATGGGGTTGAACTCAAACCGGATTTTTCCGGTGTCATTGGCGAACCGGTTTTGTTGCTGCGTCCCCCGGTCAGCCTGAGCGACAAGCAGGCCGAATGGGAAAGCCGCTCGGTTACGGCCCGCGAAGTAAACCGTCGCTGGACGGAGGGCTCCGTTACGTTTAAAAAAGACGATACGTATTACATGATGTATTCGGCCAACCATTTCGGCGGTCAGTTTTATGCCATTGGTTATGCCACATCCAAATCCCCCCTGGGTCCTTTCAAAAAAGCAGACAACAATCCGGTATTGCAGAAAAATACCGATCAGGGAGGTTCGGTTACGGGCACTGGTCACAACAGCATCGCCTACTCGCCGGACGGACGGGAGATGTTTTGCGTATACCACGCCAGAACGGCCAAAACCGGGGGTGAGCGCGTGGTTTGTATCGACCGCATGGCGGTGAAAGACGGAAAAATAACCATTTTCGGGCCTACCACGACGCCCCAGAAACGCCCTTCCGGCGTAGCAAAGTCGTTAAAAGAGTAAACGCATTAGCCTTTTTTGGGCGGCCCCGACCCAAAACCGACAAACCGTAGACGCCGATCGAACTTATTCTTCTTTAGAAGAACCCCGAAGCGACTTGAAAACGGCCACAAGGCCGGCCAGCACCAATCCAACCACCAATCCAACCCCAAATTCTTTCAGGGTGGCCGGAAGGTTCGGAAATAAGGTGTGCAGGAAGTGGATGTTATGCACAAATATTCCGCCCGCAACCAGCAGAAGAGCCAACGTCCCTACCACGCTTAAAATCCGGACGATAATTGGTAGCGCGCCAACCAGCACATGGCCCAGTTTGGAAAGGAAACCCGTATGGTTCGACCGTTTGATCAACCTGTAGCCGGCATCATCCATTCGGACAATGAGCGCTACCAGGCCATAGACGCCAACCGTCGCCAGCAGGGCCACCACGGATACCGTCAAAATCTGTATCATGGAGGGTTGTCCGGCAACCGACCCCAGCGCAATGATGACAATTTCTACGGAAAGGATAAAATCCGTCGTTATGGCGGATTTTACTTTGACTTTTTCCTGGTCGACAGGAGGAGTGGCTTGCTGGTCATCCGGGGTCACCTGGTGTTTGGGTGCCTTTTTTTTGCCAAAGTAGTCGATTATTTTTTCGCCCCCTTCATAGGCCAGGTAGCAACCGCCCAGCAGCAGGATGAAGGTGATGGCGACCGGAAAGAATGCATTCAGCAGCAGGGCAATCGGAACAATAATGAGTTTATTAATGAATGAGCCTTTCGTAATAGACCACAGGATGGGCAATTCTCTGTCGGCCAGAAATCCCGTCGCCTTTTCTGCGTTTACCGCCAGATCGTCTCCCAATATACCGGCAGTCTTGCGGGTGGCTATTTTTGTTGCTAAAGCAACATCATCCATTAAGGCAGCAATATCATCTAAAATTGCAAAAAAACCAGAGGCCATTTGTCGAGTGAATTATACGAAAACTTTTTACGGCTGAAAGATAGAGATAGATTGCCTCTAAAGTACCGCCTGCATCCATTATCTGATTGTTTGGGATTGAGGTCACCAGCTTTCTGCCGGTTGCTAAACCAATTCCGGACCTGTTGTAAAAACTTCCTATCTTTCGATCATCGGCAGACTTTAACTACGGTGTTCGATGAGAACCACGGCTTTGCGCTTTTTATTACTGCTCTATGTTCTCTATCGATCAGGAGCTGGTTCGTTATCGGCTCAGCCCAATGCTGTTCAGGATAGCATCGATCGGTACCTCGACCGGGCCGAACAACTCACCTCTTCCCAGCCTGAAAAAGCGCTAGTTGCCGCGAAAACCGCCCTGGTGCTGGCGCAAAAAAAACAGCTGACTTTATCCGAAGGAAAAGCGTATCAATGGCTGGCCCGCATCCACGCCGAACGGGACGACTACGTCAGTGCCCTCGATGCGGCTAAAGCCGGGCTTTCGATTTTCCACAAGCTGGGCGAGCAACGGGACGTTTGCCGCACGTACATCGCCGTGGGCGTCATCAACCGCTATCTGAAACTGTACGACGCGAGTATTGAAGCGAACCTGCAAGCCCAAAAAATCGCGGAAGCGCGGCAAGACACGGCTATGCTCGGAGCCATTTACGGCAACCTGGGAAACGTGTACTTCGACAAAAAAGACTACGATCGGTCCTTGCAAGCCGCCTTGAAGGCCCTGAACATCCAGACGGCCCGGCGGGATGTTCAGGCGATGGGCAATACGTTTCATAACCTGGCGAGAATTTACCGCATTCGCAGGGAGTTTGGCAAAGCGCTCGAATTCTACAACAAATCGCTGACTATCGACCTGAAGAACAACAACCAACTGAACATCGGCGGCTCCTACGTGGATTTGGCACTGTTGTTCAGGGACATGGGCGATTTTCAGCAAGCCTTGCAGTATTCGCAGCGGGCGCTGGCTATTGCCGAACGAATCGAATCCAAAAGTCTGCAGCAACTGGCCCTGGCCAATTTGCCCTTGATTTACGGCGTGTTGGGAAAATCCCGGGAAGCCGTGATGGCCCAAAAGCAGTACCAATACCTGACCGACAGTTTGCAGTCAGCAGAACTGTCCCGGCAGATCGCAGACGTGCAGGGCCGGTATCAGGCCGAACAGAAAGACCGCGAACTGAATTTGCAAAAACTTCGCCTGGAGGCTCAGCAGGCGTCACTAAGCCAGCAGCGTACGCTGATTGCAGCACTAATCGCCTTCGTACTGTTGGCAGGATTGATTGGCTACCTGCTCTTCAATCGGTATAAACTCCGGCAGCGCAACGTAAAACTTTCGCTGGAAAACCAGCAATACCAGCTTTCGAAGAACCTGCAGCTCCGGCAGGATATCGATGAAACCATTAACTACTTCGCCAGCTCGCTCTACGGCAAAAATACGGTGGATGAAATCCTGTGGGATGTGGCTAAAAACTGCATTGCCCGCCTGGGCTTTGTCGATTGCGTGATCTATTTGCTCAATGACGAGCAAACGGCTCTGGTTCAGAAAGCCGCTTACGGCAACAAAAACCCGGAAGCGTATTCCATTCTGGATCCGCTGGTGATTCCGCTGGGCAAAGGCATTGTGGGGAGTGTCGCACGGACGGGGAAACCGGAAATCGTAACCGACACCACCCAGGATCCGCGCTACGTACTGGACGACGAGATGCGCTACGCTGAATTGGCCGTACCGCTGCTGTTGCAAAACAAGGTCATTGGCGTCATTGACTCGGAGCATCCCGAAAAAGGCTTTTTTAAGGAGCATCATCTGGATGCTTTGCAAACCATTGCGGCTATCTGTAGCAGTAAAATTGCCCAGGCCATCGCGGATGAAGAGGCAAAAAAGGCCCGAATCCTGCAACTCGAAGCGGATTACAGCAAGCAAATGGATCGCGTCAAGTCGCAGTTTTTTGCCAACATCTCGCACGAATTCCGTACCCCGCTCCATCTAATTCTGGCTCCGCTCCAAAAACGGCAGGCCATCAGCCCGGAAGAAACTCAAATGATGGAGCGTAACGCCAACCGATTACTTCGATTGGTGAACCAACTGCTCGATCTGGCCAAAGCCGAAATGGGGATGCTTACCCTGAGCCGGCAACGGGGTAATTTAGTCGGCTTCCTGGGACAGACCGCCCGGTATTTTCAGCCGATGGCCGAATCCAAAAACCTGCACTACCAGATCGACCTTCCCAACACCGACTGGGTGGCCACTTTCGACCGCGATAAGCTCGAAATGATTGTGTACAATTTATTGTCCAACGCCATTAAGTTCACCCCATCGGGCGGGCAGGTCATGCTGCGGGCCGAGGTCGAACCGGAGACCGGCCTTCGACTGACCGTTCGCGACACGGGCATCGGTATTCCCGAATCGCTGCAAAACCGCATATTTGACCGCTTCTATCAGATCGACCCCTCGCAAACGCGGGCCTTCGAGGGGAGCGGTCTGGGGCTGGCCTTGACCAAAGAACTGGTCGAACTCTACAAAGGCTCCATTGAGGTGAAAAGCCGACCCGATTCGGGCAGTACGTTTGCGGTCTGGCTGCCGATAAAAGCCGATATCGTGCAGGAAGCTGACGGATTGGACGGGGTCGCATTCCTTACGCCTGTCGGTCAGTCTCCTGGCATAGCCATGACTACGCCCGACCCGTTGATGGAGGAAGAACAGGCCGACGTCAGCGCGGAAGACAAGCCCATGCTCCTGCTGGTCGAAGACCATCCCGAGTTGAACCATTACCTCCGTCAGCAACTTGCCGACCGCTTCCGGGTTGTGCAGGCCATGCGGGGCGACGAAGGACTGCAAGTGGCGCGCCGGGTGGTTCCGGACCTGATCATTTCCGATGTGATGATGCCGGTGATGGACGGTTTTTCGATGACCCGCCACTTGAAAGAAGACGACTTGACCAGCCACATTCCGGTGATCCTGCTAACGGCAAAAGATGACGTCGATTCCCGGAAAGAAGGTTTTGAGGGCGGGGCTGAGCAGTATTTAGCGAAGCCTTTTGCCCTGGACGAACTGGTGACCCGCATCAACAGCCTGCTGACCCAGCGCGATCTGTTGCGCAAAAAGTACAGCCGGGAGGTGAGGCTGCAACCTTCCGGAACACCCATCCGCGACCGGGAAGCCGAGTTTCTGGAAAAAGCCATCCAAATTATTGATGAACACATGACCGACGAAGCGTTCAGTGTGGAATTGCTTCAGCGGGAAATGGGCATGAGCCGGATGCAGTTACACCGGAAACTGAAAGCGCTCACCGACCAGTCGGCCTCCGATTTTATCCGATCTATTCGGCTGCAGCGGGCTGCTGACCTCCTGCAACAACCCGGTATTCAGATTGCCGAGGCCGCTTATCTGTCGGGTTTCCAACATCTTTCCTACTTCACCAGGTGTTTTAAAGAGCAGTTTGGAAGGCTACCCTCCGAATTTGCGAAACAAAAAGCATAAATCCTTTCGGTGTTTACTTGTAATGTTCTGATTGTTAATGGTATAGGGTCGGTATTGACTCTATGTTACATCCGTGCTATTTTCTGGGAAATGCGTGTTAGTCCCGCGATGAGGGCCTGCGCTACCTTTGTTGCCGTAAGGTATCGGCCGAATCACCTGTAAGCAGTAGGCAAACCGATTTTTCTTTTTTCCACACCAACTAAAATGCAAAAAGTAAACGTAGTAACCGTCTTCGCCTTGTGTCTGGTGACACTTTGCGGCTGCGAAGAAAGCTTCATTGAGCGGCAGGAGATGCTAACCTCAACCGGCAAAGTTGCTAACCCTGAGTCAGAAGGGATCGGCGGTGTCAAAACCAATCCGGGGGGGCAATCGCTGCCGTACCCAACCATTACCAGGAAAACGTTTATTCCAGACTATGATCTGTGGGCTCACACCAAGTGCCACACCTGGCGGATTGAGTGGCCGAACTATCCGGCCGGTACTGACCCCAACAAGATTCCAACGGTCTTTACGCTATCCAACGGCGCACTCAACAGTTTCGATTACCTGAATGCCCAATCGGCCTCCAACACGTACAAGACCCATTTCAACCTGTACCACAACGCCCAACTGGAAATGTCCAGTACGCTGTGGGACGAACTGATCTATTCGTTTAACGGTAGCGATCAGATGGAAATCACCTGGTTCAACAAGACTGATATTTCGGTAAAGAGTCTCGAACACTGGGTAAAAGAGCGGCCAGCCCTTTTCGAAAACAACTGGGTGGATAACAGTCAGGAGCCTCCAGTCTATCAGCAGGGCGATGTATTCCTGTTTAAGGTAATGAACTTGTCTTCACCGATGATCCCGAACCGCTACGGCGGCATCCGAATCGTCTCCATGACGCCCCGTATCATCGAGGTGTATCTGGCCGTGCCGAACGACTGATTCGGCCTAACCGCTTCCCTCACAATGTACTATGTTGTTACCGGAGCAGACCCCTGCACCGGGTTGGGGAAGTTATGTCCTCTATTCGTTACTCTTTAACCATTAATTTCTCAAAATCATGCGTAACTATTTTGCACACCTTCTAACAGCCGTGTGCCTTGCGGGCCTTCTGTTCAGCCCCAATCAAGTTCTGGCCCAATGGTCGACACAAAACGGCAACGTGTACGTCAACCCGCCGACCAAAATTGGAATCGGTTTATCAAATCCTAGTCGGAACCTGGACATTCATAGCACATCCGATACCTATCTACGGGTTAGTTCCCTGGGCGGGGCCTCCCTCGGTAGCCAGACGGCCGGCATCGAACTGCGGAGAACCGCCAACAACGCCACGACCAATACCTGGTCCATCAATAACGAAAACCACTTCCGCATCCGGCACAACAGTGACCTGCTGTTTGGTTTGTCTCCCGACATGGCCCGGCTGGGTATCAACCTCGACAACCCGGTCGAATTCACCATCTATGGAAAAAACGTCACCAAATCGGGTAATTCAGTGGTTGACGGTGCCCTACGTCTGCATTCGAAGGTGGGCGACAACATCCACATGCTGGCCCTCGACGGCAACCAGATCGAAAGCAGCGATCCGCTGTACATTAACAACGATTCGGAACAGAACGTCCACCTCGCCAACGGCGGGGGCAAGGTGAAAGTCGGTACGACCGATAACGAAGCCCGGCTGAGCGTGTCCTCGGAAACCGATATGCAGCTCAAGCTTATCAACCCCGGTGCGGGCGGAACGGCCTGGCGGATTGGGGTGGCCAACAACTCCTGGAGTGCCGGGGCGGGTAAACTGGTGTTCTCCAAAACGGCCAGTTCCGACGATGCGACGATGGTAATTACGCCCGCCGGGAACGTAGGCATTGGCCTGACAACGCCCTCCAAAACCCTGCATGTCAACGGAACCACCTCGACCAAAGTGCTTGAAATTACCGGCGGGTCCGATCTGGCCGAACACTTCGACATCGAAGCGGGCGAAAAGCTGCTGCCGGGTACGGTGGTCAGTATCGACCCCAATAAACCGGGGCAACTGCGGGTGGCCCGGCAGGCGTACGACAAAACGGTGGCGGGTATTGTGAGCGGAGCGGGCGACGTGCAGCCGGGGATGTTGATGGGGCAGGCCGGTACGCTGGCCAGTGGGCAGCATCCGGTGGCGCTGACGGGACGCGTTTATTGCCGGGTCGATGCACAGTACGGGGCCATCCGGCCGGGTGATCTGCTCACGACCTCGCCCACGACCGGCCACGCCATGAAATCGACCGACTCCGGGAAGGCCCAGGGAGCCATCCTTGGCAAAGCGATGACGTCATTGGAAACGGGCACGGGCCTGGTGTTAGTACTGGTTAGTCTTCAGTAAGATACGTTAAACCAGCAGCAGCGATGAAAGCAATCAATCCCATTCTCTTTGGTCTGGCCTGCCTGTTCAGCGTTTCGGCGGTGGCCCAGAAATTGGTACCGCATTCGTTCCGGTATCAGGCCGGGACGCCGGACCGGGCCACGTCAGGCCGCGATTCATCAGGCAGCGAACAGCTCCGGTTTCTGACTCAGATAACTCAGCCCAACACGACGTTTCTTCGGCTGTATTTCACGGGAACGCAACTGGGCGACGGCAGCTATCTGGTGCTGGAAGGCACCGATGGCACCCGGCAGGAACTGAGAAAGCCGGACCTGGAAAACTGGCACTATAGCTCGGCATACTTCAACGGCCAATCAGTGAACGTCTCGCTGTTTGCGGCTGCCGGTGATAGAAACACGGTCAGTATCAGCGGCATGAAGGTAAGCGGTGAACCGGCCAGCCTGACCAACAAGGCCCGCCCGGTTGCGGCTTCGCAGCCAGCAGCGCGACAGTCGGCGACACTGGCTGAGGTTTCGCCTGTAACGTACCCACATGCCAAAGCGGTAGGCCGGTTTACCAACGGAACAGATGCGTACGGCACGGGCTGGATTGCACCCAACGGGGCAATTGTTACGGTTATGCTCATGGTCTGGAAAGCAGAAAAAGAAGGGTATGATGTGATTGAATTCAACGTACCAGCCTCTACGGGTATGACGGTCCAACATCCAGCCCCTCAGGATCAGTACCCAATAAAAAGCCGGAATAAAGATGGCTTCGAAACGTTTGCCTTTAAGGGCTCTGCACTCGGTACATCATTTATCAGAGCGAATTGGGCCGTTCTGGAGGCACTTCCGAACGGCACGAGGCTACGGCCGGGCGAACGCCAACAGGAGCACTTCCGCATCGCCACCAACCCGAGCAACTACACCATTGATGCGATGGGTGACGTGCCGGTCGATGTGTTTCACTACGGGAACGGCCACGCTGACCAGTTAGAAGGAAATACCACGTTCCGAACGCTCCGCCTGACGCAGACATCCCTGCTGAAACAGAACGACTACCTGGCGAACCCCTTTGGCGTAGCCGACCGCGACCTGTTCGTGCTGTACAACATGCCGTCGTTTAAAGCGAGTCACGAGGGTGCTCCGGTTGTTTATCAAGGTTCCAACGTGGCCATCGGGGTTCATAACGACCTCGGTGGAAACGATCCAGGCTTTGGCGTCGGCTTCCAGGCCGACGGTTTTCGGAATGGCGTGGCCCGGTTCTTTACCGAAAAATCGGCCTATCTTGACCAGGAAGGCGTAAGCGACCAGCCCAACGGCCAAATTGATAAACCCTACCGCACCGCGCAGCAGGCGGCTCAGCACGCGCCCAATGATTATACGGTGTACATCGCCAGGGGTACGTATTCGGGGGCGGTTACGTTTAACCGGCCCCTGACGCTGCGGGCACCCGTGGGTAAGGTTGTCATCGGTTCGTCGAATGGGGGGGCACGCAAGTCGGCTGAGTCATCCGTTGCCCGAAACGTGGCGATGATCGAAGCCTCGGGTGCCCACTCGCGGCTCGAAAGTTCGGAAACGGCTGAGAAGGTGCGGGTTTACCCCAATCCGTTCCGGGAACAGACCGAAATCAAGTACCCGTTTGCGGAGGGAGGGCCTGTATCGGTGCGTATCGTCAACACGGCTGGCGTACCCGTCGCTACATTCACGCCGAACAATGCCGCATCCGGCCAAAATGGGGTGCAATGGGACGGCACTGACCAAAACGGAATGTCGGTTCCGGCAGGGCTATATATAGTGAAGGTAAACTACGGAAACCAGACCTTCACGACCAAAGTGCTGAAAAAGTAAGCCGTTTGGCAGGTTTCGATTAATGTTCAATTCCAAAATCACAAACTATTTACGACATGAAGCGAATGATGAATAACTTGATTGCAGTAGTTTTTTTAGGGGTTACCCTGACAGGTGTTGCACTCGCTCAGACTCCACCGGAAGAGTTGGCGAAACGAACAGGCAAGGCGCAGGTGGCCGTGGTCGAATTTACGCCCGGCCCAAACGTAGCGGTGATGTCGCCAGAAGCCAGGCGGCAGCTCCAGGCCAGCATTGCGTTCAGAATGATGAAAACCAACCGGATTCACGTTGTGGACGTCCGGCACACGCGGGAAGCGTCGCAGGCCGACCTGACGGCGGTGAATGGAGCTTCGACGGCCGCTGCGGTGCGGGTCGGTAAGCAACTCCGGGTAAGTTACGTGCTGACGGGAACGGTTGACGAATATGACTCGAAAGGCTCCGCCACGCTCAAAACCCGGCTCGTTGAGGTGGCTACCGGAAAGGTCAAACACGCCGACGAGTTGTCGCACCAGAGCACCGCTGTCATGTACAGCGGTAGTGATGCTGAAATGAAGGCTAAAGTACTGCTCCCGCTGATTCTGAAGTTAACGGCTGCGCTCACGGCGGAGGTGCTTTGATCCTGACTGCATCGTAACCCTGGAAGTGAAGCCATCGAGTTTCCGACCCCGATAATTATTTTCTGGCTTAGGTTCTGAAGGTGTTCCATTGGGACAGAATTCGGAAAAATTGGGTGGAAAATTATTTGGAAACAAAAAACCCCGAAATCAGCCTGATTTCGGGGTTTTTTTGGGAAAAAGTAGTAGTTCGTGGGCCCACTTGGAATCGAACCAAGCACCTACTGATTATGAGTCAGTTGCTCTAACCGAATGAGCTATAGGCCCGCACCGGAAAACCGGGGCTTCGACCCTGGGGCAAAGCGTCTGCAAATATACAAAAATCGACTTCCGCTTCAAATCGTAATTACAAAAGTCGCCCGATTGGATGGTCTCGCTGGTGTCGTGCAACACTCTACTCCATTTTGGCGTATATTTGTCTGTAAACCGGTTCCATTCCATTTGGCTTCCCAGAACAAAAAAAAGATCCTGAATGACCCCGTCTACGGGTTTATCACCATCCCGAACGAGTTGACCTTCGATCTGGTCGAGCACCCGTATTTTCAGCGGCTCCGGCGGATCAAGCAACTGGGGCTGTCGGAACTGGTGTATCCCGGGGCCTTGCACACCCGGTTTCACCACGCCCTGGGCGCCATGCACCTGATGGGGCAGGCCATTCAGACCCTGCGCGGCAAAGGCCACCGGATTTCGGAACCGGAATGTGATGCCGCCCAAATCGCCATTCTGCTGCACGACATCGGCCATGGGCCGTTTTCCCACGTCCTGGAATACACCATCCTGCAAGGCATTCCACACGAGCGGCTGTCGCTGCTGCTGATGGAAGAACTAAACCGGCAATTCCATGGTGGCCTGTCGATCGCCATTCAGATGTTCGAGGGGACCTACCCCCGGCCGTTTTTCCACCAGTTGATTTCCAGTCAGTTGGACATGGATCGGATGGATTACCTCAACCGTGACTGTTTCTACACGGGCGTGGCCGAAGGAACCATCGGCGCGGATCGCATCATCAAAATGCTCGATCTCGTCGACGACCATCTGGTGGTGGAAGCCAAGGGAATTCTGAGCATCGAAAACTTTCTGAGTTCCCGGCGGCTCATGTACTGGCAGGTGTATCTGCACAAAACGTCACTCTGCGCCGAGTCGATGCTGGTGCAGATTATCCGACGGGCGCGGTTTTTGCTGACACAAACCGGGTCGGGTCAGAACCGCGAAACGGCGGTTTTTACGACCCCCGCCCTGCACACGTTTCTGTCAAAACCGATCACGATGGAAGACTTTCAACAGAATCCGGACTACCTGAACGCGTTTACGCAACTGGACGATTACGACATCTGGACGTCGGTCAAATTCTGGAGCCGGCATCCCGACCGGGTTTTGTCTACGCTTTGCCAGATGCTGCTCGACCGGCGGCTGTTTAAAATCATTCTGTCGGACCAGCCTTTTGCCGGGGATCTGGTGCGCGAAATTGAGCAGCAATTGTTGGAAGCCGGAATTCAGCAGGATGAATTGTCCTATTTTCTGGTCGAAGGCGTTGCCACTAATTCCGCCTATTTACCGTCTATCGATAATATAAATATCAAGCTGAAAGATGATCGTATTATTGACATTGCCGATGCGTCCGATCTGCCCGGTATTAAAGCCCTGACCAATATGGTCAGGCGATACTACCTCTGCTGGGCGAAAAACCTGACCCGGCAACCGGTTCGGTTGGTATAGTTCAATTTGTTCTCTACCTTAGCGGCACAAATATCCGAGTCTTACATAGCCCCAACGACGACGACGTCAACTCTATGGAATTTACAGTGAAGCAGATTGCTGCCCTGCTCGGCGGTACAGTTGATGGGAATGAATCTCTGAAAATCAGTCAACTGTCCAAAATAGAAGAGGGTAAGGAAGGCAGCATCTCTTTTTTAGCGAATCTGAAATACGAACAGTATCTGTATACAACAGCCGCGTCAGCCGTCATTGTCAATCAGTCTTTTCAACCCCGGCAACCCGTTCAGGCGACCTTAATTTTCGTAGATAACTCCTATTCCGCTTTTACCAAGTTACTGGAGCACGTAAACCGGCTCCAGCCCACAGAAAAAATTGGCGTGGAGCAACCTTCCTTTATGGCCGAAACCAGCCGGATCGGTGACCGGGTCTACCGCGGGGCTTTTTCGTACATTGGAGAAAATTGCCTGATTGGCAGCAATGTCAAAATCTACCCACAGGCCTATATTGGTAACAACGTTACCATCGGAGACAACACGATCATTCATGCCGGTGCACGAATCATCGACAATACCGTAATTGGTCAGCATTGCGTCATTAAACCGAACGCGGTGATTGGTAGCGAAGGCTTCGGATTCGCCCCCGAACCCGACGGAAGCTACCGGGCAATTCCGCAGTTGGGCAACGTCATCATTGAGGACAACGTCAGCATTGGGGCCAACACCACCATCGATTGCGCCACGGTGGGTTCCACCATCATCCGGAAAGGCGTCAAGCTTGACAACCTGATCCAGGTGGGACACAACGTTGAAATTGGCCGAAACACGGTTATTGCGGCCCAGTGTGGCATTGCCGGTTCCGCTAAAATTGGCGAAAACTGCGTCATTGGCGGACAAAGCGGTATCACCGGTCATATTGTTCTGGCCAACCGCACGAAAGTGGGCGGTCGGTCGGGTGTTACCAAATCCGTGAAAGAGGAGGGATTGTCGCTCAATGGCATGCCCGCTTTCGATGTCAAAGACAGCTTGCGATCGTCGATTGTTTTTCAACGGTTGCCGTCACTCGAAAAACGAATCGGGGTGTTAGAAAATAAACTAAACAATCAGTAGTTACAAACGAACGGTTTTCTACGGAATGTCCGTTATGAAGTGACGATAATAGTCTTCTGGTCAGAAGCTTACGGAATGAATACCAAACAGCAAACAATTCAAAAATCGGTATCGGTCTCAGGTGTGGGGTTGCATACAGGCGTTACGGCAACGATGACGTTCCTGCCCGCACCCGCCCATCACGGTTACAAGTTTCAACGCGTCGATTTGCCGGGTCAGCCGATTGTCGATGCGGATGTCGATAATGTGGTCGATTTGTCCCGCGGCACCACCCTGGAGCAAAACGGCGCGCGGATTCATACCGTCGAGCATGCCCTGGCCTCGCTGGTCGGGTTGCAACTCGATAATATTCTGATTCAGCTCGACGGCCCCGAACCGCCCATCATGGACGGCAGTTCGATCAAGTTCATCGAAGCCTTGCAGGATGCCGGTATTGAAGAACAGAATGCGTACCGTAACTATTTCGAAATCAACGAATACGTTCATTACAAGAATTCCGAAAAAGACATTGAAATTGCCGCTTTGCCGCTCAATGATTACCGGCTCACCGTCATGGTGGACTACAATTCACGGGTCATCACGAGCCAGCACGCATTTCTGAACGACATCAGCCAGTTCTCGTCGCAGATCGCGATGTGCCGGACGTTTGTGTTTCTGCACGAACTGGAAATGCTCTACAAACAGAATCTGATCAAGGGTGGTGATCTGACCAACGCCATCGTTATTGTCGACCGGGATGTGCGCGAAGGCGAGCTGGATTACCTGGCCGACCTCCTGAACAAACCGAAAGTTAGCGTCAATAAAAAAGAAGGAATCCTGAATAACCTCGATCTGCATTACCCGAATGAAATGGCCCGCCATAAGCTGCTCGACCTCGTTGGCGACCTGGCCCTGGTGGGGCGGCCCATCAAGGCGCAGATTCTGGCGGCCCGGCCCGGCCACGCGGCCAATGTGGCTTTTGCCAAGAAGATCAAGAAGTTGATGCAGAAAAATGCCGCGAACACGAGCCCGGCCTACGACCCGACTCAACCGCCGGTGTATGATTTTCACAAAATCGCCAGCCTGCTCCCACACCGCTACCCGTTCCAGATGATCGACAAAATCATCGCCCTGGACGAAACCAGCGTCGTTGGCGTGAAGAACGTAACCATGAATGAGCAATATTTTATGGGGCATTTTCCGGGAAATCCGGTGATGCCGGGTGTATTGCAACTTGAGTCGATGGCCCAAACCGGCGGAATTCTGGTGCTGAGCACCGTTCCGGATCCGGAGAACTACTGGCCTTACCTGATCGGTATCGAAAACTGCCGTTTTCGCCGGAATGTCGTTCCGGGCGATACGCTGATTTTTCGTTGTGAATTTATCTCGCCCATGAAGCGGGGGATCGTCAAAATGTCCGGCCGGGGATACGTCGCCGGGCAACTTGTCTGCGAAGCCGAAATGATCGCCAGTCTTGTTAAGAAAAAATAGGTTTAAGGTTTGAATTTCAACGTTTAAGGACGCGTTCCATTCCAACGCCCCGCTTTAAACGGAAGACGTTAAACCGAAAACGTTAAACCACGAAGTTGAATGATTCAACCACTTGCATACATCCATCCTGATTCTAAAATTGCTCAAAACGTTGTTATCGAGCCATTTGCAATCATCCATAAAGATGTCGAAATCGGTGAAGGAACATGGATCGGCTCCCATGCCGTCATAAATGAGGGCGCCCGCATCGGCAAAAACTGTCGCATTTATCCGGGGGTCGTCATTTCGGCCATTCCCCAGGATCTGAAATTCAAGGGCGAATATACGCTCACCTTCGTGGGCGATAATACCACCATTCGGGAGTATGCCACGGTGAGCCGGGGAACCGAAGAACACCGCCGGACCGAAATTGGCAGCGATTGCCTGATCATGGCCTATGCGCACGTCGCGCACGATTGCCGGATTGGAAACCACTGCCTCATTGGCAATACCGTTCAGATGGCGGGCCATGTTCAGCTCGGCGACTGGGCGATCATCAGCGCGTTCAGTGCGGTACACCAGTTCGCCAAAATCGGGATTCATTCCTTCATTTCGGGTGGATCGCTGGTTCGGAAAGACGTTCCGCCGTTTTCCAAAGCCGCCCGTGAACCGATTACCTACGCCGGGATCAACTCCGTGGGGCTGCGTCGGCGCGGCTATACCAACGAGCAAATCAACCAGATTCAGGAGATTTACCGGTATGTCTACCTGCGTGGTTTGAACAACGCCGAAGCCCTCACCCGCATCGACCTGGAACTGCCTCCTTCCGACGAACGCGACGAAATCGTCAACTTCATCCGCAACTCCGAACGCGGCATCATGAAAGGCCCGTCGGGGCGGGAAGTGGGAGAGTAAGAAGAATTGAATAACGAACACTGAATATTGAATACTGAATATCGAAGTCTCCAGTAACCAGATTTCGTTATTCGCTATTCATTATTTGCTATTCGTTATTTTTTGTTTGAAATCTATGCAAATCACCACCGAACGACTCAGCAAGCGCTTCCGGCGCGAGTGGATTTTCCGGAACGTTGATCTGACGATGCGGGCCGGAAACAGCTATACCTTCGTCGGTCCCAACGGCAGCGGGAAATCGACCCTGCTCCAGACCCTCGCCGGCGTTTTGCCCGCTTCGGAAGGTACCATACACTATACGGTTCAGGAAAAACCGGTCGAGATTGACGACTGGTTCCGCCACCTGGTGGTAGCCGCTCCGTACCTCGAATTGATTGAAGAATTGACGCTCCTCGAATTGCTGACATTCCACCAGGCTTTCAAACCCTTCAAAAACCAGCTTACGCCCGACCAGCTTTGCGAACTGATGTACCTGAGCCACGCCCGAAACAAGGAAATCAAAGCGTTTTCGTCGGGCATGAAGCAGCGGGTGAAACTGGGACTGGCGTTCTACTCCGAAGCCGCCATCGTGATCCTGGATGAACCCACCTCCAACCTCGATAAACAGGGCGTCGCCTGGTACCGGGAGCGCGTAAGGCTGCTTTCCGACCAACTGGTTTTGATTGGCTCCAACCAGCCCGACGAATACGATTTCTGCCCCAACGTCATCGACATCAGCCGCTGGAAGTAATTCTTCCCAGGTTTGCTGACGGCTTAAACTGTCCCTCAAAACAGCCTCTCGGCAACATACAGTTGCAACTCTTCGCGTCGTTATGGAGTCATGGTTACTAAGAGGAGAGAGGATAGATTAGAGAGGAAAGAAGGTTCTATACCGGTTTTATCTCTTGTCCCGACTCTCACTTCCTTCCTCTAAAATGATTATCTTGAAATTCTTTACTGATGTCGCCGGTCTATGTGCAGAACATTTACTTTCGCTTTGTTTTTCGTGTTTTTGGGACTGCTCTCTTCCGCCTTTGCTGAGGCTCCGGGCGGGGCCGTACGGTTTGTGCAGAACAAAGGCCAGTGGTCGCCGGAAGTGCTGTTCCGGGCCGAATTACCGGGCGGTTTTCTGTTCCTGAAAAAGCAGTCGCTCCACTACGTTTTTTACGATACCGAAACCCTGGACCGGCTTCACGCGGGGCCGGTTAACCAGCCTGCCTCCCGAACGGCAGCGCCCTCCGAACGCGCCGAACCGCTGGTGAATGCCCACGGCGTGGATGTACAACTGCAAAACAGTCTGCCCACGGCCCAAATTGAAAGCAAAAACCGCGTTTCCGAACACCATAATTATTTTTTGGGGAATGACGCCAACCGCTGGGCGAGCGCCGTTCCGGCTTTTGGCGAAATCATTTACCACGACATTTATCCAGGAATCGACCTGCGGCTGTTTGCCTATTACCAGACTATGAAGTACGAGTTTCTGGTAAAACCGGGTGCCGATCCGTCGGTGATCCGGCTGCGGTATGACGGGGCGTCGTCGGTTCGTTCGGAAAAGGGGCAATTGGTTATTGAAACCACTCTTTTGCCCTTTCGGGAAGAAAAACCGTATTCGTTTACCGAAAAAAACAACAAAACCACGGAGGTTCCGGCGGATTGGGTGCTGGAAGATAAAACCGCCACGTTTCGTTTTCCCAATGGCTACGACAAACAGCAGCCGCTCACCATCGATCCGACCCTGATTTTTTCGACCTATTCCGGCTCGGTTAGCGACAACTGGGGGCATACGGCCACCTACGACAACGATGGCAATCTCTACACCGCCGGAACCGTGTACGGCACCAGTTTTGTGCCCACCACCGGCGCGTTTCAAACCCGGTATGGGGCCGAAATGGACGTGGCGATTATGAAATTCAGTCCGGACGGCAAGCAATTGCTGTATGCAACCTACCTGGGCGGAGCGACCGGAGAAACGCCTAACAGCCTGATTGTGAACAGTAAAAACGAACTATTAATTTACGGAGTCACTTCTTCGGCTAATTTTCCGACGACCGCATCGGCCTACAGCCGGAAGTTTGCGGGTGGGACGGGGTATATTCCCATCGGGAATGGTTTGCCCGAACCGGGCAGTCTTTTCGGAACCATCTACTTCCGAACCGGAACCGATTTGTTTTTAGCCAACCTCAGCACCGACGGCCGGACCCTGAAAAGCAGTACGTACGTCGGCGGTTCGGCGAACGACGGCATCAATGTGGCCGATCAGTACCTGGGCATCTACAATTATGGAGACGACCTGCGGGGTGAAATCATGGTCGATCAAAACGACAATGTCTACGTGGCCACGGTGTCGTTTTCCGCTGATTTTCCGGTAACGGCCAACGCTCCTCAGCCGAGGCTCAATGGCCCGGCCGATGCGGTTTTGCTGCAACTGAGTCCGGATTTAAGCCAGTTGCGTTGGAGTACATATTTTGGCGGAAGTGGTTACGACGTCGCCTACGCGTTGCGAATCGGCGCGTCGGGGTCGTTGTATGCCGTCGGGACGACCCGGAGTGCGGATTTGCCCGGTATTGCCGGTGCCTTCAAACCGGCCATTGGCGGTAGGGAAGACGGTTTTCTGGTCAAATATACCAACAACCAGCTTGAACGAAGCACCTACCTGGGCACCACCGCCGACGATGCTGCCTATCTGATCGACCTCGACCCGCAGGAAAATCCGCACGTTTTTGGCCTAACCCGGGGGACGTATGCAGTAACGGATAGTGTGTATCAAAACGCCCGCAGCGGGCAGTTCATTCACGCGCTCGACCCCACGCTGTCAAAAACCGTCTTTTCGACCGTCATCGGTTCCGGTCGGGTGGGGCCGGATATCTCTCCGACGGCTTTTCTGGTGAACGAATGCGGTAACATTTATTTGTCGGGCTGGGGTGGCAACGTGAACGTCCGGAGTGCCAACGTCAACAGCAGTACGCGTGGGTTGCCCGTCACGGCGGATGCCTTCCGACGGACGACCGATGGCAGCAATTTCTGGCTGGCGTTGCTGGAGCAGGGCGGAAAATCGCTTTTGTATGCCACCTATTTCGGTAGTGAAAACCCGGTCGGACGCGGTGATCACGTCGATGGCGGAACCAGCCGGTTCGACAAAAGTGGGGTCATCTATCACGCGGCCTGTGCCTGCGGAGGAACGACTTTTCCGGCGACGGCCCAGGTGTGGTCAACAACCAACAAAAGCCCCAACTGCAACAATGCGGCCTTCAAATTTGACATCGACCGGCTGAAAGCCACCTTCGATGCCTATCAGGGAACGCAGAAAGACGTCATTCAGGGATGTACGCCGTTGACACTCAATTTCGTCAACACCAGCGAAGGCGGGATTACCTACGCGTGGGATTTTGGCGATACCGGCACCTCGACCAACCCGGCGCAGGTGAGCCACACGTTTGATAAACCGGGCGAATACACGGTTACGTTGACGGCCTATAACCGCCTGACCTGCAAGCGGGTCGATGTTGCCAAAAAGGTGATTAAAGTGTTTCCCGCCAATTTCAAGATCAGCAAAGACACCACAATTTGTCCGGGGCAGCCGGTTCAACTGCTGGCGGAGGGTGGCGCCACCTACGCCTGGACGCCCACGCAGGGAATGACCACGGCGACGGTGGGAAATCCGGTGGTGAATCCCACCCAAACCACCACCTATTCCGTAAAGATCACGAACGAAAACGGGTGTTCGACCACCAAAAATGTGACGATTACCACCGATGATTCCTTCCGGCCCGTTGCCGAGGTTCGGCTCAGTTCGGAATGCGGGCGGCCCATGAAAGTGGAACTGGTCAACAAAACGACGGGAGCCACCGGCCTGGCGTGGGCGATGGGCAATGGTGACACGTTGCGGACCAATTCGCCCGAGCCGTATCAATATCCGCAATCCGGGCAGTATGAAATTACGGTGACATCCTCCAAAAACGGGTGCAGTCTGGCGCTCAATCTGCCGGTTATCATCGAAAACATGAGTGAGGTTCCCAACGTCGTAACGGCCAACCACGACGGGAAAAATGATGTCTTCAACGTGGGGTTCACGGGGGCAAAGCTGGAGATTTTTAACCGCTGGGGTAAACTGATTTACCGCAGTGAGAACTACACAAACACCTGGGGCAATGAAGCTCCGGGTGGCCTGTATTATTACCTGCTGACGACGCAGCGGGGAACGCAGTGCAAAGGGTGGGTCGAAGTGCTGGAATAAACGCCTGCCCCTTACCCCTCTGAGACCACGGTGTTGACGATGTCCTGTACGGTATAAAAAACCGTACTTTCGGCGTAGGCTTCCAGTACATCGGCGCGGGTGTAGCCCCAGGCAACGCCACCGAAGGCAATACCGGCTTCTTTTGCAGCTTCCAGGTCCCGGACTTCATCACCCACGCAAAGCGCTTCGCCGGGCTGAACGCCCACCTTCGCCAGGGCTTTTCGGAATTTGTGCTGTTTTCCGAACAGCGAGCTGCCACAGCCGTAGTGCGTGATGAGAGCTGCGGTGTCGGGGCCCAGCACCCGGCGGATGTTCTCTTCCGAATTCGAACTGACGATGGCGAGTCGGACGCCCACATTCGACAACTGCTTTAACAGCTCAGGAACCCCATCAAACAACGGAATTTGCGCAATGTCTTTGCCCATTTGGCGAATAAAGGCATTGGCAATGAGCGGGATTTTCCAGGCGGGCAGCCGGGCGTTTTTCATCAATTGCCGGGCGTCCATGCCCCGGAGCTGATCGACATTGTCGGGATCGATGGGCGGAAAATGGTAGGTTTCCGCCAGCACATTTACCGTTTTCAAAAAATAGGGGAACGAATCGGCCAGCGTGCCATCGAAATCGAAAATAACCAGTTTATAGTTCATCGTCATTGTTGTTTTACTTGCCGGTTTAAAGTCCTGAAAGGCACTCTGGATGGGAACTTGTTCAAGAGA
The DNA here is from genome assembly GCF_051857545.1 of Larkinella fluvii. Taxonomy (NCBI): domain Bacteria; kingdom Pseudomonadati; phylum Bacteroidota; class Cytophagia; order Cytophagales; family Spirosomataceae; genus Larkinella; species Larkinella fluvii. The sequence goes on along the minus strand of NZ_JBPZHB010000008.1, from coordinate 254,343 downwards.
AACTCCCAAAGGTCAGGCCGATAAGTGGTTTTTCCATCCGCTCTTCCCCAACTTTTTTTCCAACTAAAAACTTTTTTTCAAAACCGCGTAGGGGGAGCACTTCCGACGCGGGTCATAGCGGCATACAACAGCAAATACATTCACAAATCGCTATGACAACCATGAAATTATCCACCATTCTTTCCGCTTTTTTTCTTTTCGCCCTGGTGTCGCTGACCTCCTGCGACTTTGAACACGTCGGTCCTTACGAAGAGGACGACCGCTCGTTTGGCCTGACCAACTTCGACCGGCTCGACATGGGCAGTGCCTTTACCATCAGCGTTGAACAAGGCAGCAACTTTCGCATCGAAGCCCGGGGAAACAGCCGGGATCTGGATGATCTCGACCTCTACACCCGCGCCGGGACGCTCTACGCCCGCTACCGCAATGGCTCGTCGCGGCACAGGCGGTACGACATGAACATCAGCATTACGATGCCGAGCCTGCGGGGCGTCGATTTTTCCGGTGCTTCACGGTCCGACATCAGCGGTTTTCAGGGCCAGCGGGATTTCGACATCCGGCTGACGGGCGCATCCCGTTCGACCGTCGATCTCGACGCCGACCGGACCACCATCGACCTGTCGGGCGCATCGGACCTCGACCTCAAGGGAGCGAGTGGCTTGCTGATCGGCGAACTGTCGGGAGCCAGTAAGGTAGAAGCCTTCGATTATCCGGTCGATGAAGCCGAACTGGATTTGTCGGGCGCCAGCACAGCCCGCGTCCGGGTATCGAAACTGCTCGAGGTAAAAGCCAGTGGTGCCAGCAGCGTGCGGTACCGGGGCACACCTGAGGTAAAAACCAATATATCGGGGTCAAGCACCGTGCGCAAGGATTGATTTCAAAGATGAAAGAAGTGAGAGTAGAGAAAAAAGACTTTTTAACCAAAAAGGAGCACTTGTCGGTGCTCCTTTCTTTCTTCTCTATTCTCACCTCTCTTCTCTATTTAATCAATCGCCTGCGCTACTTCCAGTTCCTGCGGTTTTTTCGGTTTTACTTTCTTTCCGGTAAACCGGGCGATAATCCGATCGACCACCAGATACATCGATGGAACGATCAGCAACGTCAAAATCAGCGACGACGTCAGACCGCCGATGATGACCCAGGCCATCCCGTTTTTGGTTTCGGCACCGGCACCACTGGCCAGCGCAATCGGCAGCATCCCCAGAATCATCGCCAGCGTAGTCATCAGAATCGGGCGCAACCGCTCTTTTCCGGCTTCGATCAGGGCATCGACCACATCGTGCCCTTCGGCTTTCAACTGATTGGTAAAGTCGACGATCAGAATGGCATTTTTGGCCACCAGACCGAGCAGCATGATCATCCCGACAATCGAGAAAACCGTCAGACTTTCCATCGTCAGGGCCAGCGCCAGCAAGGCGCCTACCAGGGCTACCGGGATGGAGAACAGGACGACGAACGGATAAACCACGCTTTCGTAGAGTGCCACCATGATAAAATACACCAGCAGAATGGCAATCATCAACGCCAGTCCGAGGCTGCCAAACGCGTCGGATTGTTGCTGCAACTGACCCAGATACTGAATCGAAACGCCTTCCGGCAGCTTCACGTTCGCCATTTTGGTTTGAATATCCGTACCAACGGTTCCCACCGGACGACCCACCACCTGGGCGTTAATCGTCACCGAAGAAAGCCGGTCGATGCGTTCCAGTACGCTTTCGCCAATTTGTTCCTGAACCTGAGCAAACTGCGAGAGTTCAAACGTTTTGCCCTGGTTATTGACAAACGTCAACCGGCTGATGTCTTCCGGTTTGGTGCGATCGAACTGATCCAGGCTGATGAGAATATCATACTCATTCCCCTTCTGCTTAAATTTCGACAGGTCGTTACCCCGGAAAGCATTCTGCAACGCAATCCCGACTTCAGAAGCATTGATCCCCAATTGGGCCATTTTATCCCGGTCGAGATTAACCGTTACTTCCGGTTTTGGGTCTTTTACCGAATACTTCACATCCTGCGTGCCCGGCACCGACTGGGTCACTTCCTTCACCTGCGCAGCGGCTTTCCGGATGTCGGCCAGGTTCGTTCCTTTCACGGCAATCTGAATCGGCGCCTGCGAAGCTCCCACAAGACCCACCGGAACAACCGTTACTTTCACGCCCGGAATTTTTCCCACTTCTTCTTTCAGCAATTGACCGAAGCTCTCAGTCGATATGGTGCGCAGTTTTTTATCGATCAGTTTCACGTTCAGATCGGCAATATTGCTGTTCGAGGAGGTAGCAATCCCGCTGCTGGTATACCCCACATTGGTGAACACATTGGTCACTTCGGGGTGTTTCATAATAATTTGCTCCGCCCGCTGCGCTACGGCATTGCTCTGATAAATGGAAGCCGTTGGTGCGAGCTCAATCTGGATGCTCATTTCACCCTGATCACTGGCCGGCATAAAAGCGCCCCCGATAAAACCGGCAGGAACTAAGGCAATGGAGCCCACCAGCAAGGCAAAAATCCCGATGAACACGTAGCGTTTGTGGCCCAGTACCCAGACCAGAATCCGGCCATAAGCGGCCGTCAGCCGGTCGATCAGGCTTTCAAAGCCCAGGTTCAGACGTCCCCACAAAGAGCTTTTGCTGAGGACTTCGATCTTGCCGAAGCGCGATGCCAGCAAAGGCGTCAGCGTAAAGGAGACGAGCAAACTCATCAGCGTCGAGAAAACCACCACCAGGGCAAATTCCCGCAGGATGTTCCCGATCAAACCGCCGGTCATGGCCAATGGCACGAACACCACGACGTCCACCAGCGTAATCGCTAAAGCGGTGAAGCCAATTTCACTTCGTCCGTCCAAAGCTGCCGTCCGTTTGTCTTTCCCCATTTCGAGGTGGCGGTTGATGTTTTCCAACACCACAATCGAGTCATCGACCAGAATACCGACCACCAGCGATAAGGCCATCAGTGTCATCAGGTTCAGCGAAAAACCCATGATGTACATGAGCGCGAAGGTCGGAATCATCGACGATGGCAGGGCCACCAGCACGAACATGGCCGAGCGGAAACTGTGCAGGAAGAGCAGCATGACCACCGACACAATCAGGATCGCCAGTCCCATGTCAAAGACGACGGCATTGGCCGAAGCCAGGGTGTAGATCGACTGATCGGAGGCAATGTTGAATTTCAGCTTGAACTGGCTGTACTGTTTTTCCAGTTGCGTCAGCTTGACCTGCGTCAACTGGCTGACCGATACGGCATTGGCGTCCGACTGTTTCTGAATTTGCAGCCCGATGGCCGGCAGGGCATTGATGTGGTTGATGGCGGTTGGTTTGGTGGTTGCGTCCACCACTTCGGCCAGATCCTTGAGCAACACCTGGCTGCCGTTGGTTTTGCGGACAATGATCAACTCGCGCAGGCGGTTGGTCGTTTCGACGGAAGCATCAAAACGAATCGAATACTGGGACTCCCGCGTTTCCAACTGACCGGCCGGATAACTGGTATTGGCTGCGTTGATGGCCTGCGAAACCTGACCAATCGACACGCCGTAGGCACGGAGTTTTTCCGGATTGACGTTCACCTGAATTTCGCGTTCGTTCCCGCCAATGACGTTGACCTGACCCACGCCGGAAACGTTCGACAACTGCGGTTTGATATCATTATCGATCAGGTCGTACAGCGCCGTCGGTGACATATCGGCCGTAACGCCCATCCGCAAAACCGGGATTTCGTCGGTCGAGAATTTGTTCAGAATCGGGCGGTCGGCTTCGTCGGGCAACAGGTTGACAATCTGCTCTACTTTGCGCTGGGCATCCTGCTGGGCCAGGGTGGTGCTGATGCCGTTTTTAAGCTGAATAATCACAATGGAGGCTCCTTCCTGCGAGGTTGAGGTCATGCGATCCAGCCCTTCCAGCGACGATAGGGCGTCTTCAATGCGCTTGGTCACGTTGGTTTCCACCTCGTCGGCGGAGGCTCCGCGGTAGGTCGTGGCCACGCTGATGACGTTGGCTTCGAACTTCGGCAACAGGTTGTAAGACAGTTGCTTGTAACTCAGTGCCCCAAACAGGATGAGTACAATAAAGATGGTGATGACCAGCAACGGACGTTTGACCGCTATTTCGGATATGGACATGGTTTGAGTCGTTTAAGCCGTGGGTACGGTTATTGGGTGATCTGTACGGTTTTGCCGTCGCTCAGGTTCAGTTGACCCGTCGTTACCACCTGATCGCCAGCCGATAACCCCTCCAGCACTTCGATGGAATCGTCGAATTCCCGGCCTACTTTGATGATACGTTTCTGCACGGCATTGCCATTCACCACATAGACGTACGGATTCTTGATGCTCTCGACCAGGGCCATGCGCGGAATTTGCAGGGCTTTCTGGTTGGATTTCTGCGAGAAATCAACGTTGACAAACGTTCCGGCTTTCAGTCCACCGGCGTTGTCGATGGTGATCTCAACCGGGTAATTGTGTTCCTCGGTTCCCTGCGGAGCGATGTATGAAATACGGCCGCTGAACGTTTTTCCCGGAAACACATCCGCCGACACGCGAACCGTCTGGCCTTCGCGCAACCGGTACACGTCGCTTTCGTTGACTGGCACCTGCACTTTCAGCCGGGCTACGTCCAACACCGTTCCCAACACCGTCCCGACCGTAATGTATTCGCCCGGTTCGATGTTTTTCTTCACAATCCGGCCGCTGATCGGCGCTTTCACGTTGGCATCCGCAATCTGCTTCTGAATCTGCTCGGCCTGATTGACGGCGTTTTCGTAGTTATATTTTGTCTCATTCAACTGAATTTCAGTGGTTGCATTGCCCGCCAGCAGCGTGGTATACCGCGTCACGTCTTTTTTCAGCTTTTCAATGTTCAGCCGGGTGGCTTCCAGCGATAGTTCTTTCAGTTTGTTGTCCAGTTGCACCAGCGTCGCGCCCTGCCGGATCGAAGAACCCAGATCAAAATTCACCTGCGTCACTTTGCCGGCGGTTGTGGCTGTAATGTCGGCTTCCTTGAACGGGATCAGATTGCCAGTTTTGACCAGTTGCTGGCTGACGGCTCCTTCTGCAACCGGCGCAACGGTCACCGGAATAGCGGTGTTGGTGTTAGTCGGCATCTGGTTTTTTTCATCGATCGTCTTCTTGTTGGCGGCCAGCCGGAAGCCGATGAGCGAGGTAACGGCCAGAACAGCGATTACAACGATAATTGTGGTCTTTTTCATTTTATTCGGTTGTATTTAGTAATCAGAGCTGGTTATAGAAAGTTAACAACGTGCCCTGCGATTGTTCCAGATCGAGTCGGGCCTGGTAGAAATTAATGAGCGAATTGATGTAGTTTGACTGTGCTTGCCGGTATGAATTGTCGGCGTTGATCAGATCCGTCAGCGGTTTGGTTCCCTGCTTATATTGCAAGGTCGTGATGTTGTAGACCTCCTGGGCCAGCTTCACGGTTCGTTCGTCGTTTTCGGCGTTCAGTTTCGCTTTCTGAATTTGCGATTGGGCATTGCTGAACTGGAGTTGATACGAAGCCGTATTCAATCGTTGCTGTTCTTCCTGCGTCAGCACGGTTAATTTCGCCTGTTGCACCTGCGCGTCCCGCTGGAATCCGTCGAAAATCGGCACATTCAAGCGAAGCCCAATGCTGCCGTACCCGATAAAATTCTTGAAGGCATTGTCGAATTGATTCGCAAAGTTCAGTGTCCCGTAGTTGGCCGTAAAATTCAGTGCAGGCATATAACCCGCCCGAATCCGCTGCAATTGCAACCGCTGCAGCGCGAGGTTGGTCTCGGCCTGTTGAAACGTTACCAGATTTTTCGCGTCGAACTGGGTTTGTTCCACTACGGGAGCCACTTTCATCAGCAACGAATCCGACACCGTCAGCGGCTGATCCTGCGATAAGCCCATTTGGTATTTCAGACGGTTCAGCGCCAGGTTGACATCGTTCTCGGCCAGCGATAATTGCGAACGGGTGTTATTGTAACTCACTTCCGTATTCGTATAATCCACGGGTTGAATCACGCCGTTATCCCGTTGCAGTTTCAGAATGTTCAACACCTGCTGCGTCCGCTCCAGGTTGTCTTTCAAGAGGGCGATCTGTTGCTGGGAAATGAAGACCTGGTAGTAATTGCTCGTGATGTTGTAAATAACGTCTTCGCGGGTTTGCCGGTTGTTGAGGTCGGCCAGTTGCTGATTCGGTTTATTCGCCTTGAGACCGAGCAGTAAAGCTTTGTCGTAAAGCGGTTGGGTGAGCTGAGCGGAAACGTTGTTCTGGTATTTTTGACCAAACGTGAGCCGAATCGGTTCGGGCGACAGTGGCCCCGCCGGGATAATGGACGTTTGCAACTTGACGTTATCCGTAAATGTCGCTGAGCCCGACACCTGTGGTAAATAAAGTCCCAACGCCTGCCGGGCCTGCTGATTGGCGGTTTCAACCTGATAGCTGGCAATTTTCACGGTTCCAAAATGCTGAAGACCGTAATCAATGCATTGTTTTAGCGACCAGTTCGTCTGCGCCAAACCGGGCAGCGAACCTGTTAATAGGAGGAATAAAAAGAGGGCAACGATCTTTTTCATAATTGGTAATAAACGAAGAAAAACTTATATTGTTGATAGGTCTACTGTTGATATATCAACAATATGAATAAATAAAAATCAACTTTCAACCAAAGCCGTCAATTTCCGGAGGAGTTTGAGCAGCGTATTAACCTCTTCCGGATCAAGCTGGCTTCGCACTTCCTCGTCCTGCCTTTTGGCCGCTTCGATAATCTGATCGATGATCATCTTGCCGGCCGGGGTCAACTGAATCAGGTTTTTGCGCCGATCGATGCTGTCCGGGGTAATTCGGAGGTAACCGTCGCGTTCCAGAGTGCGAATAGAGCGTTGAATGCCTGATTTATCCTTCTGTAACGCATTGGCAATGTCTTGTTGCGAAAGCAAGCCATCGGGCGCAAAGTTGACGACAAAAAGCACCGGAAGTTGTTCATACTGGAGTGTGAAACCGGCTTTGGCCAAATCCCGATTCGCTTTTTTGGCAACCTGGTGTAAAAAGTGGTTGACATTGAATACCACGAATCCACCCATCTGGTTGAATATCTTTTCCCGTATACTGATTTCTTCTTGCGTGATCATGGTCACAAACTTATGATAGGTTGATATATCAACCAAATTTACTCCGAAAAAGTTTTGTATTTTTTGAGGATGCGGTAAATGCAAAGGATAAGCGGTAAAAGCTACCCGTTCTTCATCAGCCGGTCGGCCAACGCGGGCGAGAGACGCTGGAGCAGCCGGAGCAATTTGGTTTTCCCGATCCGGCTTTCGAACTGGTTCTTCCGAAAGTGGCGAATGAACTCATCCACCAGTTGTTGGGGCGTTATTTTCCCCTTTCCCCGGCCAGTCGTCATGGGTGTATCGACCAGCGCCGGAATAATTTCGAAAACGTTTATGCCGGTTTTCTCAAGCTGATACCGCAGGGCTTTCGTGGTCGTGTGAATAGCGGCTTTGGTTCCGCAATAGACCGGTGCCGATTTTTTAGGCGCATAAATCAAACCGGATGAAACCGTCACCAGAGCGGCCTCGGGGTGTTTCAATAAAACCGGCAGAAGGCCGTAGGCTAATTGCAACGGACTGGTCAGGTTTATCGTGATTTCGTCGCTGATTTTCTGATAACCATCCGATTCGGTTAGCCAATCGTACGGGTATTGAACCCCCGCATTGTTGATCAGCACATTGATGTCCGGATAATCCTCCCGGCACCGCCGGATCAGGGCCCTGACCTGCGTCGAATCAGCGAGATTGCAGGGAATGGTGTCGATGTTAGGAAATTGACTGCGGAGGTTGGTTAACTTACCCGGATCACTGGAAACCACAATCAGCCGGTTGCCGAGTTCATAAAACCGCCTGACCAGTTCATACCCAATGCCCGAAGTGCCGCCGGTCAGCAGAATCGTATTGTTCGTGACTTTCATAGAATAGGCTGTCAACCGACGGTAAGTGTCTGATAAAGAACGTACTGTCGTATTTTGTGCAGTCAAAACTACCGGACACGAAACGAAAAAAAAATGACATAGGTAAACAAATCAGCGGTGCGCTATTTTTCGGCGGATGCGGCTTAACTGCGTCGGGGTGACGCCCAGGTAGGAAGCAATGTGGTATTGTGGAACGCGTTGTTCGAGTCCGGGATAGTGTTGCTGGAAGAGCGCATAGCGGGTTTGGGCATCCAGCAACACGAGTTCAATTTCCCGTTCTTCTTTCTGAACAAAAAAACGTTCCGCCAGCATCCGGGCCGCCCGTTCGAGATCAGGTGCGCTGTCATAAAGGGCCGAGAGGGCCGCAAAATCGGCAACCAGCAAGCGGCAGTTGGTCAGGGCCTGCTGCCAGATTTGGTTGGGTTTGCCGGTGATCAGTGAAGCATAACCACCCGCGAAGGAATTCGGGATAAAAAAATGTTTGTTGTATTCTATACCGTCCTGATTCCGGTAAAAGGCCCGGATGATGCCTTCCGTTAGAAAGCCAATTTGCGTGGCTTGGCGTCCCTCTTCCAGAAAATACTGGCCTTTCGGCAACCGGATTTCTGAAAAAAGCGGTTCCACCCTTTGCCAGGTTTCAGGACGAAGGGGTGTGAGGGTGTTCAGGAAGGCTTTTAAGGTTTCCAAGAATCCACAGTGCCTAAACCGCATACCGGCCGGTAGCCGAGTAATGCTTCAGCTCGATGGTATCACCCGGCAACGGTTTGGTGTTCCAGTGGTGGTGAATCGCCAGGGCCGATCCCAGGGCCGTTGCCTGCGCCATCGAAGCGGCAAACACTTCGGTATGCGGGAAAGCCGATGCCAGCAAATTCATATAAATCGGGTTCTTGCTGAATCCGCCATCCACAAAAATGCGCTTGACCGGCGAGTTTTCCAGCACCAGGTTGGTCGAGATCAACTGCTGCGACACAATATCGAGCATCAACTGGTGGTAGGCTTCTTCGTAGGACCGGAAAACCGACAAATCGCGGTGGCGGAACAACGATTCCTGGAGCGGAGGGGCTTTGACGCCCTCAAACCGGTTGTCGGAATTGGGCCGCGATTCCCGCAAATACTGAATCAGTTCCGAATCAAAATCGACCTGCTTGTACTGATCGACCGGTGTCTGGAAATGGGCAGCAATTCGTTTGGTCTGCTGTTCGTGTTCATACCCAGCAAACAGGCGCGACGCCTTGATGGGCTGGCCCTGGTAATGCAGGTAACACAGACAATCGTACTGCAACTCCTCCGCCGTCAATGGAATGGTATTGAACGGATTGAGGCTGATGGACCAGGTTCCGGTCGAAATCAGCACGAAAGGTTCCTGAAAAGAGGCCAGATAGGGGATTAAAGCCGCCGAACTGTCGTGCAAACCGACGCCGACCTTGAGCGGATGGTTCAGCCAGATGGCGTTTAGCACACTGTCCGATGTGAAAATAGGGCCAAAAAGTTTGTCCAGTTGCTCGGCAATGACCCAGTCGTGGTACTGGTTTTTATTGAAATCCCATAGCATCGTGTGGCAACCGATGCTGGTGACGTCCGTTAGTACCTGTCCGGTAAACAGGTAACTCAAGTACTGGGGTAAATGCAACGAATACCAGATACGGCGGAACAACTTCGGTTTGTCGTACTTGATCCGGTACAGCATCAGGCCCGAATTCAGGCTGTCCAAAGCCGGGGAAGCGGTTTGCATCGCCAGCGTCGTTTCGTCGCCGTACGTACTGTAGAACTTCTGCCGGATTGCGGCCGGATACGGTTTCAGGTAATTATAGAGGTAGCCGATGGGGCGGCTTTCTTCGTCCAGATGGACAAAACTGGCTCCGTAGGTCGAAAAATTCAACGCCCGGATCTCGAACTCGGGTAACTGCAAGACCTCCCGCAGCAGGGTTTGCACCCAAGCCGTGAGCCGGGCAACGTCTTCGCACGGATCGCCATCGTCGTCCACGATTTCATCAAACGGTTCCGATCGCTCCCACACGATTTCGTACCGTTCGTTAAACAGAAACAGCTTCTTGTTCGTCTTCCCGACGTCGAAAATGGCAATAACGGGCGTTTTCATATTTAATGAGTGAATGAGTGAATGTGCGAATGAGTGAATAGCTACCGCAGTCCGTTACTTTTATAGCGTGATCTTTGATCCTATTCACTCATTCACTCATTCGCTCATTCACAATTGAAATTAAAGTCCTGTGGCGATGGTTTTCAGGCCGCGTTCGCCGATGAGTTGCTGACGGATGTTAAATTGTCGGAAGAGGGCCAGGGGTTGCAAAGCGCCACCGGACCGCCGACGGGCTTCGGCCACCAGGGGCCGGACGTCGGTGCGGTAGGCTTCCTGCAAAATCTCCTGCGCCCGCACTACATCGTTGGCGTCGCGGGCTTCTTCCAGGGCTGTCCGATCGACCAGCAGTGCCTGTGCATACGCCAGTTGTATGGCTTCGACCGACTGCAACAGATCTTCCAGCGGGTCTTTGACGTTATGACTGGCGTCGATCATCCAACCCAAATCCGTCGCGTGATTCATGCCCTTGGCGTCCATGCCTTCAATCAATTCGTTGAAAATCAGGAACAACTGGTACGGACGAATACTGCCAACGGTCAAATCATCATCGCCGTATTTGGAGTCGTTGAAGTGAAAACCGCCCAGTTTGCCTTCCATCAACAGCAGTGAAACGATTTGCTCGATGTTGGCATTCGGCAGGTGGTGACCCAGATCGACCAGCGTGTAGGCTTTCGGTCCGAGTTTATTGGCAAATAGGAGTGATGCACCCCAGTCGCCGACGGTCATCGAATAGAAATTGGGTTCGAAGGCTTTGTATTCGACAAAAACTTTCCAGTTGTCGGGCAAAGCTGCGTAGATTTCCTGCAAACTTTCCTGCGTACGCTCAAACGCTTTCCGAAAATTGAGCTGCCCTGGAAAACAGGAACCGTCTGACAACCAAACCGTCAACGAATTGGAACCCAGTGCCACACCGTGTTTAATCACGTCGATGTTGTGATCGATGGCCTGTTGCCGAACCGCCCGGTCAACGTGTTGCAGGGAACCAAATTTGTAGCTGTGTTCCTGATTGGGCTGATCCTGAAACGTGTTGGAGTTCATGGCGTCGAACCGCAAGCCGAAACTGGCCGCCATACTTTTGATGGCTTCGCCGTCCTGCGGAATGTCCCACGGAATGTGCAGCGAAATCGCTCCGCTCGATTGGTTGAGGGCGTGCAATAGGCCCACGTCCTCGATTTTTTCTTCCAGCGAACGCGGTTCTCCACCGCCCGGAAAACGCCCGAACCGGGTGCCGCCGGTGCCGAGCGCCCAACTCGGAATAGCAATCTGAAAATCGATCAGCTTCTGAATGATGGGTTCGGCATTCGCGATTTCATCCGTCCAGTAGGATAGCTTACGCTGGTGCGCTTCCAGTGCCTTCTGGTTATGATCGGCTATTTTATACGCTTCGAGTTGCATGTGAGTCAGGGTTAAGATTAGTTATTTCGCAGAGTTTATCAGAGTAAAAAGAGTTAAGCGGAGTTTTCTCTGATAAACTCTGATTTTCTCCGCTTAACTCTGCGATACAACTTTTTCTAATCTTTATCGAACAAATGCCATCGCTACACCGCCATCCACGTTCAACACATTGCCGGTGGATTTGCTCAGCAAACCGCCGACGAAGGCGAAACAGGCGTTGGCAATGTCGTCTGGCAAAATGATTTCGTTCAGCAAAGTGCGTTTGGCGTAATACGCTGGCAGTTCGGCCACCGTCACGCCGTAGGCTTTGGCCCGGCCTTCGGCCCAGGCACCCGCCCAGATTTTGCTGTCGGAAATCACCGCATCCGGGTTCACGACATTGACCCGAATGTGGTCTTTACCCAGTTCGGCGGCATTGAGTCGGCTCAGGTGCAATTGAGCCGCTTTCGCCGAACCATAACCGGCATTGTTCGGGCCGGAAACCAGACCGTTTTTGCTGGCAATGTTAATGACGTCGCCCCCCAGTTTCTGCTTCCGCATGATCTCAACGCCTTTCTGGGTGACCAGAAACTGGCCTTTTACCAGGACGTCATACAGCAGATCCCAATCTTTTTCGGTATGCTCTTCAATCGGTTTCGAGATCGACAGACCGGCGCAGTTGACTACAATATCCACCCCGCCAAACGCCAGCGCAGCCGCTTCAAAGGCCTTGCTAATGGTTTCGGCACTGGTTACGTCGAGGGTGGCCGACGTGTGCGTATCCCGGCCGTATTGCTGGCGGAATTCCTCATCCGCGCCTTTCAGCCGGTCGGGGTCGTTGTCGTTGATGACCACCACCGCGCCTTCGGCCACAAACCGCTTGGCAATGGCTTTTCCGATTCCACCGGCACTGCCCGTGATCAGCGCAATTTTGCCCGATAAGGGTTTTGGCTTCGGCATCCGCTGCAATTTCGCTTCTTCCAGCAGCCAGTATTCAATGTCGAACGCTTCCTGACGCGGCAAGGAAGTGTATTCCGAAATGGCTTCAGCCCCCTTCATCACGTTGATGGCGTTGGTATAAAATTCAGCCGCCACCCGCGCCGTTTGCTTGTCTTTCGCGAAGGCAAACATACCCACACCCGGCCACAGAAGGATCACCGGATTTTTATCGCGGATGCCCGGACTGTTCGGGTGTTTGCAGGTTTCGTAATATTCCTGGTACATCGCCCGGTAGGCTTCATACGCCGGAGCCAGTTTTTCCTGAATCGCTGCGGTATCCGTCACATCCTCGTCCGGTTTCAGGTCAAGCACCAGCGGGCTGATTTTGGTCCGCAGGAAGTGGTCGGGGCAGGAGGTTCCGAGCGGAGCCAGCCGGTCCAGATCGTTGGAATTGATGAATTCGAGCACGCGAGCGTCGTCCGTAAAATGGCCGACCATCGACGTATGGTTGGAGCAGAAACCGCGCAGAACCGGGGCCAGCGTGGCCGCCTGCTTCAGCCGGGCGTCTTTTTCGAGGCTTTCAATTTTGGCACCACCAAAAACCGGACGGGTTTTGCCGTAGTTTTCTTCCAGATATTCCGCACATTTCTCAATAACTTCCAGCGTATTGATGTAGCTTTCATAGGCCGTGTCACCCCACGTAAACAAACCGTGTGAGCCCAGCATGATGCCCCGGATACCCGGATTCTGCTCCAGGCATTCAGCCAGTTTCAGACCCAGGTCAAAGCCGGGACGCTGCCACTCGACCCAGCCAATGGTCCCATCGAACAGTTCCTGCGTAATTTTTTTGCCGTCTTTGGCAGCCGCAATCGCAATGGCCGCATCCGGGTGCAGGTGGTCGATGTGGGCAAAAGGCAGAAAACCGTGCAGGGGCGTATCGATTGAAGGTGCTTTGGAGGACAAATCGAAAATGCAGTGGTTGAACAGTTCCACCATCTCATCTTCAAACTCAATACCCCGGTAGACGTTTTTCAGACTCCGCAACCGATCGACGTAGAGTGCCGCCAAACCGCTTTTTTTGAGTGTACCAATGTCTCCGCCAGAACCTTTGATCCACATCACTTCCGTATCGTTGCCCGTCAGCGGGTCTTTGGCCATCACTTTGCAGGAGGTGTTCCCGCCACCGTAGTTGGTCAGCCGGAGGTCGGCACCTAACAGGTTAGAACGATAGATGAGGAGGGCTACTTCGTCACCGGCCAGTTGAGCGGCTTTGGCTTCGTCCCACAAGTAGCTTACATGACGAAACTCGTTCGCCTGCCGTGTTTTGTTCGTACTGAGCATATCGAATTGATGTCGGAACGCCGACGCGATTGAAACTTCAGAGCCTTAATTCTGTACTAAAAAGCGGTTTTAACCAAATTATACCCAAAGATAAACGCTTCCGACAGCCTTACTTTCATGTACTGTCCTATTTTGTGCCTGAAAAATGAATTTTCTGTCTGTCAACCCAGGCTTTTGAGACGACAATCCGCCAATTTAGCGTGTTTAAACTCTTTTCTGTTAATTGGGTTTTTTAAATAAAGATTATAAAACCGTATGTTGGCCGTAACACCCGTAACCATTCAGAAAATCAGTCAAAGCCATGAACCTCAGGAGCACAGCGATTTGCTGGCAGTGGAAGAACCGCTGGAAATTCGCCTGGGTTTCGGACCTGCCGACGACCGTCAGCAACGCAGTGTGGCCGTGACGATGCGGACGCCGGGCCACGATGAAGAACTGGCCCTGGGTTTTTTATTTACTGAAAATATACTTTCTACACCTTCCCAAATCATTTCCGTTCGACATTGTGTTACCGATTCGGAGAAAAAAGGCAATGTCCTGCGCGTTGAACTACAGCCGGACGTCAAAATCGACTGGCAGCGGCTCGAACGACACAGTTATACGGCTTCCAGTTGCGGGATTTGCGGAAAAACGTCCATTGAAGCCGTGCAAAGCGTTTGTCAAAAACCGCTTTCCGGCAATTTTGCGGTCGATTCGGAAATCATCCATACCTTACCGGAAAAACTGCGGGCTGCCCAACGGACGTTTGCTTACACGGGAGGACTACACGCAGCGGCTTTGTTCGACGAAACCGGGCAGTTGCGGCTGGTTCGGGAAGACATCGGGCGGCACAACGCGCTGGACAAACTCATTGGCGCGGCTTTCTGGCAGGGTTGGTTGCCGCTGAGCCGGTTTGGGGTGCTGGTGAGCGGGCGCGTCGCGTTCGAACTGGTGCAGAAGTGCTGGATGGCGGGTGTTCCGCTGCTGGCCGCCGTGGGTGCGCCGTCGAGTCTGGCCGTCGAACTGGCGAAGGAAGCCGGAATGACGCTGCTCGGTTTTGTCCGGGAAAACCGGTTTAATCAGTACAATTAATCCTGTCAGCGCCGGGCCGTCGTTACGGTCGAAGACCCTGACAGCGGTTTGGTTAAAAACCGTAATTAAATCTCCATAGTTGTATTTATCACCTATTTGCCGCTGTCAGGGTCTTCGACCGCTGACAGGGCGGTAACAGAATAAATCATGAAACTTGCTCCTGATACCTTAACCGATCTGAAAATTACCAAACCGAAGGATACGGCCGCCGGGCTGACCGCTGTAACCGAATCTTTTCGACACGTTTTTCGCCAGACGGAACTGGTGCGCGGCTGGAAAGCGCTGTATCAGCTCAACCAGAAAGACGGCTACGATTGCCCGAGTTGCGCCTGGCCCGATCCCGACGACAACCGCTCATCGGTTGCGGAGTATTGCGAAAGTGGTGCCAAAGCCGTTGCCGATGAAGTGATGACGAAACACACGGCGTCGCCGGTTCTGTTTCAGCGGTATTCGGTGGCGGACTTGCTGCAAAAAGATGATTTCTGGCTCGGACAGCAGGGGCGGTTGACGCAGCCGCTGGTGATTCGGAAAGGGCAGACACACTACGAACCCATCGCCTGGAACGATGCTTTTCAACTCATTGCCGACCACCTCAATGCGCTCGGTTCGCCGGACGAAGCGGTTTTTTATACCTCGGGCCGAACCAGTAACGAAGCGGCTTTTCTGTACCAGTTGTTTGTTCGGCAATATGGCACTAACAACATGCCGGATTGCTCCAACATGTGCCACGAATCGACCTCCGTTGCGCTGGCCGAAACCCTCGGGCTGGGTAAGGCATCGATTGTGTATGAAGATTTTGAAAAAGCGGAGGTGATCATGATCATGGGCCAGAACCCCGGCACCAACGCCCCCCGGATGTTGACGCCCCTCGAACAGGCCAAGCGCAACGGCGCCACCATCATCGCCGTTAATCCGCTGGTGGAAACCGGTTTACTGGCCTTCCAGTTTCCGCAAAGCGTTAGGGATATGGTGCTGGGCGGACAGAAACTGACCGACCTCTACCTGCAAATCCGGATCAACTCGGACCTGGCTTTTCTGAAAGCCATTTGTAAACTGCTGCTGGAAGAGGAGAAGAAAACACCCGGAAAAGTCATTGACAAAGCTTTTATAGAGGAATATACGGCAGATTATCAGAATTTTATCAGTAGTCTTGAGCAATACGAACTGAGCGAACTGGTGGGCCAAACCGGATTGTCGCTGGCGGAGATTCAGCAGACGGTCGATCTGCTCAAACACAAAAAGAAGATCATCATTTGCTGGGCGATGGGGCTGACGCAACACCGCAATTCCGTTCAGACCATCAACGAAGTGATCAATGTGCTGTTACTCAAGGGCAGCATTGGCATCGAAGGCGGAGGGGCGGCTCCCATTCGCGGGCATAGCAACGTGCAGGGCGACCGGACGATGGGCATCTGGGAACGTCCGAAACCGGAGTTTCTGGACAAACTGAAAACCGTCTTTGGGTTTGAACCCCCGCGCGAACACGGTTTCAGCGTAGTCGAAGCCGTGAAAGCCATGCACGAAGGAGACGCCAAAGTGTTTTTCGGAATGGGCGGCAATTTCCTGATGGCGGTTTCCGATACGAACTACACCGCCGAGGCCCTGCAACGCTGCCGACTCACCGTTCAGGTGTCTACCAAGCTGAACCGCAGCCACCTGGTTCATGGCGAAACGGCCCTGATTCTGCCGTGTCTGGCGCGCTCCGACCGGGATGCGCAGGCTTCGGGCGATCAGTTTGTGACGACCGAAGCCACCACCGGCGTCGTTCAACAGTCACACGGCACCCTGGAACCGGTTTCGAAACACCTGAAAAGCGAACCGGCGATTGTGGCCGAACTGGCCAAAGCGGTTTTCCGAAACCGCCCGAACACCGTCGATTGGGACAAAGCGATTACCAATTATGATTACATCCGCGACCTGATCGAACAAGTCGTTCCCGGTTTTGACAATTACAACGAGCGTGTCCGGAAACCGGGCGGTTTTTACCTGCCCAACGGCCCCCGCGAACGGAAATTTCCGACCAAAGATGGCAAGGCGCATTTCTCGATCAATGTCCCCAGCCAGATCGCGTTACAACCCGACGAACTGCTCTTGATGACGATTCGCAGCCACGACCAGTTCAACACGACGGTCTATGGCCGCGACGACCGCTACCGGGGCATTCACAACGAACGGCGGGTGGTGTTCATGCATGCTGATGACATCGCGAGCCGGGGATTAAAACCGCAGCAGGTCGTGAATCTGCAAAGCCGGTATGACGGAAAAATCCGCACCGCCGAGCGGTTTGTCGTGGTTTCCTACAACATTCCGCGCGGCTGCACGGCGGCTTATTTCCCGGAAACCAACGTGCTGCTGCCCATTGACCAATACGCCGAAGGGAGCCTGACGCCCACGTCGAAGTCGATTGTGATTACGGTATATCCTTCCTGAACCGAACTTCTTTCACTTCCATCAAGTCAACGACCGTCAGGCGGTTACGGAAAACAATGTAGACGTCGTGTTCACCCGTCACCGGTTTGATCGGCAGGGTTTTCTCGACCCACACTCTCCGCTTTCCGGTGGCGGGTGCATCCATTTCGCCCAGTAACTCACCGGACGGGCTGTCGAGCCGGACTTCGATGCTGGTGCCTTTGGTTTCGGTCGCGAGGGTGAAGTCGATGGCGTGAATGCCGGTGAGGTTGAACTGGCGCATCATCACCCAGCCCGCTTTGTGAATATCGTATAGAATGTCACTGCGCTGAAGTTCATAATGTGCATCAAAATCCTGGGCCGTCAGCACGGGCGGGCGTAGCACCACCGTCGACTGGCGGGTCAACGGGCGGGCGGTTTTATTCCCTTTGTCGGTGTAGGTGGCCGTCAGCACATACGTGCCGTGAGCGGCCGGGTCGGTAGAAAATTTACCTTCGGCGGGTACTTTTTTCTCGGTTTTTTCGTCTGACAACGACAGGATATAGCGCACCATTTCCGACGTTACCTCATCCGAAAGCTGCGGGTGGGCGCTCATGTTGGTTGGCCCCCAAACGCCGGAACCGCCTTTCAGAATCTTCTTGCTCAGTTGCTCGATCAGCGCCGGATCGTTTTTTTTCGGCTGGTACTTCACCGCGATTTCCCGAAAACTCGGCCCGACGGATTTGTCGTTCAGCGCGTGGCAGGCTTTGCAGTCGTTCTCCTCGATCCAGGTGTAACCGCGTTGGTTAGGCAATGTCAGTTCGCCTTTCTCCGAAAGTGAAACGGTTTTTCGGGTAGGCAGATACGTCAGCTTTACCTGAATTCGGGCCGGATCGACGCGGCCATCTTCGGCATCCTCCACCTTTGTCCGGTACGAAACCGCCGGGCCATACAGCCGTCCCGGTTCGGCCAGTTCAATCGTTACTTTGGGCGGATTGTTGCCCGCATTCACCACGGTTTCTGTCGCCGAACGCAGCCCCGCCCGGTCGCTGACCACCAGTTTGACGCGGTAATTGCCCGGTTTCCGAAACGTGTAGGAAAGGTCGGCGGTCGTCTGGCTAAGCGGTTTTCCGTTGATGAACCAGCGGTAGGCAAGCTGGTCGTTCTTGTCGTAGTCCAGTGAGTTTTTGGCCGAAAACTGAACCGGCAACGGCACACCCCCGGCTTCTGTTGTTTTTTCCAGCTTCGCCACCGGCGGACGGTTTCCGGCAATGTATTCAATCCGGACCAGGCGAGAATCGCTGTTGCCACCCCACAAGGCTCCAAATTCGATAAGATACAAAGCGCCATCCGGGCCGAATCGCATGGCAATCGGCTTGCGAAAAGCCGTGGAAGGCATGAATGACTCGATGGCTTTCAGGTTTTTCTGGTCATCGAACGACACGGTTTTCATCCAGTTCCGCATCCATTCGCCCAAAAACAGCTTGCGGTCAAAATAGGCCGGGAATTTAATAGGAGAGGGGTTTTTCGGGTCAAAATAGTAAATCGGTCCGGCCACCAGCGTTCGCCCGCCGGAGCCTAATTCCGGGTGTTCGGTCGACACGTCGTAGGGATACGCCAGAAAAGCCGGTTGCGCCGGGGGCAAATCCCGCAAACCGGTGTTGTTCACCGAGGTATTGGTGGGGTGTTGCGGATCGAACTGAAACAGGACGGAATCCTTCGTAAAATCCACTTTGGCATACGGTTCGTTGTTGCCGATGAAAAACGGCCAGCCGTGGTTACCGGCTTTGCGGGCCTGATTTAGTTCATCGTAGCCCCGGGGTCCGCGCGATTCGGTGTCGCTGGCATCGGGGCCGATTTCGCTCCAGTACACAAAATCCGTGTCCTGATCGACGGTCACTTTAAACGGATTCCGGCAGCCCATGACGTAAATTTCGGGCCGGGTCAGCGTGTCTTTGGAATCGGCAAACAGATTGCCCTTCGGAATGGTGTAGGTGCCGTCGGGTTCGGGATGAATCCGGAGAATCTTCCCGCGCAAATCGTGCGTGTTGCCCGCCGAACGCTGGGCATCGAAGATTTCCCGGCCGGGCCGTTCGTCGAGCGGGGCAAAATTGGTGCCGAACGGATTGGTGTTGTCGCCGGTGGTCAGGTACAGATTTCCGTGTCGATCGAACGTCATGCCCCCACCCGAGTGGCAGCATTCCCATGAATCGGAGACTTCCAGCATCATCTTCTCCGAACTCAGATCGAGCGAATCGCCCCGGAGCGTGAAGCGCGACAGCACGTTGACGTTTTTGCGGGTTTTCGGGGCATAGTACAAATACAGGTGCCGGTTTTGCATAAAGCCCGGATCGAGGGCAATGGCCTGCAGCGTGGCTTCTGATGGTTGCGGGTCAATTTTTCCAAGCAGTTTGTTTTCTTTGGTCGCAATCCGGTGAACATACAGTTCACCGCGGTGGCCGATGTAATACACATCACCATTCGGGGCAATATCCAGTTCGATCAGGTCGCGGAGGTTGCCGGTGAGGTCCACTTTCCGAAACCGGTGTTCGTCGGGCGCTTCAGTCGGGCGGTCCTGCCGAAAAGCAACCGATAACACACCAACCAGGATCAGTGGTAAAAAAAGACGGACTATTTTCATAGTGTGTTTAGGGACGACTCATTTATTCAAATGTAATTCAATCCGGTTTTGTTTTGGTATAGGCCCGTTCCATTTCTTACATTTGAATTTTAGCCTGAACAACACGCTATGTCAACCGTATTATTGACCGGAGGTGCCGGTGGTCTGGGCCGCTCCATTACCCAACAGTTGCTGAACAGCGGCCATACCGTTATTGCCACCCTCGAACCGGGCGGCCATACGCTCGACGCGCAGCCCAATCTGGTGACGCACGAACTTGACCTGACCGACGAAGCGGGTTGTCAGGCTCTGGTTCAGAAGGTGGTGGCCGAACACGGGGGCATCGATGCGGCCATCCTGCTGGTGGGCGGTTTTGCGATGGGGTCGATCACGGACACCGATTTTGCCGCCATCGATCTCCTGTTCCGGCTGAATTTTCAGACAACCTACCAGGTGGCCCGCCCGGTTTTTGAGCAGATGAGCCAGCAGGCGCAGGGCGGACGGTTTGTGCTGATTGGTGCCCGCCCGGCCCTGGTTCCGTCGGCCGGGAAGAGCATGGTTGCCTATGCACTCTCGAAATCGCTGGTGATCCAGTTGTCCGAAATTCTCAATGCCGCCGGCAAAGACAAGAATATAATTTCAACGGTTCTGGTGCCGAGCACCATCGACACGCCGACCAACCGCAAAGCCATGCCCGACGCCGATCCGGCCAATTGGGTAAAGCCCGAAGATATCGCCGAACTGATTGATTTTGTGACCTTTGGTGCCGGAAAGATGTTGCGTGAATCAGTTTTGAAAGTATACAACAAGGCCTAGAGAAACCGAAAAAGCTATCCGAAGCACCGACCGGGCTTCCTGTTTCCAACGATAAATGGTCCCGGCTGAGTGTTTCAGCGAGGAAATGCAATTTTATTGAATAACGTCTTGATAGTCAGTGCTTGTTTGTGTTATGAGAATGGCCGTGTTTCCACACTTCCATTGGTAATCGCTTGAAACGGCTGTAAAGTCCGGTTCGTGTCGTAATTTGCAGCTTTCATTCGCTTTCAAACACATGTTCTTTTTCATTCTTTTTTTTAGAAGACTGTATTCCCTAATCAATCGAAGATTTATCTGGACTGGTTTACTGTGGCTGATTATTCATGCCGTATTTGCCCAGAATCCGTCGGCAATCTGGTATCGTCAGCCCGCCCGCAACTGGAATGAAGCCCTGCCGGTGGGCAACGGTCGGCTGGGGGCAATGGTTTTTGGCCGCGCCGGTGACGAACTGATTCAGTTGAACGAATCGTCGCTCTGGTCGGGCGGGCCGGTCAATCGCAATCCCAATCCCGGTGTTGCCAAGTATTTACCCGAAATTCGGGAAGCCCTCTTCCGGGAAGATTATGAAGCCGCTGCCAAACTGACGCAGCACATGCAGGGGCTGTATACGGAAGCCTACCAACCGCTCGGCGATCTGTTTCTGAAACAGGATTTTTCGGGACAACCTACGGATTACTACCGCGATCTAAACATAAAAAATGCCACGGCGACCACCCGGTTTCGGGTAAATGGCGTCAACTATACCCGCGAAATCTTCGTCTCCGCGCCCGATCAGGTCGTGGTCGTGCGGCTGACGGCGGATAAAAAAGGAGCCCTGACGGTAACGGCAGCCGCACGCAGTCCGCATCCCGTCACGAAATCAGCACAGGGGCGCGATGAACTGGTTATTCGCGGGAAAGCCCCCGCCCACGCAGATCCGAATTACGTCAACTACAATCCAAAACCGGTTATTTACGGCGATTCTGCAGGCTGCAAAGGCATGCGTTTCGACTGGCGGGTGAAAGTTCGCTCGACGGATGGCACGGTTTCGACCGATACGGCGGGTATTCGCATTCAAAATGCAACGGAAGCGGTTTTGCTGCTGACGGCGGCTACCAGTTTCAACGGTTTTGACAAATGCCCCGATCGGGAAGGGCAGGATGAAAAACAACTGGTGAACGGCTACCTGAAAAAAGCACTCACCAAAACCGTGGATGCGCTCCGGAAGGCTCATGTAGCTGATTACCAACGGTATTTTAACCGCACTAGTTTTACGCTGGAAACCGCATCGGCGGTCAATCTGCCGATGGACGAACGACTGAAGCGGTATGCCGAAGGCGGTGCCGACCCGGAACTGGAAACGCTGTATTTTCAATTCGGGCGGTATTTGCTCATTTCGAGTTCCCGGCCCGGCGGACCACCAGCCAACCTCCAGGGACTCTGGAATCCGATGGTTCGTCCACCCTGGAGCAGCAACTACACCACCAACATCAACGCCGAAATGAATTACTGGCCGGCGGAAATGGTCAACCTGTCGGAACTGCATACGCCCTTGCTGACCTGGATTAGGTACATGGCAAAAACTGGTCGTGAAACCACGAAGACTTTTTACAACGCCCGGGGCTGGACGGTTCACCACAATTCCGACATTTGGGGCGCGTCGAATCCCGTTGGCGACAAGGGCAAGGGCAGTCCGTCGTGGGCCAACTGGGCGGTGGGCGGTGCCTGGCTGAGCCAGCATCTTTACGACCATTACCTGTTTACCGGCGACAAAAAATACCTGCAAACCTACGCCTATCCACTGATGAAGGATGCGGCCCTGTTCTGCCTCGACTGGCTGGTGGAAGATCCGCAGGGACGTCTGGTAACGGCACCGTCTACATCACCCGAAAACGTATTTATCACGGATAAAGGCGTCAAGCAATCCGTTTCCGTGGCCACCACGATGGACATGGGCCTGATCTGGGACGTGTTTTCGAACGTCATTCAGGCTTCGTCACAATTGGGAATTGATGCGGATTTTCGGAAAACATTGTCCGATAAAAAAAGTAAACTGTTTCCGTTGCAGATCGGAAAAAGTGGCAATTTGCAGGAGTGGTACAAAGACTGGCAGGATGAAGACCCGCAGCACCGCCACGTTTCGCACCTGTATGCACTGCATCCGGGTCGCGAAATTTCTCCGCTGACTACGCCCCAGTTTGCCGATGCGGCCCGCAAAACCCTCGAAATCCGGGGCGATGGCGGAACGGGCTGGAGCAAGTCCTGGAAAATCAACTTCTGGGCGCGGCTGCACGACGGCAATCATGCCTACAAACTCCTGCGCGAACTGCTGAAGCTGACGGGCGTCGAAGGAACCGATTACGCCAACGGGGGCGGCACCTATCCCAACCTGTTCTGTGCGCATCCGCCGTTCCAGATCGACGGGAACTTTGGCGGCACATCGGGCATTGGTGAAATGCTGGTGCAGAGCCACGACGGTTTGCTCAACCTGCTGCCCGCCCGGCCCGATGCCTGGGCCACCGGCGAGGTGACAGGAATGAAGGCGCGGGGCGGTTATGAACTCGATATGAGCTGGAAAAACGGCAAACTGACGCGCGTGGCCGTTCGCTCGGCGCTGGGTGGCAACTGTCGGCTGCGGGTGACGAGCGCGCTGAAGAGCGATGGGAAAACCCGGCTTCAAACCGCCAAAGGCACCAATCCGAATGCGTTTTTTCAACAGCCGGAAAACCGTTACCAAACGACCAAACCCGAAACCCCCGCCAATGGTGTTTATCTCTACGATCTGGCGACGGAACCGGGGAAAGAATATGTTTTGCTGGGTGTATAAGACAAAAGAGTAAAGAAGTGAGAATAGAGACCGGAGAAGGGAGATCAGTCGCCCGTTTTCCGTCTCAGATCTCCTGTCTCACCTCTTTACTCTTTTGTCTCACTTCTTTATTCTATTGTCTTATTCCTAACGAGTTACCCTTACTTTTACTACCATGAAAACCCTGAAATGCCTGCTTGTATTGTTGTTGGTAACCGGCAACCTGATGGCCACCGAGCCCGGTAAAAAAGACGAAAAACAGGCCGTTGAGCAAGCCGTTGAGAAGCTGCGGAAAGGCATCATCGACGCCGATCAGGCCACGCTCGAATCCCTCGTCACCGACCAACTGACATATGGACACTCCAATGGATTGCTGGAAGATAAAACCGCTTTTGTCAAAGCCCTGGTGAGCAAAGAGTCTGATTTCGTGACGATTGACCTGACCGATCAGAGCGTTTCCATCGTGGATAACACCGCCTGGGTGCGGCACAAACTGTCGGGAACGACCAACAACAAAGGCGTGGCCGGAACGGTCAAACTCTCGGTTTTGCTCGTTTGGGTCAAGCAGAAAGGCGACTGGAAATTGCTCGCCCGGCAGGCGGTTAAGATTTAAGTTTACGGTATTCGGTATTCGGTTTACGGTTTACGGTGGCTGACGCATGCTTTCTTCTCGCGTCAGCCACCGTAAACCGTAAACCGTAAACCGAATACCGTAAACCGAATCCCTGTAAACCGCCCTTCACTTCTCCGTAAACTTTTGCTTTCTCAGCAACCGGTTGATGGTTTCGGCCAGGCGGTCAATTTTGGTTTCTTCGCTTTTGGCCGAATCGATCCAGTCTACGTACGCTTTTTGCTCGGCTTTGGTGTAGCTTAAAAACGTTTGATGGGCGGCTGGTTCGTCTTCCAGGCACAGCAGCAGGTCTTTTTGCGTATCAACCGGAGCCTGAGCGGAATACAATACCACCTCCACCCAATCGCCCGCTTTCTTTCCGATCTGCTTCCTGATTTCGGCCTTAACCGCCAGAAACAGCTTGCCATTGCCCATCGGCATCAGGCTGTAGTTCTTTATTTCGTAACCGTCGATCGTGCCGTTCACCTTCACCCAGTTGAAATACGCTTTTTTGTCTGGTTTCACTTCGGGTAGTGCGGCATACGTCCAACCCCCTTTCCCCTGAAATTTTTCCAACAGATACGAGCCATTGACCAACGGTTTTTCCATAGCAGTAAGGCGGCCGATTCAACGCCATGGCCCAAAGATAGGCATAAAAAAAGGTGCTGAATAGTCTGCGAAGGCAGGAAAAAACCGCTTTTATCGACCGGTATTCAACGCCAGAAAGGCTTCTTCGGGTGAGGAGAGGAAGAGTTTATAGAGCGTGGCGGTGTTGCCGACATGGATTTCGTAGGTGTCTGTTTCGAGGGCTGTCAGCAGATCCTGGGCTACGACCGTGGGCGAGATGCCGTTGATGCCGCCAATTTCCTGCGAGAAGTCGGTATTGACCAAGGGCGGCATCAGTTCAAAAACCTTGATGGCCGTATCTTTCGCCAGTGTATACCGCATCGCCTGCGTGTAGGCGTGTAAGGCGGCTTTGCTGGCCGAATAGGTAGCCGTGGTGTGACCGGGGACGAAGGCGACAATGGACGAGACATTGACCAGCGCGGCCTCGCTTTGTTTTTTCAGGAGTGGCAATAGCTTTTCCGTCAGACGGATGATGGAAAGGTAGTTCGTCGTCATTTCTTCCCCGGCTTTGTCGCTCGCCTGAATGCCGTCTTCTGACAAAGAATAATAGAATGCCCGGCCGGCGTTGTTGATGACCAGATTCAGGGTTGGGAAGTCTTTGTTCAAGCGTGCCACCAACTGATCGACATCGGCCGGATTGCTGACGTCGGAGACGATGGCCGTGGTGTTGTCCAGTTGCGCTGCGGCCTTTTGCAGCCTTTCGGCGTTCCGGCCGGTGATGATGACCTGATTGCCATTCTGAGCAAATAATTTGGCGATTTCAAAACCGATACCGGCACTGCCACCCGTAATTAAAACCGTGTTGTTCTGCGTTTTCATGTTTGTAAAATAGACTGTGAATTGATTAGATAACTAATATATACCGATCGGTATATTGGTACTCAAAAAAAATTAAGGTGTTGATTTTGTTTCGATGTCGTACACCATTTTCCGGGCGGTTTCCAGCACCGTATCCAGATAAAAAGGGTTCTGCGTCGTCCGGGCAATGAAAATACCGCCCTGAATGAGGGCAACCAGCGCAACGGCCACCTTTTCGGCATCCGTATCTGCCTGAAACTCGTTTGCCTGAATGCCCATCCGAACGATGGAAGACAGTTCGGTCTGGGTTTCGATCAGTTCTTCCGCTACGCGTTGCCGCAGGGGTTCGTGCGTATCATCGGCTTCAACGCCCGCATTGAGCAGGGGGCAACCGCCTTCCGGGAAATGCTGAATTTCGTCCCGACTGAACAGATCGATAAAGGCCAGCAGCTTTTCTTTTGGACGAACAGCCCGGCTGAGCCTGGCCCGAACCAGTTTGTTCCGGCGGGCGGCATTGAAATTGAAAACCGCCAGGGCAACATCTTCTTTGTTCTCGAAATTTCCGTAAATGCTGCCCTTCGTCAGCCGCGTGGCCTCCGTCAGATCCGATAGCGATGTGCCCGCATAGCCCTTCTTGTTGAAAATGCCGGCGGCAGTTTCAATGATGAATTGGCGGGTGGCTTCTGATCGCGGTGTAAACTTCATGCTGCAAATATACCGATCGGTATATGAACTGCAAACTATTTCTGGATTTTTTTTCAGGAACCGCTCATCCAGTCCGGTGAGCGGTTCCTGATTCCAGGACGGGTAGGAGATCAGGCCGTAATTGATACGGAGCAACCAGCTATTTAAACCCAAACAGGATCGGAAACAGAAAGGTCACAAGGATGGTCCACAGGGCGTAAACGGGGAGGTAGAAGGCCGTGGCTTTTCCAACGCCGGCTATCGTTGTCTTCTTGGAAAGAACCCTGAAAAGTTGTACCGTTACGAGCAGAAGATGGATTAGAATTAAAACATTGCTGCCCAGCACGGCGGTCCGGTTAGGCGTGATGCCCCATTCTGAAATCCGGAACAGAATGGCCGACAGCGCAATGCCATTTACCACGATCGTGATAGCCGATAGCAGAAAAAGAACCCAGATTTCCAACTGGCTTTTTGTGGTTTTCGATGTTTCTGCGACGGAAAAAAAGATGATGGCCATAACGCCAACCAATAATGCATTGAAAAGCAGTAAAAACTCCCGGTCGTTGTAGGGATCTTTGCCGGAATAAACGATGGCTATGAGATAAATAACCAGCATGACAACGACCAGCGGACTGAATATTTTAGCGATCACCGGTGAAACTTTACCGACTAATTGCGGATTGGTCTGGGTGAGATACGTGCCTATGATGGGAGCCGCAGAAAGCCCGAAAATGCCGAAGTAATCGAAATAAAGCTTTTCAATCTCAAAACCGATCAATTTGAAAAGGCCGATGGTTAAACCGGTCATGATGCCGCCGGCGATCAGGATAAGGGTAGTCATGACGACCAGATCACCGTTGTATCTTAGATAGTTAAGTCGTTTCTCGTCAGCATTGCCCGTCTCACCAACAAAAGCAAAACCGAGTATCGACCACAGAAATAAGACAACGTGAATGCACGCTAAATCCAGGGTGTCGCTTCTTTTAACGTCAGGTAAAAAATTGATAAAAAGTACAGATACGAGGATTGAGATCGCTATAAAAATAAGCTTACCCACCGATAATTTATTCTTCCAGGCAAAGTAAGCCGCCAGGACCGGGAAAATGATAAAACCGATGTTTCGGGTGTAAAAATATTCTTCATCGATGGATAAAAGTACCGGTAACTTGGCGATACCACCGGCCACAAGAGAAGCAATAAGGATAAAGATCAGGTCTTTCTGCGACCCCCAGGAAATGTCTTCACCCGCGAAATTGATTCGTTCGTTCCAGAATGTAAGCAGGGCATTGTCTTTTAGTTCGGGATAGAGCGCTTTGAATGCGCGCTTAAACGTTGGTTTGTCGGCTCTATACAAACGCTCAAGCTGTCCGGGGTTGTTGAGATTTGATAGAATTTCATCTTTCATGACGCAGTAATTTAAAGTGAATACGATTTGTTTCTTTGCTTGTAAAAAGGGTTGACCTGGCGTTTCCGGAGAATGCTCAATGGATGAGTGCATTTCAGCAGTATTCTGGATAGTCTCCTGTTTTTGTATTTATTAAAAGTACTTTGTGATTCAAAGTTAAAAACAAATTCATAAGATACAAGAGCAGTTCCAAAAATATTTGCGGTTTTTATACCGGGCGTTCTGAAACAACCGAAGCAATCACTATTTACGCCAAAAGCCACTCCGGGGAGTGGCTTTTGGCGTAATTGTATTTTCAATTCCGGATTTATTTCTTCGGATTAGTCGACGAGGCACCACCGAGCGAAGCCGGGGTCGAGGTACCTTCCGCAACGGCCGGATTGCCTTCCTTGTCGAGTTCAACAATTTCGTAGCCCAGCCGCTGCAAACCCGGTTTGACGGCCGATTTGTCGCCCACGACCGTGATGATCAGGTTGTTGACGGGCAGGCGTTTTTTGGCGATGGCGTCGATGTCTTTCTTCGTCATTTTTTGCAAAATCTGGCTCTGCTGCTCCACGAAGTTGCCCGGCAGATCGTAGTCGATGATCTGGTTCAGGAAAAGCGCCTTCTGGAACGAGGTCTCGTACCGCAGGGCGTCCCGCTGGCCGACCGAACTTTTCAGGAAGGCCAGTTCGTCTTCCGTAATCCCGGTTTTGCCGTAGTTCGTCAGTTCCTTGACAAATTCGACCACCGAGCTGTCCGTAGCGGCTGCTTTCACCCCGGCCTGAGCCGTGAAAGGACCAGGCGTTTTGGTGCTGCCGAACGACGAACGTGCGCCGTACGTCCAGCCTTTGTCTTCACGCAGGTTCATGTTGATCCGGCTGTTGAACGCACCGCCGAGGATGTAGTTGGCCAGCCCGGCTTTGTAATATTCGCCCGTGGCATCGTACGGTAAATCCGTCAAATACCCGATCCGAATTTCTGATTGAGCGGCTTTGTCTTTGTCAATCAGGTAGATACGGGTTTTGTCGATTTTTTTGGCAACGGGTGCTTTGGGCAAGGAGACCGGTTTGGCGGCCCACTTTTTCAGGAAGTCGAGCTTCGGCAGAATGGCGGTTTTTTCGACGTCGCCCACAATGACGAGGTTTGTGACGGAGGGCGAGAAATTCTGCTGGTAGAACGCTTTCACGTCGTCCAGCGAAATATTTTCAACGGTTTTGATCGTCCCACTGGTCGGAATCGCCCGGATGTTATCCGCGCCGTAGAGTAGTCGGCTATAGGCTTTGTTGGCAATCACCACCGGCTGCGTGCTCTGATTCGAGATCAGTTCGAGCTGTTGTTTTTTCAGCCGGACAAAGTCTTCCGTGGCAAACTTGGGGCGGAACATTTTTTCTTCCACCAGCGCCAGCGTCGCGTCCAGGTTTTTAGTCAGCGACGAAACCGACACCTGAATTTCTTCCGTGCTGGCGTAAATCTGGATGCTGCTGCCCAGTTTTTCGAGCTTCGCGTTGATTTCCTCGTTGCTGAAATTCTGCGTTGCTTCGTTCATCAATGCCGCCGTAAGCTGGGCAATTCCGGCTTTGGAAGGGTCTTTGGCCGACAGCGTGTGGCCGCCCTTAACCGAAAACAACAGGGTTACCGTCGGGATTTCATCGTTTTTAGTCCCGATCATTTTCAAACCGTTCGGCAGCTTGTCGGACCAGAACGGCGGAACTTTCAGGGTTGGGCTGGCACCGGGAGCCGGTTTTTTGCTCCGGTCGAAGGAATCCTTCGCTTTGGCGTATTTCAGGCCATCGTAGCCGTAATCCGGGGCCTTGTAGCCTTCCGTCGCAATCGTGTAGTTGTCGGGATGCGCCACAATTTCCTTTTTATCTTTGGGATAAACCGTCAGAATAACGGCTTTTTTGCCCTTGATATACTGGTTGTAAACCCGCATGATATCGGCTTTCGTGAGGGCCTGATACCGTTTCAGTTCGGTCGGCAGGTAATTTGGTGATCCGGTAAAGGTCTGGAAAGAAGCCAGTTGCGAAACTTTGCCGGAAACACTGGACAGATAATCAATAATTTCGGCTTCGCGGGTGGCTTTAAACTGAGCAAGGTCGTCGTCGGTCACCCCACGGGCTTCGAATTCGGCCAGCGAGTTCCGGACGATCGTTTCCGCGCTGTCCAGCCGGACGTTCGGGAAAGGCAGCACCGTAAACGTAAACTCCCCGGCTAACTCATTGGCCGGGTGGCCAACGTTGGCCTGAACCGCTTTTTCGGTTTTGACCAGGTTTTTGTAGAACAGCGAACTTTTGCCACCGCCCAGAATCTGGGCCAGCGCGTCCAGGGGTGCTTCGTCCGGGTGGAAACGCGCCACGGTCGGGTACGTAATCCGCAGCATCGGAAACCGGATGTTGTCTTCGTACGACACGTAGCGGTCTTTGTCGACCACCACCGGCGGAACAATGGTTTTGGTCACTTCCGGGCCTTTGGGAATGCTGCCGAAATATTTCTCGGTCAGTTGCACCACCTGTTTGGGGTCCACGTCGCCACCGATGGTCAAAACCGCATTGTTGGGGCCATACCAGCGCAGGAAGAAGTTTTTCAGGTCATTGACATTCACCCGGTTCAGGTCTTCGATGTAGCCGATGGTGAGCCAGGAATACGGGTGGCCGTAGGGGTAGAGGTTCTTGGCGGTATACTCGTAAGACAAACCGTATGGGCGGTTGTCGTAATTCTGACCGCGTTCGTTCTTCACGGTCGCCCGTTGAATTTCAAATTTTTTCTGGGTCACGGCATCCAGCAAAAAGCCCATCCGGTCGGCTTCGAGCCAGAGCGCGCGCTCCAGTTGGTTGCTGGGTACGGTTTCGAAATAGTTGGTGCGGTCGCCGTTGGTGGTCCCGTTCAGGGTGCCGCCGGCTTCGGTCACGAGTTTGAAATGCTCATCATCGGCCACGTGATCGGAGCCCTGAAACATCATGTGCTCGAAAAAGTGGGCAAACCCCGACTTTCCGATCTCTTCCCGCGCCGATCCGACGTGGTAGGTGACATCGACGTGGACAATCGGATCGGAATGGTCTTCGTGAATGACCAGCGTCAACCCGTTGGGCAGCACATACTTCTGGTACGGAATAATCAGTTCGCCCTCTTTGCGGGTGACGGTTTCCACGAGTTTCGTCTGTGACCAGGCCAGGTGGGTCAGCATCAGGCCAAGAAGCCCGATGCCATAGCGTAATTTTCTCATTTGTATAGGCTGATGAAATCTATACAAATTAACTGGAATAAGCGCAGGATTGAAAGCGGTTTGCTTATTTGAGCGTACTCATTCCACCATCGACGCCCAGAATCTGGCCCGTGACCCAGCCGGATTCCTCCGACAGCAGAAACGTGACCATCCCGGCGATGTCGGCGGAGGTGCCGATGCGACCCAGCGGATGCCGTTTGCCAGCCGCTTCGAGCCGGTTGGGCGAGACCAGCCCGGCGGCTTGTGCCAGGGGCGTGTCGGTGAGGGAGGGCGCCACGGTGTTGAACCGGATGTTGTGGGGAGCATATTCGGCCGCCAGGGATTTTGTCAAGCCTTCAACCGCCGACTTCGACACGCTGACCGACGAATGCAATCCGAAGCCGAGTTGGGCCGCTACCGTGCTGAACAACACCACACTGGCCGACTTGGACTGGAGGAGGGCGGGCATGACGGTTTTCAGGATGGCGATGGCCCCCAGCACGTTCAGCGTGAAATCTTCCTGAAAGTGATCGAGGGTTAACCGGCCAAACGGAGCCAGCCGAATGGAGCCGGGCGCATACACCAGCCCGTGTAACGTATCGGGCAAGCCGCTCAGGTCGGACTCTCCGGGTTGGGTGGCGTCCCACGTCAGGTGGGTAGATTGAATGCCTTCGGGTTGTCGCCGACCGGCCGTAAAAACCGTGGCCCCTGCCGCCTGAACCCGTTGGGCGGTTGCCTGACCGATGCCGGACGATGCGCCGACAATCAGGATATTTTTTCCTTCGAATTTGTTCATGAGGGGCCAACACGCTGTTGAGTGTTGTGGTTAGAAAAAAGTTGAAAGAAAGGGGAGGGGAAGTACCTGAAGTCGTAAAAACAAAATAAGCCCATTAGAAATCTAACAGGCTTATCCTACTAACCTATGATGAAATAGTATTCTACGGTGCAAAAGTATTGAGTTAGAATGAGCTAACTATACCGTGGTCTCCTGCTTTGTCCGGTCTTCTAAAAAAATAGTTCAGGGGCTGTATCGTTAGACCGGGCCAACTTTTCGCTTTATGAATTCAGGAGAGCGCAGGAAGGTCTTTCTCCGGAAACTACACAGATTTGTTGAAAAATCACTATACATGGCCGTCATTTGGGGAGTAGTCTTGCACGCGCTCGGAGGGTTTGCTTCCGGCAGTTTCTATCTACCGTATAAAAAAGTACAGGGCTGGGCCTGGGAAAGTTACTGGCTCGTGGGCGGTATTTTCTCCTGGGTATTTGCCCCGCTGATTTTCGGTCTGCTCACCGTGCCGAATCTGTTTGACGTACTGGCCGCAGCCCCAACCGAAACCGTGTGGTGGTCGTATTTCTGGGGTGTACTCTGGGGCTTCGGCGGATTGACGTTCGGCCTGACGATGCGGTATTTGGGATTATCACTGGGCATGGCCGTCGTACTGGGACTCTGTGCGGTTTTCGGAACCGTCGTTCCGCCCATCTGGCAGGGGCAATTCGGCACGCTGATGAGTACATTGTCCGGTCAGGTCATCATTCTGGGCTTAGCGGTCTGCGTGCTGGGCATTTCAATTTGCGGTATTGCCGGTATGATGAAGGAAAAGTCGATGACAGATGATCAGAAAAAAGAAACCATCGCCGAATTTGATCTCAAAAAGGGCGTTCTCGTGGCGGTTTTCTCGGGCATCATGAGTGCCTGTTTTTCGTTCGGACTAACGGCTGGCCAACCCATTGCCGAACTGGCGGTGCAGAACGGTGCCGACCCGCTGTACATGAACAATGCGCCCCTCGTATTCATCCTGCTGGGCGGTTTGACCACCAACGCCATCTGGTGTATCTACCTCAATATCAAGAATAAAACGTATACCGATTACGGCAATGTAACGGCCCCCGCCGTGCGGAATATCATTTTTTGCGCCATGGCCGGGGTAACCTGGTACCTGCAATTCTTCTTCTACGGCATGGGTGACAGCAAAATGGGCGAGTACCGGTTTTCGGGCTGGACCCTGCACATGGCGTTCATCATCGCCTTCAGCAGTTTCTGGGGGCTGTATCTGCACGAGTGGCGCGGGGCCAACCGGCAGACCATGCGCACCATTACCCTCGGGATTGCCACCGTGGTGTTTTCGACGGTTGTAGTCGGTATTGGGAATTATCTGGCGGAATAAAAACCGGATGAAGCCTCGAATTATACCGGTTCTCCTGCTGATTCTGTGTTTAGTCAGGACGCACGCCAGCGTTGGTCAACCGGGCCAGCGAAAAGCGTTGTTTGTCATTGTCGACGGCATTTCGGCGGATGTGATCGAAAAGATTGCCAAACCGAATCTGGACGCCATCGCCCGGGAAGGCGGGTATGTTCGGGCGTACGTCGGCGGACAGAAGGGAACGTATTCGCAGACGCCGACGATCTCGGCGGTGGGCTACAACAGCCTGCTGACGGGCACGTGGGTCAACAAGCACAACGTCTGGGACAACGACATCAAGGACCCGAATTATCAGTATTGGACCATCTTCCGGTTTTTCGAGTCGCAGTATCCCCAGAAAAAAACCGCCGTTTTCTCAACCTGGCTCGACAACCGCACCAAGCTGGTGGGCGAAGGGCTTCCGGCCACGGGCCACCTGCGTCTCGACTATTCATTCGACGGTTTTGAGCTGGACACGCTCCATTTTCCGCACGACAAAGACAAACTGTACATTCACCAGATTGACGAAAAAGTGGTGAACGAAGCCGCTGCCTACATCCGCCAGGAAAGCCCGGATCTGTCGTGGGTATACCTGGAATACACCGACGACATGGGTCATCGGTATGGCGATGGTGAGCGGTTCCATGAGGCCATCCGGATGATGGACGATCAGATGGGGCGGTTGTGGAAAGCCGTTCAATACCGGCAGAAAACATTCGGCGAAGACTGGCAGGTGTTCATTACGACCGACCATGGCCGGAGTGCGGATACCGGCAAAAACCACGGCGGGCAGTCGGAGCGGGAGCGGAGCACGTGGATGGTGACGAACGCCAAAAACCTGAATCCGTATTTCCGAAATTCAACCCCCGGTATTGTCGACATCATACCGACGCTGGCCCGGCACCTGCAGGTTTCCATTCCGAAAGAGCAAGCCTTTGAGATTGATGGTATTCCGCTCACCGGCCAACTGTCGCTGACCCAGCCGACGGCGAAAAAAGAAGCCGGGAAAATCGCCCTGAGCTGGAAAGCCGCCGATCCGGAAGGCAACGTGAAAATCTGGCTTACGACCACCAACCACTTCGAAGAAGGCCAGCGCGACCGGTATTTGCTGATGGACGAACTCCCTGCCAAAACCGAAAAAGCCGTGATCGACGTGTCGAAACTGCCCACCGGTTTTTACAAGATTGTGCTGGAAGGGCGGTATAACAATGCCGTTCGCTGGATTGTGGAGTAAGTAATTTTAAGAAAAAGAAATAAACCTGCCTATTCTCTCACTGACGCTGTTTAGGGTTAAAAATCCGGTCCCTTTCTGAAAGTATACCCAACATTGTCGCAACCGGCGGGTTTACTTTTTAGAGTTCTTGTTAACCTGACCGGATTCGAAGCGGTTCTGCTTATCTACCACCGCTTCCGGTTTTTAATCCTATTCACGCGATGACGTCCCTAGATTTTAACAAAGAAGCCCTGCTTGAACTGGCGGATCACGCTCTCGAGCATTCGATTTCCATTTTTATTCCGACCCACCGCCGGGGTAAAGAGGTGTTGGAAGGCCAGGACAGTATTGCGTTCAAAAATCACGTTCAGGCCATTCGGCATGAGCTTGAAGCGCAGGCGCTCCCAAGCCACGAGATTGATGCGTTGATGCTACCGCTGGATGCGCTCCTGGATGATCCGCAATTCTGGCGGCACCGTTCCGAAGGCCTGGCGGTTTTCCGCAGCTCCGACCACTTTTTTACGTTTGACAGTCCGGTACCCCTGGACGATTTCCATAAAATAGGTCCGCAGTTTTGGGTACGACCCCTGCTGTCGTACGTGCAGCCTTCCCGGCAATATTTCCTGCTGCAAATTGGCAAAAACGGCGTGGTGCTCTATCAGGCCGATCAATTTGCGATAACCGTCGTTGAAACCGGGGATGTGATGCCGACCGGTATGGAAGAGGTAACGAAACACTACGATTTTGAGCAGGAATTGCAGGGCCGCACGAAAGGGGTAGGCGGTATGACGGCGATGTATGCGAGTGACGATAACGACAACAAAGACAAAGACCACCTGCTGGCCGATTATTTCCGGCTCGTCGACGAGGCCATGATGAAGCTCAACGGCACCCAGACGATCCCGTTGCTGCTGGCATCGGTTGCCTATTACCAACCCATCTACCGGCAGGTCAATTCGTATCCGTATTTGCACGCTGGCGGGCTGACGGGCAATTTTGATCACGTTCAGATCGGAGAACTGCATCAAATGGCCAATGAAGCGCTTGGTAATTATTTTGAGGAGTCCCGGCAGCAGCGGATCAAGCAATACCAGAATAACAGCGGGAGCGAGCTGGTTTCGCGCGATCTCCGCCAGATTCTGGAAGCCGCTGTAACGGGGAGAATCGAAGCCCTGTTTGTTCGGCACGATGCCCGGGCATGGGGACATTTTGACGAAGAAACCCTGACGGCAACCATCCACGAAGACGAAAAGGAAGGGGATGCTTCATTGATCGATCAGGCCGCTTTGTTGACGCTGCGCCACGGTGGCGAAGTTTATCTAATGGATGAGGTCAAATTGCTCAACAACCGCAGCCCGGTGATGATCACGGCCCTTTACCGGTTTTAATTCAGTACAAAACGTTAACCAACCCTCGAAACATCATGGAATATTCTGTTGATAGTATTAAAATCGATTTGCAAACCGTCGGCTTCGACGAAACACCCGAACTCGTAAATCAGGTGGAAGGCGAACTTCGCCGGGTGATGCGTTTCCGGAATGACATCGTTGCCGCCGATATTTACCTGCGCGAAGAAGGCCGCAATCCCGAAAACAACAAAACGGTGCGCTGGCGGCTGGGCATTCCGGGCAACGACCTGTTTGCCGAAGGAACCGGCTCTAGCTGGGCCGCCGGTCTGCGGGACGCCAGTGACAAACTCCGCCGTCAGTTTGTGGACTGAACCACCGACATAAACGTCAATTGAATAAAGTCCGGGTTATTTGTCAGATTGACGAGTGGCCCGGATTTTTTGTGTTTGTCATGTTGAAATCTATGCATAGTCGATAGCCATTTGTTCTACTTCTTTAATAACGTCCTCTACGGTTTCTTTTAATTCCGGCCCCATCCGGAGATAATCGGTGGGATATTCATCGCGCAGGTAATGCAGCGTCGCATAATACAGCGGTTTAAACCGGTCTTTTAATTGCCATTCCTCCTGCTGGAAATAGTGGTAAGCGGTATGGTATTGTTTTTTGGCAAGGAGGAGCTTGAGGAAAGTTTCCCAAAGATCAGGACGAATTATGTCCGGAAATTCTTTCTTAATCTTCTCTTCAGATTCTATTACCGATGAGGAATTTTGATAAGCAGTAGGCGCAGTAAAATTACTCTCAACCTGAGCGTATGCGTTATTCCACAAGTAAATTATATTCTTTACAATAGAAAATGAGAGATATTCATCGTGACTCATGTTGTCTATTTTTCCATCTGTATAACTCGTTGCCTCAGAAGCTAAGTTGACTAAATCATAAGCGATTTGTTTGCGATATTTCGCCTTTATGAAAAAATAAGATATGGCAATTTCAAGAGATAAAGAGCCTGACGACGTCAAATGCCATGAAATGCCCTTATTTCCAGATCGATCAATAAATAGATTAGATATAATTCCGCTAATAAAGGTGTAGGTAGCTTCTTTTTCTTCTCCATAGTAAAATTCTTTTTTGACCCAGTTCTGAGCTAACCTGTTCTTATAAAAGTCATATAAAGCCATTTCTATTTCTTGTTGATATTTATATTCATAAAGAAAATGATAACAAGTTGCTGTGTCGAGATAAACCAATGCTGTCTTTTTTTTGAATCCGTTCAATAATTGGATCGATTCCTCATATAGTCTGTTTTCAATTAGATCTGTCACTTTTTCTAGCTGGGAGGAACCAATTTCTTCTGCTAATTCCATACGACCTGTTTTGGTTAAATATATCCTTGTTGTCTTACTGATTATGTCTTCTAATTCTTCATCTGTGATAAACTTTCTAAGTGCAGCACTTAAGTAAAAAGCCGCTTCCGGGTCAAATTCGCCCTTTTCTATTGCCGCTAAATGTTGATTAATCCTTTCCTGCATCCATTCCGGATCATCCCCAAACATCTCTTCAAAAAAACGCACCAACCACAAAACCCGCTGGTCGGTGGTGCGGCCAAATCGCATCAAATACCAGATGTTAAAGAACCGTTCTTCCAGCCGGTAGAGATGGTTTTTCGTGCCGGTTTCTATTTTTTCAACAATACGATTGTGAATCAATTGGGTGAGCTGAGCCGAAATCACCTTGCTTTCCAGCCGGACGGTTTGCGACAGTTCTTTGGTGCTGGCGGCATCCCAGGCCTGGGCCAGAGCCACCACGATCTTTTGCTGCTGAGGAGGCAAATCATCCATGCGGTGTTTGTAGAGGGGCGTCACCCGGTCGAGGAGCACCTGCAAATCGCGGAAAACCGTTCCGTTCCCGTTTTCAACCAGAATTTCGTAGAGCAACACCATCGTTCGAATCACCCCGCCCGTCAGTCGTCGGATGGCTTCGATCCGGCCCGGTTGGTGTTTGACAATTTGTTGGATGGCTTCGGTATGGTAGGTTTCGCCCAGTTTCAGGAAAAGCGCCGGAGCTTCTTCGCGGCTTAAACCTTCCAGATGAATAACCTTGAAAAACTCGTAGAAAGGTCGGGTATAGTCGTGAAATTGTTCGATTAGAACAGGTGTTGCTCCTATAATTCGCAAATCCGGCGAAGTCAGTAGCACTTCGCGCAACCGTTGTTCTTCCTGCTTGTCTAATTTTCTCAGAATGTCGCCGATGTTGTCGATCAACAGCAGCAGTTTCTTTTTGTGTTGGCGCAGCCGTAGCGTGAGCAATTCGAAAGCTTGCCGCTCATAGCCTTCCTGCCCAAATTGGCCGGTTATAGCCTGATAAATATCGCTAAAAGACGAATCGGCTTCTTCCAGATATTTGGCAACCCGTTCCCAGACATCTGCCAGCGAACCAATGCCGTATTCTTCTTCATTGAATACGATCGGAATCAATTGGTTGCGGAGTTCGGGCGCGTTTTCCACTTCGTAGGCTAACCGCAGAAGCAGGGTAGTTTTTCCCATACCCCGGATGCCCTGAATGAGATAATGCTGCTCCGGTTTAGCCATCGGAGCGGTATGAATGTCCCGGAACAAGCGTTCGAACAACCGCTTCCGGACGATAAAACCCGCAATCAGTGCTTCTTTGCTTTGGGTGTGCGGATTGTATAAGGTGGCAACGAGCGGGCGCGAATTAGCTGACATATTTTTTCCACCAGGTTTTTAGTATGGACGAATTGAACCGGTACCCCTGATTATCAGCGGTTTCGTGCAGATAACCGTCATACTGTAACGATTCCATCGTGGCTTTGTAACTGGCACTAAAGTTGTTTTTTACCGCCAAATCGTGGACAATGGCTTTTTCCAACGAATCGGTTTGCGCCACCCGATTCAAGACTTCATGAACAAAATTATATTCCGATCCGGGTTCCAGCCGCTTCTTTAATCGCTCGTAATATTGTTCAAAATAGATGCGGTTGCGTTGGTGGAAAACCTGTTCAAAGGCTTGTTTGGCTTTTCCTTCATCGATTGGATTGCCTAGACTCTCAAAAACATCGATGACTTCCTGGACCAGCAACTGGACGTGGAACGGCATCAGCCAGTCAATTTTTTGTAAAATGGAGCGGATGGTTTCGTCGGTTATTTCAATACCGTCGGCCTGAATCAATCGCCGGAACAAGGAACAAGCCTCGTCTTCGGTCAGTGGCGGAATGTCGATAACCAACAACTGGTTGATCAGGTCACTGCCTTCCAGTTTTTTCACCAGAGGCTGTAGGCCAATCGAACCCGTCAGTAGAAACTGGACTTTATGGGTCAGCTTCCGGTTGTGCATCAGTTCCCGAAACGTTTGTAAAAACCGTCTGGCTTCCTGTTTACCATCCTTGATCAGAATATTATCGAGCGTTTCGGTAAACTCATCGACCATGATGATCAGTTTACCGCCTTCCAAATCCAGTTCTTCCAGTAACTTTTCCAGTTCGATCTGAAAATTAATGGCTTGCCCTTTCTCGGTCGACAGTTCCACGAATGGAATCGAGACCTTGATCGTAATATGCTGAAGTAAGTTTTTTGTGATCTTTTTTAGCGTTTCGGACGCCTTTGTCAATTTTCCGAAAGAAGGACTCTCCAGAACCTGCCGGGCTATTTCCTGGTAAAAAGTCGATGTGGTATCAATCGATTGTGTGATAGCATACACATAGTGTTGATTGGTTTCAGGATTGTCCTGAAGGTAGTTCATGATGGAGGTTTTACCCACCCGGCGAGGTGCGGATAGATAGACCTGATTCCCATTGCGTAAAGCCCGGTGGATTTTCTGAATGATTTGGGGCCGCTCAAAGAAATCACTTCCCGAAACCGCCTGACCAATAATATTTCTCATTTGACAATAAATTTATTGTCAAATATAATGACAATAAATTTATTGTCAAATGAATTGGGTCACACTTTGTGTACTGGAATCACGCCAAAATATCCCGCACCACCTTCCCCGAAACATCCGTTAACCGGTATCGGCGGCCGAGGTGTTTGAAAACCAGCTTCTCGTGATTGAGGCCCAACTGGTGCAACACCGTGGCCTGAAAATCGTGGACGTGAACGGGGTTGGCAATGGTGTTATAGCCGAATTCGTCGGTTTCGCCGTATACCATGCCGGGTTTGATACCGCCCCCGGCCATCCAGATCGTGAAGCTGCGCGGGTGGTGGTCGCGACCGTAATTCTCTTTCGTCAGCTTGCCCTGGCTGAAGCAGGTGCGGCCAAACTCACCGCCCCAGATCACCAGCGTTTCGTCGAGCAGTCCGCGTTGTTTGAGGTCGGTCACCAGAGCCGCCGATGCCTGATCGACGTCTTTGGTCTGGCCGGTAATCTCTACGGGCAAATTGACGTGCTGATCCCAGCCCTGGTGGTATAACTGTACAAACCGCACGCCGTTTTCGGATAACTTCCGGGCCAGCAGGCAGTTGGCGGCAAACGTGCCGGGAATCAGACAGTCGGAGCCGTAGAGCTTGATGATGTCATCCGGTTCTTTCGACAGGTCCGTAATTTCCGGCACGGCGGTTTGCATCCGGTATGCCATTTCGTACTGCTTGATTTTGGCATTGATCTCCGGATCATGCACTTCCTCGTAGGCCAACTGGTTCAATTCCGCCAGGCGGTCAAGCATTTTTCGGCGCGACTGGCGGCTCATGCCTTCCGGGTCGCGCAGGTACAACACCGGATCTTCGCCCTTGCTGAACTGCACCCCCTGGTGAATCGAATCCAGAAAACCGTTCGACCACAGCTTGGAATATACCCCCTGGCTGTTGCCTTTTCCCCGGGAAATCAATACCGTAAAATTGGGCAGGTTTTTGTTTTCATTGCCCAGTCCGTAGCTCAGCCACGACCCCATGCTCGGGCGGTTGCCCTGCTGGGCACCGGTCTGGAAAAACGTGATGGCCGGGTCGTGGTTGATGGCTTCGGTGTGCATGGATTTCACAATGCACAGATCATCCACAATGCTGGCCATGTGCGGCAACAGATCGCTCACCCACGCCCGCGACTGCCCATACTGCTTGAAATCGACGAACGATCCGGCCAGGGGCAGGGAGGCCTGGGTGGCCGTAAAACCGGTGAGTCGCTGCCCTCCCCGTACCGACGGTGGGAGGTCTTTGCCAAAAAGCTCCCGTAATTTGGGTTTGTAGTCAAACGTTTCGAGCTGAGAGGGGGCGCCATTCTGGAATAAATAAATGACCCGCTTGGCCTTTGGCGCAAAATGCGGGGTTCCGGGAATGAAATCAGGCTCGTCGGAATCGCTGTTTTTGCTAAACAGATCCGGTATCAGCAGCGAACCCAGCGCAGCACTGCCCAGGCCCAGACTCAGTTTCGAGAAAAACCGACGCCGGTTGAAGGTCAGCAAATGGTCCAGCAGTTCTTTTTCCATAACGGTCAGGATTTAGTAATGGATTCTTCCAGGTTGTAAATCATCGATACCACGCGCATCAGAGCCGCCAGCCGCTTTTTATCGATCTTTTCGGGAACCGGATACTCCCCGACGGCCAGCACGTTTTCAATCTCCGTCGTTTTTATCGTTTGCATTTCCTCCCCGAAATAGGTCACGAGTACACTCAGTTCGGGCTGGGTCGGTTTTCGATTGACAATCAGCCGGAAGGCCTGGCCGATTTTGGTTTCCATCCCGGTGTTTTCCTGCAACAGACGGGCCGCCAGCACCCGCGAAGCTTCCAGCACCGTGGGGTCGTTCATCATTACCAGGGCCTGCAAAGGCGTGTTGGTTTTGCTCCGGCCTACTTCGCACTGGTCACGGTTGCTGGCATCGAAAATGGCCATGGAGGGGGGCGGAACGGTTCGCTTGATGAACGTGTACATACCGCGCCGGTACAAAGCCGGGCCGTGATCCTGGTTGTAGGTCGACAACATGCCGTCGCCCCCGGCGGTGGCGCTTTCCCACAGCCCGGCTGGCTGATATGGTTTTACACTGGGGCCACCGATGGCCCGGTTGAGCAGACCGCTGCTCGCCAGCACCAGATCTTTCACCAGTTCGGCCGGAATGTGGTAACGCGGTGCCCGGGCCAGTAGCACGTTCTCCGGATCGGCCCGCAGCTTTTCGGGGCTAACGACAATCGACTGGCGGTAGGTGGCCGACGTGACGATCTGCCTGACCAGCCGTTTGATGTTCCAGCCGTGCTGCATAAAGTCGACGGCCAGCCAGTCCAGCAGTTCCGGATGGGAGGGAAGCTCGCCCTGCATGCCGAAGTCACCGGCGGTTTTGACAATACCCCGCCCGAAGAACTCCTGCCAGATGCGATTGACGTAGACGCGGGCCGTCAGCGGATTCTTTTTGTCGAACAGCCACTGCGAAAGGCCCAGCCGGTTTTTGGGATAATTAGCATTGAAAGGCAGAATGGACGCGGGGGTGCCGGGCTGCACTTCGTCGCCGTAGGCATCGAAAACGCCCCGTTTCAGAATGTACGTTTTGCGAAGCGTGTCCAGATCGCCCATGACGGATACAATCAGGCGACTGGTATCCGGTTTGTTGATAAACTTCAACAGGCTCTTTACGTCGTCGTTACTGATTTCCATCAGCGGTTTTTTGGCATACGACTCCGGTTTGCCGACGGCGGGGTCGATGGCCGTGTATTTGGAGCGCATTTCATCGACGTTGTTGAAAAAGGCGAAGAGCTGGTAATATTCTTTCTGCGAAAACGGGTCATACTTATGGTCGTGGCAATGTGCACATTCCAGCGTGATGCCCAGCAGCCCTTTGCCGAAGGTGTCGTTGCGGTCGGTCACGTAGGTCACCCGGTATTCTTCTTCGTCGACGGCCCCTTCTTCGGTGATTTTATGGTTGCGGTTAAAACCGGTGGCCAGGAGTTGCTCCTTGCTGGATGCACCACCGGGCGGTACGGGCAGCAGGTCGCCCGCCAGTTGCCAGGTGATAAACCGGTCGTACGGCATGTTCTGGTTGAAGGCATGAATGACCCAATCCCGCCAGGGCCACTGCGTCCGGAAATTATCCATCTGATAGCCGTAGGAGTCGGCATACCGGGCCAGATCCAGCCAGTGCAGCGCCATTTTTTCGCCGTAGGCCGGACTTTTCAGCAACTGATCGACCGCTTTTTCGTAGGCTGTTGGACTGTTGTCGGCCAGAAACTGATCCATCATCGACAAGGTGGGCGGCAATCCGGTCAGGTCCAGACTGACGCGCTTGAGCAGGCGTTCCTTGTCGGATTCTTCGTTGGGGGCCAGGCCTTTCTGCTCCTGTTTGTGGAGAATGAAATAATCGATTTCATTCCGTGGCCACGCCGTCTGATCGATGGGCGGCAGGGCGGCTTTTTGGGGCGGCACAAAGGCCCAGTGTTTTTCGTACTTCGCCCCCTGTTTGATCCACTTTTCAATCAGGTCTATTTCGCGGGTGGAGAGCTTCAGGTTAGACGACGGGGGCGGCATCAGCAGGGAGGTATCCGGCGTGGTAATGCGCCGGAAAGCCTCCGACAGTTCGGGCTTCCCGGCTACCAGCGCGTGGGCCGTCGGGTTTTCGGCGAGGGCTTTGAAGGCGCTTTCGGCGACATCGAGCCGCAGACCGGCTTCCCGCTTGTTGGCATCCGGTCCGTGGCAGGCCAGGCATTTATCCGACAGAATGGGCCGAATGTCAAAGTTGTAGCTGACGGTTTCCGGTAGTTTCTCCTCCGCTGACCCGCTCGACAAGCCCGTAGAGCAGGATTGGAAAGCACCTGCACCACCGGCCACCATGAACAGCAAATAAGAAAGCCTTTTCATTGTAACGTCTGGACTGACTAAAATTTAAATGACCTGTTTTATTAGGACTTACGTCTAATAATTCTGTTGAACTTACAAATTGCCCCTAAATCCCCTAAAGGCCGGGCGGCCGGAGCCGGACTTTAGCATCTGGAAAATTCCGCGTTCAAGTCCCCTTTAGGGGATTTAGGGGCAAAAGCGAAAGACCTGTTTTATAAACAAACCGCCCTGGAGCGTCTCATTCATAAAACAGGTTAATCGTGTTTTTTACCTACATTCCGCGTTAATAACCCGGATTTTGTTGCAGCTTTCCGATTAATATTTCGCGGTTGGGTATCGGAAAAAGCAGACGGTTCTGGGTCACTGCGTAACTGGTACCGGGCAGATACGATTCGCCGGCATGAAACGCCTTGATGTACTCCCCGTTCTTGTTCATCACCTCGATGGCTTTGCCGGTGCGGACCAAATCCAGCCACCGTTTGTTTTCAAAGGCAAATTCAACGCGCCGTTCGTGGGCGATCAGGTCCCGCAAAGCCGCCTGACTGGTTTGCGTCGACGGGGCCAGACCCGCCCGCACCCGAACCGGATTTAGATAGGTCAGCGCTTCGGTACCTTTATTTTGTTCATTGAGGGCTTCGGCCAGCCCCAGGAGCACATCGGAATAACGATAAACCGGGAAATTGTCGTCGGTATTCTGCTCCAGGCTGTGGGCGTGCAGGTACTTTTTGATGTACGGGTACGCCCTTTTACCCGCCGGTTTGACGTAGCCAACCGGGCTTTTCAGGGTTTCAATAGCCATGTCGCCCACTACACCGGTTCCTTCCGCAATGCCAATCGACGCTTCCAGCCGCTTGTCGCCGGGTTCGTAGGTGCCGATCATCTCGAAGGTCGGCACGTTCCAGCCGCCCCCCTGTCGGTTTTGGGAGGTGATGCCGGTGATCTTGCTGACATCCGAAGCCAGGGGCAGAAACGGATACAGAAAGTTGCTGTTTTGCCCCTGATTGCCCTGCTGGTACTGAATCTCGAACAGCGACTCCCGGCTGTTTTTATTCGACAAACTGAAAACCGAGGCATAGTCGGGCAGGAGCGCAAAGCCCATCGGAGTAATCCCTTTCAATTCGGTTTCGGCCAGCGCAAAATTCTTCTGCGTCAGATACACATCGGCCAGCAGCATTTTGGCCGCTGCCTGCGTGGCGCGTCCTGTTTGCGGAAATGCCGGTGCCGGTAGTTTGGCAATGGCGTCTTTCAGATCGTCGACAATGACTTTATACACCTCCTCGACGGACGAACGCGGAAGATAGGCATCACCGGCGCCCGATACGGCTTTCAGGTACAGCGGAACCCCGCCAAAATACCGCACCAGATCAAAGTAAAACAACGCCCGCAGAAACCGGGCCTGCCCCGTCAGCCGGTCGGCCACCTGTTGGCTCAGCCCCGCGCTAGGCAGATAGTCGATGATGCTGTTGGCGCGG
The DNA here is from genome assembly GCF_051857545.1 of Larkinella fluvii. Taxonomy (NCBI): domain Bacteria; kingdom Pseudomonadati; phylum Bacteroidota; class Cytophagia; order Cytophagales; family Spirosomataceae; genus Larkinella; species Larkinella fluvii. The sequence continues at coordinate 209,681 of NZ_JBPZHB010000008.1, read as the reverse complement.
GCAATGCCGACGTAACACCGGTTGTACTTGTCGGCGACGAGCGTACTGGTCACATCATCCAGAAAAAAATCGGTATACTCCCGTTCGATGTAGGCCGGTCCGCGGTTGGTGTTGTTGAACTCAAGGTGCGTGTTGTCCGATCGCATCTCGCCCATGCACCAGGCGGCAATCGATCCTTTGGCGTCCCGGACAGCCGCATAGGCACCCACCATGGCCTGTTCGAACTGGGCTTCGGTCTGGTAAAAATTACCGGAGGTTACGGAGCTTTCCGGCACGCGTTCCAGAAAATCTTCGGAACAACCCATCAGGAGCAGGGTCGTTAAAAGCGATAGATACAGGAGCTTTTTCATGTCTTTGATTTTCGATACGATTAAAAATTCAGATTCAGGCCCAGCGCAAATGTCCGTGGAACCGGATACGGGCTGATGTCGACCCCTTCGCTCAGGCCGCTCAGTCCGTTGAAGCTGGCTTCCGGATTGGCTCCTTTGTATTTGGTCAAGACCAGCGCCTGCTGCACACTCAGAAAAATCCGGGATTTGGTGATGTAGCGCGATACTTTCGGCAGGGTGTAGCCCAGTGTGATGTTTTTTACGGTCAGGTACGAAGCATCGAGCGCCAGACGGTCCTGCACATTGCGCGGAAATTCGGTGGTTCCTGACAGTGACCGTCCGACAATACCGGCACCGGGGTTTTCGGGCGACCGCCAGCGGTCTTTCATGTACGTTTCGACATTGAAAATCCCTTCCAGGGTTTCGGTCCATTCCGCCAGCGCATAGTACATTTTTCCACCGTAGGCCCCCGAAATCACAACATTCAGATCCAGGTTTTTGTAGGCAAACGTATTGTTGATGCCATACACAAATTTCGGATTGGGGTTGCCGATGTACGTTTTATCCAGGGTGTTGATGATCCCGTCGCCGTTGATGTCTTTCATGCGCATGGTGCCCACCTTGGACGTGCTGTGTTTGGGCTGCGAATCAAACTCCTCCTGCGTTTTGTAGATGCCATCGAACACATAGCCGTAGAACTGCCCGATTGGATGGCCCACTTCGGTTTTCCAGATCGTGCTGGAATAGTTGCCGATGCCGCCGATGGGCGTGTCGTTGGTTCCTAACTTGATGACCTTGTTGCGGTTGAACGAAATGTTGAAATCGCTTGTCCATTTCAGTGTACCAACCAGATTGCGGGTGGTGGCGCCAAATTCATACCCCCAGAAATGGAATTCGCCAATGTTGTCCTGGATGTTGGAAAAACCGGTTCCAGTCGGAATATCCACCTGATACAGCATGTTCTTGGTTCTTTTGTTGTAATAATCGGCCGTCAGCGAAATCCGGTCGTTCAGCAGCCCCACATCCAGTCCAATGTCCATTCCGGTGGTAGTTTCCCAGGTTAGGCTGGTATTGCCAATCGTGTTGGGGCTTCGTCCCTGCACGAGGGCATTTCCGAATAGGTAATTGGTGGAGACGATGTTGCCAAACTGGCTGTAATTACCAATGTTAAAATTGCCGGCATCTCCGTATTCGGCCCGTAATTTCAGGTAACTCACGCTGCTCCATTTTTGAGCAAAACCTTCGTCCGAAATAATCCAGCCCGCCGATATGGAGGGGAAAGAACCCCAGCGGTTTGCCGATCCAAACCGGGAAGAGCCATCCCGGCGAATGGAAGCGGCCAACAGGTATTTTCCTTTGTAGTTGTAGTTCACCCGGCTAAACATCGAGAGCAACGACCATTCCGTTGAGCTGCTGTTCCCGTTTTTGATGGCAGCCGCGTCGATCCAGGTAACGGCATCGTCCGGAAAGCTGGTGCCCGTGAGCCGGTTGGTTTCCTGCCGGAACTGCTGGGCCGAATACCCCACAAGGGCTTCGACATGGTGGTCTGTCGCAAAGGATTTACTGTAATTGAGGGTATTTTCGGTCAGCCACGAGGTGTATTCATTCGTTTCATACGAGCCGGTGGCCAGCTTGGGCGGGGGCGCAAAAATGCCGCCCGCCGTCGACGGGTTGAAAATCCGCTGTTTGCGGCTTTCCAGATCCAGCGAGAGGGAGCTTTTAAACCGGAAATTTTTCAGAAAGTCGATCTCGGCGTAGGCATTGCTCAAAATCCGGGTCGAGTTGGTCCGGTTGGTGGTTTCCAACAAGGTTTTTTTCCAGTTCGGAAACGTAAAAAGCCCCGGTCCGGTAAAACTGAGTTTGACAGAACCGTCGGGGTTTTTGTCATCGGGCGAAAAGATGGGGGGCGTGATGATGGCCGAATAGAGCGTGCTGTAAAAACCGTCGGTTTCCTGATTCAGACTGCGCTGATAGGTTGGGGCAATGTTGATGCCAACCCGGGCGAAGTCGTTGATCTTGTACTGATTGTTGGACCGCAGGGAAAACCGCTCGTAATTGGTGTTCAGCACCACCCCTTTTTCCTTGTAATAGCCCAGGGTGGTGGCCGAACTGAAGTTGTTTTTGTTTGATAAAATGGAGAGGTTATAGCTGTTCTGCCCGCCCGTCTGCAACAGTTCGTTATACCAGTCGGTACTTTTTCCGGTATAGGCTTCGGGGTTTTGATACAGCGCCGGGATACCGCCGGTGTAGCCTTCGTATTTAATTTTGTCTTCAAAAATTTCTTTCCGGTCCTGTAAAAACTCCTTCGCATTCATGAGCTTGGCCCGCCCCCGCTGCGGAACCTGGGCAAGGCCGTAGGTGGCGCTGAACTGGATGGTGGTCCGGCCTTCTTTGGCCTGTTTCGTGGTAATCAGAATCACGCCGTTGGCCGCCCGCGAACCGTATAAAGCAGCCGCCGAAGCGCCTTTCAGGACGGAGAAATTTTCGATTTCGTTGGGGTTGATGTTGTTGATACCGCCCACAATCGGAAAGCCGTCGACCACATACAGGGGTGTGTTACCAGCATTGATGGAGGCCGCCCCGCGAATCCGGATGGCCATTCCGCTGCCGGGTGTGCCCGAAGCCTGGTTGATCTGGACACCGGCAATGCGTCCCTGAAGCTTTTGAGCCAACTGACCCACCGGCTGGTCTTCCAGTTGGGCTGCGGGCAACGAGGCAATGGAACCGGTGACTTCCCGTTGTTTCTGCGTTCCGTAGCCCACCACCACGATTTCTTCCAGCGCCCGGTCTTCCGGAGCAAGCGTAATGGAAAAGGTGCTCTGGTTGCCTACGGTCATTTCCTGGCTTTTGTAGCCAACGAAGCTAAAAACGAGGGTGGCATTGTCTTCCGTTTCCATCTGAAAATCCCCCTCTCCGTTTGTAATCGTACCCCGCTGCGTTCCTTTCACAACGACGCTGACACCGGGTAATCCTTTGCCGGTTTCATCGAGCACTTTTCCGGAAACCGTACGCTTGGGGGCCACCTGGCCCACCGGAGGGAGTGGTAGCGGTGCTGCTTCTTCGCGTCTGATAATAATGACTTTTCCGGTCAGTTCGTACTGCAATCCCAGTGGGCTCAGGATGTGGTCCAATACCTGTTGAAGCGGTTTGTTTTCGGCAGAAAGGGTGATTTTTCGGCTGGATTGAATCAGTTTCGAGCTAAACACAAAACGGACGTCTACCTGCCGTTCCACCTGGCTTAATACCTTTTTTATCTCCATTTCCTGCGCTCTAACCGTGATTTTCTGATTAAGAAGCGACTGGGCTACGCCGTCGCTGGCGTAGCCCAGTCCGGCAAAGCAAAAAGCGAACAAGGTCTGAATCGCAGTGAGACCCAGGGTTCGGCAGAAGATTCGACAGACGAACGGTTGAATCTGTAGGGGTTTTTTCATAAAAGTTAAGGGTATAGGAGTTTGAACAGGCAATAGTTTTCCCGGCTCCCTTTTTCGGGGAGTAGCATGAAAAGCAGTTTTGAAAAAATGCGTTGGGATTTAACCGGACCGAACGAACTCAGCCCGGCACCTTTTCAGATTGCAGGTTTTTGGGATCATCATACCGCATAAAGTTTTAAGGGTTTAGGTTATTTCGATCAGAAAAAGAATTCAGCCAGTTTATAAACCCGCTTGACAGGTACGCTTTAATTCGTTTTACATCCCTTGCCGTGAATAACAATTTGCCCTTCCACCAGCTCATACCGGGCCTCAATGGCTTTACAGATAATGGTTAGCTGATCATATAATGCCATACTGTCCAGGGAAGCCGTTAAGGGGCAGTCCATCATCAGGTCTTTGTCATAAATGATCGGAACACCGTAGGCTTTTTCGAGCGCAGCGAAAACTTCATTCACAGGTTTGTCTTCAAAGTGAAACGAAGGCTGAACAACGGTCTTGAGCAACACGGGTTTTTCCACCAGGGTTTTTCGCATCCGTACATCGTTCGTTTTGTAAACAATTTTCTGGTTGGGGGAAAGAACGACCCCTTCCAGTTCGCGATTGATGGCTTTTTCCTTTGCTTTGGGATCCGACTGGGCAAACACCGAAACGCGTCCGGTTTTTACTTCAACGATCACTTCCCGCGAACTTTCGTAGGCTTTCACCGTAAAACTAGTTCCTAAGACTTTGGTAACCAGTCCATTGGCATAAACCAAAAAAGGGTGGGCCGGATCTTTGGCGACTTCAAAAAAAGCTTCTCCGTTGAGGTAGACTTCCCGTTTGGGGGTTGAGAAGTTTTTGGCATAGTGAATCCGACTGGCGGGCGCGAGGGTTACAGTACTGCCATCGTCGAGGTGGATCACGACCGGTTGGGATGATGTATTCGCGGTATCGGTGACGGCCGATGTCTGATTGTTAGCAATCGTGAAGGGCGCATCCAACCGGGTGGATGGCCGCTCGGAACGGAGATAGGGGAAAGCCAGCCATCCTGCCAGCAGAATAAGGCTGACCGACGCGGCCACCCGGAACCAGCTACGGTTATAAACCGGTAAAGGCCGCTGCCTGTATTCCGGAGTTGAGGATGACGGCTGATTGATTCTCGAAATCGTCGATTTGACAACCTGCTCAATTTCGTGTGCGGGCAGCGTAGGTTCGTTTACCTGAAGAGACAACACAACGGTTCGGGCCTCGTGAATCCGGTCGGCGCGGTCCGGATTTTCCTGCATCCATTGATGCCAGAAGAAATCCGTCTCGCTGCTGGGCGAAAGAACCCACTGCCGAAAAAAAGGATCCCAGACAAAATCGCCGGTTTTGAAACTTCTGTACTGATCCATACCTACCTGTTCATCTATACCATACGATAGACGAAATCACGGCCGCGATACCAAAAGAAGTAGAATTATTTTGAAAAAAAATAGAATGTTGCCAACTGGTCTGATCCGGTTATCCGTAAAAATGGACCAGAAGCAGCGTTAAGAATTCCACTTTCCAGTATTCCTTTAGTTGTCTGATGGCAATCTGAAGCAGATTGGATACCGTTTGGGGAGAAATGTCCATCACCTCCGAAATCTGGTTCCGGTCCATTTCCTGAAAGAATTTTAGATAAATAACTTCCTTCTGCCGTTTGGGAAGTTCATCCAGCAGCTTTTTGAAACGTTGGGTGACGACCCGGACGCTTTCCTGTTCGATGTACTCTTCTTCGACCGAATATTCAATGTCAAAGCCCTCCTGGTTTTCGCCGGGAAACTCAGTCGATAAACCGGTTCGGGATTGTCCGCTGCGGTTCATCAGCCGGCGGAGCGAGGCCATCAGGTAGGGCTTCACCGCCACCTCCGCACTGAGTCGGTCACGTCGTTCCCAAATGATCAGAAACAGGTCCTGAATGCAGTCCTTGACAAACTCCTTGTCTTTCGAAAATTTACTGCCATACCGAAACAGAACCTGAAAATGAGAAGACATCAGATAGGCAAAAGCCACGGTATCGCCAGACAGAAACTGTTGCCATACAACAAGTTCTGCGGGTCGATTGAAGGGGTGTTTCTTCTGATCCATATGCCATTACCCATTAACATGCGGTTCTAAACACTTGAAAATGTGCGTGTCTTTACTGGCCTGTTTTCAATTCACAAACATCTCATCCACCAGCACCAGTCCCGGTTTGCCTTTGCCGCCGTGCCATTCCGGCAACGTACACGGTTTGGCGACCACTTTGATGTAGGCCAGCGATTGCGGTTTGAACGTACAGGTCACGTTCGGGATCGAGGGCGTGTCGCCTTTGGCGGGCATTTTTGGCTTGACAGTCGTGAGCAGTTTCATCTGGTCGCGGCTGTCGCCCCCCCAGATTTCGACGGTGCCCGGCGGAAAAATACCCGTGGCTTCTTCCACCATGATGCGCAGGGCCACGGAGGAAACCGTGACCGGTTTTTTATATTCCGCCACCAGCACCATGTCGTTGTTGCGGACGCCCGTCCAGTTATTGGCCCAGGCCGGGCTGTTGGCGTTGAACGTACCGAGTTTGTGGTCAAACAGCGATTTAGCCCCCTCCGCCTGGTGAACGCGGTTGAGCGGCAGCAACAGATTGACGCTGTCGGGTTTGTAGGCACTCTTGTAAAAATCGAAGGTGGCCGTACTGCTGCCGAACCAGCCGTCTTTGAACGCCCGGGCCTTGATGGTTGCCCTGTCCGTTAACACCGTCTGGTTGTTGAAAACCGGCGAGTGGATGCTGTCGGGCTCGGTGCCGTCGGTGGTGAAGCGAATCTCAACGCCTTTGATCGGGTGCTTCAGTTGCAGGGCCGTTGGTTTGTCGAAAATCGTCGAACTGTTTTTAATCTGCGGAGGGTTCAGCGTAATCGGGTTTTTGCCGTCGTCCTTAAACCCGGCAATAAACGCGATATTTCGATTGGCTTTCTGCAATTGCTGAATCTCCGAAACCGACAGTTTGGTTTCCCAGAGCGAGACGGTTTTCAGGCTTTTGAAATCGCCGATCTGTTTCTGCAAGTCGGCATACGTTACTTTGGTGCCCGACAAGGTCAGGGTGTTGAGGTGTTTCAGAGCCGCCAGTTCTTGCAGGTCTTTTCCGGTAATGTCGGTGAAATTCAGGTCCAGCTTTTGCAGGTTTTCAAACTGGGCAATCGTTTTCAAATCCGCATCTTTTACCGGCAGTTTGTTCAGGCTCAGCGAAACGACCTGTTGTTTGATGTCACTCAGTTCCTTCAGTTTATCCACGGAATAGGTGTTCCGGTTGTAGAGATTGACCGCCAGCGCCGGTGACTCCCGGGCCAGGGGGGCAATCGTCCGGTAATCGTTGTTGAGTTTCTGAACCGTCTCTTCGTCAGCCGCATCGAATTCATAGACCACTTCCTGCTGTTCGGCGGGTTTGAGCAGGGTGGCAGCAATGCGCCGTAAAGAATCGGTGGGCGGTAAATCGATGACCTTTTTCTTGAAATCCGGTTTGCTTTTCACCCAGAGTGCCAGCAGCGTCATTTCGTCGGCCGTCAACTGTGTTTTACCCGTCGGCGGCATGTGTTTTTTCTCTTCCAGCGGCAGGTGAATACGCTGCAGCAACAGGCTCTGGTCGGGGAAACCGGCTTTGAACAGTTTGCCGGATTTGCCGCCTTTCAGCAGGGCATCGACGTCGGCCATGTTCAGTTCGCCTTTCAGCTTCTCCGGATTGTGGCAACTGATGCACTTCTGCTGGAAAATGGGTTGAATGACGTGGTCGAACACCAGCGCCTGATCGAGGGCCACCGGTTCAACGGTCGGGTTGCTGATCGGGCCGGTAATGAAGTTGTCGCCGTGGGTTAAAACCGCCCCGTAATGCCCCGCGCCAATCAGGAAAACAACGGCCAGAATGGCCCCCGACCGGGCCACCGTGGCTTGGTACCAATCCCGGTTGCGGCTCCAGTAAATCAGGCAGGAGAGGTAGAACAGGCCGATGCCCGACCATTTGTGCCACTGCAACACTTCCCCGGAATAACCGTCTTCTTTGGACAGAAACAGGCCCATGATGACCGTAATACCGGCTGATAAAACGCCAACCAGGAGCAAGTTGGATAAAAAACCGCGGTAAAACTCGTTAGCGGCATACGAAGCGTTGAACCGAAACAGTTCCATTGCCATCGCCAGCAACAGGATCACGATGGGGAAATGGAGAAAGAGCGGGTGCATCCGCCCAAGGGGCTGCACCCAGGTCGGCACCACAATCTTACTCTCGAAAAGCAGAAGAAACAGAATAAAAATGGCTGAAGCAAACAACGCCTGCTCGGCCAGACTTTTGACCTTTTTAGTCATCACAACAAGGAATCCAGTGGGTTAGGAATAGTAGGGTACTGATCAGGCCAGAATATCCCGGACCACTTTGCCGGAAACATCCGTCAAACGGTACCGGCGACCCAGGTGTTTGAAAATCAATTTTTCGTGATTCAGACCCAACTGGTGCAACACCGTCGCCTGAAAATCGTGGACGTGAACCGGATTCTGCGCGATGTTATAGCCCAGTTCATCCGTTTCGCCGTACACCATTCCGGGTTTGATACCACCCCCGGCCATCCAGATCGTGAAGCAGCGCGGGTGGTGGTCGCGTCCGTAGTTATCGGCCGTGAGCTTGCCCTGGGTGTAGCTGGTCCGCCCAAATTCACCGCCCCAGATCACCAGCGTTTCGTCCAGCAAACCGCGTTGTTTGAGGTCGGTCACCAGAGCCGCCGACGCCTGATCGACGTCCTTGGCCTGTTTGGCAATTTCGAACGGCAGGTTGCCGTGCTGATCCCAGCCCTGGTGATACAACTGCACAAACCGCACGCCGTTTTCGGATAACTTCCGGGCCAGCAGGCAGTTGGCGGCAAACGTGCCGGGCACCAGACAGTCCGGGCCGTAGAGCTTGATGATGTCGTCCGGCTCTTTCGACAGGTCCATTACTTCAGGAACCGCCGTCTGCATCCGGTACGCCATTTCGTATTGTTTTACTTTGGCCGTAATTTCCGGATCGCCAAATTCTTGATACGCCAGATCGTTGAGTTCCGCCAGATTGTCCAGCATATCCCGGCGCGCGTGCCGGTCCATGCCTTCGGGATCGCGCAGGTACAACACCGGATCTTCGCCCTTGCTGAACTGCACGCCCTGGTGAATCGAATCCAGAAAACCGTTCGACCAGAGTTTGGAATACACGCCCTGCCCGTTGCCGATGCCGCGTGACAGCAGCACTGTAAAATTCGGCAGGTTTTTATTTTCATTGCCCAGCCCGTAGCTCAGCCAAGACCCCATGCTCGGGCGGTTGCCCTGCTGCGAGCCGGTTTGCAGAAACGTGAGCGCCGGATCGTGGTTGATAGCTTCCGTAAACATGGATTTCACAATACACAGATCATCCACGATTTTAGCGGTATACGGAAACAGGTCACTTACCCACGCCCGCGACTGACCATACTGCTTGAAATTCACGAACGAACCCACCAGCGGAAACGACGCCTGGTTGGCGGTCATCCCGGTCAGCCGCTGTGTTCCCCGCACCGACGGCGGAATTTCCTGCCCCAGCATTTCCCGCAACTTGGGTTTGTAATCAAACAATTCCTGCTGCGAGGGTGCACCATTCTGGAACAGGTAAATAACGCGTTTGGCTTTGGGCGCAAAATGCGGAATGCCGGGCGTAAGCCCTTCTTCATCGGTACTGTTGCCGCCAAACAGATCGGGGATCATCAGCGATCCTAAAGCCGCACTGCCCAGTCCTAAACTCAAGCGGGATAAGAAGCGACGCCGGTTGAAATTAAAGCCGTGTTCTAAGATTTCCTTTTCCATGATCACTACGTCTTTGTAATGGTTTCTTCCAGGTTATAAATTGTCGAAATCACCCGCATCATCGCGGCCAGTTTCGTCTTGTCCACTTTCTCCGGAATCGGATATTCGCCCACCGCCAGGGCCTTTTCCGCGACCGGTTTTTTGATTTCCTTCAGCCCTTTTTCGTAATAGGCCGTCAGCATGTCGATTTCCTTTTCTTTGGGTTTTCGACCCACAATCAGGCGGAACGCCTTGCTGATTTTATCCTTCGACGCGCTGTTTTCCTGCAACAGATTGGCCGCCAGCACGCGGGACGCTTCCAGCACCGTGGGGTCGTTCATCATCACCAAAGCCTGCAAGGGCGTGTTGGTTTTCAGCCGTTTCACCTCACACAAATCCCGGTTGCTGGCGTCGAAAATGGCCATTGATGGGGGAGGGACGGTTCGCTTGATGAGCGTGTACATCCCCCGGCGGTACAGACTCGGCCCGTGATCCTGGTTGTAGGTCGACAGCAGCCCGCGGCCCGAAGTCGCGCCTTCCCACAAGCCGGGGGGCTGATACGGTTTGACGCTGGGACCACCAATTTTCCTGTTCAGCAAACCGCTGCTCGACAACACCAGGTCTTTGATGAACTCGGCGGGAATCCGGTAGCGGGGGCCACGCGCCAGCAAGACATTGTCGGGGTCGTTTTTCAACTTTTCGGGCGTCACCACCGCCGACTGGCGGTAGGTAGCCGAGGTCACCATCTGTTTCACCAGTCGTTTGATGTCCCAGTTGTGCTCCATAAAATCGACGGCCAGCCAGTCCAGCAATTCCGGATGCGACGGCAGATCGCCCTGCATCCCGAAATCGCCGGAGGTTTTCACGATGCCCTTCCCAAAGAATTCCTGCCACAGCAGGTTGACATACACGCGGGCCGTCAGCGGATTCTTTTTATCGAACAGCCACTGCGAAAGGCCCAGGCGGTTTTTAGGATAGTTTTTGTTGAAAGGCAGAATGGACGACGGCGTTCCGGGTTCCACTTCGTCGCCCGGCGCGTCGTAAACACCCCGCTTGAGAATGTACGTTTTGCGCATCGTATCGGGGTCCATATCGCCCATGACCGACACAATCAAGCGGTTGGTATCCGGTTTGTTGACAAACGTCAGGATGTTTTTGACCTCGTCGTCACTGATTTCCATCAACGGTTTCTTGGCGTAGGTTTCGGGGCCCCCAATCACCGACTCGATCCCCACTTCTTTCACGTTGTTAAAGAACGCAAAAAGCTGGTAGTATTCTTTCTGGGAGAACGGGTCGTATTTATGGTCGTGGCAGTGTGCACATTCCATCGTCACGCCCATGAGCCCTTTTCCGAACAAATCCGTCCGGTCGGTGACGTACATAATCCGGTATTCCTCCGGAATAACCCCGCCTTCTTCGGTGATTTTATGATTCCGGTTAAAACCGGTCGCCAGCAGTTGTTCTTTCGAAGCATTGGGCAACAAATCGCCAGCCAATTGCCAGGTGACGAAGTCGTTGTAATGCATGTTTTTGTTGAACGCGTGGATCACCCAATCGCGCCAGGGCCACTGCGTCCGGTAGCCATCGTCCTGATAACCATGCGAATCGGCGTAGCGGGCCAGATCGAGCCAGTGCAGGGCCATTTTTTCGCCGTAGGCCGGATTTTTCAGCAACTGATCGACGGCTTTTTCGTAGGCATTCGGGCTGTTGTCGGCCAGAAACTGATCCATCAGGGGCAACGACGGCGGCAAACCGGTCAAGTCCAGGCTCAGTCGTTTCAATAAACGCTCTTTGTCGGCCTCTTCGTTGGGGGCTAATCCTTTCTGCTCCTGTTTGTGGAGAATGAAATGGTCGATCTCGTTTTTGGGCCAGTCGGTCTGGTCAACCTCCGGAACGGCCGGTTTTTTAGGTGCCACAAACGCCCAGTGTTTTTCATATTTCGCTCCCTGCTTGATCCATTTTTCGATCAGGTTGATTTCGCGGGTCGACAATTTAAGATTAGACGCCGGAGGAGGCATCAGCAGGGAGGTATCCTGTGTGGTAATGCGCAGAAAAGCCTCCGACAATTTGGGCTTCCCGGCCACCAGCGCGTGAGCCGTCGGGTTTTCGGCCAGCGCTTTGAAGGCACTTTCGGCCACATCGAGTCGCAAACCGGCTTCCCGTTTATTGGCATCCGGGCCGTGGCAGGCCAGGCATTTGTCCGACAAAATGGGGCGAATATCGAAATTATAACTGACGACATCCGGCAATTTTTCGTCTTCAACGCCATGCGTTGAACCCGTATTGCAGGCCTGGATCACCCCGAGAACACTTGCCAAAACACCGATCAAATAAAAGGACTGCTTAAGCATAGGAAATAAATTAGTTCGGTAGTAGTTGAAGAATCCTACTGGTTTAGGAAGATGTGAAGCGTTGGTGTTACGCTAAAAACGCGTCCAATTTCGTGAAATAATGTAACAATAGATGATACAATTTGGTGCCATAGTGATATTATTTCATAAATTTAGCCAAGTTCTCTTTGGTTACCAACTGGAATGGAATCAACGTTTCCTTCGCATAGGCTTCCCCTTTCGCAATCTTGATGGCGGTTTCGATGGCTTTGGCGCCCTGCTGTTCGGCATTCTGAAAAACCGTAGCATCGAGCGTCCCTTTCTTGACAGCCTGCAACGCATCCGGAATCGCATCGATGCTGACCACGATGACTTTTTCTTTCAATCCGGCGTCGGTTAATGCCTTGACGGCACCCATGCCCATTTCATCATTCTGGGCAAAAACCGCGTTGATGGTCGTGCCGTACGATTGAATCCAGTTCTCCATCAGTGACATGGCCTTCGCCCGATCCCACTCGCCGGTCTGGTGGGCAATCAGTTTCAGGTTCGGATACTGTTTCAGAATTTCCCGCGCGCCCTGTTCCCGTTTGATCTGGGCAGCCTGGCCCATGTAGCCGTGCATCATCACCACATTGCCTTTTCCACCCAGTTTTTCGGCAATGAATTTCATCGCAATCCGGGCTGATTCTACGTCGTCGGAACCGATGAAGGCTGACGGTTTGGCGGTGGTTTCGGAGTTGACATTGATGATCGGAATGTTGGCGGCCAACGCCTTCGCCACCGCGGGCGAGCTGGCTTCCACTTCGCAGGGATTCATGATGATCACATCGACTTTCTGCGCAATAAAGCTCTCCACCTGCTCGATCTGTTTCAGAGCCGAACGCTCGGCATCGACGGTGATCAGTTCCACATTTGATTCTTTCGCTTTTTTGTCGATCTCGTCACTGACGTTGACAATGAACTCGTTCTGCATGCTGAGCATCGTCACGCCCACGGTCAGTTTTTTGTCGCCGGTTTCGCCGGTTTTTTCGCCCGATGAAGATTGGTTGCAACCTGTTAGCAGGCTGGTAGTGAAGAAGGTAACAAAAATAGAAAAGAAGGTAATTTGTTTCATCTTGTTTTATTATTCCTATTCTCTGGAAGGTTTGTAAAGTTGATTTCTGTTAAACTGATTCAGTTCAAACTCCGAAGGGGTTAAATGTCAATAGAACGTTTTCCATAAACCTCAAAGCCCGGCGGGGCGTCCTAAAAATGGATTTGCCTTCAGAACGCCCCTGCCGGGGCTTTGAACATGGACTTTTCAATTGGCTATCAACATTTAACCCCGCCGGGGTTTTAAAATATTAGCTTTTCGGTTGATTCAAACTATCCAGAACCACGGCTCCGATGATGATGATACCCATCACGACCTGCTGGTAATACGAGGTGACATTCATCAAATCCAGCCCGTTGCTGATGACGCCGATCAGCAACGCCCCAATCAGCGTTCCGGTCATGGTGCCGGTTCCGCCCGAGGTGCTGGTTCCGCCGATGATGGCGGCCGCAATCGCGTCCAGCTCGAAACCGACGCCGGCGTTGGGCTGGCCCGTGGTGATGCGCGACGTCAGCAAGATACCGGCCAGAGCCGCGAGTCCTCCGCAAAGCGTGTATACCACCATTTTGACTTTATTCAGTTGAATGCCTGATGCCTGAGCGGCCTGTTCATTGCCACCCACGGCGTACATGTAGCGGCCCAACACGGTTTTTTTGAGCACCACCGAGCAGATGATAAAAAACACGATCAGGATGAGAATCGGGGTCGGAATGCCCAGCAGATGCCCGCCACCGATGAAATTAAAGGAATCAGAGAGGTTGGACACGGGACGGCCCTTGCTCAGAATGAGGGCCAGGCCCCGGCCGATGGTCATGGTTCCCAGTGTCACAATAAAAGGCGGCACTTTGCTTTTGGTGATGACCAACCCGTTGAACGCACCGAGGATCAAACCGGCGGCTAAACCGGTCAGAATGGGTACGACGACGGGATAGGTATCCGGATGGGCGAAGGACGCGGCTACCACACTCGTAACGGCCACGATGGAACCGATGGACAAATCAATGCCGCCCGTAATGATCACAAACGTAACCCCAAAGGCCAGCAGCGCATTGATCGACACCTGCGTGACAACAATCGTCAGGTTGGAAACCGTCAGAAATTTGGGCGTGACGACCGAAAGAACCAGGCAAATCAGGATGAAGGCAATGAAAATACCGTATTGGCCGATCCCCCGGATGCGTTTTTTGGTCGATATCCCAACCGGGTTGCGGTCGGTTTGAACAGGGTTTTCCATTCAGGTTTAGGATGCGTAATGATTCAATGCACGGCGTACTGCAGGATGGTCTCCTGCGTCGCTTCTGCCTTGGTCAGTAAAGCGGTTTGTTTTCCTTTCGACAGCACCAGAATCCGGTCACTCAGGCCCAGAATTTCGGGCAATTCGGACGAAATCATGATCACGGCAATGCCATCGGAAACCAGCCGATTAATCAATTTATAAATTTCAAACTTGGCCCCCACGTCAATTCCGCGTGTCGGTTCATCCAGAATAACCAGGTCCGGTGACGCCAGCAATACCTTTCCAATCACAACTTTCTGCTGGTTTCCACCACTCAGAAATGTCACTTTCTGATCCGCCCCGGCGGTTTTGATCCGCAGGTCGGCGATCATTTGGGCCGCCGTTTCCGTCTCGCTTTTGTCCTGAATAAACAGGCCTTTGGCGTGGTTCGGCAGACTCGCCAGCGTCATGTTGTGCTTTACCGACATGCCGGGAATAAACCCCAGTTTTTTCCGATCTTCGCTAACATACCCAATGCCGGATCGAATGGCATCCTGTGGAGTCTTGATAATAAGTTGATTTCCTTTCAAATATACTTCACCACTGTCAACGGGGTCCAGGCCAAAAATGGCACGGGCAATTTCGGTGCGGCCCGCGCCCATCAAACCGGCGATACCCAGCACTTCCCCGGCGTGAACCGCAAACGTAATATTAGAAAATTTTCCGGCCCGGCTGAGGTTTTTAACTGACAGAATTTCAGTGCCTTTCTGCGCAACCGAATCCGGAAACAGGCTGTCAATTTCCCGGCCCACCATCAGCTTGATCAGCGTTGGCGTGTCCAGCTCGGCGGCCGGTTTGGTGTCGATGTAGTTGCCATCCCGCAAGACCGTTATGGTGTCGGAGATTTCAAATATTTCGTCCATTTTGTGGGAAATGTAAATGATGGCGACGCCTTTTTTCTTCAAATCCCGGATGATGCCGAAGAGGGTAGCCACTTCTTTGTCGGACAGCGCGGAGGTCGGCTCGTCCATGATAATCACTTTGGCGTCGTTGGAAATGGCTTTGGCGATTTCCACCATTTGCATTTCGGCCACACTAAGGTATTTCATGGGGATTGTGGGCGAAATCGTGACGCCCATTTGCTCCAGCAGAACACCGGCTTTTTGATTCAGTTTTTTTTCGTCGATCCAGCTAAAGAAGCCCCGGTTCGATTCCCGCCCCAGAAAGATGTTCTGGGCAACGGTCAGTTCCGGAACGATCAGAATTTCCTGGTGAATCATGGAGATTCCCTTTTTCAGAACCTCGTTCACATCGCTGGCTTTCAAGTTGCTACCTTCGAAGATGATTTCCCCGGAATCGGGCGTGTGAAGCCCAATTAGAATCTTCATGAAGGTGGATTTTCCGGCTCCATTTTCGCCCATCAACGCATGAACCTCGCCTTTCCGCAGGTTCAACTGCACCTGGTCCAGCGCTTTGACGCCCGAAAAGGTTTTGGTCAATCCGCGTACGGTAAGGATAAAATTTGGATTCATGAGTGTATATTAACCCACGGTTTTAACCGTGGGACACGGGGAATAAGTATTGACTAAACCAAAACCGTTTTAACGGTTTCCGTACGAACCCGGAAAACCGTTAAAACGGTTTTGACAAATGAGGTAATAATCCAGGTCCCCCGGTTAAAACCGGAAGCTACAAGATGATTCATCCCTCCGGGATTTGAGGTCTACCTTGTCCATGCCATCCCGGTTAAAACCGGAGGCTACAAGATGATTCATCCCTCCGGGATTTGAGGTCTAACCTTGTTCATGCAATCCCGGTTAAAACCGGAGGCTACAAGATGATCTATTCCTCCGGGATTATCAAATTTACAATCCCGGAGGGATGAATCATCTTGTAGCGGTGGGTTTTAACCCGCCGAAAAAAGCAGGGATCGAATGTGACAAGTCCCGTAGGGATGATCCATCGAATTATTTCTCCGTCCATTCGACGCCCGTATCCTGCCAGCTTCGCGATTTGGCGGAGTTGATTACCGCTTCGCACACTTTCTGGGTTTCCAGCGCGTCTTTGAATGTGGGTGAACAAGGCTCACCGGTTTCGAGACTTTTCAGGAAATCGGCCACCTGGTGCACAAAACCGTGTTCGTAGCCAATGCCCAGACCCGGCACCCACCACTTGTCCATGTACGGTTGATCGCCGTCCGTGACGTGGATGGAACGCCAGCCACGCACAATTGACTCGTCGGAGTGATCGAAATATTCCAGGCGGTTCAGGTCATGCAGATCCCAGCGGATCGACGCATGTTCGCCGTTGATCTCAAGCGTATACAGCGCCTTATGACCACGGGCATAGCGGGTCGATTCAAACAAACCCAGCGAACCGTTTTCAAAGTGGCAGTGAAAAATACAGGCGTCGTCGATGCCGACCGGTTGTACTTTCCCGGTCAGGGCGTGCATCCGTTCTTTCACAAACGTCTCGGTCACCGCCGACACATCCGTGATGCCGCCGTTGATCCACATCGCCGTGTCGATGCAGTGGGCCAGCAAATCACCCGTTACGCCCGAACCGGCGGCTTCCAGGTCCATGCGCCAAGTGCCGGTGCCGCCCTGCGGAACGTCGGCATTGATGGTCCAGTCCTGCAAAAAGTTGGCGCGGTAGTGGAAAATCCGACCCAGTTTCCCGGAAGCCACGATCTGTTTCGCCAGTGAAACCGCCGGCAAACGACGATAGTTGTACCAAACCGTGTTGGCAACCCCGGCTTTGTCAACGGCTTCCACCATCTGTTCGCCTTCGGCCAGATTGCGGGAGAGCGGTTTTTCGCAGAGAATCATTTTACCTGCCGCAGCCGCAGCAATGGCAATTTCGGCGTGGGTGTCGTTCGGTGTACAGATGTCCACCGCGTCGATGTCATCCCGGGCGATCAGGGCTTTCCAGTCCGTTTCGATGGATTCGTAGCCCCACTGATCGGCAAAAGCCTGCACTTTTTCGGCGTTGCGCGAGCAAACCGCCTTCAAAACCGGGGTGTATTCCAGTTCAGGGAAAAAATTGGGTACGCGATTATATCCGTTGGAGTGTGTCCGGCCCATGAAACCGGTCCCGATCAATCCAATTCTGAGTTCTTTTTTCGTTGCCATTCGTTCAGTTTATGGTTTTAGAGTTTGTCGTTTACGGTTTTCAGTTTACGGTTTTCGGTTGGCTGACGCATTCTGTTAAAGCTGGCGTCAGCCAACCGAAAACCGTAAACTGAAAACCGTAACCCTATTCTGACCAGCCGTGCTGATTACGGACTTTAATCAAAGCCGCGAGGATGTCGTTCCAGGTCTGTTGTTTATACATGACCTCGTTCGGGAACATACAGCCATCCCAGCAGATGTGTTTGAAGGCTTTGGTCAGTTCGCCGGTATCGTCGCGCAGCCAATAGCCTGCGTCGTGGGCGATGTCGAGTTTGCCGTTGGGGTCGGTAGCCAGACAATGGCGACCGGTTTTGTCATGCGAGCCGGTTCCGTGAACGGTTCCGTCGTTTTGCGCAACGTGGAAGTCGATGGTCCAGGGGCGCAGGGCGTTGGTCAGTTTTTTCAGACCTTCTTCCAGTGTTGCCCGGTCGCTCCACTCAAAATCGGCGGGTAAAATCCGGTCCTGTGGGCTGTTGTAGCCTAACAGATACAGGAAGGTATGGGACATATCGGCCTGAAAGCCCATGTTCGGCCGGTCGACGGCTTCGAGCGTGTCAAGCATCGCCCGCCAGCTGTGCATACCACCCCAGCAGATTTCGCCTTCAGCCGCCAGTTTTTCGCCGTATTCGGCCGCCACATCGCAGGCTTCCCGGAAGGTTTCAGCGATGATTTTGGTGTTTCCAACCGGATCAGCCGCCCAGGCTTCGGGCGAGCTGGCGGAGTCGATCCGAATCACGCCGTAGGGCCGAATGCCAATTTCTTTCAGGTATTGACCGTATTGACAGGCTTTGCGCACCATGTCGACAAAAACGGCGCGGTCTTCTTTCGTCCCCAAAACCGGGCCTCCCCAGATGGGGGCCACCAACGAACCGATCACCAGACCGTGCGCGGCTACTTTATCGGCTAGTTTTTTAGCCCCCTCTTTTGGGTCATTGATATCGATGCTGGGATCGAAAAGACCGACATCGACGCCGTCGAACTTCACTCCGTCTACTTCCGCAGCCGCTGTCAGTTCCAGCATCGTGTCGATTGGAATCAGGGGTTCAGAATCCGGTCCTTTTCCGACAACACCAGGCCAGGTGGCGTTGTGGAGTTTAGGATAATTATTCGTGCTCATGAAGGGTATATGGTTTAAGGTTTTTATGCGGTTTACGGTTTACGGTTTTCAGTTTACGGTGGCTGACGCATGCTTGCATACGGGTTTTAATTCGTGCGCCAGCCACCGAAAACTGTATACCGAAAACCGAAAACTTATAAAACTAAATCAGGATTCGCCGGGCCGAAGTGTTTCAGCATGACGATGGGGTCGGTGGATGAGGGGTTAACAATCGTAACACCTTCTGTAGCCGCTTTTTCGCTGATGAAAAATTCGTCGTTCGTCAATTGGCCGTAGCGGATCAGGGCCGGGGTTTCGATGTCCCAAACGCCCATTTTGCCGTGTCCCTGCATGACGATGATGCCGTAAGCCGCGCTGTCTTTGATGGTCACGGTCTGGCCCGGCAACACCGTCAGTTCCTTGGCACTGAACGCGTCCGATTTATAGCAAACCCAGACTTCGCGGTAGCCTTCGGCTTCCATTTCGGCGGTATCTTTCACAGGTTTCGGAACCATATACCGGTTGGCCATCATCTGCGGATCGACGTTCAGGTCCCAGTCGATGGCTTCCATCAGTTGGTCGTAGTCGCCGATGCGGTCTTTTGGGGTGCCATTCCAGAGCAGTTCTTCCGGAATGATGGCTTCGTTGACCAGCGACTGGTACATCGCGAAAACGTCCGATGCTTTCTGCGGTTCGTAGGTACACAAACTGCCCGGTGCGTGGAGCAGTCCGGGCGGAACATCCCAGCCCGTTCCCGGTTCGAGCCGGTAGGCCATCGAGTAATTCGTGATTTTATTATCGCCTTTGGTG
The DNA here is from genome assembly GCF_051857545.1 of Larkinella fluvii. Classification (NCBI taxonomy): domain Bacteria; kingdom Pseudomonadati; phylum Bacteroidota; class Cytophagia; order Cytophagales; family Spirosomataceae; genus Larkinella; species Larkinella fluvii. Next base: position 190,401 of record NZ_JBPZHB010000008.1, on the reverse strand, counting down.
AAGTTCTGGAGGCATTCCTTGATTTGCTCCTTGCTGGTGCCAGGCGCAATACCGATGAATGTATACGGAAAATCACCGCCGTGGTTGTTCAGTTGTGGGGGGAAGTAATAGGCTTCCGGTTTGCCCAACTGCCCGATCAGCGCAGCCTGCTCGTCGTTGTGGTGGAGGTGGTGGGGGAGTGGCCCCATGTTATCGAAAAACTTGGAATACATCGGCCAGGCACCGTATTCGTTCCACAGCCGGTCGCCGATCAATTCGCCTTTCAGTTCATCGATGGCATCTTTCAGCAAGATCTTCTCTTCGGTGGTTCCATCCGAATACACCACCTGGCTCAAACCTTCGTTTTCACCGGTCAGCGGGCCGTTTTTGGCGGGGGTTGTTGAGGACAGCCAGCGTTCGTCGATGCCACCGCGTTCACCGCCCAGCACGTAATAATCATCGGGATGTAACTTGATCCGGCGTCCGGGTACGCAGAAAGACCGGGGCACCCAGGTCGGAGCCAGCCGCAGAATGCCTTGTCCCTGTTCTAATGCTTTTTGAGCTACACTCACTTTTTCGGTTGTTTCCATGAAAGGGTCACTTTTTAATCTACCTAAACTTATTTTCCTAAAAAACGCGTGATGGAGTCCTGTTCGGTCAAAATGGACAGTTCGACTTCATACTGGCGGCTTTCGCCCGGTGCCAGAAAGATCAATTCGTTCAATTCCCGGGCTTTGGCCTGTCCCATGGGCGCGTGGGTTCCCGGTTCGATGCCCGTTACGTATTCACCCGCACCCCAGTGTTGCCAGTTGGTCAGCCAGGGCAATTGCGCTTTCTGAAACCGCATCGACAAGGCAAAACCGAGTTGGGTGTTGTAGAGCCCGGCGGTACACCAGCCGTCGGCGTCCGGCGTAGGGTCGATGATGGCAACTTCTTCGCCAAAACCGCTGTGATCGTCCAGCGGGGCCGGGCATTTTTTGAAGTCGTTTCCTGCTACGAAGATTTTGTATTCCTGATCCGGGTGGCGGGGTTGCCACGGCCCCTGCCACACCAGTTCCGTTCCTTCATCGACCAGCGGCCAGCCGAAATTGAAATGGTACAGCAGCATGTGCGGGGCCGGGGTGTTGGCCCGGTTGATCACTTCGTCGTGAATACGGATCGTCGGCTGGCCGAGCGTTCCCGAAATCGTGCGCCGAAGTTCGAGACTGGGGCCGAAAACCCGGGTTTGCCGGATGATACCGGTAATGCTCATGTCCAGCTTCCCCAGGGCGGGGTCGGGCTGAATGATGGAGACGATTTCGGCGGGAATGTTGCTGATTTCACCGTGCAGACCGCGTTCGCCGTAGGCATCCGATTCGGGGCCGCCCACGTGCGTAAGGCCGCAGGTGGTGAGCAGTCCGCCATTGAAGGTTCGGAGCCAGTCGATGCCTTTGTCCGAAAACGGTTGCGGGGGAGTGATCCCGGAATGACTCAGCCAGGCCAGACCATGCTGGTTGTAAAACGCGTCGGCGATGTCCATTGCCCGGTCGATCACCACTTTGTAACGGAGTCCGGTGCCAGTATTGATCCAGGCAATTCGGGTGCCTCGTCCGGCGCCGTTGTCGAGCACGGCGGTTTCGATGCCTCCCCATTGGGCTGGATGAGAAAGTTTTTTATGCCAGTTTGGTGGTGTCAAATCAATTTGTTGTTTACGGTTTACGGTATTCGGTTTACGGTGGGCTGACGCATTTTTAGCATGCGTCAGCCCACCGTAAACCGAATACCGTAAACCGAATACCATAAAATCTACAACTGCTTCAGCATCAGGTTGCGGTATTGCACTTTCATGGGCGGACCGACGTGTACCTGAACGCCCAGGAGGCCTTTGGCGGCTCCGTTGACAGTGTCTTCGTCCGTCACTTCGCTCATCAAAACCCCGTTGACGTAATGCTGCAGCTTATTTCCTTTCACAATCAGGTGAAACGTGTTCCAGTCTTCCTTCTTAATTAAAGTCTTCAAGGAGTCGGAACTACCCAGCGAACCGGTTACGGTCAGGCCATTCCAGGCATTTTTGCTGACGTTGGACCGAATTCCTTCCGGCGTTGCGGGGCCGGTGTACGGCTTGATGGTGGTTTTCTGGCCGCGATAGGCCAGCGTCGTCCGTTTGCGTTCTTCGTAATTCTGGCCGGTGTAGCGGTTGGCACCGTCGATGTCGGCCTGATAGCCCCGGAGGGCAAACGGAATGTCGGTCAGTTGCTCGCTGCGGTAATTGATGCCGGAGTTGCCGCTTTCGGTGATGTTGAACTCGCCTTTCAGTTCAAAGTCCGCCGGTTGGCCACCTTTCCAGATGATGAAGGAGTTGGTTTTCAGAAGGGTGGTCGGCGTGATTTCACCCACCAGATTGCCGTTTTCGGCTTTCCAGTAAACCGGGTCGCCATCCCAGCCTTTCAGGGATTTACCGTCGAATATTTTTACGAAACCCTCTTTCTTTTCTTTCTTCGTTTGCCCTACGCAGCCGGTGGTCAAACCGCTGGTTAGGACGGCTGCCAGGAGAAATCCAACTGGAAGGAATTTATACTTTGCTTTTTTCAACATCGCATTTTTAATTTTTACACTTGAACGAATAATGCCCCTCGATCCTGATGCATCGGGATCGAGGGGCGTTAAGCTGTTACTTATCACCTTTTGCCGCCCCGGTTCCGCCTTTGTAGACGGGATTTTCAGGGTTGCCACCGGCTTTCAGATACGCCATCAAGTCTTTCAGTTCCTCCGGGTTCAAGCTGTTGATCAGACCCGGTAACATGACCGATTCGGTGGAATACTTGGTGGAGGTTACGTCTTTCTTCAGAATTTTCCGGGTCTGATCCGGCGCAAACGGATTCTGCGAAATGGTGTAGCTGGTCTTGTCTTCCGAAAGCTGCCGCCCCAACACCGACTGTCCGTTTTTCAGGTAATAGATCGTGGACGCATACTGATCGGAAACCGCTTTGTTCGGGTTGATGATCGCTTCCAGCATGTCCTTGTTCGAAAACCGGGTGCCGAGTTGCGTCAGATCCGGGCCAATGTCACCGCCCGAACCCTGAATCGAGTGGCAACGGCTGCACAGAACGGCCCCGTAGATTTTTTTGCCTTCTTCGAAATTCCGTCCCGTCAATTCCGTCCCGACAGCCGCAACAGCGTCGTCGAGCTGCCAGCGCCGACCCGGCCCTTTGGGAGCGTAGCCCATTGCCAGATCATTCCCGTTCGTCGTTAACAAATCCGCTCCCGACATTTTGTTGTATTTGTCAAACTGATCTTTGGGAACATGTGCCAGCGCCAGTTTCCGGGCCCGGTCGATAAAGCCTACATAGCTGCGACCGCCCTGGTATTTGAAGGCATTGCCAAACCACGTGAAATACTTGTTCCGCAGTTCAGGGGTCCAGCCGGTTTCCTGGCGGCTCAACATGACGGCGTAATAGGTCTGTTGCAGCGGTGGTACCTTTTCCAGCATTTTGGCAATATCCAGTCCGTACTGGGGGTTGCGTAGAATGAGGTCCGAAGAGGCCGTCGCAGGGGTCAGATTGAGATCGGCCATACCCGGCTCGTCTTTTTTGTCCATCAACGCCAAGGTTTTGGCAACTACGCCCGGCGCTTCCAGGTAGATCAGTACCTTACTCAAACCCCGGTTCATTAACGCGGTTTTGGCCGGATAATGAGGATTTAGGTACGCAATAACTTTGGCTTTGTCGGCGTCGGTCGGCGCACCCATCCGCAGGAAAATCAATTCAAATGCCCGCAGAACGTCAAATTGTTGCGACTCCGGAAGTTGAGCGAAGTTAATTTTCAACAAGGTATTGATGGCTCCGCTTTTGGCGGATTCACTGCCTTGCCGCGCCAGAGCGACAATCGCCTGCGTGGCACGTTGCGGATTCGTTTCGCTGAGGGCTTTTTCCTGCCATTGGGCTACGGGCTGGTGTTCAACCGCAATCCGGGCCGCATAGCGAACAAACCGGTCCGGGTGGCTCAGGTGGGGCCAGGCGGCTGCCAGTGCTGCGGGGTTGGGCTCCAGGTGGTATTGTTCCAGACTGGTCCGGAGTTTATGCTCAGCCGTAACGGTTGGTGTGAGCGGGGTGGTCGAAGTGGACTCGGAGCCGTTGTAATAAACCCGGTACAGATCGGACTCCAGCCGGCGACCGCCCACCAGAAAATACATGGCACCATCGGGGCCAATCGAACCATCCGTGAGCGGAAGTGGTGAGCCCGAGATAAATTCTTCCCGTTCGCCCTCGTAGGTTGCTCCTTTCGGTTTCAGATGAATGGAATAGATGATTCCGAAACTCCAGTCGAACGCGTACAGGGACTGGCGGTATTTTTGCGGAAACTTCGCATTCGCTCCGTAGAATACGTTGGTCGGCGAACCCTGACCAATGTTCAGCAAGGGCGGTAAGTTGTCCGGATTGCCGGGTAACCATTTGCTATTCCCGGTACGCCAGCCAAATTCGGCCCCACTGGAAACGTGGCAAATCCGGGTCGGGCGGTACCAGGGCGTGCCAAAATCCCACTCCATGTCCGAATCGTAGGTGAACATATCACCGTTTTCGTTAAATGCCACATCGAACTCGTTCCGGAAACCGGCTCCGAGCAGTTCCCATCGCTTGCCTTCGGGGTCGGTTGTGGCGACCCAGCCGCCGGGGGCCATTCGGTCGTTGGCGTGGCCGCGTGGGTCTTTGATGAGCGGAAACAGGTTATCCTCTTTCCAGTTGGAAGGAAGCCGGTACGCATCCATCGGGGGGACGTCGGTGTGGTTACCCGCCACCACAATCAGTGATTTTTTATCGGGTGACAACACGATGCTGTGCGGACCGTGTTCGCCTTCCCCTTTCAATTCTCTTAGCAGGGTTACCTTGTCGAATTGATCGTCGTTGTCGGTATCCTGCAAGCGGTATAAACCGCTGGATTTAGGAAACCGGGGGTTCGACCGGTTGTTGACCATGACATAGAGGCTGTTGAACGCATACAGCAGCCCCTGCGCGTAACCCATTCCTAATGTATCCTTGCCAACGCTGAGTTTTTCGACGGTTGGTTTGGTCGAACCGGAACCGATGGCCGGAATTTTGAGCCGGAAAAGTCCACCATATTGATCGGAAGTGATCATACGCCCTTTGTCGTCGAATGTCATCGAAACCCAGGAGCCCTGGTTATTTTCGGAAGGGCTGTACAAATGTTCTGCCTTGAAACCGGGCAGTAGTTTTAGTTTGTCGACCTTCGGACTTTCGGCCCCCTGCCGGTTCGTTTCCGGGTAGTTTAAACCGACCCACGAAGCGCCCACCAGAGCAAGTGCCGAGACCGATAGCATTAACTTGACCGATCTGTACGTAGAAAACATAAGTAATTAGGGTTTATACAGTAAAAAATGCTTGTCGACCCGGACGTCGGGCAAAGCCGTTGAGTTTGAAGACCAGAGTAAAGATTTTAGTCAAGAGAAAAGAGACTTGAATCCAGGACGAGGAAAATGTCTTTATTCTTTGATCTTTATTCTTTTCTCTCGGTTTGAGTTCTGCGAGATGGTTCAATTCTATACGATACTGCTGACTTGATAAAATGGGCCTCGCGGCTCCGGCTTATTTCGGGTTTGGCGTTGAACGTATTCCCCGGTGGCTAAACCGTGGTGTAATAAGGTAAAAGAAAAGCCTTCTTACTGATTGAATAAAAAAGAAAGCACCAACAACATTCAGGTCAAGCGTACTGTGAATTATTCTGCCGGTTTCACTTCTGAAACCGGCAGAATAACCAATCTTAAAAGTGCGGAGTCAAAGCCGCTTCGACGGCCGGAAGGGGATAGTAGTCGTCCAGAACCGTGAAGGCATTTGGCGGAGGAACGGCCCCTTTCGGAAAATAATAATCCAGCGGATTGGCTTTCACCCGGGCACCATGCGCACCGATGATTTCCTTGACCCGGCCCGTCCGGACCAGATCGAACCAGCGTTTGTTTTCAAAAGCCAGTTCGACCCGACGTTCTTTGAAAATGGCTTCCCGCATGGCCGTCTGGTTAGCGGCTGTGGTTGCGGGTAGCCCCGCCCGCGTCCGGATCTGGTTCAGGAAGGGAGCCGCTTCGGCGGTTTTTCCCTGTTCGTTCAATACTTCTGCCATAAACAGGATCACTTCGGCATAGCGGTAAACGGGCCAGTTCTGGCCGGTGTTGTTGTGAACCGAGTGCGTTTTTGCGTATTTTTTAATGTACGGATACACCTTGTTCTCCCGCTGACTCTGGCTCAGGGTAACATAACCGATGGAAAGATCCTTCCGTTTGTCGCCGGTTTCATAAGCCGCGATGAGGTCGGGGGTCGGAATGTTGTTGTTTTCGCCCGAAATCGCCTGCGGATTCGAAGTGCCGGTTATCGGAGCCAACTCGGCGATCGTAATGGGCGCAGGAATAAAGCGGTAAATTTGGTTGCCATTGAAACCCGCAGCCCCTTCCATATACTGCACTTCGAAGATCGACTCCGAATTGTTCTTGTTGGCAGTGGTCGTAGAAACGGTGTTGGCATAGTCTGGAACGAGGGCGTAGCCACCGTTGGCTATAACATCCTTCAGCACGGTTTCGGCTTGTGCCCATTTCTTCTGAACGATGTAGAGGTTGGCCAGAACCGTTTTAGCCGCTCCGGAAGTGGCCCGGCCGGCTTCCTGAGTAGCTTTGTTCGGCAGCAAGCTCCCCGCTTCCGTCGCATCTTTTTCCACCTGGGCGTAGAGCTGGTCAGTCGTAGCAAGGGGCAGGGCGGCTTCTTCGCGGCCCGTAACCGGCGTTAAATGCAGCGGTACTTTTCCGAACAGGCGGGCCAGTTCAAAATACGCGTACGATCTCAGAAACAGCGCCTGTCCTTTCAGATTGCTTTTAACAGCGGCATCGAATTCCACGCCATCGATCAGGGCCAGAATCTGGTTGGTGCGGGCAACGATCTGAAAATAAAGCCGGTAAATCACCAGAACGTTGTCGTTGGCGGTTACTCCATTGGCCGTTGGGATGGCAAAGTCGGCCACGTTTTCGGTATTGTCTACCGCACCAAACAGAATGTTCCGGGCGTAGTAGGTGTTGTCGGAGTGCATTTCTTCCAACACCCAGGCCCGTTCGTTGTTGATTTGCCGCAGCGGCACATAGGCCGCATTGACAGCCTGCTGAAAATCGGCCTGTGATTTGAAGAAGGTGGCCGAACTCAGACTTGTTTCGGGAACGACCGATAGAAAATCGTCCTGGCAGCCCGTCGATAGAAGCCCCAGAAGACCAAAGAGTATGAATGTTTTTTTCATTCCGGTAAAGGAGATAAAGATGGTCGAAAGTTGATCTGAATTTTGTCTTTTAAAAATTCAGGTTAACACCCAGCGTATAGGTACGCGGAACCGGGTAGTTCGAGAGATCGACACCCTGGCTGAGGTTTCCGCCATCGCCGTTGCCATCCCCCTGCGCACTGGTTTCCGGGTTTGGGCCACCCCAGTATTTCGTGAAGACGTACACCTGCTGAACGGAGGCATAGATCCGGGCGGATTTGAAAAACTTATTGACCGCGCCCATGTTGTAGCCCAGTGTGATGTTCTTGATCGTGAAGAACGAGGCATCGGCCAGGAAGTGTGAACTGTTCCAGTCGCGTTCAACTCCGGTGAAGTTACCGCCATTGTTCGTCGCGCCAAACATGCCGTTTCCTTCCGTGATCACGGTCGTAGCCACGCCCTGACCAGCGGCATTTGTTACATTTTTAACCCGGAAACGGTCTTTCACCCCCGCTACCATGTTGAAAACACCGTCCAGATTGGCCGTGCTGTAGAGGTGACGAATCCAAAGCTGATTGCCATACGAGCCGGAGCCAACGATCGCCAGGTCCCAGTTTCCGTAGGTCAGGTTGTTGACAATACCGTAGGTGAATTTCGGGAACGGCGTACCGATGATGGTCCGGTCATCGGCATCACCACCGTAGGTAATGACCCCATCGCCATTGACGTCTTTCATTTTGATGGTCCCGATGGCCGAGCGGCCCGGAATGATCGGCGAATTGGCGAGTTCTTCGGCACTCCGGTAAAATCCTTCTTTTTGCAGTCCATAGAACTGACCGAAGGGTTGTCCCACCTGCGTGATGTGGAAGGTTCCATAGACCCGGTCGATGCCCGGAGCCAGAGCGACAACCTCATTGCGGTTGAAGGAGATATTGGCATTGGTCGTCCACTTCAGTTTGCCCTCGGTGTTGCGGGTGTTCAGCGCAAATTCATGACCCCAGAATTTAATTTCACCAATGTTGTCAAAGAAGTTCCCGAAGCCGGCTTCCTGCGGAATCTGAACGCTGTACAGCAGGTTGGTGGTGTTCTTCTGATAATAGTCATAGGTAAACTGAATCCGGTCGTTGAATAATCCCAGGTCCAGCCCTAAATCCAACTGCTTGGTGGTTTCCCAGCCCAGATTTGCGTTTGCCAGTGAGGTAACGACGGCACCGGTAGCAACGGTATTGCCAAATACGGCGTTGACGGTGTTGTTGACCAGGGCATACTGGGTGTAGTTACCGATGTTGTTGTTCCCGATCACCCCGTAGCTGGCCCGCAGTTTGGCAAACGAAATCTGTGGGGTGCTTTTCAGGAAATCTTCATCCGAAATGACCCATCCCGCCGAAACGGATGGGAACGTACCCCAGCGGTTGTTTGCACCGAATCGCGACGAACCATCCCGACGGATCGAAGCCGTAAACAGGTATTTGCCTTTGTAGTTGTAGTTCAACCGCGACAGCAGCGAGGTCAGCGTCCATTCGTTGATCCCGTTTTGGGTGCCGCCCCGGTTGATGTTGAGTGCGCCCTGGATGGTTGGCAGCCGGTCATCCGCGTAGGTGTCGGCCTGAATCCGGGAGAATTCCTGGCGGTAGCGTTGATTGGTAAAACCACCCAGCACCTCGAAGTTATGATCGCCGAACGCCCGCGAATACGTCGCCGTATTTTCGTTCAGCCAGCCGATGTTTTCCAGGCTTTGCCGGATCGAGACCGCCGTGGTCGGAATCGGTACGTTGATGGCGCTGGTGGCTGTCGACGGGTTGAAGAAGAAGAACTTGTTGTTTTCATACTCAATGTTGATGGTCGATTTCAGATTCAACCCTTTGATCGGGCTGTACTGAGCATACGCATTGCTCAGCAACTTGGTCTGCTTGGTTTCGTTGACCAACTCTTCCGCAGCGCGCACCCAGTTCGGGTAGGCAAAGATGTTCCCCGTGCTGCCCGGAAACTGGTTGAACTTGGTCAGTACGCCGTTGGCATCCCGAATGGGCATCACCGGCCAGGTGTGCAGGGCGTTGAACAAAATCCCGGTTCCGCGGTCACCGTCGGTGCGGGGCGTGTTGTCAAAAACGTACTGCGGAGCGATGTTGAACCCGACGCGTACTTTCGGGGAGATGTCGTAATCCGTATTCATCCGCAGCGAATAGCGCAGGTACTTGTTATTCAGAACGACCCCTTCCTGGTTGAAAATCCCACCCACAATGGCGGTTCTGGATTTTTCCGTATTGGACGTAATGGTGAGGTTGTAGCTCTGAACGGGTGCGGTCCGCAGCAAGGCACCGTACCAGTCGTTGTCTTTGCCTTCATATTGCGACGGATTCTGGAATTCAACCGGAACCGCCTGGTTCATGTCTTCGTAGAATTCCTTTTTGAACTGCGCAAATTCAACGGCATTCAGCATTTTGATCCGACCCCGTTCCGGCACCTGCTGCACACCGGCGAAAGCGTTGAAGCTGATGTTGGTCTGGCCGACCTTTCCGCGTTTGGTCGTGATCAGCACCACGCCGTTGGCTGCCCGCGAACCGTATAGCGAAGTCGATGAAGCGTCTTTCAGAACGGAGATATCTTCAATTTCATCCGGGTTGATGGCGCCAATGCTCCCGGTAATAGGGAAGCCGTCGACCACATACAGGGGTTCGCTACCGGCCGAAACCGACAATTGACCCCGAATCCGAACCGACATTCCCTGGCCCGGTTTACCGGTGGCCTGGTTGATCTGAACCCCGGCCAGACGACCCTGCAATTTTTGGGTGATCTGCGAAACCGGAATGTCTTTGAGTTCTTTTGCCGTAACGGTTTGAACGGCACCGGTTACTTCTTTCTTCAACTGGCTACCGTAACCCACGACGACGACTTCCGACAGCGTCTGGTCATCCGGAACCAGTTTGATCGTCAGGCTGGTCTGGCTTCCAACGGTGATTTCCTGTTTCAGATACCCCACCGAACTGAACACCAGAACGGCTCTTTCGTTGGGTACGGAGATTTTAAACCGCCCTTCGGCATCGGTGGTCGTTCCGGAGCTGGAACCTTTTACCACAACGTTGACACCCGGCAAGCCGGTGCCGGCTTCATCGGTTACCGTACCGGTAACATCGGCCAGAAGAACTTCCCGGTTGATCGTCGACCGGCTTTCCGGGCCATTCTTGTTGCCGTCGGGATTGGCCCAGGCAGGCGAGGTGAATAAGCTGGCAAACAGGCACGGTACCAGGAGCCGTTTTGCATAGCGTTGGGAGTTGCCCAATGAGGTAATGCATTTTTTCATAATAGAGATGTTGGAAGGTTTAGGGATCTCGAAGTCCCAGGGTTCAAAAAATACGTTTGTCTGGCATCGGTCCGGTCGCTGAAACCAATGCGATTCCGGATCATGGGTTTTCTAACGGGTTTAAGACATGGTAGTAAGTGGTTGAATGTACATTTCAGGTTATAAGGATGGTCTTGGCAAAGCGTGATTAAATCACGCGGAAAAATCACTATCATCCAATTAATTGAATGAGCAAATTGCAAGTATTTATAAAATTAGTTCAATTAACAAAAAGACAGGCCAATGACTATCCTTTACTCTACTGTTTTGAGTAAAAAAGCCTGTTTTTTTAGCTGAAGGGATTTTTTACGCGAATCCCGAAGGCTCAGGATTCGCGTAAAAGAACGCCGTGTATCAGGTGAGTAACTCCATGACGGCTTTCCCTTTTCCGTCAGGGGTGGTGTAGAACGGTCGTTTTTCGATTTCGTACTGGGTGTCCGGTGCAATGCCCAGGGCGTGGTAGATGGTCTGGTGAATGCCATCAATTTTGACCGGATTCTCGATGCTTTTGCAGGGCCGTTCGTCGGCGGTTTTTCCGTATACAAACCCTTTTTTGATACCGCCACCGAACATGAGCACGGAGGCTCCGTCGGTAAAGTGGCGGTGCATTCCGTAGAATTTCATGTCGGAGAGAATATCCGGCTGGTTGACCTGCTCCTTCACTTTTTCGCCGGGGCGGCCTTCCACCATCATGTCGCGGCTGAACTCGCTGGCCAGAATTACCATCGTCCGGTCCAGATGCCCGGTTTTGTCCAGATCCTTGATGAGTTGAGCAATGGGACCATCGATCAACTTTTTCATATCGGCCATCCGGGTGTGGCCGTTTTCGTGCGTATCGAATCCTTTAAACGGTTCGTATTCAGTGGTTACGCTGATAAACCGGGCGCCTTGTTCCGTCAGCCGACGCGCCAGCAGACACCCCAGCCCAAACTTGCCGGTGTTGTAAATGTCATAACTTTCCTTCGGCTCGGTGCTGAGGTCGAACGCCTTGGCTTCCGGCGAATTCAGCAGCATATACGCTTGTTCCATCGACCTTTTGAGCGATTCTTTCTGGTAATCGCTGCCAAACTCCCCAATCGGACTGTTGCTCACCAGGTCGTTGTAAAGCTGGTTGCGACGCTCGAACCGGCTGGCGTTCATGCCCACCGGTGGCCGGACGCTTTCCAGACCCTGGCTGGGGTCGGGAATGAAGAAGGGACCGAACTCATTCCCCAGAAAACCGGCGGTATGAAACGCCTTCAGTTCTTCCGCTTCGCCCACCGTAAACCGCTGGCCGATGTCGATGAAGGCGGGAATTACCGGGTTTTTAGGTCCCAGTTCCTTGGCAATCCAGGAGCCGATGTGCGGAGCCGCCACCGTTTGGGGTGGTTCGTAGCAGGTGTGCCAGTGGTACTGGTGACGCGAGTGCAGAATGTGTCCCAGGTCGGCCGAGACATACGAGCGAATCAGCGTCCCTTTGTCCATCACCTTGCCGATGGATTGAAGTCCTTCCGAGAAATGAATGCCGTCCAAAACCGTAGGAACCGATTTGAACGTACTCAGGACCCGGTTGCCCTCCATGTCTTTTTCGTAAGGCGTATACCGCTTCGGGTCGAACGTTTCGGTATGGGCCATGCCACCGGCCATCCAAAGCAGGATAACCGTGTCGGCGGTTCCGTCGGTCTGGCCGATTTTCTTGGTTTTACAGCCTGACAGGAGGCTTGCCATGGGAGCGCCTGCCGCCAGTGCCGCCATTGTAGCGGCACTGGCGCGTTGCAGAAATTCCCGTCTGTTCCAACTGTTCTTCATGGTGTTCTATTTTAAAACCTGTTAGGTCTCCAAGACCTAACAGATTTCGTGGGTTTTAATTGATCAACTGAAATTCAGGGTGTAAGCTAATGGCCCAGACCAAATCCTGGATGCCTTCGATACTCGGGGTTTTACCCACAATTTTTTCGGCAACCGCCAGTTCCTTCGGTTGTGGTTCGCGCCCCAGAGCGTTTCGGTAAAGTTCTTTAACGATTAGGTCCGACGACGGATATTTGGCTTTCCAGATCTGCGCGCCTTTTTTCAGCGCGTCGTTGAACTTGGCCCCGTTGGTCAACTCCAGTGCCTGCAACAGGTTGGCCTGCGAGGTTCGGCTGGTGCTGACGGTTTCGCGGTTGGGCCGTCCCAAAGCCGTCAGGAAAGGGTCGTTCTTCACCAGAGACGCCCGCGGGAAGGGAATTTCCTGCTTGATGGTTTCCGGCAAAAGCTTGGTAGCCAGGGAAGAATCCCCGTAAACCGGGTTGAAGGCAATGCTGACGGCGTCGGCAAACTGCTCGGCCGACAGCCGACGGCGCACCATGCCTTCGAATACGAAGGTCGGCGCGGTGAGCAGGGCCGGATCTTTCACGCTGATGGATGGCAACTGGTAGGTTTTCGAGGTCAGAATGGTGGTCATCAACCGCTTGATGTCGTAGTTGCTGGCCGCAAAATCAGACGCCAGCCAGTCCAGCAAATCCTGACTCCAGGGTTCGTTGTCCATCATATCGACCGGCTCGACCAGACCACGGCCCATCAACTGCGCCCAAATCCGGTTCACGAGTGTCCGGTAGAGCCGACCGTCTTTCGGTTGCACCATAAACTCGGCCAGTTCGCGGAGCCGCTGTTCGGTGGGGGCTTTTCCGTTGATGGTTCCCAGTTCCTTGAACAAAATGCCCGTGCCGGCCATTTTGCCCGTCGGTTTGTCGCAGCGGTGAATTTCCAGTGTTGTATCGGAGAACACGTTGGCGAAGGCATAGGCGTCGGCCAGTTTCCAGTCGCTGATGAAACTGTCGTGGCACGAAGCGCACTTCAGGTTCAGGCCCAGCAACACCTGCGACACGTTCTGGGCCGCCTGCATTTCAGTACTCTGGCTCGAGTTGATCGTTCCGCGCCACTTGATGCCCTTGATAAAGCCGGCCGATTCTTCGGTCGGGCTGATCAGCTCGCGCACAAACTGGTTGTACGGTTTATTCGTTTTGAGGGAACTGTAGAGCCACTTCGTAATGTCGAAGCGTCCTTTGGTGATGTAACCGGTTCCGGAGTAGTCATTGCGCAGCGCATCATTCCAGAACGTGAGCCAGTGCTGGGCATAGTCTTCGTTGCGGTTCAGCAGTTCGGTCACCAGAATTTCCCGCTTGTTCGGGCGGGTATCCGCCGTGAAGGAGGCAATTTTGTCGGGCGTTGGCAGCAATCCCACTACGTCCAGATATACCCGGCGCAGGTAGGTGCGGTCGTCGACAACGGTTTTCCAGGCCACTTTATTCTTCTGGAAATAGACGTTGACAAACCGGTCGACCGGGTTGGTCAGATCGCCGGTAACGGCCGGAATCGCGGGCATGCGGGGTTCCAGAGCGGCCACGCGGTAAATGCTTTTTTCGGCACCGCTGGGCCAGGGGGCACCTTGTTTGATCCAGAATTCGAGGATCGCTATTTCTTTGTCCGTCAGTCGCTTGCCTTTGGTGGGCATGGCGTCATCGTGACCCGCCGGGAGCTTGACCCGCCGGATCATGTCGCTCTCTTCGGGGTGGCCGGCCTTCAGAATAACGCCGTTTTCGCCCCCTTTGAAGAGCAATTCTTTCTTATCCAGCCGCAGTTCTCCTTTGGTTTTGGTCGCACTGTGGCAACTGTAGCAATTGTGGGCAAGAATCGACCGGACTTCCAGGTTCAGGTCCTCGATCTGCTTGTCGGTTAGCGGTTGATTGGTATTGCTGATGAAGGCCAGATTCGGATCCGTCGTCGAGGGGGCTTTCGCGTCCTTGCCGAAGGGCAAAACGCTGGTCAAATAATCTTCGCCGTGGGTCAGCAAAGCGCCGTAATGGCCGGCAATGCTGACGCCGAAAACCGTTAGAAACAGCAGGCTCCGGTACAACGCCAGTCGGCCCGAACGGAGTGCGAAACCGGTGACAAGTGCCAGGGCCATGGTGGTAAGCCCCGACCACTGGTGGATGGTGACGGTGTCTCCGCCGTATTCTTCCTGGTTGATCAAAATGAGCCCAAAGACCGCGGCCACTACCGAACTGATGGCACCGATCCACACCAGGGCCGTAATACCGGACCGCATATCGTTGGACTTGCGGGACCAGCCAATGATTTCCAGCAACAGAGCCACGCAGAGCAAACCGACCGGAAAGTGGACGATCAGCGGATGCAGACGACCCAGAAACTGCCAAAGCCAAAAGGATTCTGTCAAAATGGTCACTTTGTAATAGGGATTAGTTGAGGGTTGTATAGGAAATGCACCTTACTGCACGGATCAATCCTACTTTAACAGTATTCCGTCCAATAAGGTGCATTTTTTACGATTAACTATCCTGCACTTTCCTTTAGTACCCCGGATTTTGAGTCAGTTTGCTGCTGATCAGAATCTGTGGGGCCGGAATCGGGAGGTAATACTCGTTGTCGGCAAACACATAATCCAGCGCGTTGAACGCAATACCACCCCGGTCGACAGTCGGTTTTGCTTTTTCTTTCGCACCATAGGCGTTCATGAAAGCGGTCAGTTCGGCGGGCGTTTTCGTTCTCCGCAAATCGAACCAGCGGTGGTTTTCAAACGCCAGTTCCACCCGGCGCTCTTTCATGATCGCATCGCGGAGGGCTACTTTATCCAGACCCGTTTTGGCCGCCAGACCCGCCCGTTTGCGCACCTGATTCAGGTAATCGAACGCTTCTGCCGAAGGTCCGGTGGCTTCGTTGATCGACTCGGCCAGCATCAGCAGCACGTCGGCATACCGCAACACCGGCCAGTTGTTGTCCGTCCGGCCCGTAATCGTGTGGGGATGCGTAAACTTGATGACGTACGGGATGGCGAATTCCTTGCCACCCAGCGTATAGCTGGTTTTTAGCGAAACATCTTTGCGCAAGTCGCCGGTTTCGTAGGCCGCGATCATGTCGTTGGTCGGAATGTTCCGACCCGCGGGGGGCGTATTGGCAAAACCGGTTACGGCACCTGCCGACAGCCGGGGTGCAAAGACATAGGCAAAGTTGCTCCACTCGCCGAGGTCATTACCGCCCTGGTACTGAATCTCGAAAATGGATTCGGGGCCGTTTTTTCTGGCCGGATTGAAATTGTCGGCATACAGCGGATTTAACGTGTAACCGGTCACCTGTTTCAGCGTCGTGACAGCATCGGCGTATTTCTTTTGGGTCAGATACGATTTGCCCAACAGACTCAGCGCAGCCCCTTTCGTGACCCGGCCCAGTTGAGCCGCCGGATAGGTAGCCGGTAGAACGGCAACGGCTTCTTTCAGGTCTTTTTCAATCTGCGCCCAGACTTCAGCCTGTGGAGAACGCGTCAGGTCAAAGGCCGCATCCGGGTTGGCCAGTGTCTGGGTGACCAGCACGACATCGCCAAAATACTGCACCAGATTGAAGTAGCCGTAGGCTCTGATAAACTTCAACTGGCCTTCGATGGGGGCTTTGATGGCAGCATCGACCGTGCTTCCCGCAATTTTCTCCAGCGCATAGTTGATGTTGTACATCATGGAATAGTACTGGTTCCAGAGGTTGGAAATTTCACCATTTCCCTGATTGACGGTCGAAAACTCGAAGGCTTCCCAACCAGCCGCCCCCCCGCGATCGAGCGGGTTGAAGTCGAGGGTGGTGTTGTCCGACGGAAATTCCTGAAAGATGTAGGCCGTATTAGTAATGCCCTGCAACTGACCGTAGACACCATTCAGGGCCTGCAACAACTGCGTTTCGTCTTTGTAAAAAAGGTCGGCACCAATCCGGGTGGGATCGGTCGTTACCAGCATATCATCCGAGCACGAAAACTGGGCTATGCTAAGCAGAATTGTACCTATAACCGTTATTTTTTTCATGTCTGTGTCAATTAAAAGTTCAGTTTGAGACCAGCGGCAAACGTTCTCGGAATCGGATACGACTCATCGTCGTTGTTGAGTTCGGTTCCACCCCGAACACCGGCATCCGGGTTGTTTCCGGGGTATTTGGTAAACAGGAACAGGTTGTTCGCCGTCACGAAAATCCGGGCATCGCTCAGCACCGATTTGACTTTGGGCAGAGTATAACCCAGCGTGACGGTTTTCAGCCAGACATAGCTGCCGTCATACACATACCGTTCGCTGCTCTCCCGCGACCATTTGAAGTAACTGGTACCACCTTGCGAGTTTTTCGCGTTCGGGTTGGAACCCGGATTTTCGGGTGACCGCCAGCGGTCTTTCGCTTTATCGAGCACGTTGAAAACGCCGTCCATGTTCATGGTCGAAGCCTCGATATTCCGATACACATCGAAGTCGTGGGCACCCACAAAGAGAACGTTCACGTCAAACCGTTTGTAGTCGGCGGCCACGGTCCAGGCCCAGTTGAAGGCCGGATTCGGGTTGCCGATTTCCACCATGTCCTGGGTGTCGTAAGAAATCACGCCGTCGCCGGTGGCATCGAAGAACTTCATGGCACCCGGAATGGCACCATCCTGTTTCGGAGCGGCATCGATTTCAGCCTGGGTGTTGAAAATGCCCAACTTCCGGTAACCATAGATCATCCCGATGGGGCGACCCACTTTCTGAACGTTGTAGCCACCGTAGAAACCACCATACCAGAGCATGTCGTTCGCGCCTTTGATTTCCAGGATTTTGCTGCGGTTGAAGGTGATGTTGGCATTGGTCCGGAAATTAACCGCCCCGATGTTGGTCCGGAAATCAGCCCCGATTTCAACCCCTTTGTTCTGTACTTTCCCGATGTTGGCCAAACTGGTGGTAAAACCGGATACGGCCGGAATCGAAATCGGCAGCAGCATGTCGTTGGTAATCTTCTTGTAGTATTCGAGATTCAACGTCAGCTTGTTATTAAACAGGGCCAGGTCCATCCCGATATCCAACTGGTTCGATTTTTCCCACTTCAGTTCGGAGTTGGCAAACGAACTTACCACTTTACCGGCTGCGAAGGAGTTGCCCAAAATGTAGTTGTTGGCCCCTACGAACGCTAAGCTCGGGTAGTTACCGATGTCGTTGTTTCCCGTCACCCCAAAGCTGGCGCGCAGTTTCAGGTCGGTTAGCCAGTCGTTTTTCGGCATAAACGATTCCTCCGTTACCCGCCAGCCGATCGAAGCGGCCGGGAACGTCCCGTACTTGTTTTTGGCCCCAAACCGGGAGCTTCCTTCCCGGCGGAACGAGGCCGAGAAAAGGTATTTGTCTTTGAACGAGTAGTTTGCCCGGGCCAGTGCGGCCAGGTTGACCCAGCCGAATTCGTACGAATTGGAAGACCGGATGGAGGCCGCTCCTAAATAGGGAACCAGGTCATCGGGGAACGTATTTCCGGTGCCGGAAAACCCGCGCACCCGCTCCTGCTGAGCCGTGTAGCCGACCAGAAAGTCAAGGGAATGCTGATCGCCAATTTGGGGGTTATACGTTAGCAACTGATCCAGCGAGTAGTTGACCAGTTCTTCGGTCGTATTGGTTGAGGTGGCAATCCGCGGAGGGGCGCCAGCCGTACCGGATGCTACGGAAAGACCGATGGTAGACGGAATATATTCCTTGTACGTGTTGTTGTTCAACTTGACGTTAGCCGAGGTTCTGAACTTGAAATTTTTCAGAAACGATACCTCGACAAACGCGTTGGTCAGCAGGTCGGCAATGCTTCTTCTGCGAAGTACGTTTTCCAGCACATACAGCGGGTTCGGAAAGCCAAAAACACCATCGACGCCGTTGCTATACGGTTTTAGACTCCCGTCGGCATTGTAGGGCGTATCCCGCGGGTCCATCAGCAGCGCACCGCCCAGCAAGGCACTCCGGCCATTCGTGTTTGCCTGGTTTTGCCGGGTATAGGTTCCGTTGATGTTCAAACCTACATTGATGAACTTGTTGACCTGTCCGCCCAGGTTGGAGCGCACCGAGATCCGGTCGTAATCCGTATGCTTCACGACGCCATCTTCCTTGTAATAGCCGACCGACAACAGTGCCTTGAGGGGACCCTGACCGGACGAAATCGTCAGGTTGGCATCGGTGTAGGGCGCGTTGTTGTTCAGGATCAGGCCATACCAGTCGGTTGAGTATTTCGTCTGTTCCGGATAGCGGAAACCGATCGGCACCTCTTCCAGTGTTGGCTCCCGTTTCTGCAGGATACGAATCTGATCTTCAAAGATTTCCTTTTTAAACTGGGCAAATTCTACGCCATTCAGCATTTTCACCCGCCGGGAGTCGGGCAGGGTCTGAATCCCGTAATCCAGTGAAAAATTGATATTGGTTTTTCCTTCTTTGGCATTTTTGGTCGTAATCAGAACCACTCCATTCGAGCCCCGAGCTCCGTAAATGGCCGTCGATGCGGCATCTTTCAATACCGAGATGCTTTCAATATCATTGGGGTTCAGGTTCGGTCCAATGTCCGTTCCAACGGCAAATCCGTCGACAACATACAGGGGATTACTGCCCGCACCCAGCGAACCAACCCCCCGTACGCGCACCTCGAAGGTACCGCCGGGTGTTCCGCTTTTCTGCTTCACAACGACCCCGGCGGCCCGGCCCTGCAACATCTGGTTCATGTTGTTGGCCGGCTGTTCGCCGATGTCTTTCATATTGATGACCGATACGGCGGAGGTAATATCCTGTTTCCGCTGCGAACCATACCCCACCACGACCACTTCATCGAGGGAGCGGTCGCCTACGGAAAGTTGCACATCGACCCGGGTCCGGTTGCCGACGGCCACTTCCTGCGACAGATACCCCACAAAGGAGAAAATCAGGGTCGCGTTGTTTTCCGGAACATCCAGACGGTAGCTGCCATCGGCGTTGGTAGAGGTTCCTTTGGTAGAGCCTTTCAGCACGACGCTGACACCCGGCAGACCTTCGCCTTTTTCATCTTTAACGGTGCCGGTAACGGTCCGGTCGAGCGGGATATTTTCATTCGCATACAGACTCGTTACGGCCAGCATCAGCAGGCACAGCAGGAACGAAGCCCGAATGAAAGTACCCGGTATGGGTATGAATTGTAAGCGTTTTTTCATTGCTTTTTTGTTAAGGAAGTAGAACAATGGATACTTTTTTTGCGGTTTACACGCTGCCTGGTTGTGTGGCAGCGGGGTGGTTGCCCAGACGGGCTAACCTCAAATCATGGCGGTGCCGATCAGGATCGGTTCGGCCACTTTCGGGAGCATCGGTAGAGAATTTTACGCATCAGTCTTGGGTTTAGTGAAAAAGATAGGTCCTGGGCAGCGGCACGTTATCCGTCGTGCTGCCACCATTTGAAATGGATTGTGTGATTTTCGGATTCATTTTCCCGCTGAACCCGGTGCTGAATTTTTGTCCATAACCGTTCTTCCAGTTGCTGTCTGGAGAGCTTACCGGTTTTTTCTTCCTGATCCTGATCCAGCAAGCTATACCAGTAGTCCATCATCTGTTTTTCTTCCGATGAGCAGACGCCATCCATGTAGCGCTGGAGCAGTTCCAAAAAGCTTTTGTGATTCGTTTGCATTCTCAGTCACAAATCCGAAATCGTCAGTATAGGGAAAGGAATTGACTATAACGGTACGTCAATCCTGAGAAGATAAACCGCAAATCGTACTGTTAAATAATTAAATATTTATATTATTGTACAGGTAATTTCTAAAAATTCTTTGTTTTGTTATAGGCAAGCATACGCCACGAACGGACATTCAGGGAATGCAGGTGTGGAATAGGATAAATCTAAGAATTGGCTTATTGTGATCTATTTTACGGGTACGTAAACACAGGTAAGTACAGGATAGCGTGTAGGCACAAAATGGGAATCTTAGAATAATAATTTATTCTTTTTGGGGAGTGTTCTCCGCAAAAACGTCAAGGCAGACCCACTATCGCTATCTTCTATGGACTACTCGGTTTTATGTGATGCCGTTTTGGTAAAACTCTTCCAAACTGGGGACGAAGAGGCTTTTCAGGCGATTTACCGCAAGTATTGGCATCCGCTTTTTGCCGTAGCCCGGAAAAAATTGTACTCGCAGGAGAATGCAGAAGAGCTGGTTCAGGATCTTTTTGTGGATTTGTGGGAACGGCGGCAAACCATTCAGATCGATGATCTGAAGAATTATTTATTCGGAGCGGTCAAATATAAAATACTGAATCAGATTAAAGCCGTGTTGATTCGGCAGAAATACGAAAATATCAAGATTGCCAGCCTGTCCGACTACGATTGCCATACCGAAAATTTACTGGCCTACGACGATCTGACCAAGGCTTTGGAGCTGGGCATTGCGCATCTGCCCGATAAAACCCGGCAGATCTTCCGGTTAAATCGAATGGAAAATCACTCCGTTCGTGAAATTTCACTTCAGCTTTGTATTCCGGAACGAACTGTCGAATACCACATCATGCAATCGCTCCGAACGCTCCGGTGTCATTTGAAAGAGTATGTAGGGGCGGTTTAAAGAGTAGATACAACAGGATTCGCAGCCTGATTTTCATGCAAATTCGACTCTGAAGAAACCGTAAACGCCTAGAATCGTTGTAGATTTGACTAAAATCTACGTCCATGCGATTTCCCAAACCTGCCCAATTTTCTGTTTTGCTGTCTTTTCTACTGGTGCTGGACGCCGGTTTTGCCCAAACACAGCCGCTTTCCACCAACATTCGCCTGAATCAGATCGGCTTTTACCCCACTGCCGCCAAAGTCGCTGTGGTCGTTGGCGATGCCTCGGGTGAATTCCGGATCACCACGCCGGATTTGAAGAAAACGGTTTTTAAAGGCACACTGAGCGAAGCCCGCCAGAATGCGATTTCGGGCAAAACCGCCCGGACGGCGGATTTCTCCGCGCTGAAAACCACCGGCACGTTTGTCGTCCTGATTCCCGGTCTGGGGCATTCCTATCCCTTCGATATCAAACCCAATGTTCACCGCGCCGTCGCCGTCGGTTCGCTGAAAGGCTTTTATTATCAACGGGTTTCGACGAATTTGCCCGCCCGTTACGCCGGGCAGTGGAGTCGTCCGGCGGGCCATGTCCGGGAAGATGCGCAGGTGCTGGTGCATCCTTCGGCGGTTTCGGAAGGGCGTCCGGCGGGTACGGTTCTGTCGTCGCCGGGCGGGTGGTACGACGCCGGAGATTACAACAAATACATTGTCAATTCGGGCATTACCACCGGCACGCTGTTGGCCCTCTATGAAGACTTTCCGCAGTTTTGCCAGACCTTCAAAACCGCTATTCCCGAAAGCGAGAACAAGATACCGGACCTGCTGGACGAGTCGCTCTGGAACCTGCGCTGGATGCTCACCATGCAGGACCCGGCCGATGGCGGGGTTTATCACAAACTGACCAACGCCCGGTTCGACGGTATGGTGATGCCCGACAAAGCCACCAGGGAACGGTATGTCGTTCAGAAAAGCATCACGGCGGCTCTCGACTTTGCGGCTGTGATGGCGCAGGCCGGGCGGATTTTCAAACCGTTGAGCCGTGAACTGCCGGGATTGTCGGACTCCTGCGTGACGGCTGCCGTTCGGGCGTGGAATTGGGCAAAGAAAAACCCCGATCAGTATTACCGTCAGAATGCGATGAATGAAGCGTTCGACCCGGATGTGGTCACCGGCGAATACGGCGACCGCGACGCCAGCGACGAGTGGATATGGGCAGCCGCAGAATTGTACGTAACCACGAAGAACGATGCCTATTATACGGCGGTCAACCTGTTTCCGGACGATAAAATGCCCTTGCCCTCCTGGGCGCAGGTTCGGCTGCTGGGCTATTACACCCTGGCCCGGTTCGAAAAAAGCCTGACGCCACTGGGTCAGAAAGACCTTCCGCAACTCAAAAAGCGGCTGGCCGGTTTTGCCGATGAACTGATCCGGGGCGTTGACCAACAGGCTTATCAAACCGTGATGGGCAAGTCGGCGCGGGATTACATCTGGGGCAGCAGCGCGGTCGCGGCCAATCAGGGCATTGCGCTGGTTCAGGCGTATCGCTTGACGAACGACAAAAAATACCTGCGCAACGCCCTGACCAACTTCGATTATCTGCTGGGCCGCAATGCGACCGGCTATTGCTTCGTCACCGGTTTTGGCGATAAGCCGGTGATGAATCCGCACCACCGGCCCTCGGTTGCCGATGGCATTGAAGCCCCGGTTCCGGGCCTGTTGTCGGGCGGTCCCAACGGCAATGCACCCAAACAGGATAAATGCGAAGGCTATACGGTCACGTCGGCGGATGAGCTGTTCATCGATGCGTCCTGCTCGTACGCGTCCAACGAAATTGCGATCAACTGGAATGCTCCGCTGGTGTATCTGGCCGGGGCACTGGAAGCGTTGCAGTCGGCTCACTGAAGAAGCTAACCATTCGATTTTGCCATCTTTAGTTTCGCCTTGGCCCGGTAGTCCAGTGCCCCGGGTTGCACCCGGGGTTATCCAGCGTCAAGCCTTTCAGGCTTGTTTTTTATGACGGATCGGTACCAGCCGTTATTGCTTACTCTTCAGTATTTTAACGGTTTGGGCTTGGCGGGAGCTGGCAACCCGAAGCAGCAAGATACTCGGTGCGGCATGGTGTACGGAAAACCGTTGGTGTTCCACTTCGGAAGCCCGAACGACCTCTTTTTCGGCCAGCACCCGGCCTTGCAGGTCGGTTAACAGCAACCGTAAGGGTTCGCCTTCCGCCCCCCGGACGTCGAACGAAAGCTGGTCACCCTGGATCGGATTGCCGAGTACGACCACGTCGAGCGGTTTTGGCGTTTCGGCCGATTCGGTAGCGATGCGGCTTCCGTTCGGGCAGGTCAGGTTTTTGGGTGCCCACTTCAGTACATAATTGCTGTTGAAGACCTTGGCGCTGATGACGTACGTCAGGCCGTTTTTCAGACTTGCCGGGGTCGGGAAACTGTAGGCGTGAACCCCGTTGCCTTTGCCCGAATCCTTCAGGTCCTGCCGGAAAATGTTGGCGTCGATGGTGCCAATGGAATTGCCGTTCGCAAAGAATTCGACTTTCATGACGGTGTTTGGCAGGTTTTTATCCCAAACCCAGCCACGCATCGTGCCGCACTCTACCTTGTCGAGATACCCTTCGAAATTACCCGTTACCACCGGCCCGGGACCGGGGTTGTTGACGGCGGGCTGAACGATGACTGTGGCACTGGACGCCGGGCTGATGCAGCCGCTGACGACGCAGTGGGCGGTATAAACGAACGTGCCGGTCGCCGAGGTCGGAACGGTGATGTTGCCTGTGCCGGTCGCATTGTTTGGCCCGCTCCAGTTCAATTGTCCCGAGCAGTTGGACGCCGTGAGGACTACCGCCGGGTCATTTTGGGTAACAGTTACCTTGTTTTGACCACCGGAAGCCAGGTTCGGCGCGGGCGGACTGACGCAGGGATTCAGACGGAACAATTGCTTGGTGCCGTTTGAACCCGTGGCGGCAAAATACAGCACACCATTGAGGGGCGTTAATTCATACGGTGATGAATCGGCCACACCCGGATTGATGTCGGCAATCGGGAACGTCCCGGCTTCAGTGCCATCGCTTTTCCAGAGTTCAAAACCGGTCGTGGTGGTTTTGGCACTCATATACAGCACACCGCCCATCTCGGCGAAACTGGTCGCGTCCGATGCTTCCTGGCCGGGGTTGATGTCTTTCACCAGGGCGGTTCCGGCCGTCGTGCCGTCGGTTTTCCAGAGTTCCCGACCTTTGCCCAGCGTATTGGCGGTAAAGAAAATCTGGTTGTTGACCACCGTCAGAAAACCGGGTACGCCGTTGGCTTCGCCCGGTGCGCCGGGAAGAATGTCTTTCAGCAGCGTGGTTCCGGGGGCCGAACCGTTGCTTTTCCAGAGTTCGATTCCGGCATTCGGTTCATAGGCTTTAAAATAAGCGACACCGTTGAGGTTGGTCAGAAAGGAGACTTCCGAAGGAGAAGAACCGGGATAGATGTCTTTGACCAACACCGTTCCGGCGGCCGTCCCGTCGCTTTTCCAGAGTTCGCTGCCCGTCGCCGAAGTCCATGCTGCAAAATACAGGGTGCCGTTGATGTTAGCCGGGTAAGCAATGTTGGATCCATTGGCACCGGCATAGATATCTTTCACCAGTACTGTACCAAAAGAGGTTCCGTCGCTCTTCCAGAGTTCGGAACCGCTGGTGCCGTTGTTGGCCTTGAAAAAGAGCGTGCCGTTGACGTTGGTCAGGTACTGCGGATCGCCATCGGCGGTTCCGTAGTTGATGTCTTTGACCAACACCGTTCCGGCTTCGGTGCCGTCGGTTTTCCAGATTTCACTGCCATGGGTGCCGTTGTTGGCCCGAAAAAACAGCGTGCCGTTGACATCGGTCATCCAGGCGGGATTCGACTCGTAGCCACCGCTTCGAATGTCTTTCACCAGCACGGTTCCGGCGGCCGTTCCGTTGCTTTTCCAAAGTTCCTGGCCGTTGGTGCCGTTATTGGCCGCAAAAAACAGGGTGTTGTTGACCACGATCATGCGCACGGGTGACGAACTGGCCGCGCCGGGATTGATGTCTTTCAGCAACATGGTTCCTGCGGCTGTTCCGTCACTTTTCCAGAGTTCGGCACCGTTGATGCCATCGTTGGCGTTGAAATAAAGGGCGCCATTGTACTGAATGATTTCGGTAATACCGCCGGGAAATGTTTTGAGGGAAAGGGGCGCCTGAGCCTGAACGGGAAATGTACTGACAAAGCTGAGCCAGCACCCCAGAACGAGGTGAATAAACGTAGATTTCTTCATGGTGTTCAAAAGTAAATGGTGTGGAGAACGTAACGATGGCGTAAAACTAGGCAGGAAAAGCGCCGGGTAGGAATATGAGTTAACAACAGGGGAGTCCGAACGAATAATCGGTGACATTTGGCAATAGCTGACAACAAAAGAAACGACCCTACCCCGCGCTGTCGGTGGGCGGGGTAGGCAAAAACCGTTCGGAAACGTTAGTGAACGTGATCCGGTTGCAGGATTTTTTTGGATTTGTTACTTTGGACCGACAGAAAGACGTAGTAACTCAGTCCGAACAGCATGATGAGAAAACCGAGATTGCCGTAAAAACCGGGCCAGCCGACGCCTTTGAAAATGATCTCACCGAGCAGTGTAAAGAAGATGGTGGTAACCTGCGTCGCTTCGACCGTGGCCAGGGCCGTGGGGTTTTTCCGAACCAGTTGAATGGCTTTGAAGAATAAAACGCTTCCCAGAACCCCTGAAAAAAGAGCCGCCATCAAGGACGAAAACACCTGCACTTTGGCCGGAGGACCGGATTCATAAAAACCGTAAACTGCCAGGAGAATCAAAACCGGCAGGCTCCCCAGACACATACCCAGAACGCGTTGCCAGGCACTCAGGTGAATATTTCGGTGTTCCAGATCAAGCATCAGTTTGCGGTTGCCGAGCGGCCACAAGAAGGCGGCCACCAGCGTTAACCCCAGGCTGATCAGCGTTGAATCGCCCAGGTGGAACGATTGCATTTTCTCAAGCTGCATCACCGCAATGCTGACCACGAGCAGGGCCGAAAGCAGCAGGGCCTTCCGGGGAATGATGGCCCGGTGATCTGAATAAATGAATGGCGCCAGCAGCAGGCCCGCCAGAATGGTGATTTCAAAACCGGCGGCTACGAGCCAGCCGGGTGCGAAAAGCGAGGCAAACGTCAGGAAGGCGTAGAAAATTCCGAAGCCGACGTTGCCCCAGATCAGAAACGTGCCGGGCATCTGTTTCAGGACGACCAGCAGCGGTTTTAACTGACGGTTCCCGGCAACGATGATCAACAGAAAAGGAAGCAGCAGCCAATACCGGAGCGATGCCGTCCAGGCCCAGTGTGAACCGGAAAAAGCCATCAGACTGTTGACAATCAGCCCAACGGAGAGGAACAGGTTACTGACCAATCCCAGCGCAATGGCCTGGATTACGGTTTTGCTTTCTTTTGTCATTGATTTACAGTGGGTTGTATTCTTTCGGCCGAAACGCAACGCAATGACATGAACACAAATCCCCCTACCCGGTGTGTTCCGACCGGCCCCAGGCTGTATGGTAGGGGAATGAATTCGATCAGGCGGGAATCACGCCCAGTTCCTGACCAATTTTGGTGAAGGCAGCCACCGCTTTTTCCAGGTGCTCCGGCTCATGACCCGCCGAAATCTGCACCCGAATCCGGGCTTTGCCCTTGGGAACAACCGGGTAGAAGAAACCGATGACGTAGATGCCTTCTTTCAGCAACCGGGCGGCAAATTCCTGCGCCAGCGGTGCGTCGTAGAGCATGATCGGCACAATCGGGTGTTCGCCGGGGATGATGTCGAAACCGGCGGCCGTCATCGCTTCCCGGAAATACCGGGTGTTGGTTTCCAGTTTGTCCCGCAGGTGCGTCGACGCATTCAGCAACTCCAGCACTTTCAGCGATGCGCCGACAATCGATGGTGCCAGCGTGTTGGAAAACAGGTACGGCCGCGACCGTTGGCGGAGCAGTTCAACGATTTCTTTCCGGGCCGCCGTAAAACCGCCGGAAGCCCCGCCGAGTGCTTTTCCGTAGGTGCCGGTGATGATGTCGATTCGCCCCAGAACGTTGCGGTATTCGGCGGTGCCGCGCCCCGTTCGGCCCAGAAAACCGCTGGCGTGGCATTCGTCGATCATCGTCATGGCACCGTATTGGTCAGCCAAATCACAGATTTTATCCAGTTGGGCGATGGTTCCGTCCATCGAAAAGGCGCCGTCGGTAACAATCAATTTACGGCGTGACGAGGAAGCGGCCTGTAGCTGAGCCTCCAGATCGGCTATGTCATTGTGTTTATACCGGAACCGTTTGGCCTTGCACAGCCGGATGCCGTCGATGATCGACGCGTGATTGAGTTCGTCCGAAATGATGGCATCTTCTTCGTTCAGCAAGGGTTCGAACACGCCCCCGTTGGCGTCGAAGGCAGCCGCGTATAAAATGCAGTCTTCCGCTCCGACGAACTCGGCGGTTTTTTGCTCCAGTTCCTTGTGAATGTCCTGCGTACCACAGATAAACCGCACCGATGACATGCCGAAACCGTGGCTCTCAAGCGCCTGGTGAGCCGCTTCGATGACATCGGGGTGGGAGGAAAGTCCCAGGTAATTATTGGCACAGAAGTTCAGTACTTTCTGTCCGTCTTTCACGGCAATAATGGCCGACTGCGGGGAGACAATGATCCGCTCGGATTTGTAGAGACCGGCTTCTTTGATGCTGTCCAGTTCCTGCTGAAAGGATGCGCGGGTAGTTTCGTAAGGAGTCATGTTATTTCAGTTGGGATTGTGGATCGTAAATTAGGGTAAGTTGGGTAATCATTTCGCGGGTCATGGCGGGCAGATCGTAGTGCGGTTGCCAACCCCAGTCGTGCCGGGCCGCCGAATCATCGATGGTTTTGGGCCACGAATCGGCAATTTCCTGCCGGAAATCCGGTTTATAACGGGTCAAAAAATCCGGAAAATACGTTTGAATGGACGCTGTCAGTTCGGCGGGCGTAAAACTCATGCCGGTCAGGTTATACGAGGTCCGCACCTGAACCCGATCTTCGGGCGCTTCCATCAGTTCCATCGTCGCCCGAATGGCATCGTCCATGTAGATCATGGGCAAGCGGGTGTTTTCCGACAGAAAACACTCAAACGGCAGGTGTTGAACGGCTTTGTGGTAAATGTCGACGGCATAATCCGTGGTTCCTCCGCCGGGCATGGACTGGTAGCTGATGACGCCGGGGTAGCGCAGCGAGCGAATGTCCAACCCGTATCGTTTGTGGTAATACATCGACCAGTTTTCGGCGGCCACTTTGCTGATTCCGTACACCGTCGACGGGTCCATGTAGGCGGTTTGCGGTGTTTCGTATTTGGGAGAATGATCGCCGAAAGCCGCAATGGAACTGGGAACGAACACTTTATCGAGTTTATAGGTCCGGCCTACTTCAAAGACGTTCAGCAGGGTTTGCATGTTCAGATTCCAGGCATTGATCGGGTCGGATTCGCCTTTGGCCGAGAGAACGGCGGCCAGGTGGTAAATCTGGGTAACGTTATATTTCCGGACAATTCGGGCCAGCTCGTCCGGTTGCGTGGCATCCAGGATTTCAAACGGCCCCTGCGGCAGGGTCGGCATTCGTAAATCCGACGCCACCACGGAGTCGACTCCGAAACGATCCTGTAGGCAGGGGAGCAGAGCCGTACCGATTTGTCCGTTGGCTCCGATCAGTAAAATAGTGTCTCGCTTCATGTACGTGTGGTCTCAGAAAGCTGAAAAAGGGTTGTTGATGAAGTCGTTCGTGCGTAAAAAGAGGCAAATGTGCTTTTGATAATTTCCTTTACAAATCTAAATAATAAACGATTTTAACTTATGCATTGGATAAAACTCAATAAATATTACTGTATAAATTCGTATTGGTAGGAATTTAATCGGAATCTGCTTTCCGTCGACTCTACTGGCAGAAATTTTTTCTAGACGTATCTGGCAGGAACCAGCATAGCGGGGTAAAATGCCGGCAAAGAGGTGTTAATCGAGCGGGAAACAGGATAGGAAAACCATTCGGTAATGCGTTCCTGGTGGAAGCGAACGGTTTTATTGAAAACGGGACAGAGGGAACCCGGTAATGGGTTTTTCAATTCGTTCAGGCGGTTTTCGCCAGGAAATGCCTGAAGAAGAAATCCAATAAAATAAATAATTTCCGGCGAACAGATTTCGGTTAGAATCGGGACATTCCAGATGCTATACGGGTCGCTTAGCGACCGAATGTTTGTAGAAAGCAGGTTGATTTTGATTTTTTTGGTCGCGTTGCGATCTGACAAAAAGGATGCTGCGGTGAAATGTGTGCTATAAACATCTGGTCGCTATGCGACCTCTCAAAATAGGTTTCGGTGAGACCTGGTCTACACATATTTGGTCGCTATGCGACCACAAGAGAGGGGAAATGGGCTTGTTTTCTGAAGAAACCGCCTTGAAAACAAGTAGAGAAAAAGAAGAAAGTCGTGAAAGAGAGAAGAACTGGTCTTTGCTCTCACGTCTTTCTTCTCACCTCTCACAAACCGTTAGGGCGTAATGGCCGGGATGCGTTGCTCGGTTACCAGTCGGTTGAACTCCGGAACCTGCTGATTGATAATATCTTTCAGTTTTGTCAGCGAACCGTCGACCTGTTTTTCCAGGGCTTCGTAAACCGTGTAGGACGCTTTGGTCGGCTTGGTATCGGCCGACGAAACGACCGAACTAACCCCCGCCAGTTTGTCATTCAGGCGGATGGGATAGGCCAGCGCATCCTGTTGCGCTTTTGATTTGGGTTGCATCAGCTCCGACTCTAGTTTGTCCAGCGTTTCGAGCATCGGCTGCGTCACTTTCTTGAATTTTGCCGCCACTGCCGGGTCTTTCACGTCCTTCATATACCCGTTCACCTGATTCCGGATCTGCCGAATCTGGTTGACGCCCTTGTGCGTTTCCGACAACTTGTTGTTGATCTTCGACAACAGATCAAACTGCGCTTTGTAATCCGCATCCGTCAGTTTCAGGCGGGGATCTTTCAGGATTTCGAACGGTTGTTCGGCCACCAGCGAATCTCCCAGCAAAAGCCGGACTTTGTATTGCCCCGGAACCACTTTGGCACCCGTTCCGCGGCCGGTCCACATCACGTTGATGCCATCAACCGGGGTTACATCCGGATACCGCATGTCCCAGACAAAAGCGTTCATGCCCGAAAGCGCCGGAGCCGTTCCCGGTCTTTTGGCTGTCGCATCGTCGTAAAATTCCTTCGCGATTTTTAGCGGTGTTCCCTTTTTGTCTTTGGTATTGGAATACGTAATGATCGTGTCGCCTGCCGTGGTCATGAAGAGCAATTTCAGTTCTTTGGCTGGTTTGTTTTTCAGGTAATACCGCACCAGAACACCGTTGGGCGCGTTTTCGCCTTCGTCCAGCGAGGGGCCGCTGCGCAGGTTTTCGGTGCCGCCGTCCATCCGGTAAGCCGGACGCGGTTTGAATAAATGCACCGATTTGCCAGCCAACGTTCCCTTGGCTTGCTGATCGGCGATCTCGTGCAGGGGCGTAATGTCGTCCATGATCCAGAACGACCGGCCGTGCGTGGCCACCACCAGGTCTTTCTCCCGTTTGTGAATCTGGAGGTCGCGGATGGGCGTGATGGGCAGGTTCAGATTCAGCTTCTGCCAGGAAGTTCCATCGTTGAACGATACATACACACCACGTTCGGTACCGGCATACAACAGACCAGCTTTGTTGGGATCTTCCCGAACCACATGGCAATATTCGTCCGCCGGAATGCCTGCCGTGATCAATGTCCAGGTTTTTCCGTAATCCGTTGTTTTGAACAGATACGGTTTGCGGTCGCCCGACATGTAGCGTTTGGCCGCCAGATACGCTTTTCCGGTCGTGTGCTCAGACGGGTGAATCATGCTCATGATGGCCCATTCCGGCAGTTGCGAAGTGGGCGGGGTAATTTTCTGCCAGCTTTTGGCACCGTCGCGGCTGATGTGCATCAAACCGTCGTCGGAACCCGCCCAGAACACGTTTTTCTCGATGGGCGATTCGGCAAAGGTGAAAACCGTCGGGAACGTCTCGGCACCGGTATTGTCTTTCGTGATCGGCCCGCCCGTATCGCCCTGCGTTTTCGGGTCATTGCGCGTCAAATCCGGGCTAAGGTCTTCCCACGTATGACCGTAATCGTAGCTGCGGTGAACGTGCTGCGAGGTCACATACAGGGCTTTGGGGTCGTGTGGAGAAAAGACAATCGGGAACGTCCACTGAAACCGGTATTTCCGGTCGGCAGAAGGCGCTCCCATGCTGTAATCCGGGTAGACGTTGATGCGCTGGTTTTGATCGGTCGCCTTGTCGTAGCGGGTGATCAAACCGTCGTAGCTTCCCCCAAATGTCACTTCGGGATTGTTGGGGTCGGACGTAATGTAGCCCGACTCGCCACCGGCCACCTGATACCAGGCACCAGCCCCGATTGAGAAATCCGTCGTGCGGCTGGCAATCCGGATCGCCGAGTTGTCTTGCTGCGCACCGTAGAGGTTATACGGAAAGTCGTTATCGAGCGAAACGTGGTAAAACTGCGCCGTCGGAATGTCGATGTCGGAGAACGTTGCCCCGCCGTTATAGGTCACTTCGGCCCCGCCGTCGTCGGCAATGATGAAGTTTTGGGGGTTCTTCGGATTCCACCAGATGTCGTGTGTATCGCCGTGGTGAACCGGAATCCGGGAGAAGGTTTTACCGCCATCATACGACTTTAAGGCATTCACGTTCAGGATGATCAGGCCGTTTTCGTTCTGCGGGTCGGCTGCCAGCATCATGTAATACCACGGACGTTGCCACAGGTTTTTGTCTTCGTTGATCAGTTGCCAGGTCATGCCCGCATCGTCGGAACGGTACAAACCGCCTTTGGCATTTTCGACCATCGCATACAGGCGGTTGGAGTTAACCGGCGAAACCGTGATACCGATTTTTCCGAGCAGGCCTTTGGGCATACCCGGTTTGTCGTGCAGGCTGATCCAGGTGTCACCCCCGTCGGTTGATTTGTACAGGCCGCAACCCGGTCCACCGCTGCTCATCATGTAGCTATTTCGGTAGGCCTGCCA
Organism: Larkinella fluvii; assembly: GCF_051857545.1. Taxonomy (NCBI): domain Bacteria; kingdom Pseudomonadati; phylum Bacteroidota; class Cytophagia; order Cytophagales; family Spirosomataceae; genus Larkinella; species Larkinella fluvii. The sequence continues at coordinate 158,411 of NZ_JBPZHB010000008.1, read as the reverse complement.
CATCGACGCATAAACGATCGACGGATTGTTGGGGTCAAGTTCCACCACGGCAGCTCCCGTGCTGTCGTTTTTGGCCAGAATGTGTTTCCACGATTTGCCGCCGTCGGTGGTACGGAAAACACCGCGTTCCTTGTTCGGCGCAAACGGATTGCCCAGAGCTGCCACGTAAGCAATGTCCGGGTTTTGGGGATGGACTTCGATGTTGCCAATCGCGTCGGCCATCTTCAGGCCCATGTGTTTCCAGGTCTTGCCGGCATCGGTCGATTTGTAGACACCGTCGCCGTACGAAATGTTGCTGCGAATGTCGGATTCGCCCATACCGACGTAGATGATATTCGGATCAGAGGGTGCTACGACAATCGCACCAACCGAACTGGATTTGAATGTGCTGTCGGAAATTGAAAGCCAGTTGGCCCCGCCATCGACGGTTTTCCAAACGCCACCGCCGGTAGTTCCAAAGTAGTACGTCAGGGGTTGGTCGACGTGACCGGCGGCTGCCAGGGAGCGCCCACCCCGGAACGGCCCGATGTTACGCCACCGCAAGCCGTTGAAAAGGCTTTCCGAAATTGTAGAAACGGCGGTGGAGGGGGAAGCGGTTTTGGCTTTTCGCTGGGCCACGGCCAGGTCGGGGCTCAGGAGCAGACCCAGCACGACCCAAGCAACGGCGGCTGAGGCCCGATTGCCCAAAAAAGATGCTGATAAATGATTTTTCATGAACGAAAGATAAGAGTTGTGCAGGGCCGTACAAGTCGGGCATAGGCCCGGGAGCACGACATCTGTGGGAAGTTTTTTCTGGTAAAACACCGGGCAACGACTGCTCCGAACACGCCGGGTCAGGCCGCACATAACGCGTCGGTCGGAGACAGTCGGGCCGGTATACCAATCAAGCAAGATCTTCAGGTTTTTTGCTACAGACCCCAAACCGTTTTTCTGTGCTTTCCTGCAACTCCCCTTCCAGAGTGGCAATGCACACAAAATCCGTTCAGGCAGTAAAAACCTGTTACAGTACGCAATGATGATGATCTGGATTGTCAATGACAACCCGATACAGTTGTTATTTCAACTGCTGGTTTTCGCTACAGGCTTCGAGTGCGGCTGGAAGCGGGTAGCGGGTGGTAAGCCTTGTAAATATTTCGTAAACTCCTCCCAAATATTAGAAGCAATCCAACCGATGTCAAGTTTAATAGTATTTTAATTTTGGCAAGTAATGATTTTCGCAGATAGAAAAAACAATATAAAAGAATAGTGCAAAATTCGGTTTGCTTTGTTTTGGATATTCAGGGAAAAACCAATATATCTGCTCACCAATCCAATTGTTTCGATGTACAATATATTCCGTCTATTTGACAATGGGTGGAGAAAATAATAAGCTAAATTTTGTTTTAACAATAAAAAACACTGTTGCAAGTTGAAATAAAAGAAAATATTATTGATCTTTTTCTTTGTATTAAAATTGGCTTTTTCCTAAATTTGCCAAAGAATATTCTTCGTAGCTCTCCAAGTACATTCTCAGGGTTTGCTTCATTCGCCAGCTCTGTTTATTCCCTTCCAGTCAAGCAAGAAAAGTAGCCGTTTGGAACCAATTCAGACGGAGTTTCCCATTTCTAACCACGAGTTATCATGGCTACTACTTTCTTACATACCGCTGCCAGGCCTGTACATTAACAGGGGCTGGTTTTTCAAATACACGAATACCGACTCGTCTACGGCGTCCGATCTGCCCGCCCGGTACGCTGGCTTTGTGCTACGTGTGTCCGGCCAGAGCGTAACCTGTTTGCAAACGGAAATGAATCGACCCCAATCACCGGACTAGTAGATCCGGGAAGGCTGCTACGTCCGTTGCCCATCTCCACCGGAGTTTGTGTAACCCAAAATCAACTCATCAAATGAAGCAAATTGCTACTGTTCTTATTCTTATTTTTTCCGCCCATCTTCTGCATGCGCAGGACCGCATCCTGAAAGGGATCGTGAACAGCCAGGAAGAAAATACCGGCATACCGGGCGTGAATGTAGTGCTGAAAGGCACTTCGATCGGCACGACCACCGATGCCAATGGTGCCTATCAGCTCAGCATCAGTACCAAAGGCGGAACGTTGGTTTTTTCTTCCATTGGATTCCAGAATAAAGAAGTGGTCATCGGAAACCAGTCGAAAATCGACGTGGTCTTGGTGACCGATACCAAGATTTTAACGGAAGTGATTGTGACCGGCTATGGAACACAGGCCCAGAAAACCATCACGGGTTCCATCGCGTCGGTAAGCGGTAAAGCCATCGAAAACATTCCGGCTCCGAGCAGCGACCAACTCCTCCAGGGACGGGCCGCCGGGGTGCAGGTGAGCGCCAACTCCGGTACGCCCGGGGGCGGCATGATGGTGCGGGTGCGGGGAACGACCTCCATCAACGGCTCCAGCGATCCGCTGTACGTCGTCGACGGTATTCCGATTCAGTCGGGGAGCCTTTCGGCAATTGGCCTGGGCGGAAGCACCACCAACCCCATCGCCGACATCAACCCGGCCGACATTGCCTCCATGGAAATTCTGAAAGATGCCTCTGCCACCGCGATTTACGGGGCGCGGGCGGCCAATGGTGTCGTGCTGATTACTACCAAACGCGGAGCCAATAAGAAAGCAAAGATCAGCTTCGGTACCTACATCGGTACGCAGAACCTGTGGCGCAAACCCGCCGTGGTCGACGGAACGACCTTCGAAACGCTGATCAACGAAGCTTCGGTCAACAACGGCCAGGCGGCCCCGTATGCCAATCCGGCCGGAACCATCAACACCGACTGGCGAGAGCCGGTTTTCCAGAACGGACTCCTGCGCAACCATGACCTGTCGATTACGGGCGGTACCGACAAAATCCAGTACCTGGTTTCGGTCAACAACTTCTTTCAGGAAGCCGTCATCAAAGGCTCCGATTTCAAACGGACGAGCGGCCGGGTCAACCTCGACTTTACGCCCATCAACAAAGTGAAAGTCGGAACCAGCGTCCTGTTCTCCCGGAACTTCCGGAACCGGGTTCGGAACGACGACAACATTTCCGGTGCGCTGGAAGGCTCCTTCTTTCTGCCGCCTAACCTGCCTTTTTACCAGGCCAATGGTTCGTATACCAAATTCGGAACTTTCGAAAGCCCGCTGGCGGCTGTTGAACACAACGACATCACGATGTCGACCAACCGGTTTCTGGCTAATGTATACGCCCAATACGACATTATACCGGGTTTGAGTCTGCGGTCCAGCTTCAGCCTGGATTACAGCAACATCCAGGAAGATCTCTACGACGACACGTTTCTGAACAACGGTGCTGCGGTCAACGGCTCGGCCCGTTCGGTCAACACGCGGGATGATAACTGGGTGCAGGAGAACGTGTTGACGTTCCAGCGGAGTTTCGGCAATCACTCGATCAATGCGTTGGTGGGAACGTCGGTTCAGGAGTCGGTTTTCAGCCGGACGTCGGCTACGGGCCAACAGTTTCCCAGCAACGACTTCCGCAAAATCATCTCGGCGGCTGTTCAAACCGGTACGTCGGAAGGTTCCAGTTGGGGAATCGCTTCGGTGTTTGGCCGGTTTGTATACGACTACAAAAACAAATACCTGGCAACGGTGAACGTCCGGCGCGATGGTTCTTCCCGGTTTGGGGTGGCCAACCGCTGGGGAACATTCCCGTCGGTGGCCGTGGGCTGGCTGCTCTCCGAGGAGTCGTTCATGAAATCGGTGTCGGCAATCAACGTGCTGAAACTCCGGGCCAGCTACGGTTTTACGGGGAACCAGAGCGGGATTACGAATTTTCAGTCCCTGGGCCTTTGGGGTGGCAACCTGAACGACCTGGGCGATGTGTCCGGTTCTTCGGCGTATGTGAACTTGCCGGGAACGGCACCCGTCCAGTTGGCCAATCCCAACCTGAAATGGGAAACCACGGAGCAAACCAACGTTGGGCTTGATCTGGGTTTGCTGAAAAACCGCCTGAAAATTACCGCCGACTATTACGTCAAGAACACGCGGGATCTGTTGCTGGCTGTTCCGGTGCCCCGGACCTCCGGTTTCAATACGCTGGTGCAGAACTACGGTTCGGTGCAGAACAGTGGGGTCGAACTGGGTATCAATGCCGACGTCCTGCGCGGTGGAGCAGACAAGCTCGACTGGAATGTGAACTTTAACATTGCCACCAACAGAAACCGCCTGACCAAGCTGGCCGCGCCGTTCACCGTCTACAACCGGGATATTTACCGCTACGAAGAGGGTTACTCCATGTATTCGTTCTATTTCCACGAGCAAACCGGCGTCAACCGGGAAACGGGAGCGCCCATTTTTACGGATGTGAATGGTGATGGCAAGTTTGACGCCAACGTCGATCGCAAGATCGTGGGCAACGCCAACCCGGATTTCTTCGGCGGGATTACCAACACGCTGTCTTACAAAGGCTTCGACCTGATGTTCTTCTTCCAGTATTCTTATGGAAACATGCAGTTGCACTGGAACCGCTTTTTCCAGGAACACGGCGGTACGCGGAATACCAACTTCATGACGAGCCAACTGGATCGCTGGCAAAAACCGGGTGATGAAACGATGATCCCGAAAATGACGGCGGAAAACTATTCGGGCAATCTGCGCCCTTCGCGCTTTCTGGAAGATGGTTCGTACATGCGTCTGAAAAACCTGTCGATCGGTTACAGCCTGCCAGCTACGCTGTTGAGCAAAATTAAGCTGTCGAGTGCGCGGGTTTACGTGTCCGGCCAGAATGTCCTGACGTTCACGAAGTACACCGGTTTGGACCCGGAACTGACCGGAACGGCGGCCACCAACCTTACGCAGGGCATCGAGTTCTACACGATGCCGCAACCACGGGTGTATATGGCTGGTATCAACGTAAGTTTTTAACCGTTCTCAACCGCTACTGACAGGATGTACCCATTTAAAATTGACGCCATGAAAAGACTGAATCATATTCTTCTGACCACTGCTTTGTGCAGTGTATTGACGGCCTGTGATGTGCTGGATCAGGAACCGCAGGCCGAGGTGTCGGAAAGCGTTGCTGTTACCAACCTGAAAGGTGCCACGGCGGCCATGGCCGGGATGTATAACCAGCTCCAGGACGGAAACTATTACGGGCGAAACTTCATCCTGATGGGCGATGTCGCAGCCGATATTTCACAAAGCGTGGGAACCTGGGATTTTTACCGGGAAATGGACACCTACGTGACGGCACCGGCCAACCGGGAAAATGCCGCCATGTGGACCCGGGCCTACCGCGCGGTCAACATCGCGAACACGCTGATCGAAGCCGTTCCGACCCTGACGGACATTCCGGATGCCACCAAGAACGCCATTCTGGGGCAGGCGTATTTTATCCGGGGCCTGACGTTTTTTGACCTGACCCGTTCATACGGGGGCGTGCCGGGTGTAGTAGGGACGATGGGCATTCCGCTGGTGCTGAAGCCTTCCAAACAGGTCGACGATTCGTTGTTTCCGAGCCGGTCTACGCTGGTGGAGTCCTATGCGCAGGTGGAAAGCGATCTTCTGAAGTCACTTGAGCTATTGCCGGAAACGCACGCGAACATCACGACCACCCGTTCGCAGGCCGTGAAGGGAACCGCCCGGGCGCTGCTTTCCCGCCTGTATCTGTATACCAACCAGCCCCAGAAAGTGATCGAGTATGCCAACCTGGTCATCAACGACAGTAAATATGCCTTGCTGGGTTCTTACGAATCGATTTTCTCGGGGGCTTTTTCTACCGAATCCATTTTTGAACTAGCCTTTGGTTCCACCGACCAGAGCGGTCTTCGCAACTGGTATTTTCCGTCCAGTATGGGTGGCCGGGGCGACATTGCCATTCACGAAGGATTCTACGCCGAACTGATTGCCAATCCAAGCGATGTGCGGGGAAAAATGACGGCCCGTGACAATGTGGTCGGTGTCTATTACTCGACGAAATACCAGAAAGCCGGTAACATCGATAACGTTCATATTTTGCGGATTGCCGAGGTGTATCTGAACCGGGCGGAAGCCTTGGCCCAAACCGGAAACCTGACCGGTGCGTTGGCCGATCTGAACCGGATCAGAACGCGGGCCGGACTGGCCGCTTCGACGGTCACCGGTTTGCAGCCGACCTTGCAGGCCATCTGGCAGGAACGGAAAATTGAGCTGGCGTTTGAAGGCCACCGCTTCTTCGATCTGGTCCGGACCAACCAGGCCATGACCAAACTGGTGGCTGTTGCCCGGAAAAATGGTCCGCCGATTACGCTGACGAACGCGGGACGGCAGGTTTTCCCGATTCCCCTGGCGGACATCGATTCCAACAAGAATCTGGATCAGAACGAAGGCTACCGCTAGAGAATCGACCCGGAATTGGACGATCAATAAATAACCCATCCGGATCTCCTGATGAAGCGTTAAATTAACCCTACATACTTTTTTTGAAAAAACAGTCTATGAAATTACACCACTGTCTCATTCTGACGGCTTTAGGGGGGCTTCTGCTGACCGAGCCGGCCGCGGCTCAGTCGTCTTCGCCGGTGTTGGCGACCGACTCCCTGCATTTTAAAGGAATGACCTGGCGCAACATTGGTCCCAACCGGGGCGGTCGCTCCCTGGGGTCTTCGGGGAGTTCCTCGCGCAAACAGGAATACTATTTTGGCGCGGTTGGTGGTGGCTTATGGAAAACCGTCGATGGCGGGAATACCTGGGCACCCGTTACCGATGGTCAACTGCAAAGTTCTTCAGTGGGGGCGGTGGCCGTTTCGGAAACCAACCCGGATGTGGTCTACATCGGAACCGGCGAAACCCAGTTTCGGGGCAACATCATGCAGGGTGATGGCGTTTACAAAACCACCGACGCGGGCAAAACCTGGAAGAACATCGGTCTGAAAAATACGCAGGCCATTGCCCGGGTTCGCGTGCATCCCACCGACCCGAATACGGTTTACGTAGCGGCTCTGGGCCATCCGTACGGCCCGAACGAAGAGCGGGGTGTTTTCCGGACTACCGACGGCGGTACGACCTGGAAAAAAGTTCTGTACAAAGGTGACAAAGCTGGTGCGGCCGACCTCATCATCGACCCCACGAATCCGAAAGTGATCTACGCGTCGATCTGGCAGGTGTATCGCACGCCCTACAAAATGTGGGGGGGCGGTGGTGCCTGCGGTTTGTTCAAATCGACGGACGGGGGCGACACCTGGACCGAACTGACCAACAAACCGGGGATGCCCAAAGGGCCGGTCGGCAAAATTGGCGTGACGGTTTCGCCGGTCGATCCCAACCGCGTCTGGGCCATTGTGGAAGCCAACGACGGCGGTGTATACCGGTCTGACGATGCCGGGATGACCTGGAAATACGTCAACTCCGAGCGGAAACTGCGTCAGCGGGCGTTCTACTACTCGCGCATCTACGCCGATCCGAAAGACAAAGATGGCGTATACTGCCTCAATGTCGGTTTCTTCAAATCGTCGGACGGCGGGGTGAAATTCGACAAAACGATTACGGTGCCCCACGGTGACAACCACGACCTGTGGATCGACCCGGCCGACCCGATGCGGATGGTCTCGTCCAACGACGGCGGGGGAACGGTTTCGGTTAACGGCGGCAAAACCTGGACGGACGAAAACTTCCCGACGGCGCAGTTGTACCACATCACGGTGACCAATGATTTTCCGTACCATGTGGCCGGTGCCCAGCAGGATAACTCAACCGTGGCAGTGGCCAGCGAAGGCTGGAACCACATGCAGGCCCGGTCCAATTCACTCAAGAAATCGGAACGGTATTACGACGTTGGGGGAGGAGAGAGCGGCTACATTGCCCAGGACCCGAAAAACCCGGACATTTTCTACGCCGGTAGCCAGGGGGCGTTGTTGACGCGCTACAACCGGGCCACCGGTCAGGTGCGGGATGTGCAGGTGTATCCCCGGTTTTTCTCCGGCGAACCCTCCAGTGCGTTGCCCGAACGCTGGCAGTGGACGTATCCCATCGTGTTCTCGCCGGTCGATCCGAACCGCTTGTATGTTTGTTCACAGCACGTCTGGATGTCGACCAACGAGGGGCAATCGTGGCAGAAAATCAGCCCGGACCTGACGCTGGCCGATACGGCCTCCCTCGGAAAAAGTGGCGGGGTCATTACGATGGACATGAACGGCCCGGAAATCTACGCGACGGTTTTTGCGCTCGCGCCTTCGTTCCACGATGTCAACACGATCTGGGCCGGTTCCGACGACGGGCTGGTACACATCACCCGCGATCACGGCAAAACCTGGCAGAACATTACGCCGAAAGATTTGCCGAAACACACCCGGATCAGCATCATCGACGCGTCGCGGCACAAGCCCGGAACGGCTTACATTGCCGCCAAGCGGTATCAGATGGACGACCGCGCCCCGTATCTCTGGAAAACGGATGACTACGGAAAAACCTGGAAAAAAATCGTGACCGGCATTGGTGCCGGGCATTACGCCCACACGGTTCGGGAAGACATGACGAAGCCCGGTTTGTTGTATGCCGGTACGGAACACGGTGTTTATGTGTCGTTCAATGACGGCGACAACTGGCAGCCGATGCAACTGGGTTTGCCCGACACCCAAATCTCCGATCTGATCGTAACCGAAAAAGATCTGGTGATCGGTACCCACGGTCGTTCGATGTATGTGCTGGACGATGTGGCTCCGATTCGGGAATTTTCGCCCGAAGTCGCCAAAGCCGACGTGCATTTTTTCAAACCGTATAGTGCCGTCCGTCGGGTTCAGAATGCGGTTTTCCAGTACTACCTGGCGAAACCGTCCGACAAAGTGAAAATTGAAATTCTGGATTCGAAAGGCAATCTGGTTCGCAGTTTCGAAAGCGTCGATGCACCGGCAGCGGGAGAGAAAGCACCGGCGGCTGAGATGGAAGAGGACAATCCACGCGCTCCACGCGTAAAACCGCCGACGAAAAATGCCGGCCTGAACCGCTTCGAGTGGGACATGCGCTATCCGGGAGCCACCGAGTTCAAAGGCATGATTGTCTGGAGTGCGCGGCCCACGATGGGACCGCTGGCTCCTTCGGGAAAATACCAGATCCGGCTCACGACTGCTGGCAAAACCCTCACGCAACCGTTTGAAATCAAGCTCGATCCGCGTTTGAAGGGTGTAAGCGATGCTGATGTTCAGGAACAGTTCCAACTGGCGATTAAACTCCGTGACCAAACCAGCAAGGCGAACGACGCGGTGGTTCAGATTCGGGATTTGAAAGAAAAACTGGGCAAAACCAACAGCCCGGCCAACAAAAAGATCATCGAGCAACTGAGCATCGTGGAAGAAAACCTGTATCAGATCCGCAACCAGAGTGGTCAGGATCCGCTGAACTTCCCGATCAAGCTCAACAACCGCCTGGCGTCGTTGTGGCGGAGCGTTGAAACCGGGGATGCCAAACCGACCGACGGCTCGTATAAAGTGTACGAAGAACTGTCGGCAGAACTGAATCAGCACCTGGGCGAACTGGAGTCGATTCTGAAGACGAAGACTATCAAGAGTTTGTAAATTGACTAACTAACCCTGCCCACTACCAGCTAATCAGGACGAAAGTTCCGGTTAGCTGGTTCCTGTTTTTTTGAAACCAACCCGTGTTCCGCTTGCCATAACCTTTACCCATTTGCCGGATTGAGGACGTCGATACTCATACTGCTCCTGATGACGCTGGGTTTGCCTTTCTGGGGAACCTATACGCTCCTGCAATCCCAAAAATACCGGGTCAGGAAAGACGTGGAAAACCGTCTGGAAGAGGGCCGTACGGAATCGCAGCGGGTGACACTGAAACTGGCGGTTTCCGAAATCAAAACCAACCTGCGCTGGGAACACGACCACGAATTTGAATACCAGGGGCAGATGTATGACCTGATCGCAACGACGGTGGTCGGCGACAGTGTATTTTACGAGTGCTGGTGGGACAAAGAAGAAACCCGCCTGAACCGACAACTGGCGTCGCTGGAAGCGCTCGAAAAAGACGCACAACAGCAGGAAGAAGAATCGAACGAAGCCTCCCCCTTTTTACAACCGATTTTCTGCCAGGATCTGCTTTCCTGGATTTATCCCCCAACCAACTGGTTTCCTGAACAGAGGGTCGGCGGTTTTATCAACCAGTTTGCTCTCTACGTGGCCCTCACCCCTCCGCAGCTTCCGCCTGAACGGTCGTTTCACATCGTGTACGTTTGATTTCCGGGCTGACCATTTCCCGTCAGCTTTGAATAAGTGTGTCTGAATGCATGTGAAACGAATACCGAAGACAAGAGAATAAAGACAAAAGAGTAAAGAGCACGCCCTTGATGAACAAAGGGTTGTCGCTCTTCTCAGGTCTTTCGTGTCTTCCTAACCGGTAAGCTATGAAAAAAAATATAATTCTCTGGGCGTTGCTCGGGGCCTACGCGGAAAGCTACGCCCAGGTGATTGCCATCAAAGACCGGGAAGATTCCCGGCCGCTCGAACGGGTGACGCTTTCGAGCCAGGAACCGACGGTTTTGCTCCTTTCAGGAGCCAAAGGCAAGGTAGACATCACCGCTTTTAAAGGCGCTGACCGGATCGAAATCCGATCCGTTGGCTATCAGACCCAAACCGTCAGTTACGACGAACTGGCGAAAGCCGGGTTGTCTCTGTACCTCAAACCGTCGTCGCTGTCGCTGGATCAGGTGGTGGTGACGGCCAATCGCTGGAATCAGTCGAGCCGGGATGTGCCGGTCAAAATTACGACAATCTCGGCCAAAGACGTGGCGTTTCAGAATCCGCAGACTGCCGCCGATCTGCTGGGCCAATCCGGCGAAGTGTTCATCCAGAAAAGCCAGCAGGGCGGAGGAAGCCCGATGATTCGCGGTTTTTCGACCAACCGTCTGCTGATTACGGTCGACGGCGTGCGGATGAATACCGCTATTTTTCGGAGTGGGAACCTGCAAAATGTGATTTCGCTCGATCCTTTTTCCATCGAAAATACGGAGGTGGTTTTTGGGCCGGGTTCGGTCATGTACGGCAGCGATGCCATTGGGGGCGTGATGAGTTTCTATACGCTGATGCCTAAATTGTCGGACAGTGCAAAACCGCTGGTGTCGGGTTCGGTGGTGGGGCGGTATTCGTCCGCCAACAGTGAGCTGACGGGCCACGCCGACGTCAGTGTCGGCTGGAAAAAGTGGGGAATTGCCACCAGCATTTCCCACAACGATTTCGGCGATTTGCGCATGGGTTCGCACGGGCCGGAAGAATACCTCCGCAAGGAATACGTCGAGCGGATCGACAGCGAAGACCGGGTGATTCAGAACCAGGACCAGCGGGTGCAGCGTCCGACGGGCTATTCGCAGATCAATCTGATGCAGAAAATTCGGTTCAAACCGAACGATCGCTGGGATTTTAACTACGGTTTTCAGTATTCGACCACATCCAACTACGCACGCTACGACCGGCTTTTGCGCTACCGCCGGAATCTGCCGCGCAGTGCGGAATGGAACTACGGCCCGCAGGAATGGATGATGAACAACCTGACCATCACGAATACCGCAAGCGGAGGATTATACGACCAGATGAGCATCCGGCTGGCCCACCAGTTTTTTGAAGAAAGCCGCATCGACCGCGACCTGAACGATTCGGAACGGCGGACGACGCTCGAAAAAGTAAATGCTTTTTCGGCCAGTATCGACTTCAACAAGCAGTTGAACGACAAACAAAAGCTGTTTTACGGACTGGAAGCGATCTACAACGACGTGATTTCGACGGCTACCAATCTGGATATTTCCACAAATGTGTCCGTGCCGGGTGCCCCGCGCTACCCCAAATCGAACTGGGCGTCGTATGCGGCTTACCTGACGTACCAGCTAAAAGCCAGCGACAAAGTGACGTTTCAGGCCGGAGCGCGCTACAACCAGTTTGTCCTGAATTCGAAGTTCGAAACCACGTTTTACCCGTTCCCGTTTACCACCGCGAAACTTAACAACGGTGCCCTGACCGGCAGCGCGGGACTGGTTTATCACCCGGCCAGCACCTGGAGTTTGAGTGCGAATTTGTCCACCGGTTTTCGCTCGCCCAACGTCGATGATGTCGGAAAGGTGTTTGAATCGGAGCCGGGTTCGGTGGTCATTCCCAATCCGAATCTGAAGGCGGAGTATGCCTACAATGCGGAATTGGGCGTTGCCAAAGTCTTCGGAAACCGTGTAAAAGTCGACTTGACGGCGTATTACACGTATCTGGACAACGCGCTGGTTCGGCGGAATTTCACGCTGAACGGTCAGGACAGCATTCAGTACAACGGCGAATTGAGTCAGGTTCAGGCGATTCAGAATGCGGCCAAAGCGACGGTCTACGGGATTCAGGCTGGTCTGGAAATCAAGTTGCCAGCCGGATTCGGTCTTTCGTCACACTTTACTTACCAGAAGGGTGACGAAGAACTGGACGATGGCACCACCAGTCCGTTGCGCCATGCGGCTCCCTGGTTCGGCATCACGCGGCTGAGTTATACGGCCAAAAAGCTGCGGCTGGAACTCTACGGGATGTACAATGACAAGGTCGCCAACAACGAGCTGGCGCAGGAAGAGCAGGGCAAGGATTACATGTACGCCATCGACGCCGACGGAAAACCGTATTCGCCGGGCTGGTACACGCTGAATTTCAAGGCGCACTACCAACTCACGGATCTGCTGTCGATCAATGCGGGGGTGGAAAACTTCACCGATCAGCGGTATCGTCCCTACAGTTCGGGAATCGTGGCCCCGGGCCGGAACGTCATCGTTTCGCTGCGGGCGAGGTTTTAAGGCGGTTTTAAGTCGGTTTTCAGTTTACGGTTTACGGTGGCTGACGCAAGTTAGCCACCGTAAACCGTAAACCGTAAACCGTAAACCGTAAACCGTAAACCGTAAACCGTAAACCGTAAACCGTAAACCGTAAACCGTAAACCGTAAACCGTAAACCGTAAACCGTAAACCGTAAACCGTTATTGAATCACCGGTTTGGCCGACCGCGTCAGCTTCTCCTGTCGAATCCGTTTCGGGCCGTAGTAGAGGTAAAAACCGGTGACTGAAAACAGGATCAGCACGATGCCCATGATGCTGGTATAGAGGAGTTTGAACGGTTGTTCGTCCAGTTTGACCAGGGCGTCGAGGTAGGAACCGTCGTGTAGTTTTTCGATGAAATCGGACCGGCGGGTTTCGATGTGTAAGACCTGGCCGGTGGCGCAATCCAGTTGAATACCCGCGTAGTGATCGGCAAACACAAATTTCACCATGCCTTTCTGCGGACGAATGTCGATCCGGTCCAGTTCCGTCGACAGCTCGGCGGAAACCGAATCCCGCAGCGTGTTGAACGCAATTTTCTGGAGCGAATCGACGGGCAGCCAGGTTTTCGGATCGGCCGAAACGCCTTTGTACGATTTGGCCAGTAATACCCCGCCGGAATGTTTTTTCCAACCCAACAGCAGCCCCGTCACCGCAATGATTAAGAAAAAGAAGAAGAGGGTTCCGCCCAATACCCCGTGAATTTTTCGGTAGAATCGAAGCCTGCGCGAACGGTCTTTAATGTCTTTCATATGTAAAAGCAAGATACCAAATTCAGCGCGGGAACCCTACTGTTTTTGCCGCAAAAACCGGGTGGTTACGGGTGTAAACGCTGCCGGATTACGTATTCAGTTCCACCATCGCTTTGATCACGCCGTTGGCCGGATTCAGCCAGCCGGCGAATTCGTCCCGGACCTGACCAAACTGAACCCGGTGCGTAATGTAGGTAACCGGATCGATCAACCCTTTTTTCTGACAGGCCAGAACGTGTTCGAAATCCTGCCGGGTAGCATTCCGGCTGCTCATCAGCGTGGCTTCGCGTTTGTGAAATTCCGGATGGCTCAAAGAGACGTCACCCCGTTGCAAACCGACCAGGACATACCGCCCACCGTGGGCCATATACTGAAAGGCGTTGTTGATGGCCGTCCGGTTGCCGGTGGCGTCGACAATCACGGTCGGCATGTCGCCGTTGGTCATTTCGCGGAGTTGTTCAACCACATCGGCCGAGCGGGCGTCGATGGTGTAGGGCACCCGGAGTTTCTCCCGACAAAACGCCAGCCGGGATTCGTTGACATCCATCGCGATGACCTGACCACCCGCAATCCGGGCAAACTCCATGACTCCCAGACCGATCGGCCCGGCGCCCACCACCAGCACAAACTCGCCGGGCTGCACATCCGCCCGCCGAATGCCGTGGGCACCGATGGACAGCGGTTCGGCCAGGGCCAGTTCGTCCAGGCTCAGGCCGTCGCCGTGAATCAGCGAATAGCTCGGAACGCTCAGGTATTCGACCATACCGCCGTCGATGTGAACACCCGAAACCCGAAGCTGGGCGCAGCAATTGGTTTTTCCGACGCGGCAGGCCACGCAGGTTCCGCAGTAGAAATAGGGCATGAACGTAATCCGTTCGCCTTTCTGAAAACCGGGTGCATCGTCGAAATCGACCAGTTCTCCCGCCAGTTCGTGACCCAGAATCCGGGGATATTCGAAAAACGGCTGCGTTCCTTCAAAGGCGTGCAGGTCGGTTCCGCAGATGCCAATGCGCTGAATTTTTACGATGGCGTGGCCCGGAGTCAGCTCCGGTTTTATGCCGGGACGGTATTCAAACTGGCCGGGCGTGGTGCATACGAGTGTTTCCATTTCTTGTCGGGTGTCATTTGCCCCGCTTATATTTCTCCTGCAAAGGAAAAGTAAATAGTTGAAGATCGGTTCTGTTTTAATGCCCGATTCGTATGCTATTTTATCATACTGGCTGCGATCGACCGCATTTGGTGGACTGCACGGAGGACGAACCCGGAAGTGTTATTAATATATATATTTAATAGACACAGTATAAAATACGGTTTTCAACGTTATAAGATATACATTGTTAGCAAAAGCAGCAATACGCACAATTTAGAAGTAGGGGAGCGATACAGTCGTCAGTGGATAACCGGTTGACAGGTACCTAGTAACCCAAGAAGTTAAACATGACGACTACAAACGTAAAGTTTCTGAACAAAGACAAGTCTACTTTTTTTCCGGTACTCCGTACGAGAATTGAGCAGTACTTCCAGGAAAACGCCCTTTGCAAATCCGGCGGCTCGCCTATGGTGGGCAAAGCGATTTTTATGCTCAGCCTGTATCTGGTTCCTTACATCCTGATTCTGACCAATTTATTTCCGGCCTGGGCGATGCTGATTCTATCGGGCATCATGGGAATCGGGATTGCCGGCGTGGGGATGTCGGTCATGCACGACGCCAACCACGGTTCGTTTTCAACTTCACCCTGGGTCAATACGCTGTTTAGCGGCAGTCTGTATCTGCTCGGCGGCAACGTCTATAACTGGAAAGTTCAGCACAACACCCTGCACCATACCTACACCAACATCGACCAGTTGGACAGCGACATTACGGGAAAACCGTTCCTGCGGTTGTGCGACCAGCAACGCCTGCAAAAAATGCACCGCTACCAGCACATTTATGCCTTTTTGCTGTACGGTTTGATGACCTTCTCCTTTCTGGTGAAGGATTTTAAGCAGATCGGGGAGTTCAATCGGAAGTCCAAATCGAAACTGACCAAGCCGTTTTCGTCGCGCGAAATTCTGATTCTACTGGCGGGCAAACTGTTTTATGTGGTTTTTGTCGGCGTATTGCCGCTGGTATTAACCGACATCACGTTCGGACAGTGGGCGCTCGGTTTTCTGCTGATGAACTTTGTCGCGGGCTTCGTACTGAGCGTGATTTTTCAGTTGGCGCACATCATTGAAGAGGTTCACTCGCCGATTCGGAACGATCAGGGCAATATTGAAAATGCCTGGGCCATTCATCAACTGGAAAGCACCGCCAATTTCTCGGTTTCCCGGGTTTTGTCCTGGTTCATCGGCGGGTTGAATTACCAGATTGAACACCACTTGTTTCCGTCGATCGGCCACGTGCATTATCCGGCCATTGCGCCCATCGTGCAGGCCACGGCCCAGGAATTCGGACTCCCGTATTACCAGAAAACCTCGTTGATGGATGCGCTGGGTTCGCACGTCAACATGCTGAAAAATCTGGGACGACACGCCGGGCAAACCGTTGTTGCTCCGCGTGTCGTCTGTGTTCCGCAACCCGTTGCCAGTTCGCAACAGGTCTGAAAACCGGAAACTGCCCGTTTTTTTCTATCGTTTCAGAATCTTGATCGTCTGCACCTGATGGCTCCCGGCCACCCGCAGAAGATACATTCCCGCCGGTTGATTCAGGAACGGCAGGCGGTTTTGTTGGATGGCCTGATCGACCTCCAGCCAGGTTTCGGTAATCGTTCTTCCGTTCAGATCGGTCAGGTGAAACCTCAGGTGCTGGCCTTCCGCATTCTGTATTTCGGTGTCGAACGCCTGACCCGTTACCGGATTCCCCAATACCGTTACTTTCCAGGTTGTCCCGTTTTCCGCCGATTCTACAGCCCGGCGGGTGGCACTGGGGCAGGTCAGCGTCTTCGGTGCCCACTTCAGCGTATAATTGCTGTTCAGGACTTTGGCCGTAATGAGGTGTGGTTGGGCATCCCGTATGCTTTCGGGCGTCGTGAAGTGGTATACGTGCTTGCCATTGCCTTTTCCGGCGTCTTTAATGTCCTGCCGGAACAGATCGGCAACTATGGAGCCCAGACTCTGGCCGTCGGCAAAGAACTCCACCGAAACCGGCGTGTTGGGTTGACTTGCATCCCAGGCCCAGCCCCGGAACGAACTGCATTCGACTTTGTCCAGATAGCCTTCGTAATTTCCACTACCCACGGGCGGATCGACCACCGGCGGGTCAGGATTGGGATTGCCGTTGCTGCAATTCAGCATTTTCGGAGCCCATTTTAACGTATAATTCGAGTTCTGCACCTTGGCTGAAATGACGTGATTCTGGCCATCTTTCAGACTTTGGGGCGTCGTGAAACTATACGCGTGCTGTCCGTTGCCTTTCCCCGCATCCTTCAAATCCTGCCGGAAAAGGTTGGCAGAAATCGTACCGATGCTTTGGGCGTCGGCGAAGAACTCGAGCGTGATGGGCGTGTTGGGTTGATTTTTATCCCAGGCCCAGCCCCGGAATGAACCGCATTCGACTTTGTCCAGATAGCCGTCGAAATTCCCCGAAACTACGGGCGGTTCGGGTTCCTGACCGGGCGGCACAATGGTTACCGTTGCGCTGGCGGGCAAACTGACGCAGGTGCCGACCTTGCACAAGGCGGTGTAGACGTAGGTAGCGAGGACATCGGTAGGAACCGTAATCGAACCCGTACCCGAAGCCAGCGGATTGGTACGGACCCAGGCCAGTTCTCCGGAACAGTTTGGGGCCGTCAGCACGATATTCGGCGTGTTTTGGGCGACGGTTGTGTTTGTTTGACCGTTGTACGACAGGTTGGGGGCGGTCATAGCGGCTATTTCGAAAGCGCCCAGGTCGATGGCATTCTGCTGAATCCGGTTTTGGCCCGCCAGGTCTTTTTCGGTGGTGTTGGCCGATGCCAGACCGGTATTGAGAAGCGGTGAACAGGGCGACAACCGCAGGTCGTTGCCGGCCGGGTCGACAAACAGCGGATCATGATTGGTTATGTTGTTGCCGGCGTCGGTGTAATAGGTCGTCCCATCCTCAAGCGCCGAATACCGAATGGTCACGGTGTTGCCGGCTTCGCTGCCGATGCTGGTGGCCCCGCCGTTGTTCCACAAAATGCAGTTGGTCAGCGTTGGATTGCTGCGACCGGCGGCTCCATAGGTGTAGAGGACTCGTCCGTGCGACGCACTGTTGTTGTAGAAAGTACAGTTGGTAATGGTGGGAAAGGCATACTGGCTGTCGGAAGCATAGTTGAGAATAGCGCCACCGCCGTTAGACGAAACGTTGTCGATAAACGTACAATTGATGAGGGTCGGGCTGCCGTTGTAGTTGGCGATAGCGGCTCCAATGACGGCCCGGTTTCCGATGAAACGGCAATTTCGGATGGTCGGACTGCCACCGTCATTCAGAATGCCACCGCCCGCCGGATTGCCAACCGGTGCGTTGCCGCCCGTGATGACAAAACCGTCCAGTACGGCGGTATTGGAGGCATTCATCGTAAAAATGACGTGTGTCAGGTTGTCGGCCGGGTCCCCGTCCACCCCCGCTTCGCCACTCAGAACCGTGGCATGGAGCGTAGGATTTCGCTGCGCCATCGTTCCGCCACCTGCCGGAAAACCGCCGTAAATTGTTACGCCATCGGAAAGGTAAAAACTGGGATTGTAGGGCGGTTTATAGGTTCCCTGCGCCACCCAGACTTCGGCAGAACCGCTCTGGTAGCCTTCATCGATGGCTAGTTGAAGCTGCGTCTGGTTGTAGGCGTTGGCCCAACTGGTGCCATCGCCGTTGCCCGCCCCGGTTTCGGTGACGTAAAGCTTAAGTTGAGCCAGAGCCGGGAACCCGAGAAGACTCAAAAACAGAATTAAAAGGTTCTTTTTCATGGTAACGTTCAGATTGACAGGGCTAAAAGTAGCCGGGCTTTTCTCCTGAATGCAGATGAGGAAGTTACTGCCCGACGAAATGAGCCGTTGAAACGATCAAATGGCAGAATGAAGGATTGAATGATTGAACGGTCGTGGGAAGCAGAAACCGGTTTTTTTCGGCAAAGAGCGGTTTTCTTGAATCTGCTTCTTAATTTGAGAATCAACCTGAAAAACTGGACAACATGACTACATTCTACCGCATCGCTTTCGTATTGCTGGGCATCGCACCCGGTGTCTGGGGCCAATCGCTTTCGCCGGTTGAAAAAAAAATACTTTCAACCGTCCGGCAAATTCACCCCGAAACGGAGAAGTTTCTGGAGAAAACCGTCAACATCAACAGCGGAACGCTCAATCTGGAAGGCGTCCGGGAAAACGGTAAACTGCTGGCCGACGAATTTGAAAAACTGGGCTTCAAGACCGAGTGGGTGGCCCTGCCCGATTCCCTCAACCGCGCCGGGCATCTGGTGGCCACCCGGCAGGGCAAACGCGGCAAAAAGCTGTTTCTGATCGGACACCTGGATACGGTTTTTGAAAAAAGTCTTCCCTTCGATCCCTTTACGCGGGTGAATGATTCGACGGCTACGGGTCAGGGAGCCAACGATATCAAAGGCGGTAACGTGCTCATTTTGGCCGCATTGAAAGCGTTACACGCCCAGAAATTGCTGGATGACGTGTCGATAACGGCCTATTTTACGGGCGACGAAGAAAGCAGTGGCGGCCCCGAAAGCCGCAGGGATTTCATCGAACGGGCCAAAAAATGCGACCTGGCGCTGGCGTTCGAAGGGGCGCAGGGCTTGACCCACGTCACCACCGGTCGGCGCGGTTCGAGTAGCTGGACGCTCAAGGTGGTGGCCCGAACGGGGCATTCGTCGCGGATTTTCAGTGATCTGGGCTACGGTGCCATTTTTGAATCCGCCCGGATTCTGAACGAATTTCGGCGCGCCCTGGGGCAGGAGCAATACCTGACGTTCAATCCGGGCCTGATGATCGGTGGTTCGGAAGTACGGTATGACAACAAATCTGCCAAAGGCGAAACCACCGGAAAAACCAACATCGTGGCCCCGTCGGCGCTGGTGAAAGGGGATCTGCGGTTTATTTCGGAAAAACAGAAAGAAAGCGCCCGCGCCCGGATGCGCGACATTGTGGAAAAAAGCCTGCCGCTGACCAAAGCGACGATCACGTTTCAGGACGGCATTCCGGCCATGGAACCGTCGGAAAAGAACGAAAACCTGCGGAAAGTGGTGGATCAGATCAGCCGCGACATGGGCCTGGGGCCGGTGCTGGCGGGTGATCCGGGGTCGCGGGGAGCGGGGGACGTTTCGTTCGTGGCGGAATACCTGCCGTGTCTGGACGGACTCGGCGCGTCGGGAAAAGGCGCGCATAGCATCGAGGAAAACATCAACCTGAAAGAATACCCGTTTCTGATTCAGCGGGCGGCTTTGCTGCTGTATCGCCTGACGCGCTGACGCATCCAACAAAACCCTGCAACTCTTTAATGACGATGAACCCTTCTCCTGAAACCCTGATCATTGGGGCCGGTCCGTTTGGGCTGGGCCTGGCATCCTATCTTCAAAACCGGCAGCACGATTTCCGGGTGATTGGGCACCCGATGGAATTCTGGAAACGGCACATGCCCGCCGGAATGCTGCTGCGCTCGGGTGTCGAATGGCACCTGGACCCCGACGGGCAGTGGACCATCGAACGGTTTCTGGCCGAACGCGGAGAATCGCCCAAGCCGGAAAAACCGCTCTCGCGGGAATTGTATCTGGCGTATACGGACTGGTTTCTGGAAAGAACGGAAATTCCGGTGCAGACGGCCTATGTGACGCAACTGAGTCGGGATAATGGTCATTTTCGGGCGGTATTGAATGACGGCTCGACGGTGGAAGCCCGGCAGGTGGTGATTGCGACCGGGTTTTATTCCTACAGCCATATTCCGGCCCCGTTGTCGAACCTGATTCCTTCGGACCGGCTCCGGCACACCCGTGACGTGGTGAATATGGCAGATTATCAGGGTAAACGGGTGTTGATCGTGGGCGGTCGCCAGAGTGCGTTCGAGTGGGCGGCCCTCCTGCGTGAGGCCGGTGCTGCCCGGATCGATCTCTCTTACCGGCACGATACGCCCCAATTCATTCCATCGGATTGGTCGTGGGTCGAAACGCTGGTCGAAGGCATGGTCGATCAGCCCGGCTGGTTCCGGAACCTGTCGGCCGAGGAGCAGGAAATGCATCGCCTGAATCTGTGGACGGAGGGACGGCTGAAGCTGGAACCGTGGCTGGCGGAGCGGATTTTCCAGCCGGAAGTTGGCCTCCATCCCCGGACGCAGGTGACGGCCGTGACCGAAAAACCGGATGGTTTAGCCATAACGCTGGATTCGGGCGAAGAATTGGCGGTGGATGCGGTGATTGCCGCAACGGGCTATCAGGTCGACATTCGGCGGCTGCCCTTTCTGGATGAATCGCTGCTGAATGAGCTGACCATCAACAACGGTTTTCCGGTGCTGGACGAGGGTTTTCAGAGCAGCGTGCCCGGTTTGTACGTTACCAGTTTTCCGGCCGGTTTGGCCTTCGGGCCTTTTTTCGGGTTCACCATCGGCGTTCGGGTAGCGTCCCGCCTGGTTGGCGCGGCACTGAACCGGAGCGAACCGACGCCCGTATAAATCGGCAAAACCATTTGGCTCGTGGAGGGTTTAGTTGGTATCCACATGCTCAACGCTATGAACTTTCTTTCTTTTTCGCGGGCGCTTGCCCCGGTTTTATTGCTGTTGCTGACGTTGCCCTTGAAGGCCCAATTACGAGTTGATCTCGAATCGGGGGTAGTTCTCGGAACGGCTTACACGGACGTTCGGATTCCTAATCAGGGGGGTACGCTGGTTGATTTATCGAAGCAGCTCAGCGCCGAACCCCAGATTTTTTACCGCGCCCGGTTGGGGTACACCATTGCCAACCGGCACACGATTTCGGCTTTGTATGCGCCCCTGACGGTTCGGTATCAGGGCCAGTTCGACCAGGATATTAATTTTAACAACGTCCTGTTTCCGGCCAACCAACCGACGACGGCCTATTACAAATTCAATTCTTACCGGCTTACGTACCGCTACGATTTTGTGACCAACGACCGCTGGCGGGTGGGAGCAGGTTTTACGGCCAAAATCCGGGATGCCGACACGCGGTTTGAAAATGAGGTAAGTAAAGCCAATTATGACAATGTAGGCTTCGTGCCTTTGCTGAATTTCTACGCGGCCTATTCGCCCGGCGACCGCTGGAGCGTGCTGCTGGAGGGCGACGCGCTGGGGGCAAAGGCGGGTCGGGCCGAAGATATTTTTCTGGGAGCGGTCTACCAAGCCAGCCCGAAACTGGGTTTCAAACTGGGCTATCGGGTCGTCGAGGGTGGAGCCGATACCGACGAAATTTACACCTTTACCTGGATCAATTACGCGTCGGCGGGGGTGTTGCTGAGACTTTAAGCCGAAGCGGATCGTATAAAAGAAACGGCCAGCCTGAATCGTTCAGGCTGGCCGTTTCTTTATTCTGAAAACCCAAATCAGTTAGTTTGTCGCGTTTAATTTGACAATTAATCCTGGGCCATAATACACGACGTAATAGGTGTCAGCCATGTCACTTCTCAGAATATCAACCGGAGTTGGAATGACTGATAACAGCGAAACCGAGGCATCCTCACCGCTGGCGATACGACCGGTTGGATCTGCAGGAGGAGGAGGACCAAATCCAAACTCAGTTGCAATGAGTTTGCCGCCGGGCGTAAAGGTCAGATCGGTCAATCCGGAGAATCCGGTTGTATGAACGGTGGGTGTCACCGGGGCGCTGCCCATAGCGTTCACTTTGTAGATCGTTGCCACGTTCGTCGGAAATGGATAGCCGACCAATGTCGATACGTAAAAATCGGTGCCGTTGAAAACAATGCCGGTTGGCACGGCATCGATTGTCTCAGGGCCATTTTGTGGCATCAGCGGGTCGTAGATTGCATTCGGCACATCCGGAAAAACCGCATAAATACTCAGATTGCCGGTGTTCATATCCCGACGCACAATGGCGTTCCCACCGGCATCGACAATGAACAGATCGCCATTCGGGCCAAACGTTAAATTGTATGGGTTCGAGTCTTTATCGTCAGGGGCATTCGGATGTTCTTGACGAACAAATGTACCAATGTCAATTTTGGTCAATGAACCAAACGGAATCGGAGCCGATACGCCCGGAACGAACGACGAAACATCGGCAATGTACAGCGCATCATCGACACCGTGCAGAATATAGAGTTTGCCATCTTTGTAGGCCAGGTGGTTGAGCCCTTCGGGAGAACCTTCCGGACTTTCGGCGGACAGAAAACCGGTAATGGCGGTAAAAGTACCACTAGGGGTAATGACCGAAACCCGGCCACTGGCGGGGCTGGCGGTTCCGCTGCCGGCTTCCGTAACCCACAGATACCCTTTGTTATCCTCGGCCAAGCCAATCGGCGAACTGAGGTTGGCCGCAACCGGTGGTCCTTGAGCGGCCGAGAAAGTAGTCGGATTCGGGAACTGGTGATCTTGAATTGCCTTAAAACAACTGGTTACGCCAAAAAGCAGCGTGCTGACCACCAAGAGAGCCAGCAGGGATCGGAGTGTAAAATGTCTGGTATTCATGCGTAAAAATGGTTAGGAAATGAAAATTTGAACTGCACTGAGTAGAATTGAACAGAAATTACAGGAGCCGCAAGATAGTCTGGTAAAAGAGGAATTGTTACGTTAACTTATTATCTGGTGACATTTTTCGAACGTAGAACCGCATTTTTTGGTCAGTCAAGCGGTTTTTAACCAATTTGTACAAAGGTACTTCGACGGTTCACCAGACCGAGGTTTCCTTTCGCTTCAAGCTAAGTAGTTCGGTAAGTAATTATAAAGTTTGGGGCAGGAAAATACATTACGGAAACAAGTAGCCAGTTTTAAGTATAAGACTTTCGCTTTTGCCCCTAAATCCCCTAAAGGGGACTTGGACGCGGGTTAATCCGGGTGCGCAAAGTCCCCTTTAAGGGCAAAAAGCAAGTGCATCAAAATTATCAGACGTAAGTCTTAAAGTATAAAACCGAACAGGTAGATGCCGGGAAATTTCCCGTATTTTTTGGGGAAGCTCCCGTAAAACAATGTCCCCTTTGGTCTATTTGTTTGATAATCAATTGCATATGTTTTTTCTTGAAAATTCGTGAAAAATGAACCTAATTTTGTTTTACGGATAATTACTCAACTTTATGGAAAGTTATTTCTAACCATAAACGTGTACGACTATGCCCGTAATTATTCCTCATCAAAAAGATCCAAAGTGTGAATTAGTACTACAGCCTAATACCGGGCCTATCACTGGAGAAGATTTCCATAAATGGAAAGATGAATTTTATAGAAGAAAGACTACTTGGATTAACATTACTGATGTTGACTTAAGTACGGATAAGGAAAAAAAATATTTCGATGCTACTATATTTGATGGAATACTTAAATCTCCTGGAATAAGCAAGCTTGTTGTCTTTTTTGGATGTAAGTCTAAAATAGAGAAACATAGAGATCTAGATGTATATACTGCAGGTGTAGATCAAAATTGTAAAATTATTACTCCCATATACAAAGGAAGAATTGATAAAGACGGTAAGGATACTTCTGTTGAATTTGATGATTTAAAAAAAGGGCAAATAAACTGGATAAGTAGAAATTTGCATATGAATGCTCCTGGTTTATTTGATCCATATAACGAATTCAATGGATATGCGCATGACCCAAGTTTTCTAAAAAGATGCTTTTTTGAAACTGAAAAGCCTGAAGAAGAACGATTATACAAAAAAGTCGCTATCTACTTTGGAGTAGATACAAGGAAGCAACACAGGAATACGGTTATTTTTATCGGTATAGATAAAGATGGAAATGAAGATCTTCCGGTAAAAGATGCAATTACGATATTAGCCGTCGACAATGGCGCCCAATGCTGTCCTATTCCTGACGATCCGACTCCTTTTGAAACCCGCCATGCTTGAAGTTTATCTTGGTTTCTTACTCATTAGCCTGATCATCGCCGTCAGCCAGCAGAAGTTTTTAACTATGAACTTCCGCTGGCTGATGTGGTCGCTGGTGGTGACGTGCATTGTAGAAGGAATCGGGTATTATCATCTGCGGATGATAAAAAACTCCAACTTCATTTATCACTTTTATCAACCGGTTGAGTATACATTAGTCGCTTTGTTTTATATCAACACCCTTGATCGCACTCTCGTCAGGAAAGTGATTCGTGCTTCTATACCGGTTTTTGTTATCTTTTGCTTGCTTAATTCATTGTTTTTTCAGAGTATCCACTCGCCAAATTCGAATTGTTTCATGGTTGAAGCGGTTCTGTTGATTGCATGGTCAGGGTTTTATTTTTATGAATTATTTAATAGTAATACTGAAGAACGCATTTGGAGTATCCCTGATTTTTGGGTGTGTACGGGTGTGCTTTTTTTCTACGCGGGTACTTTTTTTCTAATGGGTTTGCTGAATTATTTATACAAGGTAGATATGGGATTGGCCAAGAAGCTATATGTTATTAATCACATTTTAAATATATTGCTCTATAGCCTTTATGCAGTTGGATTTATATGCAAAGCCCGGCAGACGAAGTCGTCATTGTGATCATAGCGGGTACCGTCCTTATGCTATTGCTGGTGACTTTTGTTACTACGTTCTTTTTTCTATACCAAAAGAGAAATTTTCGCTACCAGCAGGAACTCATGCAAGCCAAAGAATCCTACGCACGCGAACTCCTTAAGTCACAACTCGAAATTCAGAACCACACCCTTGAGCAAATTGGGCAGGAATTGCATGACCACATTGGTCAGATGCTCTCGCTGGCCATGATCCAGCTTAGTGTTTTGGAAGAAGAATTGGCAGAAAGTTCTCACGCGCCGGCGATGAAGCAAACCTTCGAAACCGTGGCCCGCACCATGGAAGATGTGCGCCAACTCTCCAAAACACTCGACAGTGGCACCGTGCAACGACATGGCTTGCAGGAGAGCCTCGCGCTGGAAATGGGGCGGATTCAGCGTACGGGTCGCTTTCAAACCCAGTTTCAATGTATTGGTGCACCGTATTCGCTGGGCGAACAGACGGAGACCATCCTCTTTCGTATGGTTCAGGAATCACTCAACAACGCCATGAAACATTCCGGAGGGCGAAACCTGGCGGTCAGTGCCGATTACGCACCCGATCAATTTGTGCTCATCATCACCGACGACGGTCGTGGCTTCGATGCCGGCGAAGTCGCCGAACGTGCTCTGAGCAAGTCCGGTTCGGGCTTACTGAATCTGAAACAGCGTGCCCGGTTGCTGGGTGGTGAATGCGCGCTCGTTAGTCAGTCGGGTTGGGGGACACGCGTTGAAATTCGATTGCCGCGTGGATGAGCTTGACTCTGCACAGTAAGTAAAAATACGGTCTGATAATTGGTTAAGACGACTTGCATGGAGTGCGGATTTGCCTTAATTTCAAGCCATTGACTAAACGATATCTCTGTGGAAACCTCCATCGCCTTAAAAACCTCCATCGCCATTGTCGATGACCACCGCCTGCTGGCTCAGGCCCTGGCTGACCTGATTCAGAAATTCGACAACTACGAAGTAAGCATTGTGGCCGAAAATGGCCGCGATCTGATCCGGCACCTCGGCCAGGGCAACTGTCCTGACATTGTGTTGCTGGACATCAACATGCCCGAGATGGACGGTTTTGAAACCGCAGCGTATCTGAAAGAACATTGCCCGGCCTGTAAAGTGCTGGCTCTCTCGATGATGGACCGCGAGGAGAACATCGTGCGGATGATTCGGAATGGCGTTCGGGGCTACCTCCTCAAAGGCTGCCGACCCGCCGAACTGCGGCTGGCGCTCGACGACCTGCGCACCAAAGGCTATCATTATTCCGAGTTCATGACCACCCAGCTCGTCCGGAGCCTGAATCCCTCCGAAAACGGCCCACCGTCGGCTCTTTTCCACCTTAACGAACGCGAACTATCGTTCCTGAAGCTGGCGTGTAGCGAGCTGACCTACGTCGAAATTGCCGATAAAATGTGCGTTAGTGCCCGAACCGTCGATGGCTACCGGGAGTCGGTTTTTCTGAAAATGCAGGTAAAAACCCGTGTAGGGATGGTGCTAGAAGCCATCCGGTGGGGTTTGGTCCAGCTATGAGCCGGTTATCTCCGATTTTTCCCGTACTTTTGTGCCAACGCAAGTCTGGGTGGTAACTACAGCCTTGCCGGGTTTATTGTCGGTGCCGGGTGACCGGTATCGTTCTACTGTTCCAGATAAAAGCACATGGCTAAAGTTTCTGATCACATCCGTCAGGCGAACGGAAAGACGATCTTTTCAATTGAAGTTATCCCACCGATCAAAGGCGACAATCTCAAAAATCTGTTAGACAATATCGAGCCGTTAATGGAGTTCAACCCTCCGTTCATCGACGTGACGTACCACCGCGAGGAGTACATCGAACGGGTCGAGCCCGACGGGACGGTTAAGAAAATCATCACCCGAAAACGCCCCGGAACGGTGGGCATCTGTTCGGCCATCATGCATAAATTTGGGGTCGATCCGGTGCCACACGTGCTTTGTGGCGGTTTTACGAAGGAAGAAACCGAAGATTTTCTGATCGATTTGCATTACCTGGGCATCGACAATGTGCTGGTTTTGCGGGGCGACCCGGCCAAACCGTTCGATACCTTTAAGCCCAAAACGAATGGCTATGCCTACGCCAGTGAACTGGTGACGCAGGTGGCCAACATGAACCGGGGCGTGTACCTGCACGAAGGTTCGCACGCCATGACCCCCAGCAATTTCTGCATCGGTGTGGCGGCTTATCCCGAAAAACACTTCGAAGCGATCGACCACGATACCGACTTCAGGTACCTGAAACTGAAAATCGACAAAGGTGCCGATTACATTGTGACGCAGATGTTTTTCGACAACCAGAAATATTTCGATTTTGTCCGGCGTTGTCGGGAAGCGGGCATTACCGTTCCGATTATTCCGGGCCTGAAACCGCTGAGCACGCGCAAACAGTTGCAGGTGTTGCCCCGGCTGTTTCACCTCGAAATGCCGGCCGATTTTGTGAAAGCCGTGGAAGCCTGTGAGGACGACAAGCAGGCCCGGCAGGTCGGCATCGACTGGTGCATTCAGCAGTGCCGCGAACTGACGAAAGCCGGTGTGCCGGGACTCCATTTTTACACGATGGGAAAATCGGATAATATCGTTAAAATTGCCCGGGAAATATTCTGATCGACTGGCCGCATCGACTGGTGCATTCGTCAAACCATACTTCTTCCTAAACCAAACTCTTCTTTCTATGAAATCCTTCCTATTTTTTTGCGGGATACTGATCTCCCCGTTGGCTTACGCCCAATCCTCCACGGGTGAGAAAGCGGTTCTGGATATTGAAAAACAGCGTTTCGAGGCACAAGTCACTAAAAACTACGCGGTTCTGGAAAAAGTGCTGGGCGACGATCTGATTTACAACCATTCCAACGGCAACCAGGACACCAAACAGTCGTTCATTCAATCGATCCGAGACGGGAAACAAAGCTACGATGCGATCGAAATGCTGGAGAGCAAAGTGCTTCTGTATGGCAATACGGCGGTGGTAAGCGGTATTTGTCAAGTCAAGGCTGCCAACAACGGGCAAACCATCAACACCAAACTGCGCTACACGGATGTTTACGTCAAGAAAGGTCCGCAGTGGCAGATGGTCGCCTGGCAATCACTCCGCCTGGCGAATTAGGAGTGAAGAGTTATGAATTAAGAGTTAAGAGTTGGCTGACGCACCCTTTTTAACTCTTAATTCATAATTCATAACTCTTCACTACACAGCGTTCATTTTTCAGGACTTCCAGCCCGCCGTCTTCGACGCGCAACCGGGATTTTTCGTTGTCAAATTCTTCCCGGTGAATTTCCTTGAGTTCTTTCCGTTTCATGGCTTCCAGAAACCGGCGGGTGTCATCCGGTGATTCGAGCAGGAGGGGAGGCACTTCGGTCGGTTTGTGGTCGTCGTCGGTGGCCACCATCGTAAAATAGGAGGTGTTGGTGTGTTTGACCGATCCGGTTCGAACGTTTTCGGCGATCACTTTAATCCCAATCACCATCGACGTCCGGCCGACGTAATTGACCGATGCCATCAGTGAAACCAACTCGCCCACTTCGACAGCCTGCCGGAAGTTGACGCCTTCCACCGAAACCGTTACGCAGTAGGCCCCGGAATGTTTGGACGCGCAGGCGAAGGCGACTTTGTCCATCAGGGACAGCAGAATACCGCCGTGAATTTTACCACCGAAATTGGCGTAGGAGGGAATCATCAGCTCAGTGAGCGTGGTGCGGGAGGAGGTTACGGATTTGGGAGCCATTTTTGATTATTTTGTGGCAAATTAACCGATATACCATAGCAATGAAAAAATTGGTGCTGATTCTAGGGTTTTGGGGGCTAATCGGAAGTGTGTATGGGCAGCAGCAAAGGGTGGAAGTCAAAATTAAGGATGCAAAAGACAGGACATTCGGGCCGGTTGAGACGAGTCCTGAGTATCCGGGAGGCATAGAGCCTTACTTTAAACAAAACACACGGTACCCGAAAGAGGCTCGACAAAACGGTATCAAAGGCCGCGTTTTTGTTAGCTTTCGAATCGACTCGCTGGGTTATATTCAGGATTCTACCGTTCGGGTATTGAGAGGGATTGGCTACGGCTGTGATGAAGAAGCCGTCCGTTTGGTCCGAAATATGGCGCGCTGGAAACCGGGAACCGTTTTGAATAAACCCGTATCGGTCAAGTATAACATTCCCGTGTTGTTTCCACCAAAGCCCTAAAAAAAGGCACCGCGTGGAAGCCGACGGTGCCTTTAACAAATCTAATCAAGAATAGTGTCAGTCGCTGCTTACACGGAGAAGCTTTCTCCGCACCCGCAGGTCCGGCTGGCGTTGGGGTTTTTGAACTGGAATCCTTTGCCGTTCAGGCCGTCGGAAAAATCCAGTTCGGTGCCGGCCAGATAGAGCAGGCTCTTTCGGTCGACGTAAATTTTAATGCCTTTGTCTTCGACGATGTGGTCGTTGGGTTGCTGCGCCGTATCGAATTGCAAATCGTACATCAGACCGGAGCAACCCCCGCCCTGCACCGCCACGCGGATGGCATAGTTGTCGTTCAGGCCATCTTTCTGGCGGAGTTCAACAATTTTATCTTTGGCTTTATCAGTTACCGAAACCATAATCTTACGTAGTAGTTGGACGCTAAGGTAAAAACCGTGTACGGAAAAGAAAAGTTTCTTCAAAAACTCCGCTTAACTCTGCGGTTCTCTGCTCAACTCTGCGAAATAACTTTATAACTTGAAAGCGGTTTCGCGGAGATAAGCAGAGAACTAAAGAGATTAGCGGAGAAATGTTGACGAATGTAGAGCATATCGGCATTGCGGTAAAGAGCCTGACGGCTTCCAATGCCTTGTTTACGAAGTTGTTGGGCGAAAAACCGTACAAGGCCGAAACCGTGGAGTCGGAGGGGGTCACGACCTCGTTTTTCAAAGTAAACCAGACCAAGATCGAACTCCTGGAAGCCACCCACCCCGACAGCCCGATTGCGAAGTTTCTGGAAAAAAAGGGTGAAGGCATCCACCACATCGCCTTCGAGGTGTCGGATATTTACGCCGAAATCGACCGCCTGAAAACCGAAGGATTTACGCCCTTGAACGAAACCCCCAAACGGGGTGCCGACAACAAGCTGGTTTGCTTCCTGCACCCGAAAGAAACGAACGGCGTGTTGGTGGAGTTGTGTCAGGAAGTGAAAGAGAGCAAGGAGTAAAGAAGAAAGAAAAATGAACAGCCCAAGGCTTTAGCCGTGGGTATCGATCAAAATCAACCCGTTCAATAAAAACCGTTTCAATGGTTTAGCCAGTACGATTATGCTAAAGCGCGTTTCCATCCAGAATTTCAAAAGCCTGAAAGACGTGACTCTCGATCTTCAGAAAGTAAACCTGTTGATTGGTCCCAATAACTCGGGGAAAACGAATTTTTTGAAGGCGCTGGAGTTTATAAGTTTATGGATGGATGGTAAAATAGACAATGAATTTAACTTTAGTCAGTATATATTTAGGCCGCAATTAAATTCATCCAAAGGAATGAATTTAGAACTATCGGCTATTAGTGACGATATAAAGAAAGAGCATAACTATAAATTACAACTTAAACCTTTAGGGAAGAGCATTGATCTGACAGAACAACTGTGGGATATTTCGCTGGAAAATAATGAAAAAATCGAAAGTACAGAATCAGAGATTAGTTACCATCCCTTTTTCGGTTTAACGTTAAACGGTAAACAAATAGAAGGCGATGATTTCTTACCAAGTCGTTTCATCCGAGTTAATAATAATGCTCATACAATAGGTTCACAAGTATTAAGTGAGTTGCTAAATAATGTATATATATATAAGCCTGACCCTAACAAATTGAATAAACCAGGCCCAGTTGGCACAGGTGAAGCTTTTGTGAATTCTGATACATCTAATATTGTAGGCTTTTTGGACTTAATGTTAAGCAGGTACAGGAGGACCATATTTAATCAAATTGAATTGGATTTACATAAATGTATTAATGAATTTATTGAAATAAAGCTAGATGATGTGATCCTTACATCGGAATTGAAAAAACTTTATAATGAAGATAAAAGCAATAATTCATTTAAGAAATTTGGGCTGACAAACGAAATTCAGAATATTACATATTGGGCTGATGAGCTTTCAGAAGGAACGTTATACTTTCTTTCTTTGCTCTGTATTATTCATCAGCCAAATCCCCCCAAACTTCTCCTTCTCGAAGAACCAGAAAAAGGCATTCATCCACGCCGTATTCATGAAGTTATGAATTTTATTTTTCGCTTAGCTGATGAAAAAGATATTCAGATCATTCTGACTTCTCACAATGAGAATGTCTTGAATGAGTTTACATCCATGCCCGAAGCGGTTTTTGTCTTTAACAAAGATGAAGAAGGAGCAACTTACGTTAGGAATTTGCAGAAAGACATTATAGAACCTTCTCATCAACGGAGTCTTGAAGATGGGCTTGAGGAAATCGATTTTACAGATGATTTAGGCAAAAACTGGATGTATGGATTATTAGGAGGAGTTCCCACCGAAGAATTATGAAATCAATTAAGTATGCCTTGATCGCTGAGGGATATTCCGAATACAAGTTTATTCCGGTTTATCTCCAGCGCATGACTTCGTCACTTGGATTGCAGGTTAAACGAAGTAAAATTGACCTGTTGAAAAAACAACCAAGTAAATCCAAAGTATATACCGAAGCTGCCAAGTTAGGGCAAAGCGCTTTTCAGGATGATGCTGTTTTGTGCTTAATTGGCGTTGATTTAGACCGACCCGATCAGACACCCGAGCAAAGCGATCATACAAAAGAGTTGAAAAAACTTGAGAATGCCGTTAAGCCAATCTTGAAGAAATACGGTCACCAGATTAAGCTTTATGTACCTGTTCAAGCGATCGAACATTGGTTGGCTTATCAAAAGTACAGACTGGATGCTGGAAAAAGACCTGCCAATAATAGTCTTGAAAAAAGACATCAGGATGACTTAAAGGCGTTTGTTTATGGAGATAAGAAAGCAAAACAATGGAAAATAGAGGAAGTCGCGCAAACCGTTGCCGAAAAAGCCGATTTCGAAGAACTCGCGAAACAATCCCGTTCGTTTGACCATTTTCATAAACAAATCGTTACTTTTCTGGTGTCGTACAACACCACAAAACCATGAAATACTACAATTCCATCATAGATACCATCGGCGACACGCCTTTGGTGAAGCTGAATAAGGTAACCAAAGGCATCCGGGGGACGGTTTTGGCGAAAGTCGAGTATTTCAATCCTGGCAACTCGGTGAAGGATCGCATCGCTGTTCGGATGATCGAGGACGCGGAGAAGGCCGGAACCCTCCAGCCGGGCGGCACCATCATCGAAGGTACGAGCGGCAATACCGGTTTTGGCCTGGCGCTGGCGGCCATTGCGAAGGGCTACAAGTGCATTTTCACGATGGCCGATAAACAGTCGAAGGAGAAAATCGACATTCTGCGGGCGGTGGGCGCCGATGTGGTGGTGTGCCCGACCAACGTCGAACCCGATGATCCGCGCTCGTACTACTCCGTGGCCAAACGCCTGAACCGCGAAATTCCGAACTCGATTTACCCCAACCAATACGACAACCTCTCGAACACGGCGGCCCATTACGACACCACCGGTCCCGAAATCTGGCGCGATACCGAAGGCAAAATCACCCACTTTGCCGCGGGCGTCGGAACGGGCGGGACGATTTGCGGAACGGCCAAATTCCTGAAAGAACAGAATCCGAATGTCGTGACGGTCGGCATCGATACCTACGGTTCGGTGTTCAAAAAATACAAGGAAACCGGTATTTTCGACCAGCGCGAGGTGTATCCGTATTTGACGGAAGGCATCGGCGAAGATATTTTGCCGCAAAACGTCGATTTCAGTTTGATCGACCATTTCGTGAAGGTGACCGACAAAGATGCGGCCATTATGGCCCGGCGGTTGTCGAAGGAGGAAGGGCTTTTTGTCGGCTGGTCGACCGGTTCGGCGGTGCACGGGGCGCTGGAATGGGCGCGGGAACACCTGACCGACGACGATGTGCTGATCATTCTGCTGCCCGACCACGGCACGCGCTACCTGGGTAAAATCTACAACGATACCTGGATGAAAGACCACGGTTTTCTGGAATCGCGCGAATTTTCGACGGCCCGCGACATTGTGCGCAGCAAAAACGGAAAGGGCGTGTTGACAACCGTCGGCCGGGATCTGAAAGTGGGCGACGCCATCCGGCTGCTCAACCAGCACAGCATTTCGCAGATTCCGGTGACCGAAGCCAACGGCGACATCGTCGGCAGCCTGACCGACTCGACCATTCTGAGTAAACTCATTGAAGACCCTGCCGTGAAAGACCTCACCGTCGGCGAGGTGATGGACAAACCGTTCAAGTTTGTGGCGCTCGATAACACCGTCGATGTGCTGTCGTCCCTCATAGACCGCGACAACAAGGCGTTGCTGGTGCGCGACGAAAACCAGCAGGTGCATATCATCACGCAAGCGGATTTGCTGGCAGCGATAACAAGTTAAGAATTAAGAGTTAAGAATTAAAAATTAGGAGATCACCTCTGCTATGGACAAGCCGCAATCGGGTCGTAGGAATTTTCTAAAAACCGCCGTTGCTGGCGTGCCAATTCTGGTTGGTGAAACGCCTTCGGTGATTCCTTTGCTAGCAGACAAGCCGGAGCGCGTTCGGCTCAGTTGCAACCTCTACTCGTTTAACGAACCGCTGATGAGCGGGCAGATGACGCTGGAACAGGTGCTGACTTTTTGCGCGGAACTGGGCTTCGACGCCGTTGATCCGACTGCTTATTACTTCCCCGGCTACCCGGCTTTGCCCGACGATAGTTTTCTTTACGACATCAAACGAAAAGCGTTTCGTCTGGGCCTCGACATCAGCGGAACCGGCGTGCGGAACGATTTCACCTTGCCCGACTCAACGCGCCGAAAAGCCGAAATCGAGCTGGTCAAAAAATGGGTGGGCTTTGCTGCCCGGTTCGGGGCGCCCGTCTTGCGGGTTTTTTCGGGCGTTGGCAAGGAACTCAAAGCCGGGTATAATCGCGAAGAAGTTACGACCTGGGTTGTTGACGCGCTTCAGGAATGTGTCGAGTTCGCGGCCCGGCAGGGCGTGATCATTGTCCTGCAAAACCACGCGGATTTTATTCAGACGGCGGATCAGCTTCTGGACGTTGTCAGACGGGTAAACTCGGAATGGCTGGCGGTTAATCTGGATATTGGCAGCTTTAAAATCGGCGATCCCTACGCGCAGATCGCCAGCGTGGCTCCGCACGCAGCAACGTGGCAGATCAAGGAAAACCTGTTTGTCAACGGGCAGGAAGTCGTGACGGATTTGCCTAAAATCATGCAGATTGTCCGCGAATCGGGTTATCGCGGTTATCTCCCCATCGAAACGCTGGGCAAAGGCGACCCCAAACTGAAAGTCCCCGTCTTCTACGAAAAAGTCAAAAAAGCCCTCAAGAGTTAAGAGTGATGAGTTAAGAATGAAGAGTTACAACAAGACTGGCCTGAATTATGCGTCAGCCAACTCTTAACTCATCACTCTTAACTCATCTCCGGTTGTCATCCCCCGAAACCATCCCCAGATAGCTCCAGTAGCGGCTTTCGGCGATTTCTTCGGTGCCGACGGCTTCTTTGATGGCGCAACCCGGTTCGTTGATGTGCAGGCAGTTGTGAAACCGGCACTGGTTCAGGCGGTCGCGCATTTCGGGGAAATAATGGCTGATTTCTTCTTTCGCCATATCGGCCAACCCCAACTCTTTGATGCCGGGCGTGTCGATGATGTAGGTGTCGGGCGCAATCTCGAACATCTCGGCGAAGGTCGTGGTGTGAACACCCTTGTTAGCAAAGGTCGAAACCTCATTGGTGCGCAGGTGCAGATCGGGAGCCACGGCGTTGACCAAAGAAGATTTCCCAACACCCGAATGGCCCGCCAGCAGGCTGATTTTCTGGTTCAGCAAATTCCGGAACACGTTGACGTTTTCGCCTTGGGTGGCCGAAGTTTCCAGACAGCGATAGCCAATGTTTTCGTATAAGTCGATGATTTCGCGCTGGTAGTCCAGCGCTTCGTCTTTCAGAATATCAGCTTTGTTGAAAACCAGCGTAGTTGGAATGCGGAACGATTCGGAGGTGACCAGAAACCGGTCGATGAAACCGAGTGACGTGCGCGGAAAGGCCAGGGTGACGATCAATACCGCCTGGTCGAGGTTGGCGGCCAGAATGTGTCCGTGGCCGGTTTTGTGGACGGATTTGCGGATGATGTAATTGTCGCGGGGCTCGATGTCGGTGATGACCACGGTATTTTCGAGTTCATCTTCCAGGTCGAAGCGCACGCGGTCGCCCACGGCAATCGGATTGGTGACCTTCAGGCCCTGAATCTTGAATTTGCCTTTCAGCCGGGCGCGGTAAATGTGTCCGTCGTTGTTGCGGACTTCGTACCAGGAGCCGGTGGAGCGTAGGATTAAGCCGGTTTGCAAAGTTGTTTTTGGGTTGTTACACAGGGTTTATCAGAGAACATCAGAGGGCTTAAATTCGGGATTGACCACTCGGCGAACCCCATCTTTTAACAAAGTAACATGAAAATTGATTAGTAAACCTAAGTGAAAATGACCCAATTTTAGGTATGTCAGAATCTGGGCAAGATGCACATCGGTCAATTGCTCAACGGTTTTGAGTTCCACGACAACTTCTCTTTCCACCAATAAATCCATCCGGTAACCGTGATCGAGTTTGATTTCTTTGTAAATGATTGGCATCGGTTTTTCCCGCTCAACGAATAAACCGGTCTTTGTTAGCTCATAAGCTAAACATTCCCGGTAAGCAGATTCCAGTAAACCCGGCCCAAGCGCCCGGTGAACCTCGATCGAACATTGCAAAATCTTCTGAGAAATTTGATTCAAAAGCATACTCTGATTCCCTCTGGTAATCTCTGATTAACCCTGTGTAACAACCTTTGCTACAATCTCCATCACTTTAGACGTAGCACCGGTATTCAGAGTAACGTAATCACCGGAAATAGCGGAAGCCGCTGAAGAATCCTCATACAGCCGCGTAAAAACCGTCTCCAGTTCTGCGGAGTTGGAAACCGGAAAAGCCGCCCCCGCCTTCACCAGATCCACGGCTTCCTGAAATTTTCCGTAGTTCGGCCCGAAAAACAGCGGCATCCGGAAGGTCGCAGCTTCCAAAATGTTGTGCAACCCCTTCCCAAACGCCCCCCCGATGTAGGCAAAGTCGCCGTACTGGTAAAGCGACGAAAGCATACCGACGTTGTCGATGATTAAAGTGCTAAATGGTTCAATGGTTTGATGGTTAAGAAATTGCGCTTCGGAAAACCGGATGGTCTGGCCGGGGAGTTGGCTGCGCCAGCGTTCAATTTCGTCGTCGTGAATTTCGTGGGGCGCAATGATGACTTTCAGCGGTTTTTCGAAGCGGTTCAAAAACGGAATCAGCACATCCATATCGGCCTGCCACGCGCTGCCCACTACCAGCAGGGGCGTATCGGCTTTGAACAGCCGAGCCACTGGAATGTCCTTTTTGGCATCGGCCACCTGCTTCACCCGGTCGAATCGCGTGTCGCCCGCCAGCGTCACGTTGGTCACGCCGATGCGCTTTAGCAAATCGACCGATTCCTGATTTTGCACCAGAATGTGGTTGAAAAACCGCAAAAAGGAGCGATAAAAACCGCCGTAGGGTTTGAAAAAGATCTGGTCGGGCCGGAAAATCGCCGAAAACGAAAAAATCGGAATCTGCCGGGCTTTCAGCTCCCGCAGGTAATGATACCAGAATTCATACTTGATAAAAAACGCAATCGCCGGGTTGATGCGCCCGACAAACTGCCGGGCGTTGGCGGCCGTATCGAAGGGAAGATAAACGATATAATCAGCCCCCGCATAGTTTTTCCGAACCTCATAGCCCGACGGCGAGAAGAACGTCAGCAGGATTTTATACCCGGGATACTGTTGCCGAAAAGCCTCCATCACCGGACGCCCCTGCTCAAATTCACCCAGCGAAGCCGCATGAAACCAGGCAATCGGTGCTGTATTATCAGCCAATTTTGTGTTTATTTGTTCCATCCATCCACGTCGCCCCTCCACCGCCAGCCGGGCTTTGGGGTGAAACCGGGCCGCAACCTGAAGCGCAGCCTGGTAAAGTCGGATGGACGTCGTATACAGTGCAGAAAGCAAGCGGATGTTCGTTGGTTCGATCTGTAAAACTACAAACTCAATCGGTAAATTTTAACTCATCAGCCTATGCAATCGTACGATACCCTCGTTGAAGCCCTCGACGACCTCACTAAAAAAGGCTACACGCACGACTTTAATATTGCCGACGACTGCCTGATTTGCCACACGCCAAACGTCCAGCTCCGGCCCGAGCAGTTTCACATTGTGGACGTGTTCCGTTTCGAAGGCATGAGCAACCCGGACGACAGTTCGATTCTGTACGCGATCGAGTCGACCGATGGCATGAAAGGAACGTTGGTCAGCGCTTATGGGGCCTACGCAGACGAAGTGTCGAATGAAATGATGGAAAAATTAAAGATTCACTGATTCCGAAAGAAACTTTTCCAGCGCAATCGGGCTTATAAGCACGTAGTTACGTGTGAACAAGCATCATGAACTGGAACAAACTGCAAGACAACGCCCAATTAGCCCAAATCAAGCAAGAGTCGGCTGAACAGCCGGTATTGATTTTCAAGCACAGCACCCGCTGCTCCATCAGTTCGACGGCTTTAAGCCGAATGGAACGCAACTGGAGCAATTCGGCCGGCATTAAACCGTATTATTTGGACCTGATTGCATTCCGTTCCGTGTCGGGACAGGTGGCCGAAGAGTTCGGAGTCGATCATCAATCTCCTCAGGTTCTGTTGATTCAGAATGGCGAATGTATTTACGACGCTTCGCATTTTGAAATTTCGTTCGATGATCTGAAACAGCAGGTCGTATCGGCATAATCCAATTTAGATCGAATTGACAAGCGCCG
This sequence comes from Larkinella fluvii, assembly GCF_051857545.1. NCBI lineage: Bacteria > Pseudomonadati > Bacteroidota > Cytophagia > Cytophagales > Spirosomataceae > Larkinella > Larkinella fluvii. Next base: position 120,320 of record NZ_JBPZHB010000008.1, on the reverse strand, counting down.
TCTTCCCTGGAAGACTGGCGTTTTTTTATAGCTCTTTTGTGAAATTGCCATGCTGAAATCCGTCTTTTTCATCGAAGAATGGACCGAAGACCACCCCCGGTATTCGGAATTTCTGAATTGTCTGGAACAAACTGCACCGGATCAGCGGGAATTTGTCGTCGGCGATTATTCCCGTGCTCATCCCTGCTATCTGTTCGTTGCATTGCAAGCCAATACCGTTGTCGGATTTCTGCGGATTGCGGTTCAGCCGATCGGGCCGGAAGCCAACTGCCCGCCCCTGTATTTGAAAGGTGAATTGTTGACAGAAGCCAAGATCCACGCGTTTGCCGTTCGGGAAGAAAGCCGTAATCAGGGAATTGGAACGGCCTTGCAGCGGGCAGCCATCCAAAAAGCACGGGCATTGGGTTGTTACCAGGTCTCGTCCTACAGCCTTTACGAAAAAAACGCCAATCATCAGGTAAAGCTCGCTTTGGGATTTGCCGCGCAACCGGAAGTCCACGGCGATTCTATTCAGGGCGTTTATTTCGTCATGCCGCTCCGCATTCCTGAATAGATAACCAGACATTTTGCACTTTGGGCAAGACTACCGTACTTTCGGTTGTGAAACAATACTTTTCAGGGCGGAGTCAACTTCTCGGCAATCGGGCAGTGAATGGTTTTTATAGTTAGCAGCAGAAATGAAATCAAAATTCATTGCAATCAGCGATAGCATTATCGAGAAAATTAAAACCGGCGAGTTGCAGCCGGGTGACCAGATTCCTTCCGAAAATGAGCTGATTAAATTTTTTAACATCAGTAATACAACGGCGCGGAAAGCCCTGCTCGAAATCGAATCAAAAGGCTGGGCAAAGCGGATAAAGGGCAAGGGAACGTACGTATTAAACCGCACCGACGATCATCATTTAATCCGTACGCTGGGTTCCATTTATGCGACCCGGCGTGGTTTTCACGACAGTTTAATTGCCGAAGGTTTTACGCCTAAAAACATCGTTTTAGAAAAAACCATTCTGGATGATGGAATTTCCTCCGAAATAAACGGGCGACATTTTATCATCGACGGCCCGGTTTTAAAACTGCACCAACTCCGCTATGCCGATGATTTATTGATCAAGGATGAAGTGAAATACATATCCCTTACCTTGTGTCCGAAGATCAATAAAATGCCGACGGAAATTTCGTATTTCAAAGTCTACGAAAATAGCTACCATCTGAAAATCAACGAGGTGCAGCAAACGCTGGGCGTAACGATCATGCAGCCCAATACCAACAATTTCGAGATTAGTAAACCCACACCGGCTTTTGTGCTCGACAGTGCGGTCATCTGTACGGGCGAGAAAGTGGTTGAAATTGAACGCTCGTATTATCACGGTGATAAATACAAATTCGCCGTCATTGCCAGCCCCGAACACGACTACCGACCCGCCAAACCGATCACTTCATAAACCACTTGACCAATTCGTTGACAATCAGTTGATGCCCTTCCAGGTTGGGGTGATTCACGTGCGACATGTACTTGACTAAATCCCCCTTCGCAGCCACTTTTTTGAATTGGGCATACGAATCGACCAGGCCGATGTGGTGCGTTTCAGCCAGTTTTATAATCTGATTGGTGTGCTGTTCCAGCGGATTTCCGGCGGCCAGAATATCGACCCGCTGATCGGGTGAAGGTGTCAGTAAAATGATTTTTATATTTTTGGAAAGCGCCGACTGAATCATTTTCTCCCAGGCTTCTTTGGCTTTTTCCAATCCGGCTCCCCGGTCGTTCAGGGCGTAGTCGATGAACAGAATATCCGGTTTATGTACCAGCACATCCCGTTCAAACCGTTCCTGACCCTTCAACGAATTCTCTCCGCCGATCGCCGTCACAATCACATTGATGACCGCATAGGGATAGCGTTCCTTCAGTTTCGCCAGCACCAGATTCGGATACGATTCCAGCGTGTGGACCTCGTGGTTGTGCCAATACCCGGCGGGAACCGAGTGGCCGTGAAAGACCAGATTGATCGTCCGGTTTTTGGGCCACTCGATGACCAATTCCTTCTGCAAATCCGCTAAATAGGTTTCCGGATCGGCTGCGGCCGGTTTTTGAGCTTTCGCCATAAAGGTAAAACTCACGACGAAAGCGAAAAGTAAATGGGTCACTCGGCTCATTTTACGGCTTGTGTTTTGATCGTTTGAATGGTAACCGGCCCCAATAAACCGGATTCGATGAGTGGAACCTGTTTCCAGGGCGTCCCTTTGTACCCAATGGCAATGTTGGTGTTGGTAAATTTTTCGCCGGTGATGGCGTCGCCCGTCAGCCGGTTCGACCAGGTGTTGGCTATTTCAATTTTCAGCGTATTCTCACCGGTTTTCACCAAGTTCGTGATGTCAAAACGGTGCGGTTCGGCCCAACTGATGCCGAGGTGCTGACCGTTCAGCCAAACATCCGCTAGTTCCGACAATTTTCCGAGATTTAAAAAGACCCGCTCGTTTTGTGACGAATCAAAATCCGAGGAAAATTGAAAGGTTTTCTCGTAGGTGCCAATGCCCGAAAAATACCGGATGCCGGGTTGGTCGGATTCCGTCCAGGAGATGAGTTTCGGCAACGTAACCGACTCCGGCGCTCCCCAATTCTTTGCAAACTTAAGCAGCCAGGAACCCGTTAGGTCCTGCGCTCTGATGTCAGTGTCCATCCGCTTCATGGCGGCTTTAGCATCTGTCAGTTCGACCGTCCCCGGTTGCAAAAACCGCAAACCGTTGGGTGTGTATTCAAACAGCGGCAGTGGATTGGCTGATGCAAAACCGGTATAGGGCGGTTTGGAAACGGACGGATTGAATACGATAAAAAAGGAGCCATACGCCGGTAAAGTTAATGGTAACCGGAGCTGTTGTTTCTCCTGATTAAAGATGGATACCGGCACCATTTCGCCCGTAACCGGGTTCCAGATTTCCGGTGTTTTACCCGTTTGTCGAAACGAAACGTTGGCCGAAAGGGGCTGATCGGTGGTGTTTCGAACCAGGTAATAATCCGTAGTCTGATGGCGGTAATGAACAAAATCCAAAGCAGATAAGGGCAGATTCGTAGCACTGAAATCCGGCCCAATGGTACGTTTTTTAAGCAAAGATAAAGCGGTTTCACCGGAAAAATCCTTTCCACTGATCACCGCGCCTTTTTTCGCCAGCTCCCGGAGTTTGGCCCGGATTTTTGGCGATAGATTTTCCACATCACCCAACGCCAGCACGCTGAACGTTGCGCCATTCGATAACGCCAGTTTTCCGTTTTTTACGGTCAGATCGTTGAGCAAAATGTCGGTGTTGATAATCTCATAATCGTAGCCCGCTCCAACCGAAAACCGGGTGTTTTTGGGCGGCACAAAATTCGGGACTTTATCGCCGTAATAATACACCACATCGGCCACGAAATCCGTGTTTTGCAATACGTGCGAAATCCGGCCGAGGTAATCCGTGAACGGTTTTACTTTCGACCACCACGTCTGTTTGGTGTTGAAGTGCGTGCCGGCTCCGTAGACGATGCCCGGAAAACCAGTACCTTCCGGATTGTGGCTAAAGCCGTGAATAACAACGCGATTCATGCCTTCGCAAAAAGCGCGGTCGGCGATGGATTTCAGGTCGAACGGTCCTTCCTGCCAGTGGTGAAAACTCGTAAACGATTCTTCTTCCACCATCCGGCGTTTATAAATATGAGCCGCTGCCGCCACTTCCTTCACCAGCCACATGATGTCCACACTGTCGGCGTCGTAGTAGTGATACCGGCTCCAGAACTCCCCGCGCGGCACATCCAGCGACCCCAGGGCCTTCAGCGTTTCGACCGGAACGTTGTGCAACGGTGGCCCTGGACCACCCGCTTCCGACGCGATTTGCAGGCCATACTGATTCGCAATTTCTTTGGCTTTCCGGTAGTGATTCTGGATCATCAGCTCGGATAACGTCCGGTTATAATCCTGCTGAAAATGGGCAGTTCGTTCTGGACTGAACAGCGTCTTGTCGAACAATACCGGCAGAAATTTGTCGATCGAATACCCGTTTAATTGAAAGAATTTATTCGGTAAGGAGGGCGTCCAGACAAAACCGGTGGCTTCATAACTCGCCAGATATAACGTCTTCAAGGCGGTTTTTGAAAAATCCCCGAAGAGCGGTTTCAGTCGGTCGATAAAATACTGGAAATGGGCGCGGGTGGCCGTCGAATCAAAATGGTCGATAATCGGTCCGGTGGAGTTGGGACTGGGCAGTTTTAACGGTTCGCCCGAATTGGAACAAACGTAGCGGTGAATTTCCCATTTTCCGGGCGGAACCGGCCAGTTCAAGGTCTCACTTTTAGCGTCGAAATACCGGGAGAGCGAGATGATTTGGGTCGTATCCAGAAAGCCGGTTTGGTCTCGAACCGGCAGGGCGACCACGGCGATTTCCTGGTGAAAAACCGGTTTGCCATCCGCACCAAATTCGATGAGCAGCGGTTTGCCTTTGGCATCGGTTTTGGCGATGATCGGGAAGGGAAGTTTGATTGGTTTTTGCGCGGAACCCTCCACCATCAGCTTCGAAACATAAATCGACTTGGCCGCGTGTTGGGCTGACGTCCAGCTACCGCCCGCGTTCCAGCTACTGGCCAGGTTCAGGCCCACTTCCAGCTTTAACCGGGTGGCTTCCCGAATGGCGATTTCGATGGCTTTCAGCGATTCCGTCCCCATAAAAGCCGGGCCAGCCTTCACCATATTGTTGGGGTTGTTGTAGGCCGGAACGCCAATTTCAAAGATATCCACCCCACCGATCCCGGCGGTTTTCATGGCCCTCAGTTCTTCCTTTAACCGGGTCGTATCGACGTTGCCGTTCAGCCACCACCAGTAGGTTTTGGGCCGGGCTTGCGGGGGCGGGTTTCTGAAGCCGTCGCGAATGGATTGACTCGTGGCGGTTTGCCCATTTGCACAGATAGTTACAAACGTTAGGGCAACAGAGAGCAATACTGTTTTCATGCGATGAGTTGTTTCTACCAGACCTTTGAGATGCCGCTGTCAGGGCGGTCGCTACCGCTGTCAGGGTCTTCGACCGCTGACCGGGTAGCGACCGCCCTGGCAATCAACGAATGGTTTTAACCGTCTGAATCGTCACCGGCCCCAGCAAACCCGACTCAATCAGCGGCAATTCGCCCCACGGAACCAGATTTTTGTTGGCTTTGGTAATGTTGGTTTTGGTGAACTTTTCGCCGGTGAGCGCGTCGCCCGTCAGCCGGTTCGACCAGGTGTTGACCACTTCGACTTTTAACTTGTTTTCACCGGTTTTGACCACCTCCGTAATATCGAAGCGGTAGGGGGGCGTCCAGACAATGCCCAGCGGTTTGTCGTTCAGCCAAACTTCACCAACTTTCGATAACCGTCCCAGATCGAGGTAAATCCGCTGATTCTGAGCGATATTGGAAATCGGTTTGTACGAAAAAATCGTTTGGTAGGTGCCGGTCCCCGAAAAATACCGGATGCCTTTCTGATCGGATTCGGTCCAGGAAATGAGTTTCGGGAAGGTTGCGGATTCGGGCGCTCCCCAGCCTTTGGGAAAACGGAGTTGCCACGGGCCTGTGAGTGTTACGGCGGGTTGGTTGTTGTCAATTTGCTCAAAACCGGACTCTTTTTTTACCTCGAAAGCCCCCGCCTGCAAAAATGCGAGGCCGTTGGGCGTAAAGGCCAGATGCGGTGGATTAGGCTCGGAACCCGTCACTTCGTTGTAGTGAGCCAGTACGGGTTCTTTGGAAAAGACGACAAAATACGTTCCGTACGGCGGCAGCGAAACCGGCAATTGAATGCGCCCATCCGCCTGCTTATACACCGACACCGGAGCGGTTTCGCCGGAGAGCGGGTCCCAGATTTCGGGCGTTTTATCCGCCTGACGGAAAAAACAGTTGCGGGAAACCCACTGATTCGTGGTGTTGCGGATCAGGTAAAAATCTACCTCGCCATTTCGGTAGTGAATGTGATCCAGCGGGGTTTCGCGCTGGTCGGCTTTCTGGTCAGCATAGCTGAAATCCGGCAGGATTTTCAGCTCGGTCAAGGCGGGTAAAGCCGGTTTCTGGTCCACCAAACGACCGCCCTGTTCCGCCAGCTTTGTCAGTTTCGCCCGAACGTCCGACGGAATTCGTCCTTCCGTTCCGATGCTCAACACCTTGTAGCGACCGACGCCCGGCAGCACCCACTCGCCATTTTCGACAGTCAAATCCCGCATCAGAACTTCCGTATTCACGACTTCGTAATCGTAGCCCGGCCCAACCGAAAACCAGGTGTTTTTGGGCGGAATCAGGTTTGGGACGTTGTCGCCGTAATAATGCAGCACATCGGCCACGAAAGCGGTTTTTTGCAGGATGTACGAAATCCGGCTCAGGTAGTCGTTGAACGGTTTGACTTTCGGCCAGTACGTTGTTCGGTCGTTGTAGTGCGTACCGGCAAAATAGGCGATGCCGGGATGGCCCATTTCCGCCGGATTGTGCGGAAAACCGTGAATCACCAGCCGGTTCATGCCCTCGCAGAAGGCGCGGTCGGCAATCACTTTCAGATCCGACGGACCTTCCTGCCAGTCCCAGTAACTCGTAAACGACTCTTCTTCAACAATTCCACGTTTGTAAATATGCGAAGCGGCTGCGATCTCTTTCACGAGCCAGATTTTGTCCACCAGACTATCCTTGTCGTTTTCCATGAAAAACTCGCGGTTGTACCAGTATTCCCCACGCGGTACATCCAGCGCCCCGAGTGCTTTCAGCGATTCGACCGGAATATGGTGTAAATGGCCCGGTCCGCCCGACTCCGAAATGATTTGCAAGCCGTGGCTGTTGCAGATTTCCTTGGCTTTCCGGTAGTGGTTGTTAATCATCAGTTCGGACAGTGTTTTGTTAAAATCGAACTGAAAATTGTTGGCCACTTCTGGCTGATACCATTCCTTGTTGTAGATCGCGGGCAGAAATTTATAGAGATCGTAGCCGTGAAGGTTGCGGAAAGCGGCCGGTAAGGTGGGCGTCCAGGTAAACTCCTTGGCTTCGTAACTGGCTAAATACAAGTTTTTTAACGCCGATTTACTGAAGTCGCCGATCCCGGGTTTCAGCCGGTCGATGAAATACATCACGTGCATCCGCGTCGCCGTGGAGTCGAAATGGTCGATGATCGGGCCGACCGAATTGGGCGTGGGGCGGATCAACTGCTCGCCGGAATTGGAGCAGACATACCGGTAAACATCCCACGCACCCGCCGGAGCCTTCCAGTTGAGCTGTTCGGTTTTGGCATCAAAATAGGCCGTCACGTTGATGACTTTCGTGGTATCCAGCTGGGATGTCTGACCGGCGGGCAGGGCAATCACGGCCACTTCCTCGTGGTAAGCCGGTTTGCCATCGGCACCGTATGGGATGGGTCTTGGGTTTCCTTTTTTATCGGGTGTAATGGTTGGAAAGGGCAATTTAACCGCCTGCTCGCTCGCGCCTTTCACCGTCGTTTTGGAGAAGTAAATGGTTTTTGCCGCGTGTTGGGGCTGAACCCAACTGCCCCCGGCGTTCCAGCTACTGGCGAGATTAAGCCCGACTTCCAGGTTCAGTTTGCCCGCTTCCCGAATCGCCAGTTGGATGTTTTTAACCGACTCTTCGCTCATGAAAGCTGGCCCGGCGGGAATGATCTGGTTGGGGTCGCTGGCGGGAGGCAGTCCGATTTCGAACAGATCGACGCCCCCCAATCCGGCGTTTTTGATGGCGAGCAGTTCTTCCTTCAACCGCAGGGTATCGACGTAACCGTTCAGCCACCACCAATACACTTTGGGCCTGGCCTGAATGGGCGGATTTTTGAAGCCTTCTTTTAAGGTCGAATAACTGATCGCTTCGGTTTCGGATGCGGTTTTGTTGCAGGAAACCAGTGAAACGAAAAGCCCAATCCCCAGCAGGCAGGAGGTGAATTTCATCAGTAAGAATCAGTTAAGGGTTTAGGAATTGTCACCAGAATGCGACTAAATCACCACTTACGTTTTCAACGACGTAGTGCTTTCCGTACTTTTTATCGCCGGATTTGAAGGCGGTTTTTCCTTTTTTCCAGGGATAACTGGCATTCGTGTAGACGTTCAGACCTTGGTCGGTTACCTCGTCGTCCGGGTAAATTCGCACCGTGGCGTTTTTCAGGCCCGTCAACCGCACGCAGCGTTTCATGTGTTTTACGCCCGACGTCATCTCCTGACACGAAACCATGCCCTCGGCCTGCTCGACAAAAAAGCGGCTTTCGCGGTGCCAGGCTTTGGGCATCGCATATACGGAATGGCCATTGGCCAGTTCGGTTTCGTAACCCGTCAGGATGGGCGCGCCCTGTGGCAGCTTAAACCGGTGGGTTATGGTCGTGTTCGGGCAATAGCCGGAGAACATAAAGCCGTTGCTGCTGCGCGAAATGGTCAATACCGGGTTTTTTACGGAGGGATTTCGCTTGTCGACCCGGTAATCGACACCGAACTCTTTCAGCACATACCGCATGAGCAACGGCCCCGTGAACAGTTCCTCGGGATTGTCGGGCGTCAGGAGTTTTCCGCCCGTAAACTTGCTCGAATTGGTACCGCGCACGTAGGTCACTTTTCCGCCTTTCCACGCCTGATTTTGCCGCACCCAAACCACGTCGCGTTCGCTCCCGGTCTGGGTCATTTTTGCAAGCACTTTGGTCCCGGCATCGGTTTTGTTTTTTACCTGCGTAGCGACCCCGCCCCCCGAAAACAGCGCCTGATGCACGATCTTGTTGGGGTACGGTTTGGTCAGTTGATCCAGCGTGATGCTTGAGTTGACCTGAAATTCGCCTTCAAGTGCCTTCGTATTCTGAAGGTTCAGCAGATTCAGAAAGGCGGCTCCGGCATGGTCGGCAGGGCCGTAGACGAGGAGTTTGCCGCCGTTCTGCACAAAATCGATTAGCTTTTTTTCGAGCGACGAACCGGCTTCCGGCACAATGGACACCAGAACCGACTCGTTGAAATAGGCCGGTTTTTCGGTGACGACTTTCTGGAAAGAAGTGGTCGAAATGATCGTATTAAGCGGAAAACCGTTGTTAATGGCCTGCCGAATGAGCCAGTCGCCGTAGTAGATTTCCGGCAGGCGATCCGGCTGTTTGTAGGCCCAGGTGTGGTACTCCTCGAACGGATAAACCCACACCAGTGGCCCCGGAGCCGTCGGCGAATCGTAGCGGGCTTTCAGAATGTGGGGCGTCACCTCGTCGGGCACCTGCGCGGGCATCTCGCCATAAGAGTTGTCGGCGGTCAGAAAATTCAGGTGTGTCGGCAGCCGGATTTCGCCTTTCGCGTTGATGCGGGCGACCGAAAGCGGCAGGTAAATGTCGTGCGGTTCCTGTCCGTAGCGATCGAGCCAGGGGCTGTTGACCCACCACGGATCGTGGGTGTAATACCGGAAAAGATACCGCTCGTCGGGCAGTTCGGCCATCCGCGACATGTAACCGACCATTTCCAGCCCAAAGTCGCCATCCAGAGCCGCCCAGGGCGAATTGGGTGGCGGCAGCATGTTGTATTTTCCACCATAAATCTGCTTCAGATCGACGCCATCGCGCGCCAGATCCGCGCCGGTGGAGAGGTTCGTGCCGCGCGTCTGAATCTGGAAGTTCGGGCATTCTTTCCGAAACAGGTTCCAGAAACCGGCAATCAGTTCTTTCGTATTCGCGAGTTTTTCCGGTAAAAATGCCTTACCCGTAAACGTCGCACCGGTCGATGACCAGCCTTCGACGCCAAAGCCAAAACCGTTGCTGAGCCAGATGTAATCGTAACCCAGATCGGTCAGAAAGTGTTGACTCTGACGACCCAGAAACGTACCAAAGGGCGTATTGGCCGGAATGCCTTTCGGAAAACCGGCGTACGAATCCGTATCGGCATTCAGCGTCGAGTAGCAACTGACCATCGTTTTGTGGCCCATGGCGTTGCCGCCCAGAATTTCCGGGTGTTTTTTGTACTTGAACTCCGACTTGGCAAATTCCGGTCCGGGGTCGAACGTGGCCCCAATCATCACGGGTTTGCCGGTTATTTTTTGCCCGGTTTCTTTCAGGGTCTGGATGATGAATTTCAAATCGCCGTACGTAAACGCGGGCGGGTTTTCCATGTACAGGTAGGCCCGTTCGTGAAGCGACAATTCTTTCGGCCCCGACCCGACTTCGTGCTGCGTGTTGGGATTGCCGATGTACCGCGCCCACTCCAGCGGCTGTTTCAGGTCGCCTTTGTAATCCAGAATCTCCGATCCGTCCGACGTCCAGAGCATCACCGAAACCGTGTCGGTATGCCGCAGGAGCGACTGCCACTGGGTGAAGAGTTCCGTTGCCACCTGCTGAATATACGCCTTGTCGTTTTTCTTGAATGGCTTGAGCGAGGCTTCCAGCGTGATGTTGTTGAACGGTTTTCCGCGCAAGGTCGAATTGTCCAGATTCGGGGTTTCCGTGGGAATGAAGCCGAAAAGGAGGAGGGTTAGTGAAATGAATAGGCGCATTTTTTGAATGAGTTGTTACACAGAGTTAATCAGAGAGGATCAGAGTTAAACAGAGAAAAACTTTGATAAACTCTGATCCTCTCTGATTAACTCTGTGTAATAGTTAGCATCAATACCCCGGATTTTGCTTGATCAGCGTCGGGTTCAGGTCGACTTCGTTCTGCGGAATCGGGAAAATCAACTCGAAATCGTCCACTTTAAAGGACAGATTCAGGCTGGCGTAATGGGCGTTCAGCACGGTTTGCGCCCGTCCCGTCCGCACCAGATCGAACCAGCGCTGGCCTTCAAACAAAAACTCGACCCGGCGTTCTTTCTCGATGGCGGTTCGTAGTCCGGCCTGCGTCAGACCGGTCAAGTCCGGCAACTTGACCCGCGTCCGCACCTGGTTGATAAAGGGCAGAGCCTCGGCGGTTTTACCCTGTTCGTTCAATACTTCCGCATACATCAGCAGCACATCGGCATACCGGAGTTGGGTGAACGTAATCGTTCCGTCGGATAGATCGATGGCTTTGAAGTCCACGAATTTCAGACCATAACGGCTGTAGGATTTCCGGCCATTGATCAGCAAAACCGAGTCGTTGACCGAGATGGCCTTGCGGGCATCACCAGTTTCGTAGGCTCTCAGCAAATCCAGCGTCGGCACAATGCGCCCGGAGCCCTGGAGGTTGCCCGGAAAAATCGCCATGCTGGTAATGGCCGGGGTAAACAAGGCCGAATAGTTGTTGCCCATGCTGCGCCCCGCGACGTATTCAATTTCGAAAATCGACTCCGCCAGGTTGTTGTTGCCGTTGGTAAACAGCGTCCGGTAATCGGGCACCAGCGAATAGGTTTTGGCGTCGATCACTTCTTTCAGTTTGGTTGCGGCCAGGTCGTAGTTTTTCAGCGTCAGGTAGACTTTTCCCAGCAAGGCTTTTACCGTCGGGCGCGATGCCTTCGTCCGGTCGGAATTGAGTGTAGCCGGCAACAGCGTTTCGGCGCTTGTCAAATCCGCCAGAATGACTTCATAGACCTGCGCGGCCGGTTTCAGGGCCAGATCGGCGGCTGCGACTTCCGCCGGGCTGCTGAACTCCTGGCTGATGAGCGGCACATTGCCGAACAGCCGGACGAGGTAAAAATAGCTGTAGGCACGCAGAAATTTGGCTTCCCCCTTGATGCGGTCTTTGGTGGTTTGGTCGAAGTTCACACCGTCGATGCGGTTGATGATCGCATTGCTGCGGGAGATCGTGTATAAACACGTGTTCCAGGCCGCCTGAATGTTCGTGTTGGTCGACACCACGGCATTCTGGTCGAGTTGCATCTCGTTGACCGAGGGCGACGACCACTGGATCTCGGTGTTGTCCGTCGTCAGGTCCGCCAGATACACCACATTGCTGGTGTTGAACAAACCGCGAAAGGTGCTGTAAACGCCCGTCAGGGCCGTCTCGAAATCGTTTTGATTTTTGTAAAATGTTTGGTCACTGATCTGGTATTCAGGTGTTAGGGCCAGAAAATCCTTGCAGGAAGTAGCCGTAACGAGCAGGAGCAGGAAGACTAATAGGTTCTTTTTCATGGCAGTATCTGGAAACAGGATTAGAAAGTCACCCGCAAACCGATCGTGTACGTCCGGGGGTTGGGATACGCAAAAAAGTCGATCCCGCTGCGGGCAATGTTGTCGCCCGTCGTGCTTCCTTCGGGGTCATAACCGGGGTACTTGGTAAAGGTGTAGAGGTTCGTCGCGTCGACGTAAACCGAGAGTGCCTGCAACTTCAGCTTGCTCACCACCGTTTGAGGAAGCGCGTAGGCCAGATTGACGTTCCGGATGCGGACAAACGAGCCGTCGAACAGATACTTGGTCGTACCGGCACTGAATCCGAAGGCGTAGTCGTTCCGAATGGCGCGCGACATCGTTCCTGCTCCGGGATCCGTCGGAGATTTCCAGCGATCGGCCATGATGCCCAGTTGATTCTGCACCCCGGCCCCGTTCAGCGACACTTCGCCCCCCTGAAAATAAATCTCGTTTCCTTGCGAACCGTTCACGCTAATGTTCAGGGTCAAGCCTTTGTAGGTGAAGCGGTTGCCCATGCCCCAGGTGAAATCCGGCCAGGGATTGCCCACGATGGTCCGGTCATTCTGGGTGATGGTTCCGTTGCCGTCGGTGTCCTGATACCGGTAATCGCCGGGCTGCACCCGGGGGTGTTGTTTCGGACTGGCGTTCACTTCTTCCTGCGTCTGGAATATGCCCAGAATGTTGAGCAGGCGGAAGCTGGAGATGGGATAACCCACCTGCGCCACCTGATAATCAGACGTTTGAATCCGGGCGGTTTCGGAGTTGAGCGCCAGCACCTTGTTGCGGTTCCAGCTAATGTTAAAGTCCGTACTCCACTGGAAAGCGCCTTTGCGGATGTTTTCCGAATTGATGGTCAGCTCAATTCCTTTGTTCTCCACTTCGCCGATGTTCTGGAGGGAACTGCTGAAACCGGAGGCTGCGGGCAGAATTACATTCAGCAGAAGGTCTTTTTTGTGGGTTCGGTAGGCATCCACAATAAACGACAGGCGGTTCTGGAACAACGAGAGATCAAGACCGATGTTGGTTTGCACCGATTGTTCCCAGGTCAAAACGGTATTGGCCAGACTGCTAGGCACCACGCCCGAAATGACCTGCCCATTGGAAACGTTCCGCGAGATGCCCAATAGGCCCTGGCTGGCATAATTCGGAATCAGGTTGTTCCCGGAAATACCGTAGCTCGCCCGGATTTTCAGATCGCTGATGAAGCTGACCGGTTTCATGAACGACTCATCGGACAGGCGGTAAGCCGCCGAAAAGGAGGGGAAGGTGCCCCAGCGGTTTTCGCGCCCAAACCGCGAGCTGCCGTCCTGCCGGATCGTAGCCGTAAACATGTATTTGCCAGCCAGCGTATAATTGACGCGGGCCAGCCACGACATCATCGACCATTCACTCAAGTAATTTGTTCCAGATGTAACCGCTCCGGCGGCCAGAAACGGCACGTCGTCGGTCGGAAAATCAGACGCTCCGGCCTGCAAAATCTCATCGGTATTTTTCTGAATGGTATAGCCCACCAGCGCGTCGAGGTCGTGTTTTTCACCAAACCGGTGCCGGTAATTCAGCGTATTCTCGTTGAGCCAGTTCAGGCTTTTGCCTTCCGTTACCCCGGCCGTTGCCGCGCCCGTCCGGCTGGTGGCCAGCCCTACTTTCGACGATTTCCACAGGCGGGTGATGTTGTTGGAATAATTAACCCCAATCGATGTCTTGAAAATCAGGCCGTTCGCAATTTCGTATTGCAGGTAATTGTTGGTGAATACGTTGGTATTGTTCCGTTTATCGGTGAACTCAGCCGCAATGATCAGCGGGTGTTCGACCGGGATGCCCGTCGGGTCGGAAAATTCGGAATAGTAGTTGCCGTTCGCATCGTAAACCGGAATGGTCGGATCGCTGGCCAGAGCCGCCGAAATCAGGCCCCGGTGTTGCAGGTGGCCCTCGGCGCGGGCAAAATCGCCGTACGAGTGTGCCCCCGAAAACGAAGCCCCCAGTTTCAGACGCGGAGTCAGTTGGGCGTCGATGTTGGTACGGAGGGTAAACTTCTTGAAATCAGAGCCGATGATGATGCCTTTCTGGTCGAAATACCCGCCGGAGACGTAGTAACTAACGTCTTTGCTGGTACCGCTGGCGGCCAACTGATAATTCTGCACCAGACCCTGTTGGAAAATAATGTCTTGCCAATCAGTGCCATACCCGGAGTTGGCAAACTGGTCCGGCGTCCGGAAACCCGGTTTTACCTGCGTGGCCGTACTGCGGAGGTTGTTGGGGTCCGTGGCTTTTCCGCCGGCAAACACCCAGGCGTTGTCGCGTCCTTCGGCCACGTATTGAGCATACTCGCGGGGCGTCAGCAGGTCCAGTTTTTTGGCCAGTTGCTGAATACCGGTCGAGTGTTCGAAGTTAATCGTGGTTTTGCCCTGCTTGCCGCGTTTGGTCGTAATGATCACCACCCCGTTGGCTCCCCGGGAACCGTAAATGGCGGTGGCCGAGGCATCTTTCAAGACCTGAATGGATTCGATGTCGGACGGGTTGATCGTGCTGAGCGGGTTGATCCGGTTGGTTCCGCTGCTGCTGGCAATGTTGCTGGCTGAATAGGAACTGGAGCTGAAACTGCTCAGATCGGAGCCACCACCACCCGTTCCGATGGCATAGCCGTCGACCACGTACAGGGGTGAATTTCCGCCGGTAATCGAGCTGATGCCCCGGATGACGACGTTGACGTTCCCGCCCGGTGCACCCGAGGTTTGCGTGATCTGCACCCCCGCGACTTTCCCCTGCATCATCTGATCGACGCTCGTGGCCGATGGCACCGGGACAAGGTCCTTGCTGGACAGATTGACGATGGAACCCGTCAGATCCTTTTTCCGCTGGGTTCCGTAGCCCACCACCACCACATCCTGCAATTGCTGCTGATCGGTTTTCAGCGTGATGTTGATGGACGACCGGTTTTTGACCGCTATTTCCTGGGGCGTATAGCCAATAAAACTAACGACAACCGTGGCATTGGGCGATACCGACAGTTTGAAAGTGCCTTCGGTGTCCGATGTCGTTCCGTTGGTCGTGCCTTTTTCCGTCACGGTGGCACCAATCAATGGCTGGCCATCTTCTTCGGCGGTTATTTTGCCACCAATGGATACTTTGCCACCCGACTGAGCCAGGGCAACGGTACTGGCGACCACAATAGCGAACACACTGACCAGCAGCAGTCGCAGACGATGGAAGAGATTAGGATTCATAGGAAGAGGGTTTAGTACTCTGATTTACCGGATGTTATCAATTGATAATGACGGATTCGATTTTGAGGTACTCGGCAATTTTCCGGATCGTTTCGGCGTGGTGGCCGACGCCCAGCGCAAAATGGTGCGTGGGACCTTCTTTGATCCAGCGTTTCAGGAAAGTCCGGACGTCCGGTTTGAAAAAACCGCGCGTATTGGTGTTTCCCGTTGGCGGAATGGGTCCGGCGAGCGATTCGCCTTCGGCAATGATGAACTTCATTTTTCCCTCGTACGTCGAGTTGATGCTCAGCATCGTAATCGGCCCCTGTTTGATTTTGAACTCGACACCCGCGCCAAAACCGGGTTTGCCGTGGTATTTTTTCAGGCTCCGCAGAATGGGCTGGCCGTCGGCGATGGCGATGTTGTGCGGGCCGTCGTGGCCCACCAGCACAAAATCTTCCTTGAAATCGACCGGGTGAAACTCCGCGAAACTGCCGCCGATGCCCAGCCGTTCCATGATCAGCATGGCGATGCAGGTTTTCAGGTCCGACTCGCCACACATCGGGAAACCCGCACCCTGGAGCAGTGAATTCCCAACAATCAGGTTCGACATCACCACCCGCGTGTCGCTGCCATCGGGGCCGTCGTAGTAATAGGCCAGTCCGTCCAGTTTTTTCGCCTTGACAAATTTTTCGAGAGCCACCGTCACCTGAGCGGCAATGCGCAGGTCCGAATCCCGCAGTTTTTCAGAAATGGGGTCCGAAACCGGGTCGGGCGTGTCGAAAAAAGCCAGAATCCGATCCTGAACGACTTCAATCTCCTCTTCTGTCGCCTGCTGATACTGCGTAACGATTTCGTGGGCTTCACACTGCACAATGTGGGCGCCGAAGTGCGCCGTCAGCATCGTCGAGTCGGAATGCATGTCGAGCATGGCCTCGATGGGGTGGCCGATGTGCCCGATTTTAGCGGTTTTGAGATCGTGCAAAACGGCGGCAATCCGGCAATATTCTTCGATTTCAGCTTCCGCAGCCGGATCGTCATACAGCGTACCGATCACCATTTGCGGCACTTTTTTGCCCATCCGAACGGCTACACCGGCAAACTCCGGCAGCGCACAGATGTCGTCGTTGTAGAGTTGCAGGTAAGTGGAAGCCCGGCTGTAATCCATCGCTTTATCGGGTTGCAGGGCTACCAGCACAATCGGGGTGTCGATGCTTTTGATAATGACGCCGAACGTGCTGGAAGTGGCGTAGGTCAGCATGTCGCAGAAAATCAGATCGAGGTTGGCGGCCTGGAGTTTCGGGACGATCTCGTAGGCTTTTGTCACGTCATCGACCAGTCCAAAATCGACAATCTCCACGCTTTCGAGGGCTTCGATGCGTTCGATGAAAACCGCCTGTTTTTTCATTAAATCGTCCAGCAAGCCGTCAAACTGACCCCAGTATTTGAAATAGCCCACGCCAAAGACCCCAATCCGCGGACGCGTTTTTTTTCGTTTTTCAAAACCCGTCTGTACGGAAGCCACGTGATTGAGCGATTCGTTTTCCATAGTTGCTAAGTTGTATCTTCTTTCTATTTAGTTAACGCACTAAGTTGATTTTGACAAATCTAGCCCGCGGTTTTAACCGTGGGTTCAAATGGTATCAAATGGGTATTCGTCAAACCGTTTTAACGGTTTTTGGATGGTTGCTGACGATTGGGCAAAACCGTTAAAACGGTTATTGAATCGCCCCATCGCCATTCGTTTCCCACGGTTAAATCGCAACGGCGAACCGTCCGTGGGCTGGTGTTTATAAAACCACCGGACATGCTATTGTATTCGTCAATCTGCCTGAATGCCTTCCGGAACAACGGGAGCCGGGTTAGCGTCTCCGAACAACGGTTTAATTCTGGGAATCAGCCAGATAAACAGCACGAATGCCAAGGGATACAGCAATCCCGATGCAATCCAGAGCGGGCGGTAGGAGTACTGCTGAATGACAACCCCCATCAACGGATTAAGCAGCAGACCCGAAACCGCCCCCGCCGTTCCCGACAAACCCACCACCGTCGAGGTCGCTTTCTGGCCAAACATATCGGAAATCGACGTGATGTAGTTGGTGATCCAGAAACCGTGGGCGAACATGAACAGCGCCATCAGCGCAATGGCCACTTCCACCGACGACACCCATTCGATGGCTGGTGTCAACAGGGTTAGTCCGGCCGCAATGCCCATGACGGTTTTTCGGGCCTTATTTACGGAGTAGCCACGGGCAATGAGTTGCCCCGAAAGCCAGCCGCCGATGATGTTGGAAAGGCCCAGGGCCAGAAACGGAATCCAGAAAAGGCTGCCAATTCGCTCAAAAGAGACGTTCCGTACCGAACTCAGGTATTTTGGAATCCAGAACATCATGAAGTAAAAAACCGGGTCGAGCAGAAACCGTACCAGGATAAACACCCAGGTTGGACGGTTTCTGAGCAATTCCAGAAACGATACGGTTTCCTCTTTTTCAGGCAGAAACGACGACTCGGTAATCAGGTTTTCTTTCTTCCAGGGGATCAGCAACCAGATCACGACCCAGGCAATCCCGATCAAACCGGGAATCAGAAAACCGCCCCGCCAGCCATAATTAGATGATAGCCAAATGGTTAGTGGTGGTGCTACGACAGCTCCGATGGCCGAACCGCCAATGGCAATGCCGTTGGCCAGCGCGCGCTCTTTCTTGTCGAACCAGCGGTAAACCGTCCAGGCCGCGCCGGGAAAACAGCCGCCTTCGCCCATGCCGAGCAAAAACCGGAACGTCAGCAACTGCGTGAAACTGGTCATCACCGCGTGCAAGCTATTGGCAATCGACCACAGGCCAACGGAAAGGGCCAATCCCATTTTCCCGCCAATCCGATCGATGAGCCAGCCACCCAGCGTAAACATCAGGGCATAACTGATCAGGAAGCTGGTATTGATCATGCCGTACTGAACATCCGTGATTTTGAATTCTTCCTGAATCTTCAGAATAGCGATCGAAAGCACCTGCCGATCCAGAAAACTCAGACCGGTTGCGATGAAAAGCAGAAAGACAATCAGCCAGCGGAGGTTTCGGGTCATGATACTTAACGCACTAAGTTAGTGCTTGCAAAGATAGAAGCGGTTTTGAGAAAAAAACAAGCTTTTGTAGTACTTTTTTTAAGTAGTAGCTCATGCATTGAGTCAATGCCTGGCTAACTTAAACCTCTATAGTCTGGGTGACCTCGTCTGGGCAATTTTATACCTTGCTGATGCTGACTGAGTATTCGGACACTTATTTTGTGAAGACTTCCGGTTCGTTTGTCTGCGCAGATCAATCCCGGCAAATCCGAAACCCGATTTCCCTGTCTTTTTGATTCTCTTGTTGATGATACCGTACATACGGGAAAATAAATAACTTGAATGTTTCTTTTTGTGGTGCCAGAACATTTTCGCTGGTTGCCAGATCGGCCTCAAAATACAATCCGGAAGCGTAAGAAATGCCCCGGTAAACTTTGCTATTCCCTTCGGTCGTATTGACTGGATTCGTATTTGCGCCAGAATCATAGAAATCAAGACTAAACGTGTCCTGGCACCATTCATAAACGTTACCAATTACATCATAAAGCCCTAACGTATTGGGCTTCATTGTTCCAACCTCCTGCGTACGAATTCCATATTGTGGGCCATCCAGCGTGATTGCATTCGGACCCGATGCCACATTCTCTCTCCATTTTTTTCCTGGTTTTCTGCTGCTAACACAACAAATTTGCTCTGTAAGAGTGTGGAATCGTTCCTTCCCATTTTTGCCTCCCAGGGCGATGTATTCCCATTCGGCTTCTGTGGGAAGTCGATACTTTTTACCTGTCACTTGATTCAATTTTTCGATGAAATTCCGGGTTTCATTCCAGCTTACATTTTCTACCGGACAGTTCGAACATCCCTGATGAGCACTGGGATTACTACCCATGATGGCCTACCATTGCGACTGCGTAATTTTGTATTTACCGATATGAAAGCCGCTGATGGAAACTTTATGCCGGGGCGCAGCCGAATTATCGAGTTTTCGTTTGTAAATAGCTTTTACGTCGGCCTGCGACATTCCCATTTTGAAGTCCCCCGCTTCGATAAAAACCATTTGTTCCTCAATCTGTCGGATGACGTTTTGGATCGCGACCTCTTTTTGCGCTCGTTCTGCCTGTTGACTATTTTCCAGGGATTGCCTGATCGCCAGAACTTCCTGAATTTTTGAAGAGGGATACTTTTGGGCCTGGGCCACTTCAAGAAAAACCGGAAAAGATTGCAACAGGGCTGGTTTAAATTTCTCTTCTTTTTGAGATAATGCGTATAATGATTTGATTTTTAAGTACAAGACTTTCGCATCAGGAGTCGATGATAATTGCTGGACTTTCTCCAGTAAAGTCAAACATTCGGTCAGTTTATCCTCTTCATAAAACTGACTGGCTCGCTGGTACAAATCCGTAATTATTGCCTGATTTCCAGTTTGGGCCTGTGTAACGCAGTAAGTAGATACGAATAAAAAAAACCAAAAATATTTCATTTTATGAACAGCTATTTGCATTGGTGATCGCTTTCATATTCCATGAAATTTCTTCCATTTTACGAAACAATACACCTATCTATACAAGGAATTAAACAATTCTTATTCACTTCGAGCTAATCTAAAACCGGTGGTGGCATCCGATTTGGTTGGCGCCAGAGTTGCTCGTGTGTTAATGATGACCGTTCCAAAATCATCCAGTTTTACTTTTTCATATACTTTATTAAAATAAGAAAACCCCCGAACTACCCGTTCGTTCGTGTCGGTTGAGTTGACGGGATTTAGTTCGGGGCTATTTTTGTAATAATTAGCATCGTAGCCATCCTGCACCCATTCCATTACATTTCCAACGATATCGTAAATGCCTAATTCATTAGGAGCTTTCTTTCCAACCGGATGGGTGGTTCCACCGCTGTTGGGCTTAGTCCATGAGGTTTCTTCTATATTATTACTACCACCATACGTTGTTCCATTACTTTTTTGCCCGCCTTTTCGCACGTATTCCCATTCTGCTTCAGTTGGCAAACGGTACGTTTTGCCAGTCATTTCGTTGAGCTTTTTGATGAATTCCTGAACTTGATTCCAACTGACTGTTTCGACCGGACACTCCGGGCAATCCTTGTTTGTACTTGGATTGTCGCCCATGACTTTTTGCCATAGTTGTTGCGTTACCTCGTATTTACTCAGATAAAAATTGCTTAAAGTAACCTTATGCAAAGGCTTTTCGTCTGCAGCGGGCCAATGGCCTTTTGATCCCATTTTATAGGAACCGCCCTCAATCAATACCATCGTCTGGTCGACGATAGTGGCTACTTCTAGATGGGCATTTTCTGCTCTCGTTTTTTCTATTTTTTTGCTGGAGGCTATTGTTTGTTGAAGGTTGCTAATTTCCTGAATTTTTGCGGGTGGATAATTTTGTTGTTTGGCTACTTCAAAAAACTGAGAAAACGATTTCTCAAGAGCCGCAGCAAACTGTCCGTTTTGACCCGCTAGTGGCTGCAATGTTTTGATTTTTAAATACAAAATCTTCGCGTCGGGAGCTGAAGCTAATTGCTCGGCTTTCTCCAGTAAAGTCAAACATTCGGTCAGTTTATCCTCTTCATAAAACTGACTGGCTCGCTGGTATAAATCCGCTATCAGGGTAGAGTTGCCGGTTTGAGCGAATGTAAAACAACAGGTAGCTGTCAGAAGATAAATCGATAGAATGTATTTCATAGCATATGAGTTAGGGTATTACAATTTCGTTTGGATTTCCTCCTTGTTTGTCCTGTGGTACGACCTTTGTTACAAAAAACTCTTCTTCGGTATTTTTCCAGACAGGTACATAGTTGCCCGGCCCCGCATTCCCTAGGTGCTGGATGCTTCCATCGGGTTTTATCATGCGCTGACTTCCCTCGGGTTCTGTGATGAGGATACTGCCGTCGGGGAAGGTTGTTTTTTGCTGTTTTCCACCAGTGCCAGGATCGTTGTTGGGCAACTTTTCGGAATACCGGATGTAAACTTTTAGCTTAACGGTTCCTACCGGCAAATCCGATCCATCAAAAACGACCGTTTTCTGTGTGTTCCACAGGGATCCGCCAGCACCCACCGGTCGCCCGTTGTAGGAGATTCGCACCAGGGAAGGGGGTTTTTTGCCGGTCACTTTAAACCGCACTTTCGCCATTGCGGGTGACGAAGGGGCAGATGTAGGGTTATTTTGGCTGTTATTTGGTGAGGACGGAACGCCGTTTGGCGAAGAGCCTTTCCCATTGGGCGATGAAGGCAGTTGAGCCATTGGCTGCTTACCGGGCGAAACCGGTCCCTGCGTCTCATCACTCCCAATGAATTGGCTACTTCCATCCGGATAGTCAATCCGGATGGTGCCGTTGGGTTGAGTCACGAGTGTTCCAGGCTTTACGGGTTCGGCGGGCAATATCTTTTCAAGATTCTCATTAACGGCCCCATTTAGTGGTCGTACATCAGCGATTGGAGCGCCCCCGTTATCGTCCTCTTCGCCCGGTCCTAAATCATCCATATTGAGGTTATTCCGTTTGGCATCGCCCATGATTCCCTTGTTATCAGTAGGCTGATGCTGCTTTCGAGGATTGTTGATCGCCGAAATCTTATCCTGCAAGTCGTTCGTTTGTCTGGCAAAACGGTCCGGATCAACACCAACCGACCGGATTAAGTCAACAACGCCGTTGGTTAGGGCATTCATTGCCGCAATTTGCTGGTTTAGGGCTTGCTGTTTTAATTGCTGCTCGCTTACAACTTGTTGGCCTGCGGCCGTAGCCGCCGAATTGCCATAGTCGGCATCACAGGGAGGTATGGCATTCATTTCTGCATCAGAGGGTTGATTTCCCTGGCGGAATTTGGCCGCCAACTTTCTCATGTAGGCTGCTCTGCCAAGGCATTTTGTAATTTTGGCCTGTTGTTCTAATGCGTTTGCCGCTGGTTCAAAGGCTCCTAAACCGGTTGATTTTTGAGGACTTTGGTAACTATTCGTATTGCCATTTGTATTGGAAGATGGGGTTGGTTTCTCACTATCATAACATGGGTTATTGTAACAGTCTGGGCATGATGGAGGGCATCTTAAACTACCTGATGTTGACCGCTGCCCGTAAACAATCTGCGAGCTGATGATCAACATCAGGAAAAAAGTCTTTATTACGATTGATTTCATAGTCTACGCCTGTTAAAACCGTCCTACTACTTTTTTCGGCAGCTGCATTCCCCACGATTCGTAGCGGTTTGCCTGTACTTCAATGTGTTGAAAACAGCTCTGGAATTCACCAATGGCGGTTTTCTGCTGATTGTCATCCGTTTCGGCGAGATATTCCTCCAGCGCAACTTTCAGGGCCGGTTTGTCTTTGGCATACGCCAGAAGCCGTTTCCCCACCACGTCCCGGTCGGGCCGTACGCCCAGGTGCCACAGAATTTCCAGGTTCAGATACAGCTTGTTCAATTCGACTTCGGTGCCGCTTTCATCCCGCACTTCGAAATTTTCATAGGCCACATCTTTCAGCGATTCGGCTACGGCCGCCCGCATGTTGCTGGTGACGGCCTGGGCACCTTCGAGCTGACTGGTCAACTGCTGAATGCTGGCGCTGGTCAGGGTTCCCCCGGTTTTGCTGGCTGTAACTGCCGCTCCGGCTAGTGCGCCCACCGCCATCAGGGCGTTGGTACGTTCCTGCGCCCGAATCGACCGAGCCGTTTTTTCGGCATCCTGACAGAGCTTCGCTGTGTTCTGCAAGGCCGTATAATACTCCTGATGGCTTTGCGATGCCAGAGGACTGGCCAGATAGGAGCTATTCAGGTCGGCAGCCAGTTCGAACAAGCCGGACAGGTAAGGCTGCTTACGGACACTGGCCACCTGATTCATGCGCTGATAGACCAATTGCTTGACGGCGGCTTTTTCGAGCGTGCTGGCCGCAAGGTTATGGGATAGCAGCAAGGCCGAGTAATACGAACTGGCTGCACCGTCCAAGTTATTTTCGTTTTCCCGGAAGGCATCACCGGCGGCTATGTAGCTCAGAGCGGCACCAATCCGCCGGGAAGTTGGCTGGGTGATCCGACGGACGGCGTCTTTCATGTCTTGCGGAATATTGCCGTTGGTGAAGAAAAACTGCTTTTCGTCGGTTTGCTGATAAATACCTCGTATGGTTTGAGCAATCCCGTTGGGAGTGGCATTTTTCAGGTAAGGCAGGTTATTGGACCGGTTTGATAAATGGCTGAGCGGGGCGGGTAAGGAAAGGCCGGGTGGCAGATAGTGCGTGGTGACATCCGGAAAAAGGCGACTGATTTCGGTTCCTTTCCGAATTTCGCTTTGAATCACGTCGATTTGATCGTACAGTCCCTGAGTACGAGGATGCTCCTGAACAATGTAGTTGTCGGTGTTGCTGCTTAGAATACGCCCAATCTGTTTGCCAATCAGCGTCATTCGTTCTTCAAGGGTTGTTTTGGACGTGAACGGAATGACAATTTCGGCCAGGAATTTTTCTTTCTGCCAGAGTTTCAGCCGATAGGAATCTTCATTCATTGTGCCACCAACGGCAAACTGGGTATGTGCCCGATAATCGGTTAAGGAGCTTTGTAGCGTATCTTTGTTATTGATAACGAGTGGATTATCTCTTAAATACTGATGAATCAGGAATTGTTGGTTTAAGTTTGTCTTGGTATCAATGACAGGCATGATCCCTAAGTTGGGGCGGTATTTTCCCGTAATTTCAATGGCTGGTAAATTGACTATTTGGGTCTTCTCTCCTTTGGGTTTGGAGACAATAATACCCGTCGAAAGATCCGCAGCTAAAGGGGGTAGAGGATTGGTGTCTGGATTAACATCGAAGGCAACAGCAAACCGATTGATTTCGTACGCAGCAATTTTTTCCTGGTAAGTAGCCCAGGCTTTCTGAGCAACTAGGGAGTCCGTAAAATACCCTGCCAGGACAACTTTGTGTATCGGTAAGCCCAGAGAGTGTGCAAAACGTTGCCGGGTATCTTTGGCAGAAGGCCAGGTACTATCCGAATACATGGATACGGGCAGGATGTCGGTTGTATAGGTGCTTACATTCTTTTTTCCCACCAAAAACACATAGACTTTGCTACTGTCCGTTGGGTTAGCTGCTGAAGGCATTCCCTTTTGGGGCAGTTCGTTAAATAGTTGCTCCAGAATAAGCTTCTTTAGCTTAAGACCAAATGGGTCATCGCCGGAGCGACTATTTGTGGAGTTTGTATTCTGTTGAGGAGAATGTGAAGTGCCTGAATTGGCTAACTCCGGGGAGCCAGGCCGGTCGGAGCGACTCTGCATACTCGTGTTGGGTGCCGATTCGGGTACAGAGGTCGTTGAAAGAGTGGATCGAATTGCGACCGGAGCCGCCACTGGAATAACCGGTTCTGCAGGCGTGGATTGAGGAATATCGGCATGGAGTGTTTTCGGATACCGTAACCAGGAATTGGTTGCCGCATCTACAATGATTCCCACAGTACCGCCGAATAGCAAATCAATGAAAATATACCCTCCCATGAATTTGCCTTTCAATTCGGCCGTTGTCGAGCCCTGCTCATGCTGAAATCGAACAACATTGGTCTTCTTCTTCTTAATCCTCGCTGTCCAGGGGGTATTCCCGATCAAGTTGTCATTTACGTAAACTTTGGCATTCGGCAAATTGGAGGTAAAGGTTACCTTTTGTTTGCTCGAACTCAGGATGGTCGCGCAATTGGAAAAAGTCAGCCCAACCAATAATAGGGGTAGAAAAGTCAACTTCATGAAGAGCAGTAGTAGGACGTGATCAATTGATTGTAGCTGGGTTCTTTTATTTTCCCGCGTGGCAACTCACTTTTTTAGTCGGTACCAGAAAATACCGGCTGATGAGTTCATAGAGCTTGGGATCGTATGTTCTGAGTTCCTCCCGGGTGTTGATCTCGTTATGAATCCCGTTAGAAGGAATGGCCTCTTTGTTCAGGTCATACCAGCATTGAACCCCCTCGGCCCAGTATTCATAGAAGTTCGTGGTGGCGTAGGTATTGTTCCATAGCCCTTTTGCAATTGCTTCCTTAAAAATGCTTTCCAGTTCCTTGTCAAAGGTTACATCGACATAAGCAATTCCCATGATGTGAATCGTGTGCGCAAATTCATGTACCAGGATATCTTCGCCCAAATACCGGTCCGTAGGGTAGCATAGCAGATTTTCTTCGGCGCAGCTGGTCGCTGGCCGTTGAATGGTTGCACCCAATCCCCGGGCGCGGGTATTCCAGTCGGTTCCGGGAAAAGCCGTATACAAATCACTGTGCTCAGGAATGTCCGTTGTTACTTCACTTTCGGCCATGATGGCCAACCGGGTCTTGTTCTGAATCATTTTGGCCACCACATTCGGGATTTTCTCGACCATCTGATTAATTATATTCCGGGCCTGAACCAACGCGGCATCCGGTACTTTTTCCGAACTGACGATGGGAATGCCACTGGCGTCGAGGTATTTCTTATAGAAGCTATTTAGATTCAGTTCGGCCGGAACAGAAGACACCTGCCGGACGTTGATGGTAACTTCGTACACCTGCGAGCTACCGTCTTCCGCAACAACGGTGTAATTAACCGGGTTTGTGAAGTTTTGAGCCGCTCCCGACGCGGGGTTTACCGTCGCTTTGGGTGATATCCCGATTGTGGGCACCAGCGCCGTAACGGTTGTTCGGGCCGGAACGGTGGCGGTTATTTTCCGGGAAGATTGCTCGATGGTTGCCTGAACCGCGGGCGAAAGACCGCTCAGTGAAAAACTGAGAATCTGCTTTTCCGGGGATTTCGCAACGGTTACGGTAACTTTATACTCTGCCGTACTACCATCTTCCGCCGTAATCCGGTAAGTAACGGGAGACGTAAAATCATTGGCAGTAACCCCGGTTTCCTGGCGAACCCCGCCAACCGTGACCGTCGAAAGTGGTGAACTGCTGAAGGTTGCTTTCAGGCCGTTCACATTTGCACCAACCGGTAACAGGATGGTTACCTGTGAACCCGAAATCGTACCGGTGATGTCGGCCGGGAGGGTGGGATTAGCCGGTTTTGTAAAGGAAAAGGTCAGTAAAACCTTCTGATCAGAAAAAATCTCCTCCTTTTTACAGGAAGAAACCAGAGCGAGCAGGAAGATAAATAGTCGAAGAAGTTTTTTCGTCTGACTCATTGGGCTATTCAGTGGTAAGAGACGCAATCGTAGTTGTTTTGTTTTTCGAAAGTGGTAACTCTAAAGCAAAATTCTTCATACGACGTTTGGGTTTCAATACTCATTTTTGAGTATTTTTACAGGATGCCACTTTTCAGGTACGACTTTTTTTCCGTTGAAAACTCCTCGGGTACATACGTATAGGGATTTTTTGGAGTTGTTGACTAATCAACCACAGTCCAGTTCCTGGGATCATACTTCCTTTCACAAAGAGATCAACAACGCATCCTCCTGGATGAGCGCCTTGTCGGCTGCGGTTTACCTGCTTGATTACACATCGCGGCAGTACATGATCATTGGCGAAAACGCAGAACGGGTGATGGGTCATCCACGGGAAGCCTTTTTCGAAGGCGGGCTGGATTTTATGTACCATCACTACCACGATTTTGAGTTGATGCGGAAAAGCATGTTTCCCGATGAAGTGAATTTTCTGAAAGAAAACCCGACCATCGAGTCTGAAAATATACGGGTTACCAAAAGTTACCGGTTTCGCCGGGATACAGGCGAATACAGTCACATCCTGCAACAGGCTACACTCATTCGTGCCCCCGGTCAGCCCATTCCGGTTGCTGTTTTCGGGTTCACTTCAGACATTACCGATTTCGCCGAAAAGGGTAAAGTGATTCATAAGATTGAGCAATATTCGCCAGCTTCCGGAAAGTGGCAGATTGAACATTCCAAAGAATACTATCCGGATGTGGAGCCGCATCAGATCTTGAGCAAACGCGAAATCGAGATCCTGAAGTGGGTGGCAGATGGCTATGGCAGCAAACAGATTGCCGACAAATTATGCGTCAGTTTCAATACCGTAAACACACACCGCAGGAACATGCTTCGGAAAACAAACTGTCGGAATTTAACCGAGTTGCTGCGCTACGCAATCGATCATAAATTAATGTAGATTTTGCTGATAATGAGTTCATTTATGGCCGTAGACGGTCTTTCGATTCACGTTGAAGATTTACACAAAGAACGTAAAACCGCCCTGGTTTTTATCCACAGCCGGTGCCTGTCGCTGAAAATGTGGGAACAGCAGTTAAACAGCGATGCCCTGACCGACTACCGGCTGATTGCATTTGACTTGCCGGGGCATGGACAGTCCGAGCAAAGCAACGATCCGATGACGGATTATTCCCTGCAAGGTTCCCTCCGACTCCTGACAGGGCTGCTTGATCAGTTACAGCTTAACTCTTATATTCTGGTCGGATGTTCGATTGGTGGGCATATAGCCTTGCAGGCCTTGCCCCGGCTTGCGGGCTGTATCGGCGTAATGGCGCTAACCATGCCCATCACCAAACCTCCCAACTTCGGGCAAATGTTTGCTGCGGGAGAAATAATGAACCGTGTTTATGGCGTAGCAAATCCAAATCCAACGGATGTTTCAACGTATGCAGATCGGTTAGTTAGTAAACAGCCCCTGGTTCGTCCTGCATTTCTGGAAGAAGATTTTTATAAAACGGACTACCGAATACACGAGGCAATCACGCAGGGGATTCTGGCCGATGAGTATGACGACGAAACGGAAATCATCAGAAAAAGTGGTGTTCCGATTGCTGTTGTCGTCGGCGCGGATGAACAGTTCCACAACCTGGCCTATCTGGAAACCCTTGCATTGCCCGGCATTTGGCGGAACCAAATTTTAGCGATTCCTCAGGCGGGGCATTTGCCCGGTTTGGAAAATCCACAGGTGCTCAATACGATACTGGCGGCTTTTGCCGCCGACTGCGTAACGCACTAAAAAATGCCTTTTCTCCTTTCCTAAACGGTAAATTTACCCCCGCAGCGTGATCTTCGCCCGGTGGCAAACACCCCCGATGGGCGGATTGAATTTGGAGACGCTCACCTCAACCGAATCGACGTTGGGGTAGCGTTTCCGAATTTCGGTGATGATGTTGTGGGAGATGTGTTCCAGCAGCCGGGCGGGGCGCTGCATGGCTTCGTGGGCAATGCGGTACAATTCGCCGTAGTTGACGGTGGTACTGAGCTTATCGACGCGGGCGGCTTCGGACAGATCGGCGACGACCGTAATATCGACCGAGTATTTGTTGCCAATCTTCTGTTCTTCGTCGTAGAAGCCGTGGTAAGCGAAAAATTCGAGACCTTCGAGCGCAATAGTTCCCATAAAGAGGGGCCAGACGGTTTTTGGGCCGTCTTTCCAACCGGTTAGATTTTCGCCCAAAAGTAGAACAAAAAAGCGGACTCGACGTCCGCTTTGTGTTAAATCTGATCAAAGAATGATCCGGAGCTTTTTTTCTTTTCGCCCGAATCCGATTCCTCGTGAACAGCCTGGGGTTCGGTGGTCTCTTCGTCTTCGGATTCCTGTTCGGCAATGGGCTCCGTAGCGGGCAATCCGGCTTCGGCGGCTTCATCGCCCTGGGCGGTAACAGGATCTTCAACGGCTTCGTCGGCTGGTGTTTCGGTCGCTTCGGCCGCGTGTTCCAGCGCATCGTCCGTTGTTTCGACGTGCAGCGTTTCCGGGTCTACCAGTTCCGTATCGGAAGGATGGGTTTCGGCTTCGGTGGTTGCCACCGGCTCGTCTTCGGTGTGTTGAGCGGTTACTTCATCGATTTTGGCCTGCAATGACTGCTGGTTGAATTTCTTCTCAAACCGGTCGACGCTTTCGATGGCATTGCCCGCCAGCGTGCGAATTTGTTTGATGAGTCCTTCCTTGTATTTTTCCATCGCCTTGAAGTCGTGTTCCATCGACTTCAGGTCGTTCAGGATATTTTCTTTGATAAACCGGGCCTGATTTTCGGCGTCCTGCACCATCAGCGTCGACCGTTTGCGGGCATCGGCCAGGATTTCATCGGCTTTCTGCTTCGATTCACCGAGGTATTTCTCCGCGGCTTTGTTGGCCTGATCGGTAATCTGGGTGCTGGTATCGTCGGCGGTTTTCAACGTTTTGAACAACGTCATCTCAATGTCCTTGAACTTGCTAAGTTCTTTTTCGGCCAGTTCAAGCTGCATCTTCAGCATTTTTCCTTCACTCGTAACGCGTTCCCATTCCTGCGAAAGTGACGCCAGGAAGGCATCGACTTCGTCGGGGCGGTAGCCGCCGAATCCCTTTTTTTCAAATGTATGCTGCCGTATCTCGATGGGCGTAATTTTCATAACTGAAAGGGTTAATGGTGACAAATGGTCACTTGTCTGCTAAAAGTAAAGTTATCCGACCGAAAATATCAATTTTTTAGTTTGAAATTTGTCAAAAATCCGAAAAGTAACCAAATCATTTACCTAGCGGGTAATTTCCCAGACGGAGATCAGCCGGTCGTCGCTGGCTGAAATGAGCTGGTGCTGATACGGACTCCAGAGTAATTTGTTGATCGACGTCCCGTGTCCGGCGTGTCGGGCCCGGTCGATCACCTTCAACAGCCGGAACGTATCCGCATCCCACACTTTAATGGCTTTATCCATGCTGGCTGTAGCAAATAACGCGCCATCCGGACTGTAGCAGATGTGATTAATGGCGAATAAATGGGCCGCAATATCACTTTTTGGGCTGTATCGGTCGGTAACATCCCAGATTTTCAGGTGGGCATCGCGCCCTGCCGAGAGCAAATACCGCCCGTCGGGCGAATATTGAACGGTGAAAACGGAGTTCGTATGCGCCGGAATGACGTATTTGAGTGTCAGGCCATCCTGGTCAAAAATCCGGATGCCGTTGTCGCTGTAGCCCACGGCCACCTCCCGGGTTTTCGGATTGATGGCAATGGCCCGCGCGCTTTTATCACTTACTTTCAGGTGTTTTTTAACGACAAACTCCGCAACGTCCATCACCACCAGAACGCCGTCGGACAAGGCGATCCAGGCTGTTCCTTCGCTGATTTTAATGTCGAAAATGGCCGCCGGGGTGATCTGGGCCGAGCGAACTTCCTGTTTCTGAATGGGATCGATGATGTGAATACCGTCGTAATTTTGCCCCACCCAGAGCTGTTTCCGTTCCGGATCGAACGCCAGGGCATAGACGGAAGCCGGAATGCGGGCCAGAAGCGAACCCAGATCCGGTTTGTCCAACTGCCAGCGAACCACCAGCCCATCGGCCCCGGCCGAAAAAAACTCGGTTGGCGAGGCCCCGGCATCCAGCGTATACACGCAGTCGCGGTGGCCGGCAAAAGTGTCAATTTTATGGACTTGCATTGCTATAGTTTCTGCAATGATAAAGGGAAAATATTGAATGATAAATGCAAAATGATGAATGTCGAATGGAAAAGTGAATAACGAACGAACACTTTTCCATTCAGCATTTGAAATTTTACATTTATTATTACATTTTAAATTTGAGGTATGTCCGTTTATCAAACCCATCGACTGGGGGCCGACTGTACGGCGGTGTTGTGGAAAATTGAAGAGAGTGAAGACGACCTGCGCGCGTTGCTAACGCTGACGATGCCGGAGCAACTGGAGCTGGTCGAGATCACCCACCCGGCGCAGCGTGTGGAGTGGCTGGCCTGCCGGGCTGCGGTTCGGGCGCTGGTTCAGTCGCACTGGACCTATTCAGGGTTGTACAAGGACGAATATGGAAAACCGCATCTGATTGGCCTGGCTGCGCATGTTTCGATTTCGCATACTTCCGGCTGGGCGGCTGCGGTGTTGCACCATACCAAAACCGTAGGCATTGACATCGAGCCCTTTCGGGAGCAGTTTATCCGGGTGGTGCCGCGCGTGTTGTCCGACGCAGAAATCAGCCACGCCAACGGTGATCTGCACCGGCTGGCGGTATACTGGTGCGCCAAGGAAGCCCTTTACAAGCTCTACGGCAAACGCCAGCTTACCTTCCGCGAACACCTGCACATCGACCCGTTTGCCGACGGTGCGGGGCTTTTGACGGGCCACGTGCGCCTGCCCGACGATGTGCGGGCGTTAACCATTCATTATTTCGAAACCGGCCCGGGGATGTTAGCGGTAGCGTTCTAAGCCGGTTCGGTGCGTTCGCGTTTTAGAACGAGGATGGCCGCGCGTGACTGGCCTTCGTATTTATTGGTCGCAAAAGAAGACGTAAGTTCCCAACCTTCTTCACCCAATTCATTCAGTCTGGTCGTCAACTCCTGGCTATCAATCTTGCCACCGCTCCAAAAACCGGTTGCTTCGACTTCCAGAATCTGATATTCGAATTTTTTCATGATTACGTTTGGATGAGCTTTTCTCAACTAAGACGTAAGAAGAGGCTATTCGTCACTTATTCGTGTAATCCGACAAGGGCGGAGTGGCATCTTCATCGTAAACCGCATCCAGCAATTGCTCAACTTCTTTCACGCGGCCGGTATCGCCGATTTTCTCGAACGCCAGCATCAGGTTGCGTAGCACGCGCCGGATAATATCCAGGTTCGTGCAGGGCTGGTAGTAGGTGTCGGCGGGTTTGAGGTTCAACTGTCCGATGTAGTGATCGATGTCCGACTTTGAGAACACCAGCCCGCGGTTAAAGACATTGATGTAAAACTGCGTATGGTCCTTTTTATAGGTCAGCACAAATAAACTGGGCAAGTTCACACCGTAGACGGGCAAATCAAGTTGCTGGGCGATCAGCATGTAAATCACACACAGCGAAATGGGGTTGCCGCGCCGGCTTTCCAGCACCACATTGATCATCGAATTGGAAGGCGAATGAAAATGTTTGGTGTTGGCGGCAAATTTCAATTTGTTAAAAAAGACGGTATTTAAGGTTTTGATCTGATCGATGGGGTGCATTTCGGACTTGCCTTCCAGCCACACATCCAGATAGAGTTGCTTGATTTCCAGCCGGATTTTATCGAGCGACAAATCCGGGTATTGATACGTAGCCACAATCCACAAACCTTCCAGCAGGTCGATTCCACCGGTTTCTTTCCAGAGTCTAATTCGATCCAGAACCGACTGGTATTGCAAATCGTGAATTAACTCCTCAATTTTCTTCTGATGAATAGGACTAAAACTATCTTCCCATTCACTTTCCAAATATGGGATCAACTGGCCGCCCAATTCGCGGATTTTTTGTTCAACGTGTTCGGTGATTTCCTGGTCTTCATCGTCCAGCAAAGAAATCAGGGCTTTTATTTCGTTGTCGTTTATCATGCCACTCCAATGGGTTGCGGTCCGGGGTTTTACCGGGCCGGTGCTGCAACGCTATAACCCGAAGATAAAAACTTATTTTTAGAAACCTACTGAATTTTATACTTTTGCCCCGCAAGAAACAGGCTGTATCCGAATTCTTAACACGATTTTATAAAAAATGATTTTCTTGTCCGGCGTGGGCGACAATCCGGATCGGTCAACCATAGCGGCAGGTTTTTTGCACTGTTCAATACCGTACTCAACGTTTGAAATAACGCCTTAAATGCAATTACCCTCATGAAAATCTTAGTCACTGGCGGAGCCGGTTTTATTGGTTCGCACACGGTTGTCGAACTGCTGAACGCGGGATTCGAACCCGTCATTATCGACAATTTTTCCAACTCGAACCGCTCGGCACTGGCGGGCCTGCGCCAGATTCTGAACCAGGATGTTCCGTTCTACGAAGCGGATTGCAACGATGCCGAAGCGCTCGACGCAATCTTTGAAAAAGAGAATTTTCGGGGGGTGATTCACTTCGCGGCTCACAAGGCAGTTGGCGAATCGGTGGCAAAACCGCTGATGTATTACCGCAACAACCTCGACTCAACTTTGTTGTTACTGGAAACCATGCAGCGGTATGGCGTTCCGAACCTGGTTTTCTCGTCGTCGTGTACGGTGTACGGTCAACCCGAACACCTGCCCGTGACGGAGGAAACGCCCCGGTTGCCGGCGCAGTCACCCTACGGTAACACCAAGGCCATTTGCGAAGACATCATCCGGGATACCGTCAAGGCGGGCGGACCTGTCAAATCGATTGCGCTGCGGTATTTTAATCCGATGGGGGCGCATCCGTCCGGGCTGATCGGCGAATTGCCGCTGGGCGTTCCGGGTAATCTGGTGCCGTTCATTACCCAGACAGCCGCCGGTATTCGCGAGAAACTGACGGTTCACGGGGGAGATTATGACACTGTCGACGGGACTTGCATCCGGGATTACATTCACGTGGTCGATCTGGCCAAAGCGCACGTTCAGGCGCTGCGGTTGCTCGATTCGCGCGAGGAAGCCAGTTATTACGATGTTTTTAACGTAGGCACGGGCAACGGGCAAACCGTTCTGGAACTGATCCAGACGTTTGAAAAAGTGAACAACATCAAACTGAATTATTCGATTGGCCCGCGCCGTCCGGGCGACGTGGAGAAAATCTACGCACAGGTCGATAAAGTCAATAACGTGATGGGCTGGCGCGCCGAAAAAAACCTGGCCGAAGGGCTGCAGGACGCGTGGCGCTGGGAACAAAATTTGCAACTGAAAAACTCAATCGTTTCGGAGTAAAAACGTATGTCTAAAAAGATTCTGATTACCGGCGGAGCCGGCTTCATTGGTTCACACGTCGTTCGGCTGTTTGTGACAAAATATCCAGATTATCAGGTTGTTAATCTGGATAAACTGACTTATGCCGGTAATCTCGCCAACCTCACGGATATTGAAAATGCGCCGAATTATACCTTTGTCAAAGGGGATATTACGGAGGCATCGTTTCTGGAGCAACTGTTTCAGGACCATGCCTTCGATGGCGTCATCCACCTGGCCGCCGAATCGCACGTCGACCGGTCGATCACCGACCCGATGGCATTCGTGCTGACCAACGTCGTGGGAACCGTCAACCTGCTGAATGCAGCCAAAAATAGCTGGAAGGCCGACTTCGCCGGCAAACGCTTCTACCACGTCTCGACCGACGAGGTCTATGGGTCGCTGCACAATCCGGAAGATTTCTTCACCGAAACCACCTCCTACGATCCGCAGTCGCCCTATTCGGCTTCCAAAGCCGCTTCGGATCACTTCGTGCGCGCCTACGGCAATACCTACGGCCTGCCCATCGTGCTGTCGAACTGCTCCAACAACTACGGCCCCAATCACTTCCCCGAGAAGCTCATTCCGCTGATGATCCATAACATCCAGACCAACAAGCCCTTGCCGGTCTATGGCAAAGGTGAGAACGTGCGGGACTGGTTGTATGTCATCGACCACGCGCGGGCCATCGACACGATTTACCACAACGGCAAAACCGGCGAAACCTACAACATCGGCGGTTTCAACGAGTGGAAAAACATCGATCTGGTGCATCTGCTGTGTGGCATCATGGACCGGAAACTGGGTCGGGCCGAAGGCACCTCCGCCCAGTTGATCACCTACGTGACCGACCGCGCCGGCCATGACCTGCGCTACGCCATCGACGCCCACAAGCTGATGAACGAGCTGGGCTGGGAGCCTTCGCTGCAGTTTGAAGAAGGCCTGGAAAAAACAGTCGACTGGTTTTTAGCCAACCAGGACTGGCTCGAAAACGTCACCTCGGGCGCCTATCAGAAGTATTACGATTCCATGTACGAAAACCGATAATTAATTGTGAATGAGTGAATGAGTGATTGAGTGAATGGACAAGCGTGATCTTTGATCCTATTCACTCAATCACTCATTCGCTCATTCACTCATTAAAAAACTATGAAAGGCATCATTCTGGCCGGGGGCTCCGGTACGCGACTGCACCCGTTGACGCTGGCCGTCAGCAAGCAACTCATGCCGGTTTACGACAAACCGATGATCTATTATCCGTTGTCGATTCTGCTGCTGGCAGGCATCCGCGAGATTCTGATCATCTCGACTCCGCACGATCTGCCGCACTTCAAAAAACTGCTGGGTGATGGCTCGCAGGTGGGCTGTTCGTTCGCCTATGCCGAACAACCGCTGCCGAACGGGCTGGCGCAGGCTTTCGTGATCGGCGAAGAGTTTATCGGCGATGACAAGGTGGCGCTGATTCTGGGCGACAACATCTTCTACGGTTCGGGGCTGTCGAAACTGCTGCAGGCTAACAATGATCCCGATGGCGGGGTGGTGTTTGCCTACAAGGTGAACGATCCGGAGCGGTATGGAGTGGTGGAATTCGACGATGATAATAAAGCGTTGTCGATCGAAGAGAAGCCGGAGCAGCCCAAGTCGAACTACGCCGTGCCGGGCTTGTATTTTTATGACAACGAAGTGGTCAAGATTGCCAAAGAGCTGGCCCCCAGTCCGCGGGGCGAATACGAGATCACGGACGTCAACAAGGTGTATCTGGAGCGTCAGAAGCTGAAAGTAGGGATTCTGGATCGGGGGACGGCGTGGCTGGACACGGGCACGTTTGTGTCGCTGATGCAGGCGGGTCAGTTTGTGCAGGTGATCGAGGAGCGTCAGGGGATGAAAATCGGCTCGATCGAGGAGGTAGCTTACCGGATGGGCTACATCGACGCGGAGCAACTGAAAACCATTGCGCAGCCGCTGGTGAAAAGCGGCTACGGACAGTATTTACTGAATTTGCTGAAGTAACCAAAAAGATTGGTTGAGACCAGGGGAGTGAAGACTTGACGAATGATTTTTAAATCATTCGTCAAGTCTTCACTCCCTTTTTTCCTAAAAAAAAAGCCTGGACAACGTCCTGGCCTTTTCCAAACCTAACCTATGAGATGAGAAAATCAGCTCATCCTATCGGAGACAG
Organism: Larkinella fluvii; assembly: GCF_051857545.1. NCBI lineage: Bacteria > Pseudomonadati > Bacteroidota > Cytophagia > Cytophagales > Spirosomataceae > Larkinella > Larkinella fluvii. Next base: position 84,317 of record NZ_JBPZHB010000008.1, on the reverse strand, counting down.
GACGCACCGACTCTCTGCAAATGTGCAGGGAAGATAATAAGAATGGTAGAGAAGAAATATAGGAACGGGAAAGAAGAAATACTTTTTTTTACCAGATGGTGACAAAACACGGAAAAGTACGGGATATTCCCTGAATGGTTACGTATTTATACTTGATTTTCCCGGCCCTCTACCCATCCCAATCGAATTCATTTTAACTTGGTAAAGCAAATTAATCTGCTCTACCATGCAAGAACCGCGTAAACCCTCCGACAAATTTCACGGCGATGTTGGCACCTTCATCACGGCTGCTGATGCCAAAGGCCGTACCCGCCTGCACCGCGTTTACGAAGAAGAAAAGCTGGGACTCAAGCCCGAAGAAGTTACGAAAGCGGAGTTTTTCGGCATCAACCGCATCAGCAAGTTGATGGGCCGTAAAGATTGTGTCGGCATCCGGGTGTATTACGGCAGACGCTACGAAGACGCCGATGGTGACCCCACCACCAAAGACGAAGGCGCACTCAAACCCCGGCTGGTGTTGGTGGGTGTCCGCGCCGACGGTTCCGATATCTTCGAAGATACCGAAGGATTGAAAGATAGGGGAGATGGTGATGCGCTGGCGGATGGCATGCCGTGTCCACAGTCTTGCTAATCTCAAACATTCAAAAAATGAAATGTTAGAAAGATTTTTTAAGCTATACTTAGAACATCCTTTAGAATTAGTAAATGATTTGGTCACTTTATGGCCTATTTTTTTAGGGATATTTTATGCCAATTCCAAGAACAAGGAGATAAGGTTCCTGATTATATATTTCATATTATTGTTTTCTAGGAATCTTATCTCTAATGTCTACGCCACATACCGATTGAATAATTTATTTTTGTATAACTCTTTCAGTTTTGTTGAAGTTATTATTTTGTTTTTGTTGTACTACTATAGTATTAACAGGAATTTGTTTAAAAAGACTGCGCTCATAGGATGTATCTTTGTTATTTTAAATAATATTATTTTCTGGGAAAGAAATGAATTTTCGCCTGGTATTTTTACTATAACCAGGATTTACGGTTTATTTATTGCATTGCTATATTTTGTGGATTTGTTGGCAGAGATGAAAGTGAAAAATATTCTAAAACATCCTTTGTTCTGGATCAGTAGTGGAATTATTATTCAATCGACAGGTACACTTTTAATCTTTCTTTTTTCTAAAATAATTTTATCCACCCAGGCTTCGCCAGATATTTTTTTTCAATATTGGAATTTTATATTAGTGATGTATATGGTTTTTTGTTTATTGGTTTCAATCGGTTTCTGGGTCAGCAAATACGATAAAGAAAATTATACTTGATTAATGAGTGTCATAACCCATTAAGAAGCAGGGCCGGAAGATCGAAAACCACCAAAAAGAGTCGTGCCATCTCTTTCCGTTCACTCAAAGCTGATTGCTTTCCACCACAAGCCTGTGCAACTTTGGGCAACGATTTTGAAACCTCACAAGTCCATTAAAACCTCTTTTTATCATGAGTAATATAAACCCCGGTGCGGGACGCTTTATTTCCAAAGACGAAGCCGATCAGTTCAAAGGCGCTTACCAGGAACGCAAAAAACAACAACAGATTCCGCAGGCCGACACGGTTCGCTCCGAGTTTTTTGGCAGCGATAATTTGCGGCAAATCCTGGATCAGCCGGGCTGCATCGGCATCCGGGTTTATCACGCCAAACGCCGGGAAACCGTCAACGGAAATGAACACCTGGTGCCGCGCGTTGTGTTGGTGGGCATCGACAAAAGTGGCCGGGAAATTCTGGAATTGACCGTTCCTGCCGAAGCCGGAATGAAAGATATGCCGTCCGGTCGTGAAGGGCAGTTAGCCGACGGGCCGATATGTCCGCCGGAGTGTAATCCGTAGGGAAATAGAAGTCTGTTGAAATGATGATTGATCATCCTTACGTTAAGTTAATACTCAAGTATCCGGATTCATTTTTGCCAGATCTGTTCCTCTTGCTAGCCATTGGAACAGGTCTGGTGAATTATTTTTTTCTGGACAAGCCAAACCGATGGTTGTTACGAATGTTAATTTTTTCATTCGTAATCAGTTTGATCCAAATCCACGATGCCGCCTTTCGCCAGAATAACTTATACCTCTATAATTTAAATTCGCTCGTTGAAATGAGCGGTTTTGCCGTAGCGTACTGGATCGAGCTAAAATCCCGGCGGAACCGGACGCTGATTGTAGGCGGTTTTGTGATCTACCTATTGGTGTTCCTGTACGACTTTAGCTGGACCCATTTTGCCGGGGTTGCCCTTGGTGTTCAACGAATCATCATGATTGTGTATGCACTGCTGTATTTTCATTATATCCTGACGAAGATGCAGATCCAGAATTTATTGATTCATTCCATGTTCTGGGTGAGCGCCGGAGCCATTGTCCACGCGGCTGGCACGCTGTTTGTTTTTCTGTTCGTCAAGGTGACGTTGGGAGACCTGAGTTCAAACGGCAGTTACTATTTATACATTACCATTGTCCGAACGTTCTCGGCTTTTTTCTACCTGGTCCTTCTCGTCAGTTTCTGGCTCCGCCGACGGGAATTTCGGGTAACGGACCGGCTGACCGTTTAATACATCGTTCTTGCGGTTCTGGTGCCAGAGTTTTATATTTCGCAAATTGGTTTAATTATCCCCGTGTATGGGAACGCACTTCGCTTCGGGCTCGCTGTGAACGAGGACATGAAATTATATATTGCCGTAGGAACGGCCGTTTTGCTGGTGATGGCGATTTTCATCATCGTATTTGTCGCCTATTACCAACAAAAACAAATCCGTCAGCAACTGATTCTGAAGGAATGGCAGGAGAAATACCGCAAAGGTCTCCTGGCTGCCACCCTTCAGGCGCAGGAACACGAACGCCGGCGGATTGCGCAGGATTTGCACGACGAGATCGGTACGATGTTGTCGGTCACCAAGTTGAGTCTGAATCAGTTGGGCCGAACTGTTGAACACAATGACCCCGGTTCGACGGTATTGGTGCAGAAAACCCGCTCGCTTCTCGACGAAACCATTGCCAACGTCCGGCGCATCAGCCGCGATCTGGTGCCCACCACCCTCGAACGCTTCGGCCTCGTTTCGGCCCTCGAAGAACTGGCCGAAAAAGCCAGCAACGGCGAAGTCCACGTCGAGTTGTCGTGTTCGGATAAAATGCCGACCTTGCTTCCGCAACTGGATCTGACGTTGTTTCGCATTGCGCAGGAATTGATCAATAACGCCATCAAACACGCCAATGCCGAAAACATCATCATCGATCTGCACTGCCAGCCCACCGGAATTTTGCTGTCGGTGATCGACGACGGGCGCGGTTTTGATCTGGACGAAATTCTGAAAGACAAAAAGCGTGGGTTGGGTCTGCGAAATATCGAAAGCCGCCTGAACGTCATCGACGGGCATGTTACGTTTGACGTGGAAGAAGGCCGCGGTTCCCGGATACACATCCAGGTTAAAAATTTGAAACCGGAAGTAGAGGTTGAAGTGGAAGCGGTATAGAATAGATGGTTAAAATGGTTGAATGGTTAAAATGGTTAAAAGCATGGCTTGCCAATTAATCATTTTTAACCATCCAGCCATTTCAACCATCTTTAACCATAACCCTAACCATGAAAAAGATCAAGATTGCGTTAGCCGACGATCATAATTTATTCCGGAAAGGAATGGCTTCCGTGTTGAGCCAGGTGCCTGATTTTGAACTGGTGCTCGAAGCCAGCAACGGACAGGAACTGATCGACAAACTCACCCGCCGAATGCCCGACGTGGTGTTGCTCGATCTGGAAATGCCGGTGATGGACGGCATTGCCACCACGGAATACATCCGGGAAAACCACCCCGACGTCAAAATCATCATGCTGACCATGCACGATGAAGACCGGTTTGTGCTCCATTTGCTCGAAAAAGGCGTGAGCGGATACGTTCTGAAAGATGCGGATCTGGACGAAGTGGAAAAAGCCGTTCACCGGGTGATGGACGACGGCGTGTACCTGAACGACTTCGTTTCCAAGGTCATGCACCGGAAAATGGTGAACAAACCCACCACCGTTATCAAGCAAACCTCCACCTCGACACTCTATAATAGCAAGGTGCTGCTGTCGGAGCGTGAGAAAGAAGTGCTTAAATTGATTTGCGAAGGGCTATCGACGGCCGAAATCAGTGAGAAAATCTTCCTCAGTCCGCGCACGGTCGAAGGCCACCGCCTGCGGATTCTGGAAAAAACCGGTACGAAAAACACGGCGGGGATGGTGGCCTACGCGTTCAAGAATAACCTGGTATAGGCAGGAAAAAGAAAAAAGGAAGAAAGCAGGAATCGAAGCGTGGATCAGGCGGCCGTTAGAGGCCCTTTTATCCGGTCTTCGTTTCCTGCTTTCTTCCTTTTTTTTAACTTATTTCGAGCGGCTCTTGTTACCAAAGCAAAACTGTAGGTGTATTTATAAAGAATTGAATAAATAGAAGACATCTTTCTATTTGATCGTTTAACTTTGCCATTCGAACATGGGTGATCCCGAATTATGGACAGATTCTCGTATATAGCTAACTCAGAAGCAGCCTACATCGACGATTTATACCGGGCTTATAAACAAGACCCCGGCTCAGTGGATGGAAGCTGGCAAAAATTTTTTGAAGGTTTTGAATTTTCCCAGTCATACGGCGAAAATGGGAATGGCAACGGCCACAGCAACGCCGACCAAACGACTGCAAAACCGGTTATTGACACCAAACACGCAGAAAAGGAAGTATCGGTAGCCAGTCTGATAAAAGCCTATCGCTCGCGGGGGCACCTTTTGGCCAAAACCAACCCCATCCGGAACCGGAAAGACCGCAGTCCGCGGATTGGTCTGGAAGATTATGCCCTGACCGAAGCCGACCTCGACACGGTTTTTGATGCCGGAACACTGCTGGGAATCGGACCGAGTTCGCTGCGGAAAATCATGGAATCGCTGGAGAAAATTTATGCCGGCACCATCGGTTTCGAGTATATGTATATCCGGGAGATTGATGTCAAAAACTGGCTTCGGAACAAAATCGAGAAAGAAGCGCTGGTTTTTGACCCAACGATTGAGGAGAAAAAACGGATTCTGAAAAAACTGAACGAAGCGACGGTTTTTGAGAACTTCCTGCATACCAAATATTTAGGTCAGAAGCGGTTCTCGCTCGAAGGGGGAGAAACCACCATTCCGGCCTTGGACGCCATCATCAACTACGCGTCGGAACTGGGCGTTGAAGAGGTTATGATCGGGATGGCACACCGGGGCCGTCTGAACGTACTCGTCAACATCCTGGGCAAATCCTACGAAAGCGTTTTCAGCGGTTTTGAAGGCAACGTTCCCGATCAGGTGTTTGGCGACGGTGACGTGAAATACCACCTGGGCTATTCGAGCCTGATCGAATCGTCGACAGGTAAGCAGATCAGCCTGAAACTGGCCCCGAATCCGTCGCACCTGGAAGCGGTTAATCCGATCATCGAAGGGTTCGTACGGGCGCAGGCCGATGAAGAATACGCGGGCAATTTCGACAAGATCATGCCGATCCTGATCCACGGCGATGCGGCTGTGGCGGGTCAGGGCATTGTGTATGAAGTGACCCAGATGGCGAAACTGGCCGGTTACCAAACTGGTGGAACGCTCCATTTCGTGATTAACAACCAGGTTGGTTTTACGACTGATTTTGAAGACGCCCGTTCGTCGATTTATTGCTCGGATGTTGCCAAAATCATCGATGCTCCGGTTTTTCACGTCAACGGCGATGATCCGGAAGCGGTGGTTTTCTGTGCCAAACTGGCGGTCGAATTCCGGGAAAAATTCAACCGGGATGTCATTATCGACATGGTCTGTTATCGTCGCTACGGGCACAACGAATCGGACGAGCCCAAGTTTACGCAGCCAACGATGTACAGTATCATCGAAAAACACGCCAATCCCCGCGAAATATATAACAAAAGCCTGATCGACCGGGGTGAGGTTGATGCCCAACTGGCGTCGACCATGGATGCCGAATTCAAGAAAGAGTTGCAGGATCGGCTCGATATGGTGAAGCAAAAGGCCGAAATTCCGTACAAACCACTGCGGTTGGATCGGGAGTGGGCCGAGTTGCGGGTGAGTACGCCGGAAGATTTCGAACGGTCGCCCGAAACCGGCGTGCCGATGGAGACGCTCGAAAAAATTGGAAACGCGCTCGTCACGATTCCGACCGGTTTCAAACCGCTCAAGCAAATCGATAAACTCCTGAAAGACCGTCGGCAGATGGTTTTTGAGAACAAGCAGGTCAACTGGGGTACGGCGGAATTGCTGGCCTACGGATCCATTCTGCTTGAAAATAAAGTGGTTCGGTTGAGTGGTCAGGATGTGCAGCGCGGAACATTTTCGCACCGCCATGCCGTTCTGCACGATTCGGAAACCAACCAGTCGTATAGCTTGCTGGATCACATTCAGGATGGTCAGCAGAAAATGCAGATTTACAACTCCCTGTTGTCGGAATACGGTGTGCTGGGCTTCGAGTTCGGCTATGCCATGGCCACACCCCACGCGCTGGTGATCTGGGAAGCCCAGTTTGGTGATTTCTCCAACGGTGCCCAGGTGATCATCGACCAGTTTATATCGTCCGGTGAATCGAAATGGGGATTGATGAACGGTCTGGTGATGTTGTTGCCCCACGGCTACGAAGGCCAGGGACCGGAACACTCCAACGCCCGTCCGGAGCGCTACCTGCAACTGTCGGCGGAATACAACATGGTGGTGGCTAACGTGACCACCCCGGCCAACTTCTTCCACCTGATGCGTCGTCAGTTGACCTGGCCGTTCCGCAAACCGCTGGTCGTGATGTCGCCCAAATCATTATTGCGCCACCCGCAAGTAGTTTCGCCCCTGGAAGATCTTACCAAGGGGAGTTTCAAGGAAGTGCTGCCCGACGGTTTTGCCACGGGTAAGAAAGTAAAACGGATTCTGCTCTGTACCGGTAAAATTTATTACGAATTGCTCGAAAAACAGCAGGCAGATAAGCGGGAAGATGTGGCCATCATTCGGTTGGAACAATTGCATCCGTTCCCGCAGAAGCAACTGGACGCCATCCTGGGTGGATACAGCAAAACCGCTGAACTGGTTTGGGTGCAGGAAGAACCGTCGAACATGGGCGCCTGGACGTTCTTACTGCGTTCGGCTCTGGATTTGAAACTGCGCGGCATTACGCGGAAAAACAGCGCGTCGCCCGCAACCGGGTATTCCAAAGTCCACGCTCAGGAGCAGGCCGACATCATCCGCCGGGCGTTTGAATAAGAGTTTACGGTTCCCAATCGCGGGTAACTGACAACTGAAAACTAAGAGAAAATGGCAATAGAAATGAAAGTACCCCCGGTTGGGGAGTCCATTACGGAAGTAACCGTTGGGGCATGGCATAAGAAAGAGGGCGATTCGGTGAAGAGAGACGAGGTGTTGTGCGAACTGGAATCGGACAAAGCATCGTTTGAGTTTCCTGCCGAAGCCGACGGCGTGTTGCACATCATGGCACAGGAAGGCGATGTGTTGCCCATCGGTGCGGTTTTGTGTACCATCGAAGCAGCGGGAGCGTCCAATGGCGCGGCTCCTGCCCCGAAAGCTGAAGCGCCAGCAGAGCCAAAACCGGCTGAACAACCGGCACCGGCTCCTCAACCCGAAGCGGCCAAACCCGAACCAGCCCCCCAACCGGCTCCTGAACCCGCTGCTGCCGCAGCCTCGAAAAGCATTGAAATGAAAGTGCCCCCGGTTGGCGAGTCGATCACGGAAGTGACGATTGCTTCCTGGAATAAAAAAGACGGTGATCAGGTCGCTTTGGACGAGGTTCTCTGCGAACTCGAATCCGATAAAGCCACGTTTGAGTTGCCGTCAGAAGCTGCCGGTACCCTCCGGATTGTGGCCGAAGCCGGTGCAACCCTGGCGATTGGTGCCGTGATCTGCCGGATTGAAGTGGGTGCCAGTGTTGCCCAACCCGCTGCCCAATCTGCACCTGCTCCGGCATCTCAGCCAGCCGCACAGCCTGCAGCCGCTCCGGCCGATGGCTACGCGGCCAATCACCCGTCGCCGGTGGCCGCCAAGATTCTGGCCGAAAAAGGCATCGACCCGAAAGAAGTCAACGGCACCGGTATTGGTGGCCGGATTATGAAGGAAGATGCGGTGAAAGCCGAAAAACCGGCAGCACCCGCTCCGCAACCGGCGGCCGCTCCCGCCCCCAAACCTGCCCCTGCTCCGGTCGCTTCGGCTCCGGCCCCCGCTGGTGGAAACCGGGGACAACGGCGTGAACGCATGAGCTCGTTGCGGAAAACCATTGCGCGCCGGTTGGTAGCCGTCAAAAATGAAACGGCCATGCTGACGACCTTCAACGAGGTCGACATGAAACCGATCATGGATTTGCGGGCCAAATACAAGGATAAGTTCAAGGACAAAAATGCGGTTGGTTTGGGCTTCATGTCGTTCTTCACCAAAGCAATTTGTATTGCCTTGCAGGACTTCCCGAATGTGAATGCCACGATTGACGGCGATTCGATTGTCTACAACGATTACTGTGATATTTCCATCGCCGTATCAACGGAGCGTGGTCTGGTGGTGCCGGTAATCCGGAATGCCGAGAGCATGGACTTTGCCGGAATCGAAAAGGAAATTATCCGGCTGGCGGTTCTGGCACGGGATAACAAACTGACGATCGAGCAGATGACCGGTGGTACGTTCACGATCACCAATGGCGGTATTTTCGGCTCGATGTTGTCGACGCCGATCATCAACGCCCCGCAGTCGGCGATTCTGGGGATGCACAACATCGTGGAACGGGCGGTGGTGGTCAACGGCGAAATTGTCGTGCGCCCGATCATGTACGTGGCCCTCTCGTACGATCACCGCATCATCGATGGCAAAGACTCCGTGAGCTTCTTGGTTCGCGTAAAACAGTTGCTGGAAGATCCGGCGCGGATTTTACTGGGCGTATAAAAATACCAGTAGGACGGATTGTAAAACCGCTTTTCGAGCCAGAAAATGCTCGTTGGCTGAGCGGTTTACACTCCGTCCTACATTTGTATAGAGACCATTTACCTGCAAATAGATCTGTAAATTTATGCAATACGACGTCATCGTCATCGGCTCCGGGCCGGGCGGCTATGTGGCCGCGATTCGCTGCGCCCAGTTGGGCATGAAAACGGCCATCGTGGAAAAATACAAGACGCTGGGCGGTACGTGCCTCAACGTCGGCTGTATCCCGTCGAAAGCCCTGCTCGACTCTTCGGAGCATTTCTACAACGCTGCTCATACCTTCGCCGAACACGGGATCAAACTGGCGGATCTGCAGGTCGATCTGCCCCAGATGATCAAGCGGAAGGCCGGTGTCGTGGAAGCCAATGTGACCGGAATTTCGTTTCTGATGAAGAAAAACAAGATCACGGTTCACCAGGGATTCGGGTCGTTCGTCGATGCCAGTACGCTGAAAATCAAGAAAGATGATGGCAGCGAAGAGCAGATTACGGCGAAAAATTTCATCATTGCGACCGGTTCCAAACCAACCTCGTTTCCGTCGATGCAGATCGATAAGAAACGCATCATTAGTTCGACCGAAGCCCTGACGTTGCAGGAAGTGCCAAAACACCTCATCGTGATCGGGGCGGGGGTGATTGGGGCCGAACTGGGCTCGGTCTATGCCCGCATCGGTTCGAAAGTGTCGTTCGTGGAGTTCGCCGATTCGATGATTCCGACGATGGACAAAACGATGGGGAAAGAACTGCAAAAAGCCGTCAAAAAGCTGGGCGCCGATTTCTACTTCAGCCATAAAGTTACCAGCGTTGAAAATACCGGTGAAGGTGTTATTGTGAAAGCCGATACGCCCAAAGGGGAACAGATTACCCTGGAAGGCGATTATTGCCTGGTTTCGGTGGGTCGCCGTCCGTATACCGACGGCCTGAACCTCGAAGCCGCCGGGCTAGCCGCCGACAACCGGGGGCGCATCGACGTAAACGACCACCTGCAAACCAAAGTCCCGAATATTTATGCCATCGGTGACGTCATTCGGGGGGCGATGCTGGCGCACAAGGCCGAAGAAGAAGGTGTGTTCGTAGCCGAAACCCTGGCCGGACAAAAACCGCACATCAATTACCGCCTGATTCCGGGCGTGGTCTATACCTGGCCGGAAGTCGCTAGTGTGGGCTTCACCGAAGAGGAACTGAAGCAGGAAGGCAAGGCCTATAAAGTCGGTTCGTTTCCGTATAAAGCCCTGGGTCGCGCCCGCGCTTCGATGGATGTCGACGGCTTGGTGAAGGTGCTGGCCGACAAGCAAACCGACGAAATTCTGGGTATGCACATCATCGGTGCCCGCGCGGCCGACATGATTGCCGAATGCGTTGTGGCAATGGAGTACCGGGCCTCGGCAGAGGACATTGCCCGGATATCCCACGCCCACCCGACCTACACGGAAGCCATCAAGGAAGCGTGTCTGGCAGCGACGGATAACCGGGCGATTCATATGTAGTTTCAGTGTACTCGGTTTTCTGTTTACGGTTTTCAATGACTGACGCAAGAAAATAAGAACGTGTTAGCCACCGAAAACTAAAAAGCGTAAACCGTGTACCAAATTGCAATCCGCTGGCAATCAATTGGACGAATTGCATAACTTTCAACCCGGCTTTGGAAATCAGGCCGGGTTTTCTTTTTTTAGGAGATACCCCGTCCCGAGATGAAAAAACTACTTCTTGCTTTCTGTCTTTTTGCAACCGGTGTTCAAGCGCAGTCGACCGACTCCGTTACGATTCGCAAAATCTACAACGAAATCCTGACCAACAGCCCGTCGTATGAATGGCTGCGTGAGTTGACTCAAAAGATTGGTCCGCGCCTGAGCGGTTCGGAAGGCGCGCAGAAAGCCGTCGACTGGTCGAAGCAACTGATGGAAAAGGAGGGTTTCGACCGGGTGTTTTTGCAGGAAGTGATGGTGCCGCACTGGGTTCGCGGGGCCAAAGAAGTGGCGTATATCCGGAACGGAAAACAAAAAATAACCGTACCGATTGCGGCTCTGGGCGGTTCGGTAGCCACGGCCCCGAAAGGTGTTGAGGCCCAGGTGATTGAGGTGAAGAGCTTTCAGGAATTGCGGGATTTGGGACCGGAAAAAGTAAAAGGCAAGATCGTGTTTTACAACCGCCCGATGGACCCCACCAAACTGAACACCTTTGAAGCCTACGCCGGGGCGGTTGAACAACGGGCCAATGGTGCGAACGAAGCCGGAAAACTCGGCGCGTTGGGGGCCATTGTTCGTTCGATGACCACCGTGCTGGACGATAATCCGCACACGGGCGGGATGCGTTATGCGACGGGGGTGCCGCTGATTCCGACGGCGGCCATCAGTACCAACGCAGCCGAGTTACTGAGTAAGTCGCTGAAAAAGAATGCAAACCTGACGTTTTACTTCAAACAGAATTGTGAAACCCTGCCCGACGCCAAATCCTACAACGTCGTGGGGGAAATCAAAGGCTCGGAAAAACCGGATGAAATCATCGTCGTGGGTGGCCACCTGGATTCCTGGGATCTGGCCCAGGGCGCACACGACGACGGCTCCGGCTGCGTGCAGTCCATCGAGGTGTTGCGGACTTTCAAGGCCTTGGGAATCAAGCCCAAACGGACCATTCGGGCGGTGATGTTCATGAACGAGGAAAACGGATTGCGGGGCGGAGTCGGCTATGCAGATTACGCCAAAAAGAACAACGAGAAACACATTGCCGCCGTCGAGTCCGACAACGGCGGTTTTACACCCCGGGGCTTCGGCATCGTCGGAACGGCGCAGCAACGGGCCAAAGTGATGCCGTGGAAACCGCTATTTGCGCCCTACGGACTGCACGAAATCGGTGCGGGTTCGGGCGGGGCGGATATTGGCCCATTGGCGCAACTGGGTACGGTTTTGTTCGGTTTCAAGCCAGATTCCCAGCGGTATTTCGATTTTCACCACACGGGCATCGACAATTTTGAAGCGATCAACAAGCGGGAACTGGAACTGGGGGCGGCTTCGATGACGGCGTTGGTATACTTGCTGGATCAGTACGGATTGTGAGTTTGAGCGTTGTTTCGCGGAGTTGAGCGGAGAAGAAAGGAGTTTAGCGGAGTTTAAATTTATTTTCTCTCTGCTAGACTCTTTTCTTCTCCGCTCAACTCCGCGAAACAACTCTTTTAAACCGAAGACAGCACGACGATTTCGTGATTGGGAATCCGCGGTACGCTCACCTGCGATTAAAACCGACACATTCGGTCTATTCACCTCAAAAGCGTTCGTTGTGGCAACGTTTGGGAAGCGATCCGCGTATCGGCTGGTAGTGAGTCTTCCCATACACAATCACACTGATGAGACACCAACCCATTTTAAAGAGAATTGTAGAGAAACCATCTGTAAAACGCATCATCGGCCTGGGGTCCAAACTTCTGTTGATGGCCCTGCTGCTGGCCTGCTCCAAAGAAAGCGAGGACCTGACGCCCACCGGAACCGGCACTACCGGAACGGGCACCACCACCGGCAGCTCCGTTGCCATCGACAGCACGACCACCTCCTCCGCAACGCCGGAAGGCAATGCCGACAATGCCGCCAACGCCGATGATTTGCTGGCGAACTCGACGTTTCCGTCCACCGTTAGCATCACGTTTGGTACGACGGTCAGCATTACCAACCCCCTGGCGGGCAATGGCGTATCGATTGAGCAAACCAACAGCGATGTGGTCATCACCTCCACCGCGACGGGCGTCGACTTTGCACTGACTGGAACCACGACCAACGGTTCGGTCAAAATTTACTCCGATAAGAAATTCAAACTGACGCTAAACGGGGTCAACATCACGAATGCCGACGGCCCTGCCATCAACATCCAGTCCGAGAAAAGAGCTTTCATTGTGCTGGCTGATAACACCACCAACTCGCTGACTGACGGCGCAACCTATACCGCCAGCGGAACGGAAGACATGAAAGCGACACTGTTTAGTGAAGGGCAGATGATCTTCAGCGGCAACGGAAGCCTGAGCCTGAAAGGGAATTACAAACACGCGATTGCCAGCGACGATTACATCCGGCTGATCAGCGGAAATATTACCATCACCAGTGCAGCATCCGACGGAATTCATACCAATGACGCCTTTATTGCCGACGGCGGCACGGTTACCATGACCACGCTGGGCGACGGAATACAATGCGAAGAAGGCTACATCGTCATCAACGGCGGCACGTTCACGATCAATGTGGTGGATAAAGGCATCGCAGCTTCCTACGACACCGACACGACAATCGATCCGTATCTGACCATCAACGGCGGTACCATTACGATCAACTCGTCGGCCGGAGAGGGAATTGAGAGCAAGAGTGTGCTGACGATCAATAACGGGAACATCATTGCCAAAACGAAGGACGATGCCATCAATGCCGGAACATTCATCTACATCAACGGCGGCACAGTGTACGCCTACAGCAGCTCGAATGACGGCATCGACTCGAATGGCCCGATCACGATTACCGGAGGAAAAACCGTCTCCGTGGGAGCCTCTTCGCCGGAAGGCAGTTTCGACTGTGACCGCAGTACGTTCAAAATAACCGGCGGAATTGCGGTCGGTGTGGCCGGAGGAACGAGCACGCCAACGGCGAGTGTCAGCACCCAGCCCTCAGTCTTGCTCGGTGGAGGAACCGCCAACCAGTTGATGCACATTCAGTCGGGCGAGGGTACCGAAGTGTTGACCTTCCTGATTCCGAAAACCTACACGACGATGCTTTTTTCAAGTCCGAAACTGAAAACCGGTCAGTCGTACAAGGTGTATTCGGGCGGGAGCGTAGCCGGTGGTACCAATGTGAACGGGTTGTATACGAGCGGAACCTACACGTTGGGAACGCAATCCACCACCTTTACCACGAGCAGTATGGTGACGAGGGTCGGCGGAAGCGTCGGACCGTAGCCGGTCACTGCGTCATAACTGGGGTCGGGGTGTTTATTTTGTCAACTTCCTGCGTATTTTTGGAAGAATTCACCCTTCCGTTGCCCTCGCGCACACCCCGACCCTTTATGAAAAAATGGCTTCTTTTCGTTTGCTTGTTCGTTTCCCTGCATGGCGTTGCGGTGTTGGCCCAAACGCCGGTCGACTACGTCTGGTGGAACCCCGCCCAATCCGACTTTCCGGTGATCGAAGGACAGGCCTGGCGTGGAAAAGACATCCTGAGTCCCTACGACCGGTTGCCCGCTGAAGCCGAAAAAAGTGTTCGAAAAGCCGTCTGGGATTTGTCGCGCAATGCGGCCGGGCTGATGATCCGCTTCCGGGCCAGCACCGACCGGATCACGGTTCGCTACATTGTCAAGGGAAAACAGAGTATGCCCCACATGCCCGCAACGGGCGTCAGTGGCATCGATCTCTACGCCGGTAACAGCGACGGCGACTGGCTGTGGTGCAACGGGAAATATGCGTTCGGAGACACGATCCAGTATCAGTTTGCCAACCTGGAACCGAATGATGCCTACCACCAGAAAGGCCGCGAATACCGCCTGTATCTGCCGCTTTACAACTCCGTTCAGTGGCTCGAAATCGGGGTGCCGAAAGGCGTCACGCTCACGCCCCTGCCCGTACGGGTCGATAAACCTATCGTCGTTTACGGAACATCCATTGCACAGGGTGGATGTGCGTCGCGGGCCGGGATGGCCTGGACGTCTATTTTGGGACGAAAAATGGACCGGCCCCTGATCAATCTGGCCTTTTCCGGCAACGGTCGGCTGGAAAAAGAAGTAGTGGACCGGGTGGCGCAGATCGAAGCCAAAATCTACGTCCTGGATTGCCTGCCCAACCTGGTGTCCAACACCGACGTTTATACCCTCATTGTGGACGCCGTTAGGAATCTGCGGAGCAAACAGCCGACGACGCCCATTTTGCTGGTCGAACACGCGGGCTACACCGACGGGGGCGTTAGTCCGCTCCGCCGGAAATATTACACGGATGTCAATGAGGTGATGCGCAGGGCCTTTACGCAGTTGAAAGGGGAGGGCATCGATCAATTGTATTTGTTGCCCAAATCACAAATCAACCTGGATTCGGACGCGATGGTGGACGGCACGCACCCGTCTGATCTGGGCATGCAGCAATACGCCGAAGCCTATGAACGGAGTCTGCGCGGTATTCTCAACGAACCGTCCGGAACGGTTTCGACCACAAAACCGCGCATCCAGTCCCGCGATTCCCGGATTTACGACTGGCAGACCCGCCACCACGAAATTCTGGCCCGTCTGAAAACCCACCCGCCCCGAATTGTTTACTTGGGGAACTCCATCACGCACTACTGGGGTGGCGAACCCATTGCGCCCCGGGCGGCTGGTGCCGATTCCTGGAAAACTGCGTTGGAACCGCTGGGTGTTCAGAACATGGGCTACGGCTGGGATCGCATCGAAAATGTGCTGTGGCGGGTATACCACGGCGAACTGGATGGCTATTCGGCCGCTCAGGTGGTGCTGATGATCGGGACGAATAACCTGCAGCATAACTCGGATGCGGAGATCACCGCCGGACTGAAGTTTCTGGTGCAGGCCATCAAAGTACGGCAACCCACGGCCGACATTCTGCTGATCGGGATTCTACCGCGCCGGAATGAGGAAAAACGACTCACGGTTCTCAACGAAGAACTGGCGCAGATGGCCGGGGAAGCCAACATTCACTTTGCCCAGCCCGGTTTGGTTTTCCTGAAACCGGACGGTAAAATCGACGAAGCGCTTTTCAGCGACGGGTTGCATCCCAACGCGGAAGGCTACCGGCAATTTGCGGCCAAACTCCAGCCTTTGCTGAAAGCCCCGGAACCGGTTTTGAAAGCGAAGAAAGCCAGTCGGTGATTAAGGGGTTACCCGATAGTTCGGAATGTTCCTGCCGAGGTAGATATTCCGTTCGCCTTTGTACATGTTGCCGACATCAACCAGTTTCACGATACCGCTGCCGCCCCGGTTTTCGAGCTTTTGGCGTTTTTCGGCCGTCAGCAGCGGATCGTCGTCAAACAGAAACTCATCGATGTAATATTCATCAAGCCCTGGCTCTTTGATGGTAATGTGGATGTGCGCCGGATCGCTGGCACTGGGGTAGGGAGCAGGCCGGAGGGTGACAAATTTGTACGAACCGTTCCCGTCGGTGCGCACCCACCCGCGAATAAAACCGTGCCGTTTTGCCCAGCCTTTTTCGTCGCCTTTTTTAGGATAGTGTCCGGTTTCGTCGGTGTGGTAAATATACAGGATGACACCTGGTGCCGGGGTTTTGCCATCGGCTTTGTACACCGTTCCGTTGATTCCCAGCGGTTTTTTGCCTTCCCAGGTCGCGTCGGGGAGTTTGACAACACTTTCGAGTTTGTCGAACGGCACCGGATTTTCGTAAATCGCTTCGCAACCTTCGCAGGGGCCGCCCACTTTGGCCGTTTGGCTGAACGCGTTCAGAACGCTGAAAAGGAGGGTGATGAATACCGGAAAAGGATGCTTTTTCATGGTCGTTAAGCGGAATGGTGACTGGGTCTGACACAAAACAACCCGATCAATCCGTCATTCTAAAAAATAGTAGAGCAACGACCGGGAAAGTAGACAAACCGCAGGGCCAAATCCTTTCCTCTACTTTTTGGGTCGTTGGTCGATATAATTTTTAATCCACCTGCCTTTTGTATTCATTTACAGTCGACTACCACCCGGCGGTCGCACGTCAAGACCCGTTTTTAGTATGGACTTTCTGGACCGATCCATCAAGCTACCCCTTTCCAACCGAACGGTTCCGGTTAAATATGCGCTGGTTCATGCGGGGTACTGGATCCTGATTACCGGTTTTTTTCTCTACGAAAAAAGGTACCTGATCTACAAAGCCAGTCTGTCGTATTTTGCCCTTTGCGTCGTGGTCCGCATCGGGATGCTGATTGGAATCGCGTATCTGAACCTGCACTATTTCCTGCCCCGCTATTTGCTGAAAAAACGGTATGCCCGGTATTTTTCGATGGTGCTGCTTTCCATCCTCGGCTACCTGATTTTTCAGGGGCTTTTTGACTATTACCTCTACGGCTACGTCCTCGGACCGATGCACAACAGCAATTGGGTGGAAACGCTGTCCTACAATTTTTTCAGTACGCTCTGGTATCTGGGTCTCATGGTGGCCCTGAAACTGAGCATCGACTGGTATGAACAGCAGCGGATGTTGCAGCGGATCGTGGTCGAGAAACTACAGGCCGAAGTCAACTTTCTGCGGTCGCAGGTGAACCCGCATTTTCTGTTCAATATCCTGAATAATCTGTACGCCCTGACGCTCAAGAAATCCGAGCTGGCCCCGGAAATGGTGCTGAAATTGTCTGAAATGATGGAATATATGCTTTATGACAGCGATAATGCCTACGTGCCGCTGGAAAAGGAAATCAGCTATTTGCAGAATTACATCGACCTGGAGCGCATCCGGTACCGCGAGTATTCGGACATCAGCCTGAAAATCGACGGCAACACCAACGGCCAGGAAATCGCCCCGCTGTTGCTATTGCCCCTGGTCGAGAATGCCATCAAACACGGTGTGGGCAAACAGGCTGCAAACGCCCGGTTACACAGCACGCTGTACGTCAACCCGTCCGAAGTGCAATTTACGGTGGAGAACAGCAAACCGGCGGCCAGTCCCAAAGCCGAAAAAGGCGGTATTGGTCTGGACAACCTTCGCAAACGACTGGAACTGCTGTACCCCGGTCGGTATACGTTTCAGACTGAAGACCGACCGGAGAGCTACAAGGCGTCACTGCGTATTGTATTTTCTGCGATAAATTGAGCTGGCCACACCTGCAAGGTCTTCAAGACCTTACAGGTGTAATCTATTAAAACTTGAAAACCATGAAAACACGGCTTCATTTGAAACTGCTAAAAAAGAGCATTCTGATCGTTCTGGCAGCCGGGTTTATGCAGGCGACTTCACCGGAACCGGCGGTTTATTTCGCCACCACCCCCTGCGACGGCATTCCCCGAATGTGGTTGTCGATTCCGGCCACGGCCGACTGTGAAATGATCCAATGGAACCTGGCGCTCCAGCGGGATCCGCGCAATCAGGCACCCACGTTTTACAAACTCAGCTACGCATATGGCATTTCGAAGCCCTCGACACAGACCCTGATGAATGACGGAACACGGGGCGTGAAAGAGGGCCAATGGAGCCTGGTAAAGGATCGCAAAAACCGGGACCTGTACCGGTTGACGCCAACGGCACCCGATGCCCCCATTTCTCTGGTAAAGCTGGATGACAGGCTGCTTCACTTGCTGGATCAGGAAGGGAATCTGATGATCGGACACGCGGGCTGGAGCTATACACTAAACAGAAAATGATCGTTGTAGGTATGAAAGTTAAAGTGTTATTGTTGTTTCTGCTTGGATTTGCAGGCCAGCCAAACCGCGTCATTGCTCAGGAAACTCGGGCCACCAACGTTCCGACCAAAGCGAGTGTTCGTAACCCGGTGGACAGCGGACCGGCGGTATACGGACGGTTTGACGGGCGGTTTCCCTGCGCCGAAATTGCGAAAGACTGGAAGGTGACCGTCGGCCCGGAATGTACGAAAGTAAAATGGAGTCTCACCTTGTTTCAAGACCCGAAAACCGGCCAGCCAACCACCTACAAACTCCGCGGAACCTTAGACCGGTCGGCGGCTCGGGAGGGAAAATGGGCGCTGGTGCACGGCACGAAAACCGACCCGGAAGCGGTTGTGTACCAACTGGATTCGGATAAACCGGAGGTGTCTGTTTATCTGTTGAAAGGCGATGACCATGTGTTGTTCGTGCTGGATCAGGAACGAAATTTCAGGGTTGGGGATTCGTATTTGAGCTATACCCTAAACCGGATCGTTAATTGATTGGCAATATCTTATGCTGAACTGCGTAGTGATTGATGATGAGCCGCTGGCGCGTGGCATTCTGGAAGATTACCTTCGCCGGTTGCCCTTCGTTGGATCGATCCACCCCTTCGAAACGGCCCGGGCTGCGCTGGCGTACTGTAAAAACCACGAAGCCGATGTGCTGTTTCTGGATATTGAAATGCCCGAAATGAACGGCATCGCGTTCCTGAACCGGATCGCCGATGCGGCCTTGCCCCACCCACCCATCACGGTTTTTACGACGGCCTATCGCGATTATGCGTTTGAAGGCTTCGAACTGGGTGTTATCGACTTTCTGCTGAAACCCATTTCGTACCCCCGGTTTTTGCTCGCCATGGAAAAGATCCGGGACTTTTTGGCCCTGAAAGACCAAAATGCCAACATTGAAGAAAACCCGGCAGAAGCCCCGCTGGGGTCGGTTTTTGTGAAAAGTGGGGTGCAGCGGATCAAGCTGAACTTTGACGAAGTGACCCACATTCAAGGCTTGAAAGATTACGCCATTATTTACACCAACACCGGCAAAATAGTCCTGAAAGGCTCCATCAAATTCATGTACGACATTTTTCCGAAAAACCGGTTTCTGCGGGTTCACAAATCGTTCATCGTGGCCGTATCGAAAATCTCCCGGATCGAGCGGAACCGGCTGGTGGTGAACGGAAACCAGATTCCCGTCGGGCGAAATTACAAGGACGAAGTGGAGCAGGTGTTGTTGAATCGAAAAAGATGAAAGAGTGGAGACAAGAGAATAGAAACCATCGAAACATCACTAATTTCCGGTCTCTACTCTCTTGTCTTTGCTCTCACGTCTATTCTCACTCCTTCGTCACCACCTCATCCAGATTCAGCATCGTGTTGGCCGTAACTGCCAAAGCCGCCAGTTCGGGCGTGCCGTCGGTGCAGGCCAGCAGCTTCCGGGCTTCTTCGGGCTGTTGCTGGTAATGCGTTTTTGTCGTGCGGTATAACTGGGTGAGCACGGCCAGCTTGGCAGGGGAAAGCGGTCGGAGCATGATGCGCTGAAAACCGGCCTGAATCTGCTGTTCCGGTGTTTTTCCCTGATACCGCATCCAGTCGGCCAGGTGCTGGGCGGCTTCCACATACACCGGGTCGTTGAGCGTCACCAGGGCCTGCAGGGGCGTGTTAGTCCGCAACCGGCGCAACTGGCAAAATTCCCGACTGGGACTGTCGAAGGTAATCATCGACG
Organism: Larkinella fluvii; assembly: GCF_051857545.1. NCBI lineage: Bacteria > Pseudomonadati > Bacteroidota > Cytophagia > Cytophagales > Spirosomataceae > Larkinella > Larkinella fluvii. The sequence goes on along the minus strand of NZ_JBPZHB010000008.1, from coordinate 64,250 downwards.
GATACGGTGCCGTCCGTTTCCAGTACGTATACAAGGCCCGGCGGTACCGGTCTTCGCCCTGACTCAATTTCCAGCTTTCCGGGCTGTAGGGCGATTGCCAGATGCCATCGGGCTGGATGGGCATGACGCTGGGGCCAAACTGTTTCTTGCTCAGTAACCCGGTGGTTGCCAGCGCCTGATCGCGCACCTGCTCCGCCGTCAGCCGAACGCGGGGTCCCCGCATCAGCATTTTGTTCCAGGGGTCCAGCGCCAACGCTTCGGGCGAAACGCTGGAACGTTGACGATACGTGGCGGAAAGAACGATGCGCCGGAGCAGTTTTTTGACGCTCCAGTGATCGGTTTCCATGAACTCCACGGCCAGCCAGTCGAGCAACTCGCGGTGGGAGGGAGGAATGCCCTGCGTGCCGATGTCCTCAACGGTTTCGACAATCCCGGTTCCGAACAACTGCTCCCAGAATCGGTTAACGGCCACCCGCGCCGTCAGCGGGTGCTGACGACTCACCATCCAGCGGGCTAATCCCAGGCGGTTTCGGGGCAAATCGGCCGGCATCGGTGGCAGCGATTTCGGCACGTCGGCACGCACTTTCTTGCCCTTTACCAGCCAGTTCCCGCGCTCGAAAACAAAGGTTTCCCGCACCTGATCGCCAACGCCCTCTTGCATCACCGGAACCAGTTCGGCTTTGGCATTCAGAATTTCGGTCAGTTTGTGATCCATCTCGCCCAGGGCGGTTTCCGGCTGACCCGGCAAGGCGGGCTGCACCGAAACCCACTTGACCATCACCCATTCTTTCGGGTTTTTCGGACTGTTGAGCGTCAGGAACAGGTGATGCCGCCCCGACACTTTGGGAAGCGCGAAGACCAGCGTGGTGTCTCGCCACGGACTCCCGGTTTTCGGAACCGGCTGTTGGGTCAAAACCGGCCCGTTTACGCTGTCCTGACGAATGGTCATCACGGCATTTTCGGCCTTGGTCCCCCACGCCAGAATCAGGCGGTTTTTTCCGTTCAGGTCCATGTTTTTGATTCGCGCCGAACCGCCGTCCTGAATGGCGGTATACATCGCACCCATCAGCGACGCCTTCACGTACTGATCGAAACTGTGCGAATTGACTTTGGGTTCGGTGAGTCGCGTGAACCGATTGGCGGTTTTCACCTGCTGCGGATTCGTTGCGTGTTGACTGACCCAGGCGTTTAATTCCTGCACTTTGACGGAATCGGCTTCCTTGTAAAACCGCAAAGTCGGTGTGTCGCTGGGCACGTCCTCGTCGCGGGTGTTGTTGAAGAACGCCAGGTATTTGTAATACTCCTCGTGCGTAAACGGATCGTAGGGGTGGCTGTGGCACTGCACGCAGCCAAAGGTAGTGCCCTGCCAGACGTCCCAGGTCGTGTTGACCCGGTCCAGAACCGCAGCCACGCGAAACTCTTCATCCTGCGTTCCGCCTTCGTCGTTGGTCATCGTGTTGCGGTGAAAGGCGGTCGCAATCAACGGATTATCAATTAACGATTCGTTATTATCGGTTTTTCCGTTGGGGTCTGTTAACAAATCGCCCGCCAGTTGTTCGATGGTAAACTGGTCGAACGGTTTGTCTTGGTTGAAAGCTTTGATGAGCCAGTCGCGATACCGCCACATGGGCCGCGCCAGATCGGCCTCGTAACCTTTGGTGTCAGCATAGCGGGCCAGGTCGAGCCACATGCCGGTCCAGCGTTCGCCGTAAGCCGGAGATCTCAGGGTGCGATCCACCATTTTTTCGTAGGCATCTGGTGACGTATCCTTCAGAAAGTCAGTCACTTCCTGTTCCGTCGGCGGCAAACCGGTCAGATCGAGCGACACCCGGCGGATGAGCGTGGCGCGGTCGGCTTCGGGCGACGGTTTTAGCACCGGAGCAAATTCTTTATCCTGCGAAACCTTATTCAGTACAAAGTGATCGATTTCGTTTTTCGCCCACTTTACCTCGTCGTTTTCAACCAGTCCCAGCCTCGACCAGAACGTTCCGATTTCGGGTACTTCCGGTTTCTCAACGGGTTGATACGCCCAGTGGTTGCCCCATTCGGCGCCCTGATCGATCCAGTCGCGGAGCAACTCAATTTCTTCCTTTTTCAGTGGGGGAGCCTCCAGCGGCATGCGTTCGTCCGGGTCGGTGAGCGTGAGCCGTCGAATCAGCTCGCTGGCGTTGGCATTTCCGGGAACGATGGCGTGTTTGCCGGATTTGGCGGCTGCGAGGGCTTCGCGTTCGAAGAGGAGGCTGAAATTCGATGCTTTCTTGACGCCACCGTGGCAGGCAATGCAATTTTTGTTGAGCAGCGGTTTGATTTGCGTGTTGAAATCGACGCGATCTTCCCGGACGGTAAGCCACACTACGGAAGATAGGGTGAGCAGGACAACCAGGGCAATACTTAGTCGGAAGAGTGGTTTCATAAATCGAGAAAGTATTGGGCTTCGTGCTTTTTTCACAAAAGACAAAAACCGTCTGAAAATACTAAATAAAACGCGAACTATAGGATTATTGACCCCGGAGGGGTTCGATTTGCTATAAACATCACGTGACGCTGGCACTTAAACAACTGGTAGGCAAGGACAAAATTCCATAGTTCTCGTTCAATAAACCTGAAGTGTGCGATTTTATCGCTGGTTTTGGGTGGGTTCCAGCCCGTTGGGAGAGAACGGTCTGTGAAGATTTTAACGTAAAAATAGGAGACCTCGGCTCCTGTATCGATTGATGCTGACCGCTTGCTATCCAAAAAGTTAGAATGCGGTTAAAATTAGGCTGATAAGGCGAATTAATTGGAATAAAATTTGATAAAAATTCCTGTTATTTGTGTTACTGATTTCAGCCTAATAGTAACTTCCACCGACACCATGAAGCACATTTCCGTCCTCTCCCGTCTTTTTTCGGCTATCGCTGTTTTCCTGTTTTTTGTTATATCGGTTTCCTTTGGTCAGACACAACCGGTTATAATTTCCCCTGAACGTTACCAGGTCGATGCGGGTCTGAAGCTGATTATTTGTCACAAGACACCGGCATTTCCTGCCGGTCAATCGCTGCCGGTTATTCGGTTTGATAAAGACTATACTTTTACCCAGACGGTGGCTTCTTTTGAGGTCGGTCAAGCGTATAAAATAAAGAATGGGGCTGCCGAATATACCCTTTTTTTTACGAATTTACCGCTTATTAAACTGAGCACAGTCGGGAAACAGGCAATTAGTAACACCGACGCCCGAACCAAGGGGAACTTTACCCTGACCAACGGAAACGATCCTCTGTTTTCTGCTTCAATGGGCATTCGAATCAGAGGAAATGCGTCGCGCCTTTTTCCGAAAAAGCAATATAATATCAATCTCTGGAAAGACCCGAATGGCGATGATGATCTGGAAAAATCGCTGTTAAACCTGCGGGAAGACAGTAAATGGCTCTTGATGGCGATGTATAACGAGCCGTTGCGACTCCACAATGCGGCATCGCAAAACCTTTGGCTCAACCTGCATAAGCTCTATTATATAGACAAAGAACCGGATGCCAATTCCGCCATTCGCACCAACTACTGCGATGTTTTTATCAACGATTCCTACGCCGGTATTTATATGCTTGCCGAAGATCTGGATCGAAAACAGCTTAAATTAAAAAAGACGGGTTCTAACGGCGAGGTAAAAGGAGAGTTGTATAAAACCGCCGGTGCATCCGAAGCAACGGCATTTAATACCCTGCCAGCCCCGCCGACCCATCCTGATGCGGAGGTGTGGGATCTCTTTGAAATGGATTATCCGGATCCCTATTGGAACAACCTGTATGACCTCTTGAATTACGCGGTGAAGTCGCCTGCGAATGAATTCCGGGCGAAGCTTTCTGAAAAATTTAAAGTCGATAATCTGATCGATTATTTCATTTTCTTAAACCTGATTTATGCCACTGATCACTGGGGGAATAACCAGTTTGTTGCCCGTTATAAAGAAAATGAACCGTACTTTTTAATTCCCTGGGATCTGGATGGTACCTTCGGTTATACGCCCACGGGCTCCCGATCCGAAGAGACCCGGCGGATGAATAGCAATGGTCTTTTCGACCGCTTATTAGCCCTCGATCCCAACGGTTTTAAAAGTAAAATGCGGAAAAGGTGGTTTGCTTTACGACAAACGACGCTGTCGCTGCAAGCCCTGAAAACAACGATTTCGGGTAATTTCAATCTGTTGACTTCCGAAGGCGCGTATGCGCGTGAAGGCATGAAGTGGCCGGGAACTGTCAGACCGGATGATTTTCCGAAGGTGAACACCTGGATCGAAAACCGGGTGGCTTTTCTGGATGACTATTTTGCCCTCTTCCCGGAAGAAATGACCGGCGTTCAACTGGCTTATTTTCAAGGAGAAACTGTCGGAAACAGCAAGAAACTAAGCTGGTCTTTTCACCAGGCCGAAGGTGTTCAGAAAGTCGAGGTGGAACACAGCACCAACGGCACCAGTTTCAGCTATGTTGGGCAGGTAACGGGTAGCAGCCCGAATGAACCCTACCAGTTCACACATGCGAACAGTGCTTCCCGGGCCTATTACCGGCTGAAAATCGTAACCGGGAACGGTTTTACGCATACCGCCTTCCTCCAGATTGGTGCGAACAGTTGCCCGGGTCCACCGGCGGCTCCATCCGTTGAGGCCAGTCTGACGGAGGTGACCAGCGGCCAGTCGGTGGTGCTGACGGCCAGCGGCTGTGACCATACCGTCGTGTGGAATACCGGACAAACCGGTACGATCGTGGTGATCAAACCCACCGAAACGGCCGGCTACAGCGCGAAGTGCCGCCAGGCTGCCGGGTGCGAAAGCGCGTCTTCAGCTTCAACGTCCGTCAGTGTCTTTGCGGCCAATGCGCTTCCGGGCAATTATGAAGGGTATCTGGGGCAAATCGACTGCGGTTTTATCCGGGGTTGGGCCTGGGATAAAACCGAACCCAACACGCCGGTTTCGGTCGACATTCTGGACGGGCAGCAGGTGATCGGAACCACGATTGCCGGTATTTATCGGCAGGATTTGAAAGACGCCAATAAAGGAAACGGTAGCCACAGCTACATTTTTGCGGTTCCTGAAACCGTGAAAGACAACAAACCGCATCAAATCAGCGTCCGGATTCACGGAACGTCGTATGTGCTGAGGGATTCGCCGAAGCGCTTGATCTGCGAAGCAAAGGTGCCCCTCTCTTCCGAGGCCCAGGCTCCGGTCGCCCCCGTGGTTGCGCCCCTGTCTGCGACGGCCAATGCGCCTTTTAGCACCATTTTGCCGGTCTTCTACGATCCGGATTCGCCGGTGCTGACCTACACGCTGACGGGTTTGCCCGCCGGTCTGAGCTTTGAGGCCGCTACGCGAACCCTGGGCGGAATGCCCACTACCACCGGAACCCGCAGCCTGACCTATGCCGCCAGCGATGGCACGAACACGACGGTCATGACCGTCTCTCTCATCGTTGAAGCCCAATCGTCGTCTCCCGTAACCGGAAATTTTGAAGGCTATCTGGACAAGGTGGAATGTGGAACGATTCGGGGGTGGGTCTGGGATCGCAACCGGCCCAACGAGCCGCTGACCGTCGAGTTTTTTGCCAACGGGCAGCCGATTGGGACGACGGATGCCAACATTTTCCGGCAGGATTTACTGACGGCCGGCAAGGGCAACGGCTATCACGTCTACCAATTTACCACACCCAACGAGGCCAAAACCGGGCAGGCGGTTTCGATCAGCGCCATCGTGCGGAATAGCACGTACACCTTGAAGGAATCGCCTAAATCGCTAACCTGCCCCAGAGTCAACCAGCCCCCTCTGCCGCCGGTTTCCGTGGATCCCCTGCTGGCGACCGTTTCCGTTGCGTTTTCGGTCACCCTGCCGGTTTTTACCGACCCAGATTCCCCTTCGCTGACCTACACGCTGACGGGTTTGCCCGGCGGTCTGGCCTTTGCGGCCGATACGCGAACCCTGAGCGGAACGCCCACCACCACCGGAACCTGGAGCCTGAGTTATGGGGCCAGCGACGGCGTGAACACGACCGCAACGACGGTTTTGCTGGTCGTTGAGCAACCGGCTACCCCCGTAACCGGCGATTTTGAAGGGTTTCTGGATAAAGTGGAGTGCGGCACGATTCGGGGGTGGGTCTGGGATCGCAACCGGCCCAACGAGCCGCTGACCGTCGAGTTTTTTGCCAACGGCCTCTCGATCGGTACCGCGAAAGCGGATATGTTCCGGCAGGATCTGCTGGCGGCTGGCAAAGGCAATGGCGCCCACGTTTACCAATTCACCACGCCCGATGTCGTGAAAACCGGGCAGACTTTTCAGATCACGGCCAATGTAAAGAACAGCACATATACCCTGAAAGGATCGCCCAAACCGTTGAGCTGTGCGCCCGCAGCGCGGTTGAGCGTGGTGTCGGCAGAAGATGAAAGTGTCGGCGAAGAAGGGCTGTTCGTAACGCCAAATCCCGCTCAGGGTGAGTTCGAGGTGCGTTTTTATACCGAAACCACCACCGAAAGCGAGTTGTCGGTGGTCGACGAACTGGGCCGGTCGTGGTACAGCAAGAGTTTGAAAGGCACCGGTTTTCAGCGGCAAAAAGTGCATCTCTCGGGTGCAAAAGGATCGTATATCGTGGTGTTGCGGCAGGGGACGAAGGTTCGCAGCAAACGGATTCTGATTCGCCGGTAAGTCGCAGGGGGGAAACCGGATGCGAAAACCGGTTTACCCCGCTGCCCGCCCAATTGCCTGATAAAACCGTTCCCGGTAGGTATCCGAAACCGGAATGAGGGCCTGCTGAATGGTGATGCGGTCGCGTTCGATGGATTCGATTTTGTCGAGGGCAACGAGCCAGGATTTATGCACCCGGCAAAACCGGTGTCGGGGCAGGTGTCGCTCCAGATCGCCGAAGGTTTCCAGCGTCATGATTTTCCCGGTACGCAGGTGAATGCGCCGGTAGTCGCGCATGCCTTCAATATACAGAATGTCATCAAAAGCAACTTTCTGGAGCCGGTATTCGGTTTTGACAAACAGAAACGGCGGGTGGTTTTCGGTTGGGGCGGTTTTCAATCCCTCCTGTGCACGGGTTACGGCCTGCAAAAACCGGTCGAAGGTATACGGTTTTAACAGATAATCAACTACTTGCAAGTCAAAGGCTTTGAGTGCGTACTGATCGAAAGCCGTGGTCAGGATCACGGCGGGGCGTTTGGGAAGGGCTTCCAGCAACTGGATTCCCGAAAAACCGTCCATTTCAATATCCAGAAAGACCAGATCGATGGGTTCCCGTTGCAGGATCGGAATGGCTTCCAGCCCATTGTCGACGGCATACCGCAACGTCAGAAATGGCACCCGTTGCACGTACTCCCTGAGCCGCAGCATCGCCAGGGGTTCATCTTCAATGAGCAGACAGTTCATGCGCTTTTACGGGTAACAACAGGGTAACGCGGTATTCATTTTCCGTCGCCTGAATCGTCAACGTATAGTGGTCCTGGTACAGCAGCGTTAGCCGCTGCCGAATCAGGTCATTGCCCAAACCGCCGGGCGTATTTAACCCGGTTTTGCCGGGGTCGACGACGTTGACGCACTGGAACCGGATCTGCTGTTCGTCAATCGAAATCTGAATGCGGATCGCGTCGCTGACTTTCTTGTTGGTCGCATACTTGAACGCGTTTTCAAGGTACGGCACAAAAAGCATCGGCGCAATGAGCACATCATCGGTTGGACCGTCGATTTGTAGTTTCACAAAGCGTTCATTGGTGGTTCGGATTTTCTGCAAGTCGATGTACTTTCGGATGTAGTCCAGTTCCTGCGTCAACGGAATCAAATCGGCCTGGGTTTCATACAACACAAACCGCAGCAGGTCAGAAAGTTTATTGAGGTACAACGACGCCCTCGGCGCGTCGTGTTCGATCAGGATGTCGATGTTATTCAGGGTATTGAACAGAAAATGGGGATTGATCTGGGCTTTCAGTAAAGCCAGTTCGGTTCGCAACGTCTTGTTTGCCAGCGTTTCTTTCACATGAATATCGGCATACCAGGTAATGAAACCCCGGATGGTTGTACCCAAAATGCCGTTGACCAGAGCAATTAACGAGAGGATGATAAACAGGATTTGCAGATCGTTCACGGAGAGCCTGATGAGGAAAAAATTTTCAAAGACCACCGAAAGCAGAACCGAAAGGGCCACCGCAATCAACGCTATAATTCCCCCGGTAATGGCAATCGTAACCACCAGCCCCCAACGGATGAATTTCTGTATCTTCTGGGTCGTCAGATAACGAGGAACCAGCCACGAATAAAACGCGTAGAAACTGATCAATCCGGTTAGCAGCGAAATCGACAGGATGGTCAGCCAGTCCTCCCAATCCCTGAAAGCCAATTCGGGCGTCTCGTTGGATAGTGCAAAAAGCAACGAAACCACCAGCGCATAGAGGAGCCAGTAGCCCACGTGCAGGAGAATAACCGTCGATTTTCTCATCGTTTCGTGGCGAAAAAATACCCCGCAATGGCTTCGGCTTCGGGCAGATTGATGCTAACACCACTCATGTTGGCGGTAATGGCGATAATCAGATCGTTTTCCAGATACAACAGCAGAAACGTCCGGCCCCCGTCGATCAGTCCGCCGTGGTGAATCAGCTTCCGGTTCTGTCGGTCGGTGCCATTGCGCCAGCCCAAACCGTACTGCGTGTTTTTGCCATCGGACAGGTGTTGCGGGGCAAAGAGCAAGGTCACCGTTTCTTTCCTAAGTGAAGTATTCCGGATCAGTCCTGCGCCCAGTTTCACCAGATCGACGGGCGTCGACAGAAGGCCGCCACCAGCCCATTTGTAACTGTTGTCTACGGCCGTAGCATGAACCAGCTTCTTGTTCCGGTGTTCGTAAAACCGCACCCGGTTGGTCACAATGCTGTCGCTGTAATCGGCACCGGTGTTGGTCATCGCCAGCGGGTTGAAAACCGCCGTCTGCATGTACGACAAATAATCCGTCTGACTCGCGCCTTCGATCACCGCACTCAGCAGCGAATAGCCGTAGGTCGAGTAGTTATAGGCCGTACCCGGTTTGAACAAAAGACTATCCTGATCAAAGATCGACAAGCCTTCCCGCACCGTGGCATACCGTTTCGGACACGCCAGCGGGTCGCTGTTCCGGTAATGCCGGATGCCGGCGGTGTGCGTTGCCAGGTGTCGGCTGGTAAACGGGTATTTTTTGGCCGGGAAAGTCGGCACATACTGCTGAACCGGCGCGTCGAGATCCAGTTTTCCAGCCTCCACCAGTTTTCCGACGGCCAGTGACGTCATTGATTTGGAGACCGAACCCATGCGGAATTTCGTGTCGATCGTCACGGGAAGCCGGGCTTCCAGATCGGCCAAACCGAAGCCTTCCGCCCACAGAATTTTGTCGCCCGTGCCAACTGCCACCGAGAGGCCCGGAATGTCCTGCCGTTTTCGCAGGGAATCGACAAAGTGTTCAGCCCGCTGGATGGCCTGCCGGTAAGCCTTGTCTTTGATGGGTCCTTTGGGCTGTCCAAAAACCGGGTGGAGGGAAAGCAGGAAAACGAGGAAGAGGAGCTTTTTCATGATGCGAACAGTCTGGTTTTAAACTTGCATCAAAATTGGAAGAACTCCACGCCGACTCAAAAATAGTTCTGCCAACCGGGGTAATTTGCCTGCAAAATACCGGTTTCAGTAAAGGGATAGAATTTTAAATGTAAAATGAGGAATGCTAAATGATAAAGTAGCTTTGCGCTCTTCACTTTTACATTTAGCATTCCTCATTTTACATTTAAAATTTACCAATTACTATCGCTTTACGACCGCCATTTCCCTTTCAGATTATCCAGGTATTTCTGCCCCGAGCCGGTGTTCAGCAATAGCACCTGCTCCTCCGGGTGAATCCAGCCTTGCCGAAGCAATTGCTTCGTGGCGGCCCAGAGTGCTCCACCTTCGGGAGCCGCAAAAATGCCTTCCCGGCGACTCAGTTCGCTCACGCCTTCAATCATGTCGTCCTCCGAAACCGCCAGGGCCGTTCCGCCGGATTCCCGTAAAACCGTCAGCATCAGTGGCTCGCCAATCGGACGCGGTACGGCCAGGCCGTTTGCCAGGGTCGGTTTCCCGACGTACTGTTTGCTATTCGCCTGTTTTCCATGAAACGTATCGACAACCGGGCGGCAGTTTGCGGCCTGAACCGCTACCATCCGCGGAAACCGCTGGTGTTCGGAGAGCCAGCCCAGCGCCTTCATTTCGTGAAAAGCCTTCCAGATTCCGATCAGACCGGTTCCTCCGCCCGTCGGATACAGGATGACGTCCGGCAATTGCCAGGTCAACTGCTCGGCAATTTCATAGCCCATCGTTTTTTTTCCTTCCAGCCGATACGGTTCTTTTAGGGTCGAAACGTCGAAATAACCGCCTTTCTGGTTCAATTCCTGCACTTTAGCGGCACAGTCGTTGATCAGTCCATCGACCAGAATCAGCCGCGCGTGATAGGCCAGACACTCTTCCTTGAACGCGTCGGGTGTGTGGCGCGGCATCACCACCACTGCTTCCAGCCCCGCCCGGGCACAGTAGGCCGCCATCGCAACACCCGCATTGCCCGCCGTCGGAATGATGCAGGCTTCTTCGCCGTTTTCCTTTGCCTTCGAAATGGCGAGACACAACCCCCGCGCTTTGAACGAACCCGTAGGGTTCAGGCCCTCGTCTTTCAGCGTCAGATGTTGTAAGCCGTAGTCGGACGCCAGACGAGGGAGCGGCAACAGGGGCGTCCACCCTTCGCCCAGACTAATCCGGTTTTGTTCCTGAAAAACCGGCAACAGTTTTTCATACCGCCAGAGGGATTGGACCCCGGATGATAATTCCCTTTTCGAAAAGCGGTGTTCGGCAAGATCATACCTGCAGAGGAGCGGAGCCTGGCAACAAACGGACAGGGTTTGGCCCGGTAGCGGATCAAAGGAATGGCCGCAGTTCGAACACTGCAGGTGATGGAGAAGCGATGAAGTGGTGACGGTTTGCATGATGGGCTAACTTTTCTGCAAGTTGAAAGCCGGTCCCGGATGAAGCAAACGACGTTTTGAGATGGGTTATTCCACCGGGGAATAATGGCGTTGCGTAAAACGAATAAACTCGTTTACCAGCCGGTTGTTTTCAGTACCTTTCCTTTGGATGAAATGAAATGTCCGCTGAACCGTCAGATCGCGGATCGGAACTTCAACCAGATCACCCACCGCCAGTTCCCGGACAATTGCCCGTTTGGGCATGAAGGCCAGGCAGGTGTCGGCCAGCACGAAGTTTTTCAGTGCTTCCGTCCCGCCCAGCCGAATCAGAATGCGCAGGTCCGACAGCCGGATTCCTTTCCGGCCCAACGCTTTTTCCACCACGGCCAACGTGCCCGAACCGCTTTCGCGCAACGCCAGCGGAATGGCGGGCAGGTCCTGAACGGTGAGGGTTCGTTCGCGCAGCGGACTTTTTCGGGAGCAAACCGCCAGCACCTCATCGGTCATGAAGGGAACGTACGTCAGCGTGGTCACGCGGGTCAGGCTTTCCACGATGCCAACGTCGATTTCGTGATCGAGCAAGGCTTTCTGGATGTTATCCGAATTGCGGTTCAGGACATTGATCTGAATCGCAGGGTGTTTCCGCAGATACGCCGACAAAACCGGGGGCAATACATACAGGGTGATGGTGGTGCTGGCGCCGATGGCGAGCGTGGTGGGCGGCTGGAAATTTTCGTTGACAAGCTGGAGTTCCTGGTGCAGTTCGTTTTGCAAGGCCCCCGCTTCCAATAGTTTATCGTACAGAATCTGGCCCGCGCGGGTCAGACTGATGGTGTTGCCGTGCCGCTCGAAGAGGGCAATTTTATAAAAGAACTCCAGCGCCTTGACGTGTTTGCTCAGGGCCGATTGGCTGATGAACAACGTCTGGCTGGCTTTGGTGAAGCTCAGCAGCCGGGCCACTTCCATAAAGAGTTCGTGTCGAAAAGACAGCATCGTGGTTTCTGCTTGATCGAAATTGGACCGGCTGCTTACGTAATGACCAGATCATATTTTGTCAGCAAACCCGGCAGGCTGTGGAGCGAAAACTTCGCTTTTTTCAGCTTGTTCTGCTCCGGGTCCAGAACCAGATTATAGGAAGTCGAAAAATCGACCTGCGTCAGCGTGTTGTTGACAAACACCGCCGACTCCAGGTTGCAGTCTTTGAAAACCGCCCCGTTTAATTCGCAATTGATAAAACTGGCCCCTTTCAATCCACAGGTTACAAACTTCGTTTTTTTCAGGTTGCGGTTGAAAAAGTAGGTCTGATCGAGGTTACATTCCTGAAAACCTACCGCGAAAGCAAACGGATTGCAATGCTCAAAGTTAACGCCGATGAGTTTGCATTGCACAAACCGGACCTCGTTGAGCTTGGTGTCTTTCAGCACGGCCGCATCCAGTGTGCAGTTTTCAAACCGGCAGTTGACCAGATTGGCATGAGAAAGAATGGCTTTGGAAAGGGTGAGATTTTGGAACGTACACTCTTCAAAATCCTGATAGGCCCACTGGGCCGGAGCGCCCGTAGAAGGGTCAAAAACGTGGTTAAAAATATCCATGTGCCGGGTTGTATAAACTGGGGCGTAGCAAGCGGCCAGGGGTTAAAATTACGGATACAACCGGAAGAAAAGAGGCTCGATGCTAAAAAAAGTCCCCCGACGAAGCGGGTTCATCGGGGGCGTGGTCTGGATACCGTACGGTTTTTTACTCGGGCGTACCGGCGATGGGCGGGTATTCCTTGATGAACTCCAGGGGTGTTGCCTGCACTTTTTTGTAGTAGTCGGCCCACTGCTTGCTGAAGAACGCGTTCACTTTCGTAATGGTCTCGTTGCTGAGCAGCTCGGCCTGATCCACCAGCAGGGTTTCCGTTTTCGTTGGTGGATCGGTTCGGCGGCTGATGTACGAACTCGCTTCCTGAATCTTCAAAACCGGGGTTACCATATACACCCGACCGAAGCCCTGCCGGTCGCTTCGTTTGCCCACAATGCCTTCCCGGGCGGTTTTCAGCGAATCCTGAATCGAGAGCGTCGCTTTGCGCAGTTCGTCAAATTCCTTGCCTTTCTTTTGTTTCAGTCGCGACTTCACGGCTTCGGTTGCGTCGGTCGCTTCCTGAATCCGGTTGGTGATTTCCGTCAACTGTGCAATCGTTTTGTTCAGCCGGTTTTGCAACCCCTGCCGGGCCAGTGCAGCTTCCTTGTTGTAGGTCACACGCGGGTCGGGATTGATGGTCAGGAGCGTTGAGTCTTTAGCCCCCGCATACGCAAAAACCACCTTGTAGCGACCCGGCAATGCCGGACTGCCGCCCGATGCTCCGCCCCCTCGCCGGGGTCCCGGCATACTCGGCATGTTGACGGCGGTTTCGGTCAGATTCCAGCCGATGCGTTGCAGGCCCAGCGTCGTGTCCGGTGCCTGTTTGATCGTCCGAACCAGCTTGTTGGCTTCGTTGTAGAAGTTTACCACGATCGAGTCGGCTTTCGGAGCGCTGGCCAGAACCGGAGCAGGTACCGTCGTCTGAACGGTCACAGCCGCCGGTTTTTTAGACTTTTTCGCCGTTTCCACCGGCTCCGCAACTTTGGCGATGGCGGTTTTGGGTTTCAGGTACAGATCCAGCATCGCTCCGGCGGGGCGGTTCGTGGCCTGATACAGGTCTTCGGCATCTTTTCCGTAGCCCTGCGGACCCCGGTAGGTCGCCTGATAGGCCGGTGAAGGTTCAAACGCAACCAGCGGTTGTTCCAGTATTTTTCCTCCCGTGGCGGCCAGTTTTCGCAGGGGACGAATGTTGTCGAGCACATACAGCGAACGCCCGAACGTTCCGATCACCAGATCGGCTTCCCGTTCCTGAATCGCCAGATCCATCGTTGGCGTGGCTGCGGGCATCCCGTTGTCCCACTGCGCCCAGGTTTTTCCCTCGTCGATGCTGACCCACAACCCGTGTTCCGTTCCGGCAAACATCAGCCGGGGCTCGGTCGGGTCCTGCAAAAAACAGAGGGCATACCCTTTGGCCTCTTTCTCGCTCATGATGCGGGTCCAGGTCTGGCCGAAGTCCGTGGTCCGGTAAATATAGGGAGCCAGGTCGCTGCCCATGCGGTAGAGGTTGGCGACCACAAACGCTTCCCCGGCTTTGTGGCGCGAAGCCGTAATCTGCGGAATCCAGGCTTCTTTGGGCAAACCGGGAATCCGGCTGCTGAGGTTGGTCCAGGTCTTGCCGCCGTCGCGGGTCAGTTGCACGTTGCCATCATCGGTTCCCACCCAGATCACGCCCTGCTGGAGGGTGCTGGGCGCGATGGTCAACACTGTGTTGTGGTTTTCGGCCTGGGTGGCATCGATGGTTAACCCACCGCTGTCGTCCTGCTTCTGGTGCGCCGGATCGTTGAGCGTCAGGTCGGGCGAAACGGTTTCCCAGGTCATGCCTTTATCGGTCGACTTGTGCAGAAACTGGCTCCCTGCATAAATCGTCTTTTTGTCGAACGGGTCCAGCGCAAAACCGGTATTCCAGTTAAACCGCAACCGCGTGTTCATATCGCCAATGATCGGTTTCACGAAGGCGGCACCACCGGTTACTTTGTCGTAGCGAACGATGTTGCCGCCCTGCGACATGGCGTAGCCGTACCGGGAATCTTTGGGGTCGGGAATGACGTCGAACCCGTCCGCCAGAATCAGTGCCTGCCAGTGGCTGTTTCGAATACCACCCGTATGAAACGTGTAGGCCGGTCCGGTCCAGGAACCGTTGTCCTGCAAACCGCCGTAAATGTTGTACGGAATTTCGTTGTCGACGTTAACATGATAAAACTGACCCACCGGAATGGCTTCAGGATTCGTCCAGGATTTGCCGTGGTCGCGGCTGATTGCCAGACCACCGTCGTTGCCTTCGATGATCAGGTTGGGGTTTTCGGGATGAATCCAGAACGCGTGGTGATCGGAGTGGACCTGATCGGGCGTAGCCAGCGGTTTGAACGATTTGCCGCCGTCTTCGCTGACCGAGAGCGGTGCGCTGAGTTTGTAAAGCCGGGTTTCCACCTTCGGGTCCACGTAAATCTCGTTGTAGTAGAACGGGCGATCCGTGGCAACGGCGGGATCGTCGGTCACCAGTGTCCACTTTTCACCGCCATCGTCGGAGCGGTACAGACCGTTCTTTTTGGCTTCAACCAGTGCGTAGATTTTGTTCGGCGAACTCCGGCTGATGGCCAGGCCCAGCCGACCGAAATCGCCTTTGGGCAGTCCGTCGGCTTCGCCTTTTTTCTTCCAGGTTTTGCCGCCGTCGTACGTAATGTACAAACCCGAACCGGGGCCGCCGGACGTAAAATCCCAGGGCGTTCGGCGGTGTTGCCACATGGCGACCACCAGTTTGCTCGGGTTGGCGGGGTCCATCACCATTTCGGCCACGCCGGATTTTTCGTTCGTATACAGAATCTTTTCCCAGGTCTGACCACCATTGGTAGTTTTAAACACCCCGCGCTCCGGATGTTCGCCAAACGGAAAACCGATGACGCCCGCATACACGACGTCCGGGTTCATGGGGTCGATGATGATCCGGTGGATGTTGATGGTTTTTTCCAGTCCCATCGCTTTCCAGGTCAGCCCCCCGTCGATGCTTTTGAAAATACCGCCCCCCATGTTGACGGAATTGCGGGGGTTGCCTTCGCCCGTGCCGACCCACACCACGTTGGGATTACTTTGCTGAATGGCTACGGAGCCGATGTTCAGGGTGGGCTGGTCGTCAAAAACCGGGGTCCAGGTGCCCCCGGCATTTTCGCTTTTCCAGACGCCCCCGGAAGCCGCGCCGACATAAATCAGATCGGGATTGCTGACGTGGGCATCGATGGCCGTGATTCGCCCACCCATCACGGCGGGTCCCACGCTGCGGGCTTTCATCTGTTTCAGGGCCGCTGTCGGAACCGGTTGGGCCAGAACGGCCGGAACACTCAGCAGAACGGCGAAAGCGAGTGTTAGAATTGGTTTATTCATTTTCGTAAGGATAGGATAAAAAAGGAGGGTCGATTATTTATAAATGGATAGGGCATCGAACGTGCCCGGAACCGGATTCGGGCTGTTGGGGTTCGAGTTCAGTTCGTTCTGCGAATAGATAAACCGCCCCGGTAGCTGGGTGCCGTTATTGGGCGTCAGCTTGATGCCATACGCTTCGCTGCGGGTCCGGCGTTCGTCGTTCCAGCCGATGTGCTGACCGTAAAACGAGACGTAACGTTCCTGCAATATCTCCCGGAGCAGGGCGTTGTCGGCCGAAATGCCGTCAGCGTTTTCAAGGCCACCGGCGGCAAAATCAGCCGCCACATACGGTTCGTATTTGTAGGTTCCGGCCGTTAGGTAGGTGGAGTTGATGTAGCCGCCCGTGTTCAGAAAAGCCCGGTATTTGTTCAGGTGATCGAGGGCTACCGCAAAGCCTTTCCCGGAACGCAGCGCCATCTCGGCCAGCGTCAGACTGTTTTCCTGGAACGTAATCATCGGAAAGCTGGCACTCCGGGCAAAAAAACCGCTGGCGGTTGCCGTGCTGGATGTGTTGGGTTCGATCCGTCCGGGGGTGTTGACGCCGTTTTCCAGGTAATAAAACCGGAACCGGGCGGTTTCAACGGTTTTGGCATTGCCCCGGTAAGCGGCACTGGTCGGATTCATGAGGCTCACATTGTAGGCACCGACGGCGTAAATATCCCCGAGACGCTGGTTGGTCAGAAAGGAAAAATAGTGGTTTTCGTTCACGCTCGTCGTGGTTCCGTGGGGAGCATACAGCGAGTTGGCAAAGGCGCTGATGCCGCTCAGGGCTGCCGTGTAGGCCGCATCGTATTGCTTCGTATCCGTGAGCAGCCGGGCTTTGAGCGTAAAGGCGACCTGCTTCCATTTGGTGGCGTCTCCGCCAAAGTGAACGTCCTCGGCCCCCACGGTTCCGATTCCGGCATCCAGGTCGGCAATGGCTTCGTCGACCAGCGCAATCAGCTTGGTGTAGACCTCGGCCTGAGGCTGGAATCTGGGGTTGGGAAATTTGACAATGTCGCCGGCTTCGTCGAACGGAATGTCCCCCCACAGTTCGGTGCCCGTTGCCAGGGCGTTGGCGCGCAGAATCTTGGCAATCCCGATCATTTTCCGGTTGCCTAGTTCGGCGGCTTTCTCAATGGCAATGAGGGCGTTGGCATTGGTGGCCTGAAAGACGAGGTTCCAGTCGGAATCGTAGACCCCGGCGGTTACGTTGTAGTTGAAGTAATCCCGCCACTGGCGGTCGGCACCGGTGGTGTAGCCGCTCCAGATGGTGGTCAGGCGGCTGGCCATGCCTTCTTGGGTGGCAATGTTACCCAGTTGGGCACCGGTGAATACCAGCGTGGCGGGCGCGCTGGTCGGGTTGTTGGGGTCGACGTTCAGCCCGTCGACAATCGATTTGCAGGAGACGAACTGGAGGCTGAACAGAAAGGCAAAAACGGAAACCGGTTTATAAATTCGCTTCATTTTCTTCCGGGTTGAGATGAATGAAAAGGGAAAACTGCGTAAGGAAATCACGGACGATCAGTAATTGATTTTCACGCTGAACAGCAGCGAACGCGTGTTGGGGCTGTTGAAGTAGTCCTGCCCCCGCGAGTTGCCCGTTCCGTTCAGGCCGGTTTCGGGGTCGATTCCCACCACCTTTGTCCACAAAACCGGGTTGCGGCCCGTGACCGTAAAGTCGATGGATTGCAGCCGGGTTTTCTGCCGGAATTTGGCCGAATGGAGCGAGTAGCCCAGTGAAACTTCCCGCAGCCGCGTCCAGCTACCGTCGCTGATGAACTGCTCGACCAGCGTGCTGAAACCACCGCCAATGGAGGTGTAGTAGGCTTCATCGAGCAAAACCGGCCCGGCTCCAAAATCCTGAATTTTCCCCCGAACCGTTGTTCCGGCGGCTACCACTTTCCCCGAATAATTTTTCAGATCCTGCGTCAGCGTTACATCCGTTCCCACATCTGCGTGGGTGCCGAAATGGTACATCACCCCGCGCGTTCCATTGTAGAAATCACCACCCTGGGAAGTTTCGAAAAGCACATTCAGGGAAACGCCTTTGTAGGCCAGGTTGGTACCAAATCCTCCGCGCCAGTCGGGGTTGGGATTGCCGAGAACGCCGAACGACGGCGCGATCTGCGGAAAACCGTTGGCATTGAGGGCCAGCGAGCCGTTTTCTGTCCGTTGATACACCCCGCCATACAGCGACGACATTGCATAACCCACTTTGGCTACCGTACTGGAGGTACTGCTGAAACCGCCCAGGGTGATGTTGTCGGTGCCGGCCAGGTCAATCACTTCGTTGATGTTGCGGCTCCAGTTGGCAAAGATATTCCAGCTAAACGCGTTGCGGTTCAGGATGTTGTAGTTCAGTTCCAGTTCCAGACCCTTGTTCTGCATGCTCCCGGCGTTGGTGTATTTCTGCGTAAAACCGGTGGAACCGGCCGCGGCCACATCCAGCAGCAGGTCGACAATCTTGTTCTGGTAATACGTAAACCCGACGGAAAGTTTGTCGTTCAGAAAGCGCAGGTCGGTGCCCAGTTCCCACTCGGTTTTCCGTTCGGGACGCAGGTTGGGGTCGCCCTGCCGGTTGCTGCGGACAAAGGCGCCATTGCCGTAGCCGGTGCCGCTGACGGGACCGCCCCAGCTCCCGAAGGAGGCATTCACAAACGTCGTAGTGTTCCGGTAGGCATCCGGCTGAACCCCCACCGTTCCGTAGGATGCCCGCAGTTTACCGAACGACAGGACGTTGTTACCCGCCAGCAGCGGCAGCTTGGTAAACTGCCAGGCGATATCGGCGGAGGGATAATAGAAGGTCGATTGCGACTCGCTTCCGAACGTAGAACCGGCTTCACCAGCCAACGACATGTTCAGAAACACCTGGTCGTAAAAACCCAGGTTCAGGGATGAATACAGCCGGGCGGTCCGGCGGTGGGTCGAAGTGTTGTACGGAACCCGGTTGGTTGCCAGGGCATTGCTAAAGTTTGGGGGAGCATCGGGAATGATGAAGGTGTTCAGTGTTCCGCCCAGGCTCAGGTATTTCCGGTCGTTGATGTTGAAACCGACGATCAGCGTGCTGGTAATGTCCTTGCCAAAATCCTTGAAAACCCGACCAATCACATCCAGGTTCATCTCGGTTTCCTTGAGCATCTGTTCCTCGAAACTCCCCAAACCGCTGTTTACGGCGGAAGACACCGGCGAATTGGTGATCCGCAAATCCGTGTAACTATCCAGACCGCCCCGGGCGGTGATGTCGAACCATTTGGCCGGCGTAATCAGGAGTTCGGAACTCAGAATAAACCGGTCTACTTCCGTGATATTGGTCATTTCGTTGATGGCCCACAACGGATCGTTGTAAACGGGGTTGGCCGACGCGCCGAGGTAGTTTCGGAAGGAGCGTTGCCGGTTCGGAATCGGGCTGGCCGTTGGCGACGCGTAATAATTCCCCTTGTAGCCCCGGTTATCGTAATCGGGCGGAGTCCGGAGCATGCCGATGTACAGGCCGGCGACGCTGTTGCTGCGCTGCACCCGGTTGGAGGTCGTTCGGGCGTAGGTAGCGTTGGTGGTGGCTTTGATGACGTCGTTGAACCGCCGTTCGGTATTGAACCGAACCGACGTCCGCTTGTAGTCACTTTGCCCGTTTAGAATGCCTTTCTGACGCAGATCGCCGATGCTCAGATAGAAATTTCCTTTGTCGTTTCCTCCGCTGATGTTCACGTTGTTATCGAGGTAGGTTCCCGTCCGGAACACCTGATCTCTGCGGATGTCGTTGAACGTTTCCTTCGAGTTTTTCTTGAGAATCGGATAATACGTCACGCCATTTTCCGCTTCAAACCGTTGGCCGGTCATATTCAGTTCGTCGGCAGTTCCCGACCGGTCGGCAATCCGGTCGCCCCAGGTAAACGATCCCGTCGGGCTGTAGACGCCACCCGCGCCCTGTCCATACGTGCTCTGCATCGGGTGCAGGCGGTTCGGCTCGTCGAACGAAACCGTCGAACTGAGCGAGACGTTGACCTTGTCGCTGTTGGCTCCTTTTTTGGTCGTAATCACAATCACGCCGTTTGCCGCCCGCGACCCCCAGAGTGCCGCGGCAGACGCGCCCTTCAGAACCTGCATGGAGGCAATGTCGTCGGGGTTGATGTCGTTCAGACGGGATTGCTGGGAAACACCGGCCACGCCGTCGCCGAGGGTAGAGTTGCTGACCGGGATTCCATCGACAATAACCAGCGGCTGGGTGGAGCCGGTAATGGTGTTCTGCCCCCGAATCTGGATGTAGGAACCCGCACCCGGATCACCGGCGGAGCGGGTCACCTGCACCCCGGCGGCTTTGCCGGCCATGCTGTTGATCACCCCGGTTTCGCCGGAACGGACGATGTCTTTTGCATCGATTTTAGCCGCCGTAGCCCCGAGCTTATCGGCGTTTTCTTTAAAGCCTAACGCGCTGACCACTACCTCGCTGAGGGAAAGCGCTTCGTGTTTGAGGGCGACTGAAATGAGGCTCTGATTGCCAATCGGAACCTCCTGCGTAACCATGCCGATGAACGAGAAAACCAGCGCGGCATCTTTGTCCAGATTGGTCGGAATGGCGAAGGAATAGGCTCCTTCGGGGTTGGTCGAAACCCCGGTGGTGGTTCCTTTGAGCACCACGTTGACGCCGGGAAGCGGAGAACTGTCTTCACCGGAGGTAACGATGCCTTTTATAATCCGGGTTTGAGCCCAGAGCGGACTCGAGAGGCACGAGATAAAAAGCAATACACAGAGTAAAGGTACTTTTTTCATCGTTGGAAAGGAGTTAAAGTTGAACTGGTTTATTCCTGGATAGGGCACTAGAGGTATTCCGATGGTTTTGAAAGGCAATAGCTTTCCCAGGCTGGTCACGGCAACCAGCAAAGGCCTTTAGATGGTGTGTGGTGTATTGATCGATCGTTCGCTTCCACTCGAACGGAGTGAATGGGCGAAATCAGTTCCAAACGTTTACCACCGGTAGACGGGTGCGTCTATCGGAGAGAATTCTTTGTATTCTATGACTGATAATTCGATACTTGCTCTCTTCAAGTGCGGCCAGAATCAAGCAGATGGGGTAAGAACCGGATTGTATTATTCCGTAATGATGACTCAAATATAGAAGCAAGTTTTAAAGTGTCAATAGGGTTCGGTATATAATTTGTTATTTTTGTTGCAATACTATTTATAGTTCAATAAAATACTGTATTATTCAAAATATTATATGTTTTATATTTTATTTTTCAAAATATAATTTTTTGTCGTTCAAAATATATTTTTCAAACTTTATCCAAAAACCGCTACCAAGTATGGATTTATTGCACTAATATTAATCTGACGATGAAGGCATTACTCATCGATCGGCGTGTTGCCCGAACTATTTTCTTCCGTCGTCCCAGCTTGAATTTTACCGACTTTTCTGCATACTGAAATACGCTTGTTCCTGTTCGTCCGGTCAACGGGCATACTCCTTTTTTCATTTTTGCTTATGAAGAATACCTACTTGTGCAGGCGCTCTGTCTGGCTATTGCTGGTGATGAGTGCTTTTTCAATGCCCGCTGTCTGGGCCGGAACCGCTGCCGATTCGCTGAAAATTACGGTAACCGAAGGAACCAACATGGCCGCCGTGCTTTCGCCCGATCAGAAAACCATCGCTGTCGATTTACAGGGAACCATCTGGGTTTTGCCCGCTGACGGCGGCACGGCGCGGCCCGTTACCGATGCCCTGGGCGATTGCCGTCAACCCGCCTGGTCGCCGGATGGAAACTGGATTGTGTTTCACGCCTTCTGGGATGGCATCTACCACCTCTGGATGGTGAACAAAGACGGTTCGGGTAAAAAACAGTTGACCTTCGGGGTGTTCGACGACCGGGAACCGCATTGGTCGCCTGATGGCAAACACCTCGTGTTTTCGTCCGACCGAAGCGGCAACTACGACATCTGGCAACTGACCCTCGAAACCGGTGCGTTGACCCAACTCACCCGCAACCCGGCCAATGACTACAACCCGGCTTTTTCGCCCGACGGCCGACAGGTGGCTTTTGTCTCCGAACGAACCGATTCGCCGGGACTTTACCGGATCGATGAAACGGGCAAAGAACACCTGCTGACGGCCAGTCCGGCCAAACTGGCTGCCCCCGCCTGGCAACCCGACGGCTCGCAGGTTTTTTACAACATACTGACCAAAAACCAGAGCGGTCTGGCCGTGGTGAATGTGACCACGGGCAACAGCCAGATTCTGACTCCGCCCACCGAAGACGTGTTCCCGTTCCGCATTAGCTGGGCCTCTGCGACTGACTACCTCTACACCGCAGACGGCAAACTGAAAAAGCAAAGCCTGAAACCAGCCCCGGCCAGAGAGATTGCTTTTCAGGCGACGGTTTCGCTGGCCCGCACAACGTACCAGCGTAAACGCTACGATTTTGACCAGCCTGCTCCGCAACCCGTTCGGGGAATCAAAGGACCGACGGTTTCGCCCGATGGCAAACAGATCGTTTTTGCCGCCCTGGGTGATTTGTGGCTGTTGACGAATGGCGTTCCGCATCCCAAAGCCTTGACCAGCGATGTCTACGTCGAAGCCGATCCGGCCTGGTCGCCCGACGGAACGAAACTGGCTTTTACGTCCGACCGGCAGGGCAATATGGATCTCTGGGTGCGCGACCTGAAAACCGGTGAAGACCGTCGGCTGGTGGATCTGCCCGACGACCTGAACTTTCCCACCTGGTCGCCGGATGGCAGCCGGATTGCTTTTTATGAGGGCGACCCGCGCAACGTCTGGGGGCGGGGGACTTTGAACCTCGTGGACGTTCGAACTGGGCAGGTTGAAAAATACCACGAATCCGTCTTTGTGCCGAGCCAGCCGAGCTGGTCACCAACGGGCAAAACCATTGCCTTGTCGGCGCTGGATGTCTATTCGTCGCGCTACCGGGAAGGCGTCACCGAAATTTTACTGGTCACCATCGACGGAAAAGCCGACGGCAACAGCGACCGGCACGTGTCGCCCGTTTCGGATCGGTCGCTGGGGACGCGGGGCAAAAACGGTCCGGCCTGGTCGCCGAACGGCCAGTTTATGGCCTACATCCTCGACGGTTTGCTGTGGGTCAGTCCAGTCGATGCGCTGGGGAATTTTACGGGTCCGGCCAAACGACTCACCAACGAACTGGCCGATTCGCCCAGTTGGACCGGCGATTCACAGCGTTTGGTTTACCTCGCTACCGACACGCTCAAGCAGGTGTTTCTGGCCGACGGGCGCATCGAAACCATTCCGATGAACTTTACCTGGCAAATTAAAAAACCGGTGGGCCAGACGGTCATCCATGCCGGGCAGGTGTTTGACGGACGCACGGCTGCGTATCGCAAGAATGTGGATATTCTGATCGAGGGCAGCCGGATCAAGGCGATTGTTCCCCATCAGGCGGGTCGGGCGGGTAAACTGATCGACGCGTCGGACAAAACCGTCATTCCGGGTTTGTTCGAAATGCACACCCACCAGAGTGCCATGAACGGCGAACCGCAGGGGCGGTTGTGGCTGTCGTACGGGATCACGTCGCTGCGGGAAACGGGTGCCGATCCGTATGACGCGCTGGAACGAAAAGAAGCCTGGGCCAGCGGTCGGCGCATCGGACCACGCCAGTTTTTTACCGGCGGTCTCACCGATGGAAGCCGGATTTACTACGGATTAGCCACCAGCATTGCGTCGGGGGCGCAACTCGAACTGGAATTGAACCGCGCCGTCCGGCTGAATTTCGACCTCATCAAAACCTACGTCCGGATGCCAGACCCTATGCAGAAGCGCATCACGGCTTTTGCCCACGCCCACGGTATGCCGGTTTCGTCGCACGAAATCTATCCGGCCATGAGCTACGAAGTCGATGCTGTCGAGCACATCGGCGGCACCAGTCGGCGGGGCTATTCGCCCAAAATCACGGGCATGAACCGGAGTTACCAGGATGTGATTCAATTGCTGGCGAAGTCGGGCATGAATATCACGCCGACGGCTTCGCTCCAGGGCGGTTTTTATGTGATGGCTGGAAAAGACCCCGCGTTCTTCGAAAACCGGCAGTACAAGGCGTTTTATTCGGAACGGTTTACGACCTCGCTCCAGGCGGGGGCGTCGCAAATCACCCGAATCAATCCGGGTTACCTGACTAATTTTCGGAACCTGCAAAACACGATAAAGGCCCTGGTGGTTGCAGGGGCACACGTCACGACGGGAACCGACAGTCCGTTTGTGCCGTACGCGATGAGCCTGCACACGGAACTTCAGACGTTTGTCGATGCGGGTCTGACGCCCTTCGAAGCCCTGCGTTCGGCGACACTCTGGGCGGCCGAAGCGGTGGGCGTAAGCAAAGATCTGGGGTCGCTGGAGCCGGGGAAACTGGCTGATCTGGTGATTGTTACCGGCGATCCGCTCACCACCATCCGGGATGCCTGGAATGTGGTGAGCGTCGTCAAAAATGGAGAGGTCCACACGCTCGACGATTTGCTGAAAAAACCGTAAAACCGTGTGGACCCGTTCCGTTATTTCTTCAAAGTCGCCAGAAACTCGACCACATCGCGGATTTCCCGTTTGGACAAAATGTAGCCCATCGGCGGCATGCTGGAGGGAAGGTTTTCCCGTTTGTCGATTCGGGCAACGGGCACTTTCAGCGGTTCCGCTTCGGACGTTTTCAGGACGAGTTCGTGCGCGTTTTCGGCGTTGAGAACACCACTGACGGTTTGTCCATCCTTCAGCGTTAGCGAAACCATGCCAAAACCGGGGGCCAGTCGGGCACTCGGCTCGATGAGGGCCTGCAGGATCTGCTCCCGGGTCAGCACATCGCCGATGCCCGTCAGCGACGGTCCAACGGCTCCGCCCTGGCCGCCAATGGCATGGCACCGAACGCATTGTGCCGTGGAGTTGGTATTGAAAATCCGGCGACCTGCTTGCGCATTTCCGCCAAACAGCGCATCCTGGTATTCCGCAATGCCGGTTCCGGTTCCCCGCAGCGGAGCCAGTTTGGCAATCAGAGCCGCTGATTTGGTGGAATCCACGGCTTCACCGAGTTCCAGCGCCAGGCTGGCCGGCAGTTGTTTGCTGATCATTTTATCGATGACACCGGCCAGAATCGGTTCGGTTTTTGCCGCGGGCATACTCCCCAGAACGCGCAGCAGTTGCTGTTGTTCTTTCACGGTTCCTTTCTCAAAAATCGCTTTCGAAACGTCCGCCAACGCTTCCGTCGACAGATTCAGGCCACTCACCAGACCGAGTGCCGTGGTGCGAACATCGGGGTCGGCATCGTTCATGCCCTTTCTGATCACCGTCTCCATCGCCGGGTATTTCAACTGGTGCAAAGCCGTCAGCATGGCCGACCGAACCTCGGGTGATTGGCTTTCGTCCATGATTTTGGCGAGGCTGGCGGCTTTGTCGGTAATGCCTAAATTGCTCACCATCTGCGAAATCGCCACCAAAACCGTAGGGTCGGTTTCCTGCAAAAAGACATCGGCCTGCTCCTGGATTTTGGCTTTCACCAGCGCCGGATTGCGTTCAACAACACCCCGGTAACGTCCGTCGACGCGGTCCAGTGGAGACGGTTTGGCCCAGGTTCCGAGGGTCGCGAGGGCTTCGGCCCGGAGTTCCTTGTCCACGTCTTTGCGTTTGGCAAAGGCAATCAGCGTGCTCAGTTGTTCGTCGGTTCCCACCCGCAGGGCCGCATTGATGGCGCGACGCAGAAGCGGTTCGGAGGTAAACCGGGTTTCTTTCAGCGTTGCCGCCAGGGCCGGTAAAGCCTTTTCGATGGACAAATCGTCGTTGATGGCGCGGGCCGCTTCCGTCGCGATGTATTCGTCTTTGTCCTGCAAAAACAGCGCAACTTTTTCGCTGCTTAACCGGCGAAGCACCAAAACTGCGGCCAGGCGCAGGGATTTGTTGGGATTGTTGGCCAGTGCCACCATCGGTTCAACCTGCCCGATGCGCGATAGGGCCAAAACCGCAGCGTGACGCAAATACACATCTTCGTCGTTGTTGGCCTTGATCAGGTCCAGCAGCGGTTCGATAGCGGGCTGGTATTTGATGCGTCCCAATGCCTGAGCCCCGAAGAATTTTACGCGCGGGTTCTGGCTCGTCAGCAAGGGAATCAGAAGCGGTCCGGCTTCCGAAGCAGCCGCATCACCGAGAACTTTGGCGGTTTGGGCCACGATTTCGAGATCCGCATCTTTCAGTAACGGAAGGAGGGAAGCGGTGTAGGATTTGTCCTGCCGCTCCAGTTGCCCCAGGCCCCAAATGCCGTGAATCCTGGCCAGTTGGTTGCCGGTTTGCGCCACGGCTTTCTGCAACACAACCGCTCCTTTGGCCCCGCGTTTGACGAGTTCAAACTGCGATTTCTGGCGAATGCGCATGTCCGGGTTCGACAGCAGCGACAACAGCATGTCGTCCGTTTGCGTCCCGTAATTCAACACCATCAGGCGTTTTGTTTCGGCCCGCAACGCTTTCAGGTCGTTTTTGTCGTCGGTTACATCCAGTTTCCAGACCCGTCCGTAATTTTTGGCGTCCCAGCCGTTGATCCAGTCGGCGATGTAAAGGGCTCCATCGGGGCCGAACCGGATACCGGTGGGCAGAATCCCGTTCAGAATATTCTTCTCGCCATCGAGCACGAACGATGCGCCTTTCGGTTTCAGGCCAAACGACCAGATGGGCGAGCGGGCCGGATTCCCCACGAATTCGACCAGGAAAAATTTGTTTTTCCATTCCGAACCCAGGGCCGTGCCGGGGTTGTAGACCATGCCGGTCGGGCCGTTGTGGAAGTTCTGAATCGGTGGAATGATGTAAGCCGCCTGACCTTCCCAGCGGGGCGTATACAGTTTCTCGTCCATCCAGACCTTGTAACTGTTGTTCTTCGGATCGGTGTATTTGCCATACTGCCAGTTGGACCGCCAGCCTGCATCCGAGCCTTCGACAACGTGAACCAGCCGCTCGCTTTCGCCGGGGTGATCGCCGTCGTTGTCGGAACTGATCAGGTTGCCGTAGTCGTCAAATACAAATTCGTGGGTGTTGCGCAAACCGCCCGCAAATACTTCGAAATCAGTGCCGTCCGGGTTGGATCGGGCGATGATTCCCTCGTTGGGGCGTTTGTGGTTGACCCCTTCGGCGGTGGTGATGTTGGCACCGATGTCGCCGATGTTCCAGTAAATCTTGCCATCCGGTCCTTCAATCGGATTCGACATGCCGTGGCCGCCAAAACCGATGTGAACGCCGTAGCCGTGGCTGATTGATGTTTTCTGATCCAGCATACCGTCGCCGTTGGTGTCTTTCAGCCGCCACAAATCCGGGGCAATGGCCACAAACGCGTCTTCGGCCCGGATTAGCAAACCACCCGCTACGTCGGAAACTTCTTCGAAGAAGTCGTTCAGAATCCGGGTTGCTTTGTCGGCAATTCCGTCGCCGGTGGTGTCTTCCAGCCGCCAGACTTCGTCTTTTTCAACGGCCAGGTCTTTCCAGTCGTGGCTGCCGTCGCCGTTGAGGTCTTTCAGCCATTCGTTTTCTTTGCTTTTTTCGGGCGCGAAGGTGCTGCGCAGAAATGCCCGCCGTTCCTCGACGGATTGCAGGGCGATGGACGGCGTCATCCAGTCGCGGTGGCCCCGGATGTCGAATTCGGAGTTTTTCTGCCGGTTGGTTCGGGTCAGGTACACCCGCCCCTGGTCGTCGATGGACATGGAAACCGGATCGGGAGCCAGCGAATCCGACGCCCAAAGGTCAACTTTGAGTCCATCGGCCAGCTTGATGGCGGTGTTGTCCCGGATTTCTTTCGCCCGGGTGCGGGCGGTCGCCGGATCTTCCTGAACGACCAGCGGTGTGCTGGCGGTTTTGGACGACCCGGTTGGGCTCATTTTCATGCAGGACACGACTGCGACGGCGAAAAGTCCCGAAATGAGCAGCGGTGTTCGAAAGCGGTTGGGTTGAATCATTGAGTAGTTGTCCCTTCATCTGGTTTTCATCCACGAAGATAAAGGATAAGATCAATGATGTAGCCGGTTTTTCTATTTTTCAGTTACCAGCTTAGCCCTATAGAAGTCACCGCATCAGTAAAAACCGCTCCCAGGCCGGATTTGCGCCGAGCTGTGACAGCAAAACCATCCCTACGCTGGCGTCACCTTCCAGCAAACAGCGTTCTCCGCGATTGGGCAGGGGCGTAACGGACGACACCCCGTCGATTTCCGGGGAGGGCAAGGCCTGATTCAAGGTGGCATCCAGCCAATACCGGGCGGTTTCGTCGAAAACCGGGTTGGGGTACCAGCGGGCAAATTTGGAAAACAGGTGGCTGAGTCCACTCGATCCGTGGCAGAATCCCGTGTCGGACACCAGCGTTTCCTTGCGGCTGCGACGGATGGCGGCTTTCAGCATCGTCTGTTCTGCGATCTGTTTCCAGCGGGTATTCCCGAAGATTTCACCCGCCAGTTGAAACGTGTGCGCGATGCCCGGATCGCCGTAACACCACGCCAGCCGACTGAATTCATCCCGGGTTTGATCATCCAGGAGTTGTCTGGGAAATACCGCCGGATGGTCAGTATTGCGGACGCTCCACAACCACTGCAAACCGCCTTCAACCAGCCGGGCGCATTGCGGCCGGGCGTAGCCATTCTGGTACAGCAGACTCAGGAGAGCGACGATGCTGGCCGTACCGTGCGACAAGCCCGGGTTGTAGGAAACCGACTCATCGGCGGGGTCGTTAAAATTTCGGAAATGCCAGGTAATTGATCCGTCGTTTTTTTTGATGGCTATTTTATCCAGTTGGGCGACGATTTCCTTCAAATAATACACGATTTCGGGCGTCCGAGGGCGTTCCAGGAAATACAGACAAGCTCCTAAACCGGCGTGTAAATAATCGAAACGGCCTTTGCTCAGGTCGTCCATCGAAAGCAGAAAGAGCGGTTCGTCGAGCGCGGCCACAATTTCCTGTGGATCGTCCTGACTGTCGGCCAGAAAACCGTGGTTGTGGAGGTGCAGAAAACCCCAGGCAATGCCGGAAATACCGCCCGCGAAGGTGTGATCGACGGCCCCCGATTGAATGGCGTCGATGCCCGCACTGAGTCGTTCCCAGACCCGACTGTTGTCGGTTAATCCGAACTGACGCTGGTAATACGCTTCAAAAATCGCGTAGCCGACCTGCCCCGACAGCAGCGACGGGTTTTCGGCCACCGGTTCGGCCGCAACGGTATCGTAAAGTCGGTGGAGTTCCGTTTCGATCCGGGTTTGGGTATCGGTCAACAGTGCGTTCATGGCTGGTAATTACTCCGTGAGTTCGGTGGCTACTTTTTTGAAGTTTCGGAACGTGTACTCATACAGCGTTCGTTCGTCGAAAATGATGTTGCAATTTCCCTGCATACCAATTTGGATGCGCTTATCAAGTCGTTGATAATCGGTGAGTTGCACCTGAACGTTGAAGAGGCCCTTCTCGTCGGGCGTAATCGAAACCTGGCTCACCCGGCCGCGCACGGTTCCCCATTCGTACACCGGGAAGGCATCCAGTTTCAGAATCACTGGCTGCCCGACTTGCACCTGCCCGATGCGCGACGAATTCACCTGCGTGTAGGCGTACAGGGGCGCTTCCTTGTAAATCAGTTTGAGGACAATCGAACTGGCTGCGGCTTCCTTCTCGCCGTCGAAGACAAACGAAACCGTACCGGCTCGCTCGGCT
Organism: Larkinella fluvii; assembly: GCF_051857545.1. NCBI lineage: Bacteria > Pseudomonadati > Bacteroidota > Cytophagia > Cytophagales > Spirosomataceae > Larkinella > Larkinella fluvii. Next base: position 34,614 of record NZ_JBPZHB010000008.1, on the reverse strand, counting down.
TTCAGAATCAAATGGTTGTTGGCCGTAATTTCATACTTCCCAAACCGCCCTTCAATGCGTTTGTGCATCGCATCCAGCGAGCTGCGGAGCTGCGCGCCCTCGCCCCGGAAGTCGGTATCTTTTTTGGTTAGCTGCTTTTCCAGGCTTACCATTTCCAGCCGTTTGGTCTCGATTTGCTGGCGCAACGTTCGTTCTTCCTGCCCGAAATTCTGCGTCCCCGACTGGTAGGCGGATTGCGCCCGCAACCAAGTGGCCTCGTAAGCATTCAGGTCGTTTTTGCTGATGTCGCCAGTGCGGTATAGATCCTGGTTGATTTTGAAAATCCGCTGAGCGTCTTCCTGCTCAAACTTCAGCTTCACCAGTTCCGACGCCCATTTATTCCTTTGAACGTCGATCTGCGTTTCTTTCAGCCGGATGTCTTCCCGAATCTGCGCCATCGTCAACTCAATGATCTGCTGTTCTTTGCTGGCCGAAACCGTCCGGTATTTTTCGTATTGACCCACCGCCGTGTTGGCTGCGGAGAAATCGGCCACCAGCGCGGCCACATCCGGGGCGCTTACTTCCAGCAAAGGCGCTCCGGCGGCCACGATTTGACCCGGTTTGACGAAGGTTTTTTCCACGTAAATCGTCGAAGGAAACCGGTACATTGCTTCGGCCACTTCGGATTTGACCACGAACGGCACGGCAATCATGTCCGGAAATTCAATGACAAAACCCATCGCGCCACCGACCACCGTCAACAAAACCGCAAACCAGCCCAGACGACTCAAAATCCGCTGGCGAACGTCGGCAATGGGCGCATCATCGACGTGGTATAAATTCTCGAACTGGGTGATTTCCAGATCAGCTAACAACGGGTGCATGGTTTAATAGTCGATGTACGTTTTGATGAAATCGTAGTAAATGCCTTGTCTATCAATCAGTTCGCCATGGTTGCCCTGCTCGGCGATGGTACCGCCGTCGAAAACCAGAATCCGGTCCACGTTTTTGAGCGTGTGCAGCCGGTGCGCAATGGAAATGATGGTCTTGCCTTTAAACCGCTCGTAAATGTTGTCCAGAATCCGGCGTTCCGTTTCCACATCCAGCGCGCTGCTGGCTTCGTCGAGAATAATGATGTCGGGTTGGTCGGCCACGAAAAGCCGGGCAAAACCGATCTTCAAAACCTGTCCGCCCGACAGATTGCTGCCAAAACTGCCGATCATGTGGTTGTAACCCAGGTGATTCGCTTTGACAAACTGGTGCAAATCCGCCAGTTGGGCGGCTTCCGCGATTTGCTCCATCGAAGCCGACAGGTTGGCGCAGCGGATGTTTTCCTTGATGGTATCGTTGAAAACGTAGGTGTCCTGCGGAAACAGGTGAACGTGTTTCCGGAGTGTTTTCGGGTGAATTTTCCGCAGTTCGGTATCGTCGCAAAAGATTTGGCCTTCGTAGTCGGGATAAAGGTTCATCAGCAGTTTGACGAAGGTGGATTTTCCCGTGCCGTTTCGTCCGACAATGCCGATGCGTTCGCCCTGCCGGATTTCGCAGTTCAGGTTCTTTAAAACATATTTTGCGTCTTTCTGCTGGTAGCGGAACGAAACGTTGTTGAAGCGAATGGACTTCCCTGAAAACCGGGAAACCTGCTCCTGAACATTCGCGGATTCTTCGTCTTCCAGAAAAATCTCGTTGACTTTTCCGAAGCTGACACTGAGTTGCGTCACCATCATCCAGAGCATGCTGACGCTGTTGATCGAGTTCATCAGAATCATGAAAATGGCCGTAAACGCCATGTATTGACCAATCGTGAGTTCACCCGTAAAAATCTGGTACGCACCGACCCAATACACTGCAATCTGGCTGAAAATGAAAATCAGCCGCTGCATTGAGTTGATCAAAATCTGCTTTTCCTCGTCGGCCATCACCGAATTGATCGATTCGCGGTGAAGCTGTTTCCAGCGAACGAGTTTGTATTTTTCCAGCGACAGCAGTTTGACGGTTTTGATGCCCAGAACCGTATCCAGAAAACCGCCTAATGACGCCTGATTTTTGTGGTATACTTTCGACCGCAGGTTTTTAATGATCGGGATAAAATAAACCGTCGTCAACCCATAGGCCACGAAACACACCAGCGCGATGGTCGCCAGTTGCGTGTTGAAACCGAAGAGAATCGGGAAGTAGATCAGCATGAAAAACACATCCAGAAACTGCTGGATGATGATCGGGTTGGTCAGCGCCCGAATGCCGATGCCCTCCTGAAACCGCGACATGAATTCTTCGCGCTTGCGGCTGTCGTAATATTTCTGTTTCAGTGAAATCAGCCGTTCGAAGAACTTGCCCATGAACTCGGTTTCGAAGCGGAACCGGTAGTGCATCATCAGCATACTGCGCCCGTAGGTCAGCACGACCTGCACGACAAAAACCATCATCAACCCTGCCAGAATCCCGACCAGCAGCTTTTTGTTCTGGTTGATCAACACGTTGTCGAGCATCGTTTGCGTAAACAGCGGCAACACCAGCCCGACGAGTTCGAGCACCAGCGAAAACAGGAAAATCTCGGCCAGCACGCGCTTGCCTTCTTTCAGAATCGGGAAATATAATTGCCGGAAAACCGACGCCTTTTTCGCCTTGTGTTCGTTGGCAACTTCCTCCAGTTCCGTGTTTTCGAAAAATGTTGAGGTCGGTTTTAATTCCAGAACAATACCGCTGAACTTGTTGCAGAATTCGTCTTTTTCGTACCGGGCCTTGCCAAAAGCCGGATCGGCCACGCGCACGTACGCATCCGTGGCTTCGTACACCACCACAAAATGCTGGCCCTCGTAATGGGCGATGCACGGCAGTTGAATCTTCTGTAAATAGGGATAATCCAGTTCGTAACCTTCCGCCTTGAAACCGAAGCTTTCCGAAATCTCCATCAGGTCATACAAACTGCTTCCTTCGGTGTTGATTTCGGCCAGTTTGGTCAGTTGGTGCCGAACGTCCTGCGCGCCGTAATGCTTGAAAACCATCGCCAGACAGGTGGGGCCGCAATCCATCCCGGCACTCTGATCGAGGTGCGGAAACCGGTCTACCAGCGCATAAGGGCTCATTTTTCCACCCAGAATGGTTCTCAAAACGTTTTTCATTGGTTTCATGGCTAAAACGTTACGGCTTCGAGGAGAGCATTTTTCTTCGCCAGTACCGTGCGGCCATAGGTGGTCCGGTAGTACTTGTGGAGATGGTAATAGAGCGAATATTCGACAAACCGCTGCCGGGTGCGGAACAATCGGTTGGTCGTCATGTGAATAAGGCTGCCCAGCAACGACGTCAAAGGAATTTCCAGTTGATTCTGTTCTTTCAGTTGAAGAATGGTCTGGATGAAAGGCCGCAGCGTTTCCCGGCGTTGCTGGTTCAGGTCGTAGAAAAACTGGTGATCCTCGTTGGTTTCAGCCCACAGCTCTGTGATGGCGGTTTCAATTTCTTTGTACCGCGTATCCAGTTGCTTTTTCAATACCGAGTTGTAGCCAAATTCCTGACCGAATTGAGCGGCTTTTTCGTCCGCAAAATCCAGTTTCTGTTTCAGGTCAAAACCGATCTCGTCCAGCAGCGTGTCGATGAGTTTCATGCCAAACCGCCACCGGCATTCTTCGCCTTCCGAGCCTTCGATCATACTCAAAAACTGGAGAATGGTTTGACTGTCCCGGTGAAAATACTCCTCGACGGCGTCGATGGAATTGCGTCCGTAGCGTTCCAGTTCGCGGTTGTAGGTGTCGTTCTTAATGGCGGTGATTACGTTGGTGGCCACGTAAGACGCCAGTGCATCGTGCAATTCCTGAATGATGGTCCCCAGAAAAGCCGGGTCGATGACGTGAAAGCGGAACCGGATGTGGAGTTGCGGATCACCGTAGCGGATAAAGAAAAACTGGTCGGTCCAGCCGAGCTCGGCAAACCGTTCAGACAGCGGATGCAACACCGTCGTCAGGATCGCATCGGCGGTTTTAATTCCGGTGTAAATCTTGTAATAGAGCCATTCTGAACCGGCGAAGAATTTGCGGTTTACTGTTGCCCCTAAAGTCGTGCGCGACCCTGGCATTGCCCCTAAATCCCCTAAAGGGGACTTGGGCGCGGTAAAATCCAGATTTGCAAAGTCCCCTTTAGGGGATTTAGGGGGAAAGGCTGGCGAATCCGGCTCATTTTTAAAAGCCACCACAAACTGATTCGTATGCCAGCCCGCGGGCGACTGCGTAACGGCGTTGTCGGCCCGGAACAGAAACTCCTTGATTTGAAATTTGTCCTGCGATTTGATCTCATTGACGAACGTTTCGGCCAGCCACTGATTCTCTAAATCGACGTACAATTCGTTGTCGTAATCCAGCAAGCAGATATGCCGGGGAATACCATACTGGTCGCGCCAGCGGTCAATCTCGGTTCTCAGGCCCGGCCAGTCCGTTTTTTTGAACGCCGTCACCAGCGGTTTCACCTGCTGCGCGCGGCAATTCCAGCGGGCTTCCGACAGAACGATGTTGTCCAGCACAATCCGGGGAACATAGACAAAAACCGCATTGACTGGCCCCAGCGACAAACCCAACCACGGACGAATGGCCTGATTTTGGAGGGCGCACAGAAAATGATAAACATCCAGCGAATTGGTCTGGGCGTAATGGTGAGCGTTGGAAAGCTGGGGAACAATGATTTTGTTGAGCGACTTCGACCGCAACACCACGCGGTTTCCCACCACCCGAATCACCAAATCCGTCACCGGAATCTGGTGTTCGCTGTCAACCGATGCCTTGCCTAGGTACGGAATCTGGTAGTTTTTCAGTTGGGGGCGGATGATGATGTTGCCGGTCCGGGCTTCGGGCAAGTGAATGATGTCGGCGTAAATCACGTTGGGCCGGATCTGGTCTTCGGCGTCGCTGATCTGCTGAATCAGGTTCAAAATGGTGGGATCGGTATGACCAAAACGGCCCAGCAATGACGTGCCGGTGGTTCCGCCAAAACTATCGAGCACCAGCGTTTCCCGCCCGTTCTCGCGAATGACTGAAAACATAGCGGCATTTGTGGGCGGCAGGTTAGGTCGGGCGGGTTCAATGGCCAAGAGATCCTCTTCCGTAATGGCAATCTGGGCGGTGCGGTGGAGTTGAGCCTCCGCTACTTTCTGGAACAAAAACGCCTGTTCGGGAGCCACCGTCCAGGTCTTTTTGGCTTTGGCCCGTGAGCCAGCCGCCACGCCGTCTACCAGCGGGGAATCGTCGAAGGGTTCCTGATCGGCCGGGAAACCAATTCCAATTTCGGGGTCGAGCGCGACGACGAGCGGGATTTCTTCGTCTTCGTATTTTTCGGTAAAGCGGTTTCTGAAGTCATCCAACGCTCCCTCACTGGTGGTAGTCAGTTTGAGGAGCGTTGGAATTTTGGCGACTAATTTATTGAGAAGTCCCCGGTTCAACTGGCCGGAGAGCGTGGGTAAATAGGTGTCGATCTGGAAGAGAACTTTGCGGTCGAACGGGGTGGACAGGTGGCTCAGTTTGTGCTCTACCTGGCTTAGTAGTTCGATTGAAGTCTCGTGCTCCCCACTTTCCAGGGTTTTCAGATCAACGGTAACCTCCTGCAACAACGCCACAATCCGGGCGATTTCGTCAGAAGGATGCTGGCTGCCAATCGTTTGCAGAATGGTCAGAATTTGGACTAAAAAGTTTTCGCCCGTCAGCGACGGCTCCAGTTCGCTCACCAGCAACTGGGCATCGATCACCGATTCAACGAAATCCCGGGCATCGTCTTCACTGATTTCGTCGCTGATTAAAACCGCATACAGGCTTTCAGTCCGAACGCCCGAGTTGCTTTGGTCAAGTACAGCGGCTAAATACGCGCTTTTTTCGGCGCTGCTCAGGTGGTGAACCCGTTGGCCCTTGTCATACCGATACGTGACGTAGCGGTATTGGTCATTGATTTCGTACAGGCTCGAATTCGGAAAAAAACGGAGATACGGCTTTACATCGGGGTGTTTTTCCAGATCCTGCGCCAGCGCGCAGAGGTAATTCATGTCGAGCCGAACGATCCGTTTCAGGCTACCGGTATTCGCTATACGTATATTCGAGTTGGTGGCCTCGATGGGCGCTGTGGCAAAACCGCCGAACAAACCAAAGGGCGTGCAGCGGGTGGCGTAGCGGGACAGATATTTGATCAGTGAATAGAGTACCCGCCGGGATTTTTCGTCGGGCTGACGGCTGAAATCGAACCGGATCGCTTCTTCATACAAAGCGGGTGAGGCAATGTAGAGGGCTTCGAGGAAAGCCGGATGTTGAAGTTGCTGGCTAAGCTTGGTCCAGTCCGGATTGTCGATGGCGGCAAAACTGGCAAGGGGAACCCGAACAAAAGCGGTTTCGAAAGCAATCGTCTTCATGACCGGAATGGGTAGTGTGTAGGGGGTGGTACTGGTAATACGGGAAGAACGAAGGCGCTTTTACACCCCTTCGTTCCGCTCTGCCATTCAACTTGTGAAAGAAGAATCGGAGCTATTCTCCGATCTGGCGTATCGCAAGCCGGTTTTGCTTACGGTTCGCAAATTTTGCTGGTACAAGCCGAAGCGGTTTGGTGAGAGCGACCACCGATGACATTCTGGGCCTGGTTTTTCGACAGAGCGATGATTTTGTCGGTTTTCAACGTGATTTTTGAAACTTGCTTTTTCATGATTTGTTGTTTTGAACTGGTGTGATTGATGTGCTTACTCTGGTGCGGTTTTCAGCGTCCCCGGCGGCTTTTCTGTTTTGCCGATACAAACTTGGCGGGTTTTGAAACGATAGTGAAATCGGAACTTGTAACTGGTCGGGATAGATTGATAACTAGTAGGAAATGGCATAAACGTTGCTGGCAGCGTCGGTATACTGCGGCAGGGTATTGGCCAGTCTTTCGATTCCGTCCTTTTTATGACCGGTTTCTTCCGCCATGTTCAGGAAAATGAATTCCGCCACGCCGTAGATTTCCTGCAACCTCGCCACTTCATCCAGGATGTAAGCCGGTGAGCCAATCAGTTCGTTACAGACGCTGACCGGGCGTTCAAGGGCTTCCCGGATCTGGCGGGCTTTCGCTCCGGTTTCGGCGCAGACACCGGCCACGGCGAGATTGATTTCCGGCTCCCGTCCGTGTTTTTCGTAAAAAACCGCCCGGTATTCCTGAATTTTCTCCGCATCCCGTTTATGATCCGTGATTTCGGTATGAAACAGGGACTTGCAAAGGGACGTTGGCTGACTGGCCAGAACCGCCGGGTTTTTCAGGCCCGCCGTGAGTGACCAGTAGGTGGGTAGATACCCGCCGACGGGCGCAATCAGGCTGGCGTTTTCTTCCGCAAAGAGATAGTCGTACAAGGCCCGGCAGTTCCCGGCAAACCGTTCCACTTTAGGGGCAGAACTGGACAAATCGAGATCCGGAGCCAGAAGCATTCCGATTTCCGGTGGAACTCCTCCGCCAGCCACACCCAGATCGATGCGGTTGGGAAACAGGTTGTTGAGGACTTTGAACGAAGCCGCCACGCGGTACGGATTGTGGAACGCCATCAGCAGCCCTGCCACGCCGACTTTGATGCGATCCGTCAGGCCGGCAATGATGGGCAGCAGCACTTCGGGGTTGTGGTAGGCTGTCGGGGTGCCGTAATGCTCGCCCAGCCAAAACCGGGTGTAGCCCAGTTCCTCGGCCTGCTGCGCATAGTCCAGTACATTTTCAACCATATCCATCGGACTGACACATCCGGTTCCGAATTCAAGAAGACCCAATTTCATAATAACAAGGAGTTGAAAGACAAGCGAATGCCGCAGGCCGGGTTTATCAAAGAAAAGAAGACTCAACAGCCCTGGGTTAGAAAGGCCGCTGAGTCCGGAGATTGGTAAGTAGTATTTTTGCTTCCTGGAAGCGTAGGATGACGGATTACAACTCCGTTGGGCAATAACCCGCTGTGGTGCATCCGCCGATCGTTTTTTCTTTCGGCCGGCCGCCCATGACGTTAGAAGCCTGCGTTTTGGATAAGGCAATGATCTGATCGGTTTTCAGTGTCAATTTGGCAATTTGCTTTTTCATGATGGTAAAATATGGTGTGATGGTGTGCCTACTCTGTTCGGTTTTCAGCGTCCCCGGCGGCTTTTTGGTTTGTCCGATACAAACTTGGCGGGTTTTGAAAGGATAGTGAAACCGTAACTTGTAACTAGTTGCGATTAATTGATAACAGGCTGAAATTAGGCCGTAGATTGAAAGCGGTTTCGAAGCGGTTTGCTAGGGTTTTCCCTAATTTTCTAAAAACGGGGGTTTCCCCTATTTTATAACCTACCTCCTTTGTCCTATTTTTGCTAAACAATATTCAATTTATCCGTTTCGTACAATCGAAACAGTAAAGGGTTAAATTAAAAAGGTGGTTCCGTTGTTAAACTGAAAACCGGTTTTCTCCCCAACGGAGACGTCGAGTGCCCATCCGAGTTAACGCATACGAATTGATGATACGAGTACTGATTGCCGATGACCACAATGTTTTTGTTGAGGGGATTGAGTCGCTGATTTCGGGGTCTTCGGAAATTGAAGTGACGGCGCGCTGCTTTGATGTGTCATCGGTTATTGAACAGTTGAGTCATTCGCCGATCGACGTCGTTTTGCTGGATATTTCCTTTCCGCAGGTGGAAGATGGGCTGGCGCTTTGTGAACACATTACGCGTACGTTTCCGGCTACCAAAGTGATCGCCCTGACGATGCACGACGACGCCAGCCTGATCAAACGGGTGGTGAAAAAAGGGGCAAAAGGGTATTTACTGAAAAACACGACCAAGGTCGAGCTGTTGCAGGCGATTCGGACGGTCCACCGCGAAAAGCCGTATTTCAACGAAATCATTACGAATATTCTGCTACACGATGAGCCCCGAAACCGGAAATCGGGCAGCGGAACGGGCCTGAAACCCAACCTGACGCCCCGCGAATCGGAAGTGCTGACGCTCATTTCCCAGGGATTAACGACGCAGCAAATGGCCACGCAACTGTTCGTGAGTGTCAAAGCCATCGAATTTCACCGCAGCAGTTTGCTCATGAAATTCAGCGTTCCCAATACCGCGCTGCTGATCAAAACCGCCATGGAAATGCAGTGTATTGATTGACAGATGGTTCGGAATTAACCGACAATAAAGGAATTGATTCATCAGTTGTATAGCATTTAACGACTCTGAAAATGGCAGAACTGGTACGTAAGCTAGTCCGACAAAGGTGCCTGGGTGCGGTGTTGCTCCTGGGGCTTCTGGGCCTGGGGCAGAACGTACTGGCGCAATCGGATTCTTCGGCCATTGTTAGCCTGAAAAGCCAGATCCGGCAGTGGGTGCAGGAGAAGCAGTATGGGAAAGCCGCCAAATCCTACGAAGAGTTGGGATGGCTTTATCACCAGCAATACGGTTACAACAAGTATACGCTCGATGCCAATTTCAACGGGATGAAATACTACCACCTGCAGGGGGATTCGCTGGGGTATTACAACGTCCACATTGCCATTGGCGATTACTATTCGCAGGATCTGTTTATGCAGCCCTACGCGGAGCAGTATCTGGGAAAAGCGCTGCAGTATTTCAAGCGGCAACAAAACCACCCGAAGATCATCGAATGCCGCCTGGCATTTGCGAATCTGGCGCAGAAAAACGAGTTGATTCCGAAGAAGTTGATCACCGAATTGCGGGAAACCGAGCGGATGAGTGCCCACTATAAGCAGGCGTACTCACAGGCTTTTGCTATGAATCTGCTGGCCAACAGTTATTTACGGAATAAACAACCGGATTCGGCGCAGTACTTTGCCATCCGCAGTCTGAATATGGCCCGGCAGTTGAAGACCAACTGGATGATTGCCCTGAACTACTTTTATCTGGGGCTGGTCGAGCAATTTAAAAACCGCCCGGAAGCCGCGATTGCCGCCTATCAGAAAAGTTACAAGCTGGCCGAATCGGAGAAAAACGTGTCTATGCTGCGGGAATTGTCCCGGCATTCGGCCGATAGTTATTCGTACCAGGGCGACTTCAAAAATGCCTATCGGTCGTCTTTGAAGACGCTGGATTTTACGAACCAGTTTTACTATTCTGAACAGACCAAAAGCATCCGGTTGCAGGAACTGGACAGTCAGGTGAAGACGCTGGCGGTTGAAAAACAATTGGTTGAGGAGCAAAGCCGACACCAGCACATCCTGAATTCCATGTTGGCTGGTGGATTGGTCATCAGTGTGTTGGGTGTTGGTGCGTTGGTGTTTCTGCGACGTCAGCAGAAACTGATTTCGCACCAGCAGACGGTTATTGCGCAGCAACAGATTCGGGATCTGGAACTGAAGTCGTTGCAGGCCATGATCGAGGGGCAGGAGGGGGAACGGAGCCGGATTGCCCGGGATTTGCACGACGGGCTGGGCATTCAACTCTCGCGAATCAAACTGTTTGTGGAAGCGCATCAGGAGCTTTTACCCTTGTCGGTGAAGGAACCGCTGAACCAGTTTTTGGACGAAGCCTGTACGGAAACCCGGCTGATTTCCAGCGATTTGCGGCCCTATGCGCTCTCGAATTTTGGACTGATTCCGGCCCTCGAAGATCTGGTGCAGAAGTTAAATCTGGTCAATGAAACCGCTCTGACGCTGGAACATTACGGCGAAGTACCCGATCTGGGCGACGAAGCTTCGGTGATGATTTACCGGGTCGTGCAGGAATTGCTGAACAATGCCTTGAAACACGCTGAAGCCGAGACGATTACCGTACAGATTATGACCAATGACGAAGCGGTGCTCATCAGTGTGGACGATGACGGACGGGGTGGCGATTTTGAAAACAATCCGTCGAAAGGCAATGGCATTGCAAATATCAAATCCCGGATTGCCTACCTCGGCGGTCAGGTGATGTGGCAGAGCGAACCCGGAAAAGGCACCTCGGTCATGATTTCGCTGCCGATGCAGAAACTGGTGAGGAACACACTGGCGGTTTTATAAGTCTGCCCCCAACCCCCTAAAGGGGGGCTTTGAAAACCCAGATTTTTAAGCCCCCTTCAGGGGGTGGGGGTAAGTCTGACAAATACACCTAAACCCATACTTTTTATTTTGTAGGCCATGCCGAACTAACTCCACTTGACTGACCGGGCACCTGATCTGCCAAGGGTCTGAATTTTCACCTTTATCCGATTGAATACTCACTACTCTCAAGCTCAGCTTTTTGGAGAGGTGCTGCTTTTTTGTCCCTTTATTTTACTTACTATGATAAAACATGTGCTTTCGGGGGTTTTGGTCTTGGGCTACTGGACATCAGTTCACGCGCAGGCCCGAACCAGTACCGTTGCCGAACCGGCGAAAAACCGGGTGGTGATGGCATCACTGAAGAATGCAACCGTCGGAAAATCCGATGTCAACGCCCTCATCAAAGGGGTGGTTTCCGACGACAAAGGCAACACGCTTCCTGGTGCAACTGTGTCTGTTAAAGGCACTACGCAGGGCACCACGACGGACGCCGAAGGGCGGTTTACGATCAACACCCCGGCGGGAGCCAACGTGCTCGTGATCTCGTTCATCGGGATGAAAACGCAGGAAGTCGCGATTGGCAACCGGACCAACCTGACCATTACGCTGCTCGCCAACGACCAGTCGCTGGATGAAGTGGTGGTGATCGGCTACGGAACGGCCAAACGCTCCGACGTTACCTCGTCCATTACGACCATCAAAGCCACCGAGCTGAAAGACATTCCGGCGGCCGGGATCGACCAGTTACTACAAGGCAAAGCAGCCGGGGTAACGGTAACCAGCAACGGCGGCCAACCGGGCGGTGGCGTTTCGGTGAAAGTGCGCGGGGTAACCTCCATCAACAGCAACGACCCCTTGTTCGTAATCGACGGTGTGCCGTTTGTTGGGGGCAACACGTCGAACAGTACGGGCTACGCCGGTTTGGGCGGGGGCGATGGGCAAACCGGAAACAGTGTCATGGCGATGCTGAATCCCAACGACATCGAGAGCATCGACGTCCTGAAAGATGCGTCGGCGCAGGCCATTTACGGTTCTCAGGCCGCCAATGGGGTGATTCTGGTGACCACCAAAAAAGGCAAGTCGGGCGAAGGAAAGATCAATTACGAGATGTATACCGGCGTTTCGGAAGTGGCCCGGCGACTGGATCTGATGGATTTGCGGGATTTTGCCCGCTACCAGAATGAAGTGCTGCCGATCATCGGAAACCCGGTTTCGGACGAGTTCAGAAACCCGGATTTGCTGGGGAGAGGCACTGACTGGCAGGACGCCATGTTTCAGCGCGGAACAATCAACAACCAGCAGTTGAGCTTTTCGGGTGGACGCGAGAAAACGACGTATTACCTGTCACTCAACTATTTCGACAACAAGGGGATTCTGCTGGGTTCGGATTTTAAACGGTATTCGAGCCGGTTTAGCCTCGACACGCAGTTGAAAAGCTGGGCCAAAGTTGGCCTGAGCGCCAACGTGTCCCGCAGCATTCAGAATGTATCACTGGCCGATGCGGCTGAAGGGACGATCTGGTGGGGAGCCGTTACCAGCCCGCTGGTTCCCGTAAAAAATCTGGACGGTTCGTGGGGCGGTGGTCAAACCGTCGGCGGGGTGCAGTACAGCAACTCCAATCTGGTCGGAAACAGCCAGTATCGGGGCAATACCAAGACCTCGAACAACGTGTTCGGGAGTCTGTATGCCGAACTGCAACTGATGAAAGACCTGACCTTGCGGAACGAACTTTCGTATTCACTGGGCCAGGACAACAACGTTGCTTTCCAGAAAGCCGGGAATGTGGGCGGCACGTCGTTTCGGAGCAAACTGATCGATTCGCGCTCGGACAGCTACTACTATTCGATCACCAACTACCTGAATTACAACAAGTACATCGGCAAACACGGCATTCAGGCTACGGTGGGACATCAGGCGCAATCGTCGTATTACCAGTCGATGTCGGGCACGAAAGTGGATTTGCAGGCCAATATTTTTGACCTCAACACCGGCAGTGCCGACCAGACGACCTGGGGCCTGAGCGGTGGGAAAGGCCACTGGGCGATGGAATCCTGGTTTGCGCGGGCCAACTATACCTACGACGACCGGTATTCGCTGTCGGCCAGTTTCCGCGCCGACGGTTCGTCCAACTTCGGCCCGAATAACCGCTGGGGGAATTTCCCGGGCGTGTCGGCTGGCTGGACGGTTTCGAACGAAAAATTTATGAAAGGCAGTGTGGCTAACGTGCTGAATTTCATGAAAGTGCGCGCTGGTTACGGAACCGTGGGGAACCAGAACTTTCCGGGTGGTGCGCCCAATCCGGCGTATGTGGGAGCGGTGCAGTTCTTCTCCGGTCCGGTGGGCTTCGGCTCCTCGAACATGATCAACGGGATTCCGAACCCGAACCTGAAATGGGAATCCGTCAAAACCACCAACGTGGGGGTTGACCTCGGTTTCCTGAACGGCCGGATCGACGCGACCATCGACGTCTACAAAAAAGTGACGTCCGACATGATCATCTTCCTGACCGGCCCCAACCTGATTGGCGTGGGCGACCAGTGGGACGACCTGAAAGCGCCCCTGGGCAATGCGGGACAGATGACCAACACCGGGATCGACATCGGAATTACGACCACGAACATCAAGAAAGGCGACTTTACCTGGAAAACCAACCTGGTGTTCACGCAATTCAATAATACCTACGACCGGGCTGCCAGTGCGGCTTCGGCGCTGGATGGGAAAGTGTACTACAACAACTACCTGATCACGCACACGACGCCCGGCAATCCGGTGGGTTCGTTCTGGGGGCTGGTGACGGACGGGTTGTTCCGCACGCAGGAAGATCTGGACAAGAGCTTGCCGCAGTTTGGCTACAAGGTGAACCAGAACGAAACCTGGCTGGGCGACATTCGCTACAAGGACATCAACGGCGATGGCAAAATCGACGCGCAGGATTACACCTTTATCGGCAGTCCGCTCCCGAAATTCACCTGGGGTTTGACCAATTCCCTCAACTACGGCGATTTCGACTTCTCGCTTTTCCTTCAGGGGAGCCAGGGCGCCAAAGCTTTCAACTTCCTCCGCTGGCAATTGGAAGGGCTGAACAATGCCTGGTCGAACCAGATGCGAACCGTAACGGACCGCTATACCGAAACCAACACGGATGGTGCACTGCCCCGGTTTACGGTCACCAACAAAAACAATACGGCCATGTCAGATCGCTACGTGGAGGATGCGTCGTACTGGCGGATTCAGAACATCACGCTCGGCTACCGGCTTCCGAGAACGCTGTTGAGCAAGGTGAAAATGACGAATCTGCGGATTTACGGGTCGATCCAGAACCTGAAAACGTTCACGAATTACTCCGGTTACGACCCCGAAATCGGCTCGTTCAACAACAGCATCAAGCTGATGAACGTAGACATGGGTCACTACCCGAATCCGCGGACGTTTACGATCGGTGCGAATGTACAATTTTAAGTAGCCGGTTTACGGTTTTCAGTTTACGGTTGATGACGCACGAATAGCTAGTTATAATCACCAACCGTATACCGAAAACCGAATACCGTAAACCAATAAGAAACATGAAACGAAAATCCATATACGCCCTGGCCATTTCGGCGATGCTGCTGGCTTCCTGCATGGAGGACTTTATCGAGCGGCCTTCGCTCTCGGGGACGACCACCGGAAATTATTACAATAACGCGGAAGAGGTTCGGGCTGCAACCAGCACGCTCTACAGCGGTTTGCCCTGGCGGAATTACGAAAGCCGGGCGCAGGATGCCATCGGCGATGTGATGTCCGGCAATATGTTTACCTACACCGACGTCGAGTACCTGAACTTTACGGTTTCCTCGGCCTCCGAGCGGATTGGTGCCGCCTGGGGTGCGTTTTACAAAATCATCGGGTATTCCAACGTGATGATCAAGACGTTCGAGGAGAAAAAAGCCGCCGGGGGTGGTGCTTCCTACCTCGATCCGGCGATTGCGGAATGCCATTTTATTCGTGGAACGCTGTATTTCTACATCGCCCGGACCTGGGGTGCCGCCCCGATCATTACCGATCCGGGTGCCACGGCTTTGTCGGGTAATTTCAACATTCCCCGGTATTTGCAAAAAGACGTGCTGCGGTTTGCGCTGGAAGAACTGCAACAGGCCGAAGCTGGTTTGCCCGAATCCGACGTGCCCGGTCGCCTGACGAAAAATGTCGCCAAAGGCATGATGGCCAAGTTGTATCTGTACAACAAAGACTACGCGAACGCCAAAGCGAAGGCCGAGGAAGTGATCAATTCCGGGAAATACAGTCTGGTGAGCGATTACACGGGCATGTTTACCAAAATGAGCATGAACAACAACCCGGAAGCGTTATTTTCGATTCAGCACCAACTGGCGCAGGACCCCTGGGGAACGGGAAACATCAAAAATCCGGATCGTGGCGCCAGCGCTCTGCGGACGGCCGAAGCCGATGCCTGGGAGATGTACATTCCGTCACTGGATTTGCTGAAAGAATATGAGTTTGGGGATCTGCGCCGGAAATGGTCGGTGATGGAACACGGCTGGACCAATCCGAACTGGAAACCGCAGCGCGTCAACGCCCCGAAATACAATGAGTTTATGGCCGGTGGGTTCAAATACGATACGATCCAGCCCACGGCAGACGGCGGGAGTCTGAGCCCGACCCGTTCCAATATCGTCAAATACTTTGCCGGTCCCGGCAAAAGTTTCGGTGGTGAGTCGGTTTTGGGTCAGAATTCGGGCAACAATGTGGTGTTGTTGCGCTACGCCGATATTCTGCTGATTTATGCCGAAGCGACCCTTGCCGGAGCCGCTTCCACCTCCGATGCCAAGGCGTTGCAGGCCGTGAATGCCGTTCGGACGCGGGCGGGTTTGTCGCCCCGGACGTCGCTAACGCTGGACCAGATCCTGCACGAACGCCGGGTTGAGTTTGCCTTCGAGGGCGACTACTGGTACGACATTCAGCGCCAGGGTTTTGCCAAAGCGAAAGCGATGATCGAAAAGCAGAACCGTGGAACGGTAACCGGTGCCAGTTACATCACCACCTTCACCGAAGACAAGATGTACCTGCCGATTCCGGCTGGTGAAATTGTTCAGGACCCCGAGTTGGGCAAAGATCCGGTACCCTATTATAACTAGACAAGAGAAGTGAGAAGTGAGACAAGAGAGGAAAGGGAAGTCAATAGTCTCTTGTCTCACTTCTATCATCTATCTTCTAAACGTAACCATTTCCAATGACATTCAATCGATTTAAACAACTGGCGGGCTTGTCGTTCGTGACCCTGTTGACGGGCCTCACGATGACTGCCTGCGAAGAAGATACCGACGGTCGGCCGCAGTATACGGCGGGAAATCCCGTTGCCACCAAACTGGCTCCCGACTCGGCGGCTGGCGGAACGGTCATTACGCTGACCGGCTCTGGCTTGGGCGATATGCGCAGCATTGTATTCGAAAAAGACAACGTTCCCGCCGGGTTTCAGCCGACTCTAAATACCGATCAGGCGCTTATTTTCCGGGTGCCTGACGAAGTGGTAGGGGGTGTGCAGAACGTCATTTTTACAAACAGCGAAGGCCGGACGGTTTCGGTGCCGTTCCGGGTGCTGGCCTATCCGACGGTTTCGGAGGTTTCCAATTATAACTTTACCAGGGACTCGGAAATTACGATTACGGGTAACAACCTGGATGATGTTACCTCAGTTAAATTGACCGGCACATCGGATGCCGCCACCATTGTTTCGAAGGAGAAGAAAAAGCTGGTTGTCAAAATGCCGGCAACGGCGGTGAACCGGGCCACCCTGGACATTACCAACAGCACGGGGCTGTTGCGAACGACCCAGGAGATGGTGAATAAAGATAAGGCATACATGATTTTTGGCGATACCTACGGGGCTGGTTTTCAGGACGGTTCCTGGGGTGATGCGGGAGCCGTTTCAACCACCGAATTTAAATCAGGAACGGCGTCGGTTGGCAAAAACTTCCAGAAAGGCAACTGGCACCTGATCGCGTTTGCCAACTGGTCGGCTTCGGCCATTTCGTATTCCGCCGATTATACCTACGTTTCGGGCTGGATCAAAGGCGCTTCCGCCGACTATTCGCTCTACCTGACCACCGACGCCAGCAAAGCCGGTTTTGGTGGTTTTGACGACAAAAACAAGATCGACGTGAAAGCCGGGGTCTGGACGTATTTCAAAATCAAACTCTCCGATCTGGATTTCTGGTCGGCGGGCAAGAAACTGACGCAGGTTGGTTTCCGGATTCAGGGGCCGGATGCGAAGGATGAAACCTTCTATTTCGATGACCTGATGTTGATTAAATAACGTATTTACTAATTTCTGGTTATTCTATCGGCCATCCCTACGGGATTTTAGAAACACCTCATTCATCTAGCCCCCGGTTTCAACCGGGGGCTACAATAGGGTTCATCCCTCCGGGATTTTTGGATTCAATAAATCCCGGAGGGATGAACCCTATTGTAACCCGCCGAACTCTACGTTATTGCCTCATGCTGAGTTTACACAAACGGATGCTATCACTTTTACTGATCGGCTTTTTAGGCTGTGCCCCGGCGTCTAAACCGGAACCTGTCCCTGTCCAAACAGCGCCAAAAATCATTCAGATCGAAGCAGAAACCGGCCAACTGTCCGGGGTGGAAATTGCCAAATCGCTACCCGGTTTTTCCGGAACCGGCTACGTAACGGGTTTTGATGCGGCAACCGATCAACTGACGCTAACCTTCGACGCCACGGCGGGCTTGTATGCATTATCCATCGGGTATTCAGCTCCTTCTGGTGATAAAGGGGTTGATTTTCAGGTGAATGGTGAAAAAGTCAGCAGTACGCTCACGCAGAATACCGGTTTTGGTCTGGCAAAAACCGGTAAATTCCAGGTGCGCGATGGCCGGAACACCGTGACCATTTTCCGGGGCTGGGGCTATTTTAGCATCGATTATCTGCAACTGACACCGACGACCGTCGGATTGCCAACAAAACCGTCCAAAACCCTTGTCAATCCGCAGGCGACAGCGTCGACCAAAGCGTTGTTTTCGTATCTGGTTGATCAATATGGCAGCAAGGTGATTTCGGGGCAGCAGGACGATGTCGAGTATATTCTGGAAAAAACCGGGAAGGAACCCGCCATCGGCTCGTTTGACCTGATGGACTATTCACCGAGCCGGGTTCAGAACGGAGCTACCCCCCAGCGCTCCAGCGAAGCGTGCATGGCCTGGGCGCGGAAAGGGGAGGGGCGCGGCATCATCAGCCTGCTCTGGCACTGGAATGCACCCACTGATTTGATCGATCAGGCTCCCGATAGGCTCTGGTGGAGCGGTTTTTACACCCGGGCCACGACCTTTGATCTGGCGGCCACCCTGGCCGATCCCAAGGGCGAACGGTATCACCTTTTGATCCGGGACATCGACACGATTGCCGGTGAACTCAAAAAGTTTCAGACCGCCGATATTCCCGTGTTGTGGCGACCGCTGCACGAAGCATCCGGCGGCTGGTTCTGGTGGGGAGCCAAAGGGGCCGGGCCGTTTAAGGAACTGTGGCGGTTGCTGTATGACCGGTTAACGAACCATCACCAGTTGCACAACCTGATTTGGGTCTATACCGCCACCGACTCGATCCACCCGGACTGGTATCCCGGCGATTCGTACGTCGATGTGGTCGGGCTCGATATTTACACCGATCCAACGTCGTCGCTGAGTGGCAACTGGACCAATGCGCAGGGGCCGTTTGCCGGCAAAAAACTGGTCGCCTTATCGGAAACCGGCAATCTGCCAAAACCGGATCAAATCCGGAATTTTGGCACCTGGTGGTCGTGGTTTTCCGTCTGGACCGGTGCCGATTTCATCAAAAAACAATCGGTGGAACAACTCAAGGCGGTGTATACCGACAAAGACGTCATCACCCGCGATGAGTTGCCCAACTGGCGACAGATTCCGTAAGCCAACCCTTATTTAAACCGCCCGGCTTCCGTTTTTCCCGGCCAGGTATCGGTTCGGAACGGCACCGCCGGAAGCCCCTCTTTGTTGTAGAGATTGACTTCGCCATTGTCGTCGGCCCAGCCGTAGTGTACCGAAACGGGCGTTGTTACTTCGCTGGAGGACACGATGACTTTATCGCCCTGAATTTCGGCTTTGGCCCAGTGAAATTTCTGGTCCGCTCCGGCCACTTCAAATCCTTTCAGATACCCGTATTTGTCGGACGATTGCAGCCCTCCGCCCACGTGGTCGAATGTCAGCACGGCTTTATTGCCGGTTACTTCCATTGCTTTGAAAACCGGTCCCGAATAGACCCGGTTTTGGCCGTAAACGGTTTTCAAGGCATTCAAAGCCAGTCGTTTGCCCACATCCTGTTTGTTTTTCGGGTGAATGTCTTTGCTCTCGCCAATGTCGGAGGTCACGGCCATGCCGGTATTGGGCAAAGCCAGCGTCATGGTCTGGGCTTCGCGGAGTTCGCCCCAGGTGCTGCCGGTGGCACTGGTCCCGTTGGCCGCGTTGAAGCTGGCGAGTTGCACGAACAGAAACGGGAAATCGCCCTGTCCCCAGCGGGTTCGCCAGTCGGTAATCATCAGCGGGAAGGTCTTGCGGTACTGGTAAGCCCGCCCGGCGTTCGACTCGCCCTGGTACCAGATCGCGCCCTGAATGGCGTAGGGAATCAGCGGGTGAATCATGGCGTTGTACAAAATCGTGCCGGTCATGTTCGGATTCACCAGGGCCGGATTCCGGTTGTAATCGGCAATGCGGTATTTCCAGTCGCCGACCAGTGAAATTTCCTGGCCAGCCCCCGACAGTTTAAACTGATCTTCTTTGGCCGTAAAACCGCCCGTTCCGTTCTGGTCGTCCACACGAACAACGATGACATTCCGACCCGGTTTCAACGTGCCGCCCGGAACCGTATACGTTCGGGCCTGACCAGTCTGCGTCGTATTGCCCACTTTAACACCGTTGAGGTAGGTTTCGTCGGCATCGAAAACCGGCCCCAGCGTCAGCGTCATTTCTTTGCCCGCCAACTCCGCAGGAACAGTAATTTCGCGCCGGAACCACACCACGCCGTCGAAACCGGGAATGGCTTTCCGGTCGAATAGGTCGGGCAACCGGAGTGTCTGCCAGTTGGCATCGTTGAAATCCGCTCCCGACCACTGCTGAACGTCGGCCGCGCCGGGCAATTCGCCCTGTACCGACTTGACCTGCGTCTGCAACTGCTCCAGCCGTTTGTTGGCAAACTCTTCGAGTGTCTTTGGTATGGTGGCCACAACAGGTTTGAACTCTTCGAAACTGTCCATCGCTTCCCGGCTTGTCCACGACTCGGACTGGGTGCCGCCCCAGGAGGTGTTGAGCAGACCGATGGGTACGTTGTTGAGTTCCTTCAGCAATTCGCGGGCGAAAAAGTAGCCGACCGCCGTAAAATTACCGACGGTTTTGGGCGTGGCAGCTTGCCATTCACCACCCAGCACATCGTCTTTCGGCGACAGGCTCAGGTCGTGCGGCACCTTGAAATGGCGGATGAGCGGATAGTTGGCTTCCTGAATTTCCTGAGCGGCATTGGTCGAGGATTTGACCACCCACTCCATGTTCGACTGCCCCGAGCAAACCCAGACCTCGCCCACCAGCACATCGTCGAAGGTCACCGTATTTTTTTTACCGGCCACCGCCAGAGCGAAAGGGCCACCGGCTTCGGTCGGATCCAACCGGACCATCCATTTTCCGGATTTGTCGGCCTTCGTGGTTTTGGTCTGATTATTGAACTGGACCGTTATTTTCTCGTTTGGGTCGGACCAGCCCCAAACCGGAACGGGTTTCCGGCGCTGCAACACCATATGGGAGCCGAAAATCTTGGGCAAACGGACATCGGCCCACGTTTGCAGTGCCATCAGCATAAATCCGATCGCGGCTGCGTAACGAAATTTGAATCGCATAAGAAGAGGTTTAGGAACGGTTTTTTTGACAAAAAGACTTGAATAGGCGGGAAAAATACTGATATTTAGCCCAACGTGCAATTGACCTTGATGAAGCTAGAAGATTTTCTGAGACTCCCCCACGGACACCAGCAGGAACAATTGTGGTTCCGGGGGTCGGTGCTGGCCAATCGGTACGAGGAAACGAATATCTACCTCCTCTACGCCCTGGATCTGTTTTACGTCGAGTTACAATATGATGCCGCAGGCAGCCGGCTGCTCCGGTTGTCGGCTTTCACCTCCACTGAACCCCTGACGCCATACCTGCCCCTGCTGCCGGATGATTTGCTGGCGGAGTTGGGGTAACTGTAGTTTTCGGTATTCGGTTTTCGGTGGCTGACGCATTCCATTCGTGCGTTAGCCAGCATGCGTCAGCCACCGAAAACCGAAAACGGTAAACCAGCCTTTCACTCCGGCAAATCGTACGCTTTCCGGACTTCTTCATAATTGGTGTAATCGATGGCGGCTTTCCGGCCGTTGCTCTGCTTGTCGGCCGTCACAATCACCACGCGAATGGCTTCAAAATGTTCGTTCCCAGCCTGGAAGTTGGAGGTTCGGCGCAGAAAAACCGCAGCCAGGGTCTGGCTATTCCCGGGAAAAACAAAATGCGTATAGGCATTGCCTTTGATGGTTTCGCCCGGAATGGAAAACCAGAAGGAATCCTCTTCGTTGTTGGCTTTCGGAACCGACTGTTTGACATAGACATAAAATACGCTCCGGTCGACAATGTCCCGGTTGATGGCCTGGGGCAACGGCAACAGCAAATCAGTCATTCCTTCGTGGTTGCGGGCGGTATAATTGATCTGTTGCACGTTCGAACTGCCGTCTGCTCCTTTCGCCCCCGTGTCACCCTTATCACCTTTCGGACCGGTTGCCCCGGCTACGCCTTGCGGTCCCTGCGGTCCTTCGGGCCCTTCAAGACCCTGGCAGGCACTAATCGCCACACACCCCATCATGAGGAACTTCGTCATCACGCGCAAAACTTTTTTCATACAAAATTCGGACTAGGTTGTAGAATGAATAAATGGAAAACCCGCAGGTCTTTGTCGGACGAAGCCAGCCGGGCCGGTGTTGGCATCCTGCTTCGGATTTAGCCAACACCTGGCAAATTATTCAAAAAATGTGGACGGGCAGCAGGAAGGGCGGCAATCTTTGCATCGACGGATTTAAATAGTTCCAATTCAGTAGGTTTAAATTGGGTTTGACTTTGATGCTATATGAAATAAATAAGTAGTGTATTGCGTAAGTTTTATTTTATTGCGTAAAAAATCCAGTTTTGGGTAGCGAGTTTCTTTAGCGGTTTATTTCGGTCGTATTACCATTCTTTTGGTTCATTTTAAGTCCCCTTAGCCTTTTTTATTTCGTTCACTTTACCATCTCTAATCTCCTTATTTTATGAACAAGCTTCTACATTTGAGTAGTCAGGCCAGGCGCGTGATACTGTTCATCGGTATTTTCGGACTGGCTTGTTTGGCAAACGAAGCCAGGAGTCAGACTATTTCGGGGCGCATCACGGCGACTGAAACCGGGGAAGCCCTGCCGGGTGTCAGTGTGGTGATCAAAGGCACCACGCAAGGCACCACAACGGACAATGCGGGGAAATACACCCTCAAACTGCCCGGTGCCAACGCAACGCTGGTGGTGAGTTTTATTGGATACCTCAAACAGGAAATCGCCGTAGGAGGGCGCTCGACCCTCGACATTGCCCTGGAAGTCGATACCAAAGCCCTGGAGGAAGTGGTCGTCGTGGGCTACGGTACGCAGGAAAAAGTGAACCTGACGGGAGCCGTGGGGATTGCCGACAGCAAACGGCTTCAAAACCGGCCGATTGCGTCGGTGGGTGAGGGGTTGCAGGGCGTGATTCCGAACCTGAACATCGGGGTTCGCAACGGCGACCCGGCCCAGCCCATCACCTTCAACATCCGAGGCTACGAGTCGATCAACGGCGGTTCTCCACTCATCCTGGTCGACAACGTTCCGATGGATCTGAACCGGGTCAACCCCAACGACATCGAAAGCATCAGCGTATTGAAAGATGCGTCTGCGGCTGCCGTTTACGGAGCACGGGCGGCCTTCGGGGTGGTGCTGGTGACGACCAAAAGCGGCAAAAGCGGCAAGATCAATGTGTCGCTAAACACGCAGTTTTCGTTGGCAAAACCCATTTTCAACATGGATGTCGTCACCGATCCCTACCAGTTTGTGCAGGCCCGGAACCAGGCCAACATTCGTTCGAGCGGGGTTCCCGCCTACGATGACGACATGGTGGCCGGAACGAAAGCCTTTTCGGAAAATCCGGCCACGGCACCCCAGTGGAAAGTGGTCAACGGCGTTCTCCGGTTTTATGGCTACAACGACTACCAGAACAGCATCATGACCGATTATGCGCCCACCAGCCAGCACGATCTGTCGGTTTCGGGCGGTACGGACAAGGCGCGGTACCTGGTGTCGCTCGGCTACTTTTCCAAAGACGGGTATCTGCGCTACAACAACGAGAAGTTCAAACGCTACAATATGCTGATGAAGGCGGATTTTGAAGTCAATGAGTGGCTGAAACTGGACAGCAAAGTGATCTTCAACTCGCAAAACAGCGACAAACCGCACTTCTACAATTGGGACGTCAACATCAACTCGCTGGCACGCGTCAACCCCATTGCGGCCATTCAATTCCCGGATCTGGAGTATTACATCACGCCGGGCGACCGTGAGAAATACGCACCCTACATCGGGAAGTATTTCGGCGGCACCAACTTCTTTCCGTATCTGCTTGACGGCGGACGGACGACCTTCACCAACAACGACCTCTGGCTGACCCAGGGCGTCACCCTGACGCCTTTGCGGGGCCTCAAAATCCGGTCCGATTTTTCCTACAACATTTTTAGCCGCAACTACCAGGACGTACAGAGCAAGGTCGACATTGTGGATGCCAACCTGCTGGCGGCTAACCTGCTTAGCAACGGTTTTAGCGGTGACGACTGGATTCGGAACGAGAATGAATACAACCAGTATTACGTTTTCAACGCGTATGCCGAATACAAAGTCCCGTTGCCGACCAATCACAACCTGACGACGATGGTCGGCTTTAACCAGGAACGGGGGATCAACCGCTACACCGGAGCGCAGGCCCGCGCCCTGATTACGCCCCAGGTCATTGATCTGAATGCGACGACGGGAACCCAGCAGACCTTCGGCAGCAAGTCGCACGTGGCTTTGCGGGGTGCATTTTACCGGCTGAATTACAATTACAAAGAGAAATACCTGATCGAATTCAACGGGCGCTACGACGGCACCTCCCGGTTTCCGAAAGACAGCCGGTTTGGCTTTTTTCCCTCCGTGTCGGCGGGCTGGCGGATCAGCAACGAAAAATTCATGGCCGGAACCGGAAGCTGGCTCGACAACCTGAAACTGCGCGCTTCATACGGAACGCTGGGCAATCAGTTGCTGGGCACCAACTACTATCCGTATGTGGCCACGATGGGGACCGGACAGTCGCCGTACATGTTCACCAATGCCCTGATTCCGTTTGTATCGGCGGCCGGGCTGGTGAGTCCGTCGCTGACGTGGGAAACCGTTATTTCCAAGAACATCGGTCTGGATGTGACGATGCTGCGCGGACGGCTGGATGCGTCCCTGGATGTGTATACGCGCGACACGAAAGACATGCTGATGGACGTGTCGTACCCGGCGATTCTGGGAACCGCGGCCCCGAAAGAAAATGCAGCCGATCTGCGGACCAACGGCTGGGAGTTGTCGCTGACCTGGCGGGATAAGTTCAAAAGCGACTGGAGCTACGATGTTACGCTGGCATTGTCGGACTGGACGGCGGAGATTACCCGGTTCAATAACCCCACCGGTGCCTTGCCCAACAACAGCAACATTTACTACGTCGGTCAGAAGCTGGGCGAAATCTGGGGATTTGAAACTGCCGGTATTTTCCAGACAACGGACGAGGTGGCACAGGCTCCCAAACAGACCAACATCGGGGCCAACTGGCGTCCCGGCGACATCCGGTATAAGGATCTGAACGGCGACGGCAACATCACGTTCGGAAAGAACACGCTCGGTGATCCCGGCGACCGGAAAGTGATCGGGAACACCACGCCCCGGTATTCTTTCGGGCTCAACGGCGGGATTGGCTACAAGGGTGTTCGGCTGACGCTGTTCTTCCAGGGCATTGGCAAAAAAGACCACTGGCCGACGTCTGACAACTGGACCTGGTTTTTTCCCTACAACGCCGGACACGTCGAGAAATACTACATCACCGACACCTGGACGGAAGACAACCGGGATGCCTATTTTCCGGCGGCACACATTTCAACCAACGACAAAAAGAATGTGCAGGTGCAGTCACGGTATTTGCAAAGTGCAGCCTACATCCGTCTGAAAAACATCACGTTGAGCTACGAATTGCCCCAGGGCCTGATGAAGAAAATCGGGATTGGCAGGGCCCAGATTTTTGCAACGGGCATGAACTTGTGGGAATATACCAAAATGCGGAAACCGCTCGATCCCGAGACGATTCAGTCGGCTGCTATCGAATATCCGATGCAGCGCATTTCTACGCTGGGGCTCAATGTTTCCTTTTAATGACCGATAAACGACGATCAACATGAAAAAATATAGCATTTTATCCGGCTTTTTCGTGGTTGCCGCCTTTCTATTCAGCGGTTGCAATGACGAGTTTCTTGAACGGTATCCACTGGATCGCATCACGAACCAGACGTTCTGGAACACCGAAAATGACCTGCGGGTCTACAACAACAGCCTGTATGACCTGGCGCGGAACGACGACAACGTCCCGATTTTACACGGGCATTACAACGGTTTCGACAGCCACTGGGCGAGCATCTGGTTCCAGGATGAATTTGCCGACAACATGGCGCCCCGACATGCCCGGCACAATCTTTTCCAGCAGGTGCGCTCCGGGAAACATACCATTCCGACCGACCCCCAGCAGTTTGGCTATAAAGGCTGGAATTTCGTGCGGGCCATCAACGTCGGTCTGGCCAACTATGACAAAGCTGCGGTTGCTCAGGCGATTAAAGACCGCTACATTGCCGAAGCCCGGCTTTTCAGAGGGTGGTTTTACGCCGAGAAAGTGTCGAAATTTGGGGATGCGCCGTTTGTGGACAAAGAACTCAACGTGGACTCCCCCGAACTGAATGCCGCCCGAACGCCCCGCGAAGAGGTGATGAACAAAGTACTGGAAGACCTCAATTTTGCTTCTACTAAACTGCCCGATAGCTGGGGCGACGGCAACGCGCCGGGTCGGCTGAACCGCTGGTGTGCGTTGCTGGTGAAGTCGCGGGTTTGTCTGTTCGAAGGCACCTGGCGCAAATACCACGGCGGCACCGACCCCGCCAAATGGCTCCAGGAAGCGGCCAATGCGTCGAAAGAATTGATGGACAAGGGACCCTACCGGTTGTATAGCACCGGCAATCCGCAAACTGACTACAACGCTTACCACCGCGTGCTGAATCTGGCGGGCAATCCGGAAGTGATGTACTGGCGGAAATACCAGTTGGGCGTATTTACCAACCACGTGCAGTCGTATTTTGAATACGCCGGGGGAGCCACCAAAAGCTTGGTGGAAGATTACCTCTGTACGGATGGGCTGCCCATTACGCTCTCTCCGCTTTATAAAGGCGACGATAAAATTGAAGATGTTTTCGAGAATCGGGACCCGCGCCTGCGCCAGACCGTCCTGCACCCCGAAGATGCGGTCAAGTACAAATACCATTTGGCCGACGGGCGTCCGTATCCCCGGATTCAGGGTATGGAAGGCGGGTATGTGTCGACGACGGGCTACCACATCATCAAGCATTACAACGCGGATGACATGATCGGAAAAGCGTTCGATACCGCCGAATCGCCTGCCATCATTCTGCGTTTTGCCGAAGCGTTGCTGAACTACGCCGAGGCCCAGGCCGAACTGGGGAAAATCACCCAGGCCGACCTCGACCTCAGCATCAACAAACTGCGTGACCGCGTCGGCATGGCGCGGCTGGACATGGGCAAGGTGCCGGTCGACCCACGTTACACGGCGGACGGAATCTCTCCGCTGATTGCCGAAATCCGACGGGAACGGCGCATCGAACTGTTCATGGAAGGCTTCCGCTACAATGACCTCAAACGCTGGAAACAGGGCAAGAAACTGCTCATTCCAACCATGGGAATCCGCTGGGATGCTGCCGCGATTGCCCGCTATCCGAAGGCCAACATCAAAACCGCCGTTGATCCGGTCTCCAAAAAAACCTACATCGATGTGTATCAGGGAACGGATTGGGCCAACCCGGTTTTCGACGAAACCAAGCACTATTTGTGGCCCATACCGCTGAACACCCTGGCCCAGAACCCGGCCATCAAGCAAAATCCGGGCTGGTAATCGGGGATCTTTGATCGTAGTACGTAGTACAAACCTGCCGGGCCTCTGATCAGAGGCCCGGCAGGTTACGTTCTGCCCCGCGTTTGCCCCCCAGCCCCCTAAAGGGGGAGCCTGGAGCACAAGAAAACACATCCTTTAGGGGCTGGGGGGCAAAATGTCGGCTTGAGTCGATTCTAATTCAAGAACCTAACAGCCCTGCGAATACACCAGATACTCGACGAGCAACGCCAGCGAATGCGCTTCACAGGTCCAGTCCATCCGAACCAGCCGGGATTGCGCCATGCGGTTGAGGAGCGGATTTTGGGAAGCCGTCAGCATCCCGGCAATGAAAAAGGAATAATCCCGGATGTCGGTTTCGGGAATGGCCCGAACGTCGATCCGGGGCGGTTTTTCGCCCAGTTGCAGTAGGGAAGTCGAGACAATGACCTGATCCATCACCGGCAAACCGTCTTCGAGCATCTGGTAGGCATCCCGAATGAGCGGTTCTCGAATCGACTCCAGCGGTTCCGGTCGAAAAGCTGCCAGCAAACCGGCTACATGGTAGAGAATGAGCGTGGCGCGCGGATACGAATGCGAACACCGGAACGGCTCCTGCCGATACCGCCCCGTTTGGATGACCGACCGGATGAATGCCAGGCTGTCGTCATCGTGCTGGTTGAGCGGCAACTGGTACTGGAAAATGCAGAAAAGCAGGTTGCACAACACGCTGGCGTCGAACTCGACGGGCATATTTTTACCAAACCAGGTCGAATAGGCCCGGAGGTTGACGTAATCGGCGTAGGTGTCTTCCACCTGCCGGGTGGCCAGGTTGGCGTGTTCCGTCAGTTTGTGTTTCAGCCAAATCAAATCCTCGCGCGATGGCTTGCTGGTGAGGTAGACCATCGCCGTATCGTCGGCATCGTCGGGTAACCGGAAGTGGTCGATGCGGTGGAGCAGATGGCCGTTGGGAAAGTGACCTGAAGGTTGTCCCCGTTTCGGTGTTTTGTAAAAATTATAAGTTTTTAAACCGTCTTTGTTCTGAAAATCAGGATAGTGCTGAATGGCTTTTTGAACCATACCGTCCACCTTTTCCTGTAAAACCGGTGCCAGCTTCGGCCGAATCTGTTGCAGGGTAAACACCGTAATGGCTGTAAAAAAGACGTTGGTATCCGGGCGGCTGTAGCCCATCAGCAGCGGATTTCGCCGGAAGGAAGGCAAAAGGCCCGGTGGAAAAAATGGACTATTTTCCGACTGAAGGGCCGAAATCCGGTGGAGTAGGTGTTCGATCAGGGCGTCGCGGTCAGGCATGATTCACAAAAATACGGCAACTCCCATCAAATTTACGCGCCGATGGTTCGGGTTCTGTTCATAATTCAGAAAAGGAGCCTCTTCCATTCTTTTTTCCTTTCATCCGGTAACTTCTTGCAACCACCCGGCCTTCTCCGTAGTTTCGTCTATACGATAGCGCTTTCCAGCTCATGACACCATTTCGAAAACACAGCATTTTACGCCGGGTGAAAGACATCACCCTCAGCACCACACTGAGCATTGCATTGCTGAACGGCACGGTGCTTCTGCAAAGTTGTGGTGGTTCCAATGACTCGGAAACGGAACAATCCGACCGGGCGGAGTCTTCGGACCAGTTCGGAAAAGGCGTTCGGACGTATATCACCGAAACCAGTCCGGGCAATTTCAAAATTACGGATGAGGTTCAGGTCGATCCGAAACAGGCCGGTGCCATTGTCAACTACGCCGATGGCCACCGCGACACCCTGAGCGTTCAGGCGGCCAAGCGGCTGGTGCAGTCCGATTCGTCGACAAGCCGGTATTTTAACAACCCATCGAGCTATCACCACGGTAGCGGTTTGTCCAGCGTCTTGCTCTGGGGCAGTCTGGGCTACATGCTTGGACGGTCGACGACGCCCCGGTTTTCCAACGAACAACAATACCGCTCCGGCGTCTACAACAGTCCGCAGACCTACGAACGCGCCAACCGGGTCGGCAGCACCGTAACCAGTTCGCGAATCAGCCGCCCATCCGGTGGCCGCAGCGGCTTTTTTGGTGGCGGTCGTTCACGCGGAGCGTCATCGTAACGAATGGATTCGGTTTACGGTTTTCCGTTTACGGTATTCGGTAGCTGACGCGTGCTGATCCGAACAAGGTAGCTCCGATACCACACTGTATACCGTAAACGGAAAACCGCAAACCGTATCACAACCTGAATTCTATGAAAAAAACGTTTATCTACAGTGCGCTGTTGGCGACAGTGCTTTCTTTAAACGCCTGTCAGAGTAAACAACAAACGTCGGAGGCAACCACCCCGGCCGATACCTCCGAAATTCTCCCGAACCGGGCCGATTCGCAACTGGAAGTGCCGGTGAGCGACTGGCTGGAAAAGCTGGTGGGGCCGGAAGACGGGCTGTTCCGGGGCGTCAACCTGGGCGATGCCGTAGCCGTGGTGAAGGAGAAAGAGACGCTGGAACCTTTTGAGGAAGATGCCTCCCACATTGGCTACACCCTCGACTACCCGAATCTGGAATCCACGGATATTCAGTATTTTCTGGATAAAGATAAAAAAGTCATCCGCATCGATGTCGATATTTATCTCAATAACCGGGCGTCGGTCGATACGCATCTGAAGGAGTTGACGGCCTACTTCACCCAAAAATACGGCAGTTCGGTTCAGCAAACCTGGAATGCCGCCGGAAACCGGATCACGCTGACGGATGTCTCCAAAGGCAAAGACTTTGGCTTGAAGCTGACGTTTGGGGGAAAATCGAATGCGTAGTCAAGGTTGATCCAACAGCAGCCGGGCGCCTTGTAGTGGCAAAACCGCCCCTTTCCGAACAGCTTCTTCCACGTCGGCCAGTCGTTCACGCAGCCCCGGCTGGTTGTAAAACCGGGTTTCCAATTGCTGGCGAATGGTGTTGTGCAGCCAGTCGAGGTTCTGCTGCTGCCGGTTTCGGTCGCGGTGGCCGTTTTGGGTGAGCTGCGTCTGATGATTGTTAATGATGTGCCAGAGGTCAGCAATGCCCTGATTCTGGAGGGCCGAGCAGGTCAAAACCGGTGGCGTCCAACTGGTGGAAGCGGGCGGGAAGAGGTGAAGGGCGTTCTGGTAGTCGAGCCGGGCGCGTTCGGCCGCAGCCGCATTGTTACCATCGGCTTTGGTGATGGCAATGGCGTCGGCGAGTTCCATGATGCCGCGTTTCATGCCCTGCAGTTCGTCGCCCGCACCGGCCAGCATCAGCAGCAGAAAGAAATCGACCATGCCGTGTACCAGCGTCTCGGATTGACCCACACCCACGGTTTCGATCAGGATCACCTCAAAACCGGCCGCTTCGCAGAGCAGCATCGTCTCCCGGGTTTTATTGGCCACCCCGCCCAGCGAACCGCCCGAAGGCGTCGGACGAATGTAGGCCCGTGGGTCCATCGACAACGTTTCCATGCGGGTTTTGTCGCCCAGAATGCTGCCGTGCGACCGTTGGCTGGTTGGGTCGATGGCCAAAACCGCCACTTTTTTACCGGAATCCGTGAGGTGCTTGCCAAAGGCTTCGATGAAGGTACTTTTGCCGACGCCCGGAACCCCCGTAATCCCGATCCGAACCGACTGCCCCGTTTGCGGCAATACCTGCTCCAAAACCGCCAATGCCAGGGCCTGATCGCTTTCCAACTGACTCTCCACCAGCGTAATGGCGCGGCTGAGAACCAGCCGGTCGCCAGCGCGGATGCCGGCAATGTAGTGATCGGGCGGGAGTCGGCGCATGGTTGTAAGAATAAAGAGAAGAGACGTGAGAACAAAGAGAAACCGGAAAAGAAGTCTTTACGCTCTTGTCTTTACTCTCTTGTCTACTCAATTAAGCGTATTTTCAGTTCTGAAATATCCAAATCTTCGGGCGTTGTGATCTTGATGTTGTCGTAGGAACCGTCGATGAGCGTAATCGGATACCCGGCATATTCCACCACACTGGCGCAATCGGTAAAAAAAGGCTGTTCCGGCGTTCGGAAAGCAGCTCTGAAAAGGGCCAGTTGAAATGTTTGGGGCGTCTGAATCAACCGGTAATTCGTCCGGTCGACGGCCTGACTGCTACCATCGGGCTGAACCAGCCGGACCGAATCTTTCATCGGAACGCAGGCAACGGCACTGCCCGTTCGGTCGGCGGTTTCGAAACCGGAACGGATCAGTTCCGTTGTTACAAAAGGACGAACACCGTCGTGAACCGCCACCAGACCGTCGGTTGCCCGAATTTGTTCCAGCCCGTTCCGAACCGACTGAAACCGCGTCTTGCCGCCCGGAATGACCAAAACCGGTTCGTCAAATTGATACTGTCGGCAGAGGGCCTCCCAAACCGGGATCTGTTCAGACGGCAAAACCACCAGAATTTGTAAATCTGAAGAATAGGAACGAAACCGCCGGATGGTATGCATCAGAATGGGCAAACCGCCGATCGGCAGAAACTGCTTCGGCGTATTCACGCCCATCCGGCTGCCACTCCCTCCGGCGACAATGATGACGTAATGGTTAATCATGGAAGAGAGTAAAGAGAAAAGACAAGAGACAAAAGACCGTAAAAGTCTCTTCTCTCTTGTCTTTCCTCTCTTGTCTAATTTAAAGAATCAACATCGCGTCGCCGTAGCTGAAGAATTTGTATTTCTCCTGAATGGCTACATCGTAAGCTTGTTTAATCAGATCATACCCGCCAAAAGCACTGGTCATCATGATCAGAATGGATTCCGGCAGATGAAAATTGGTCAGCAGGGAATTGGCAATTTTAAAATCGTAGGGCGGAAAAATGAACCGATCCGTCCAGCCTTCGACCGATTTCAGCCGACCGTTGGCCGACACTGACGACTCGATGGCTTTCAGCGAGGTGGTTCCGACGGCGCAAACGCGCCGGTTGTTGTCCAGTGCTGTGTTGACGATGCTTGCGGCCGAATCCGTAATCGCGTAGTTCTCGGAGTCGGTTTTGTGTTTCGTCAGATCTTCCACATCGACCGTCCGGAAGGTTCCCAGGCCCACGTGCAGCGTAATCGGTGCAAAGTGAATGCCTTTGATTTCCATCCGTTTCATGATGGTTTTTGTAAAGTGCAAACCGGCCGTTGGAGCGGCCACGGCGCCCACGTGCTGGGCGAAAATGGTCTGGTACCGGTCGCGGTCGGAGTCTTCGGTTTTGCGTTTGATTTCGCGGGGCAAAGGCGTTTCGCCCAGTTCATCAATGGCTTTCATGAACTCTTCGTGTGAGCCTTCAAACAGAAACCGGATGGTTCGGCCGCGGGAGGTTGTGTTATCGATTACTTCCGCAACCAGGTCACTGTCACCGAAATATAATTTATTCCCTACCCGGATTTTCCGGGCCGGATCCACCAGAACGTCCCACAACCGCATTTCACGGTTCAGTTCGCGCAGCAGAAAAACTTCAATTTTAGCACCGGTTTTTTCTTTATTACCGTAAAGCCGTGCGGGGAACACCTTGGTGTTGTTGATGACCATCACGTCTCCGTCACCAAAATACGACAGAATGTCGGAGAACTGTTTGTGTTCGATGGTTTTCGTTTTACGATCAACAACCATCAGCCGCGCTTCCCCACGTTCGGGCGGATACAAGGCAACAAGACTTTGGGGTAAGTCAAACCTAAATTCGGACAGCTTCATACGGTCAAGAAAAGAGCATCTCTCTCAAAAGAGCGCAAAATTAGCAAAAAACAGTTAGCAGTTGACGATGAGCCGGTTGCGATTGGTCTCTATTTTTAAAAAAATAAGATAAATGCCACCGGGTCGTCAGCAAATATACGTTGCGCGGGGGGGCGATTGCAAGTATATCGTGGAAAGGGCTTCCTGTCTACTGCCCGTTTGACCCCAGTCCGACCCCGTGAATGGGCTTTACGGAGCCTTCCAGATTGGTTTCCGGCCGCTCGGCGAGCGAAAATTTTTGCATCAGCTCGGGCGTTACCTCGTTGGAATAAGTGCCTTGGGGTGACACAAAAACGCCTTTCATGCCGTTGGCCGTCGAAATGGCGTACAGGGTCATTTCATCGCCGGGATCGGAGGTGCCTTCAAAACGGTGAAATTCATCGACGGTAATTTCGTCGCTTTTTATTTTTAAGCCAGAACCACTTTCTTCCAGATAATCGCGTTTTGGCTCAAAATCGTGCGTGTAGCCGCGCTCGCGCAGACTTTCCATCGCTTCCGTCAGGGTTTCAAAATGATGCATGGGGTTTCTCGTTATTTGATACCTAAGAAACCCGGAAGCGCGGAAGATGTTTTGAAAAAGACAAGAGAGTAGAGACAAGAGAAGAAAGACAAAAAACAGGAATCTACACTTCCTATCTCTACTCTCTACTCTCTACTCTCTTGTCTCTACTTAATCCGGCAACACTTTCACCATAATATCCTTGTAATAGACTTTGCTCTTGGGGTCGTGGGCCTGCAGGGCGAAGGTGCCGCTGCCGATTTTGCGGTCGGCCATGTCTTTGGGCCGGTCAACGCCTTCCGGTTCGGTGTATTCGTTGACCACCTTGTCGTTGATTTTGATGGTCACCTTTTTGCCCTGAACCATAATTTCTTCGGTATACCACTCATTGTCTTTTACATACGTCTCTTTCACATCTTGAATGGCATACAGGCTGGCAGTCCGGCGCCAGTCGGTGTGTGAATTGTTTACCTGCACCTCGAAGCCTTTTTTGGGCCAGCTTGCTTCCTGATACTGGGTATGGAAATACATCCCCGAATTGGAACCGGGCAGGGTCATCACCTTGGCTTTGAACTGGAAATTTTTGAAGTTGTGGTCGTTCACCGGTCCCATATAGAAAAGGTGTCCAACGGGCCCATTCACCGCAATGGCTCCATCCTCGATTTTGAAGGAGTCGGCATTTTTGCCCACTTTCCAGCCGTCGAACGTTTTTCCATCGAAAAGGCTGATCCATCCTTTCTCGGCTTTTGGCGATGAGGCCGATTTGGATGCCGTCATGGATGATTTTGAACAGGCTCCCAACAGGAGCACCGCACTGCAAAATACCAAAAGGTTTTTCATAAGGTTTATTGGAAAAGGAATTAGTTTTCTGCGCTAAGTTACACAACCGTTGTAATTACTTCATTTCCTGTTCGGCGATTGTTCGGATTTTTTAGAAACAAAAGAGGAAATGAAAAGAATTTTAAATGTAAAATGATGAATGTTAAATGTAAAAGTATTTCGAGAGCGCTTAGCTATTTTTACATTTAATATTCATCATTTTACATCAGTACTGTACGAAGGATTTGATCTTCCGGGATAAATAGCTAAGTATTTGTTGTTCTTTGATCTACTGGATTTTCGAAAGCGATGGATAAACCAATTATTCAGAGTCAATCGGTTTTGGCT